>JANOFF010000113.1:0-17504 GCA_031413515.1 bacterium
ATGAGCTGGCGATTTGGCATAGTTCCCTGTATCGGACGGGTCGGCGGCCGGGTCCCCGACCGACCGATGACGCTCTTAGCGCGGGGCGCGAGGCACGGACAAGGGTGCCGAGGCCCGGCCCAGCGTCCCTGACGCTCGGCAGCGGTCCGCGGCAGGCTCTTTCTGTCGAGTCCGGCGGCCCGCTACATTACCGGCCAGACGCTCGCGGTCGACGGCGGCTACTCGATCGCGTAGAGAAAGGCGAGGGAGAAGGGAGCATCGGATGCCGGCAAGCACGCTGACCGCGGAACACATGCGCGACGTTCTGTCGCGCTACGTCGATGGCATGACGCGCGGCGACTGTGACGGCATCATGGCGCTCTATGCCGACGACGCCACGGTCGAGGACCCGGTCGGCTCCCAGCCCCGCCGCGGGCGCGCGGCCATCGCCGAACTGTACCGGAACGCCGCCGGCAAGCTCCGCCTCGAGCTGGACGGCCGCGTCCGGGTAGCCGACCGGTACGCCGCCGCGCCGATGCTCGGCTATCCGCACGGGATGGCTGGCATGGTCGTCGAGATCGTCGATGTGATGACCTTCAGCGACGACGGGCTGATCACCTCGATGCGCGCCTACTGGAGCCCGGACACGATGCGCCCGGCGTGACCCGCGGCACCGGCCGCCGGCGCAGCGAATGGGACTTCCCACGAGCATGGACCAGCGGGCGCGTGACACATTGAAAAACCTCGTCGTGGCCGGCATCGCGGCCTCCCCGCGCTGGCACACGCGAGTGTCCGAACTGCTGGCGCACGCCACGTCGGCGGTCGATCACCTGCTCCTGCTCGTCCCGCCCGAGTTGTTGGCCGAATGTCGGTCGCTGTTGAGCGACATGGGTGACAGGGCCGACGTGGTGCTCGTTCGCGCGTCGGGTCAAGAGTGCGCCGACCGATCGGCCGACGACGTCGAGGCCCTCCGGAACTGGCTGGGCGACCGTCGACCCGCTCGTCTTGCCTGGCTTCCGGCGGATGCGGCATACGTCCCTCCCGGTTGGGAGTCCCTGCGGACGAAGACGCGTTGCGTCCTGCCCTGGCTACCGAAGTACGACTTGCCGCGTGACCGCCATCGCGAACAGCCACTCCCCGGGCAGATCGGATGGCTGGCAACCGGCGATCTTCTCGACCTCTTGGCCGGGCAGGACTCCCCGATCGGAGAATCGTTCCTGTCGCTGGCGGACAGGATTCACCGGGAGCGGTGGTCCGTCGAGATTGCATCGGCACAGGTCGCGGATGACGTGCCAGCCCCGCGCGCCAGGCCGGCGGGCTGCCTGCACGAACGGTCGCGCATTCTGGCCGTCGTGCCCCACTTTCGCTGTGAGACGTGGCTCGCGACCGCGTTGGCGAGCCTCCTGTCGCAGACACGGCAACCGGATGCCATCGTGGTGATCGACGATGGCTCCCCGGATCCACCCGCCGACATCGTCGCACGATTCGCCGGCTGCACGCTGCTGGCTGCCGAACGGAATCACGGGCCCTACCGGGTTATCCAGCAAGTGATCGCCGACACCGACTACGATGGCTACCTGTTTCAAGACGCCGACGATTGGTCGGCGCACGACCGGCTCGACCTGCTGCTTCGGGCAGCCGCGCGCACGGGGGCCGATCTGGTCGGTTGTCAGGAAGGGCGTTGGCAGGCGGGTCAGTCGGCAACCTGTTGTCTGTTCCCTGCTGACGCCAACCGCGCCCTGGCCGCCGCTCCGGTGCACGCCCTGCTGCATCCGACCAGTCTGGTGTCCCGCGCTCTTGTGGTGCGCTCCGGCGGCTACGCGACCGGGCTGCGTTTCTTCGGAGATGCCGAGTTTCTCTGGAGATCTCACCACTGGGGCACAATCACGAACATCCCCTTCGTCTCCTATTTTCGACAGTCGCGCACCGATTCGTTGACCGGCAGCCCGGACACCGGGCATCACTCTCCGGCGAGACTGCGCATCAAGTCCGACTGTCAGCGGCGATTCTGGCACACGCGCCGCGCCCTGGAACGCGGCGCGCTCCCCCAGCGGGCACCGTATCGCACCGCGCCACCGGTCGCCTTGCGGCATGTCATCGGCCCCCGCCTATGATGCGCTCGCGCGCCGGTGGACGGGTCGAGCGCGATTCCGTGGTCGTGCCCTGCGCAGCGCTGCCCGCACCGCTGCGCAAGTTCAAGGTGCGCTCGCTGACGGCGTGGGCCCATCACCGCAGCGGTTGGGGTCCCTGCGGGCAGGTCCTGCAACAGTTCGCGTGTCCCGACGGAGGGGTGCTGCTGGTCGATTCGGTGGAGCGCCTGATCAGAGACTCCATCGTCCTGGATGAACCGTGGGTGGGATTCGTTCACAAGGCGATTCTTGCCCCGGCGCATCTTGAAACTCTGTACGGACGCAAGCGAGATGCCAGCGTGCCGGCGATGATGGCAACCGAAGTGTGGCGGCGTAACATCGACCGATGCCGGGGGTTGTTCTGCCTCTCCGAGCATCTCCGCGCGTACGTGGAGCCGCGCGTCCCGTGTCCGGTGGACGTCGTCGCGCATCCCACGTCCTTCGACTGCCCGCGGTTCGACTTCGAGTCGTTCCGTCGCAACGAGCACAAGACAGTCCTCCTGATCGGCCACTGGCTGCGACGGTTTCAATCGTTCTACGACTTGTCGGCCCCGGATTTCCGGAAATGGGTGCTGAAGTGCCAGCACGAGCGGCTCTACGATCACCTGCACCGCGTCCTGCGGGACAACGGCAGTGTCGAGTTGCTACCCTGGCAGCCAAGAACAAGCTACGATCGGTTATTGAGCAGAAACGTGGTGTTTCTGGACCTGATCGACGCCAGCGCCAACAACTCGGTGATTGAATGCCTGGCGCGCAACACACCGTTGCTGGTGAACCGACACCCCGCCGTGATCGAGTATCTTGGGCCGGACTACCCGTTGTATTTCGACGACCTGGCCGACGCCGCCCGCCTGCTCAACAGCGAAGACCTTCGCCGTGGACATGAGTACTTGTGTCAGTCCGCGGCCCTGAAGGACCGGATCCGCTTCGAGTCATTTCGACGCGCCGTCGTGCAATCAAATATCTATCAATCGCTGTGATCCGTCCGTCCGGCTTCTGGTGCTGCAGCAACCGGAGGCAATCATGCCCAGACACACGAAGCCCGCGCCCCGCCCCGCCGCGCATGAGACCAGCGCGCCACATTTCGTCCTACAGTCCCTGCCGCGAAGCGGCAGCATCATGTTGGGGCGGATGCTCAACGAGCATCCGCAGATCCGCTGCTTCGGTGAGATCTTCAGCACGAAACCGGTGCACCTCGGCCCGCAGGGTTTCGCCGCCGGCGCGCCGCTGCATACCGCCGCGCGTCTCGCCTACTTCGGGGCCCATGCCTTCCCGCGCCGGTGGGGATTTCGCGCGCATGCCTACCATGGCATGCCGGCATATGACGCCGAACTGTTCACTGATTTCTGGTCCGCGTTGCCTCCGACAGTGCGGGTCATCCATCTGATCCGTGAGAATCTGTTCCACCGGTACGTCTCACACCGGGTGGCGCGCCTGACCGATCAATGGTTCGTCCGGACTGGTGAGGACACATCCATCCGCCGCGTGACGTTGCGACTATCCCCTCGAGAGATTGCGGAGAATTGCGAGGAAATGGAGTCCTGGCAGGCGGTCGGCGGGGCGCGGTTTCCACAGGCGCTCACGGTGCTCTACGAGGACCTGGACCACGACTCCGCGCGCAGTATCGGAATGATTCTTCGCCATATCGGAGTCGACGACGCGATCGCGCTGGAGCCCGCGACGGTCAAGCTGTCCCAGTCGACCCGTGAGACGGTTGAGAACTACGACGAGCTCAAATGCCATTTCCAGGGGACTCGCTGGGGGCGCTTCTTCGTCGACTGACCAGGCTCGCCGCGCGGGCGGTGTCAGGCGTCAGGGTGGGGGTGCGACGGCCCGATCGGCACCACCGGGCCCACGAGGCGGTCGAACCCACTCGGAGGCGATCACCGGCAATTGCTGAGCGACCTCCGGGTCGATGCCGCAGGCGATTCGGCGCGCCGTCTCCTGGAGGCGCATAGGCAGCATGAGCTGGCGATTTGGCATAGGTCCCTGTATCGGACGGGTCGGCGGCCGGGTCCGCGACCGACCGATGACGCTCCGAGCGCGGGGCGCGAGGCACTGACAAGGGTGCCGAGGCCCGGCCCAGCGTCCCTGACGCTCGGCAGCGGTCCGCGGCAGGGACCCGGGGCGAACGCAGGGCGCACGCGGGCGGCCGCGCGGCGGCGGGGGCCGCGCGAGGGGAGCTATGGTGGGCCGGGGCTCAGGTCGCGTCCCGTGACAGCCAGCTCGGTTGACGCGGCGGCACGGGGGCTGCCGTGACCCGGTACCGCATCACCACGCGGCGCGGCGACGTGACCGCGACCGAGCGCGATCGCTGGCCGCAGCTCGACGGCCCGGCCATCGCCACCGATTGCCTGACCACCGAGCACAGCCTGCCCGGCTGGGGTGAAGTCGAGCGCGTCGCGGTCATCGTCGAGCAGGAGCAGGCATGAAGATGGTCACCCCCTACTGCTGCGGCTGCGACATGCTGCCACCGCCGCCCGTGCCCAACGTCTGGACCCAGTGCGGCGAGGTGCGGCTGTGCGAGGTGTGCTGGAACGCGAAGCTCCACGCGCCGCTGTGCCAGCGGTGTGCGGCGCTGGTCAAGGAGCAGGCATGACCGCACGCCCCGACTGGCTGAAAGACTGCACTATCGAGTGCGAACTGATGCCGCAGTGTGCCGCATGTGGGCAACGGAAAGCCCCGCGTGGTCGTTCCGTGCCTATGGAGGCATCCAACGGATACTGCGACCACGAGTGCCCTGGCTACGGGCTCATCCCGATGCCCGGGCACCTCTGGCCCGGCGAGTTGGCTGCGATCGATGCGGTCGAGGAGCAGGCATGAGCGCCACTGTCACGCTCCTACCGCGCGCCGACTCGCCGCAGGCGATGGCCGACCGCATCCGCCACCTCGAGCACTGCCTCACGCTGGCCGAACAGCGAGAGCAACAGATGCGCTCGATCTTGGTCACGCGCGCCACGCGCATCATGGAGGAGACGAACGCGGCGTTGACGGTCGCGGGGAGGGTAAGGGGATGAGCCAGTTGCCGACGTTCAGTCGCCTGCGCGCATACAGACGCTGCGCCCGCTACGAGCGCCTGCAGTACGTCGACGGCTGGCGTCCGCGACGCGAGAGCGAGGCGCTGACGTTCGGCTCGGCGATCCATACCGGCCTAGAAGCATGGTGGCTGGCGCATCAGGCCGGCGAACCCGAGACGGCGTTGAGCGCCGCACTGGCGGCCGTGGCCGATGGCGCAGCGGACCCCTTCGTGCAGGTCCGCATCGAGGAGTTGCTGCGCGGGTATGACACCCGCTGGCATGACCAGGGGTACGAGGTCGCCGGGGTCGAGGACAGCTTCGAGGGTCCGCTGCTCAATCCCGCGACGATGCAGCCTTCACGGACGTGGCGGCTCGCCGGCAAGATCAACGCGCGCGCCGTGGTTGACGGACGGCGGCTGATTGTCGAACACAAAACCAGCTCCGAAGACATCACGCCGGGCGCCCCGAGCTGGGTCAAGCTGCAGATGGATCATCAGCTCTCCATCTACATGCTCGGGCGCATAGGCAGCTGACGACGACGGAGCGCGACCGGATGCGCGAGCTAGAGCGCGAGGTCCGCGAGCTGCGCCGGGCGAACGAGATCCTGCGCAAGGCGGCGGCGTATTTCGCGCAGGCGGAGCTCGACCGCCGACCGAAGTGATGGTGGCGTTCGTGGACGCCCACCGCGACGCCTACGGGGTCGAGCCGATCTGCACGCAGGTGCCGATCGCCCCATCGACGTACTACGCCCACCGCGCGCTTGCCGCCGATCCGACGCGCCGCTGTCCGCGCGTGCAGCGTGACGCGCTGCTGCGCCCAGAGGTGCAGCGGGTGTGGGACGACAACTTCCAGGTCTACGGCGTCGAGAAGGTGTGGCGGCAACTCGGGCGCGACGACATCCGCGTCGCGCGCTGTACCGTGGAGCGATTGATGCGGCGCCTCGGACTCCAGGGGGTGAGGCGCGGCCGCGCCTACACGGTCACCACCGTGTCAGACGCCGCCGCGCCGCGTCCGGCCGATCTGGTGCAACGGACCTTCACCGCGCCGCGCCCGAACGCGCTGTGGGTGGCGGACCTGACGTACGTGATGACGTGGGCGGGCTTCGTCTACGTCGCGTTCGTGATCGATGTGTTTGCGCGCCGCATCGTCGGCTGGAAGGTGGCGACGAGTTTGCGCACCGACCTCGCGCTCGACGCGCTGGAGCAGGCGATCCATGCGCGCCCGGACCGCGACGGCCTAATCCATCACAGCGACCGCGGCGTGCAATATCTTGCGCTGCGGTACACGGAGCGGCTGGCGGCGGCGGGCATTGCCCCCTCGGTTGGCAGCGTCGGGGATAGTTACGACAACGCCCTGGCGGAGACCGTAATCGGCCTCTTCAAGACCGAGGTCATCTATCGGCGTGCGCCGTGGCGCGATGCCGACCACGTCGAGTTCGCCACGCTGGCGTGGGTGGATTGGTACAACGGCCGGCGGCTCCTCGAGCCGCTTGGCCACGTACCGCCAATCGAGTACGAGGCGGCCTACTATGGCCGCGAGGCCGCCCCCATGGTGGGGGTCGGACTCAACTAATCGAGCCTCCGAAAAACCCGGGACGGTGCTCTTTCCCCGCCTGGCGTCGTTCCCCAAGGAACAAGTGCATCGACTGAGGGCGCAGACGGCGCGCCGTACGTTGATGCTGACGATCCCGGCCTCGGTGGCACTGGCATTTTTCGGCCCGTGGGTGATCGTCGCCTGGTACGGAAAGCCGTACGCTCCCGCCGGTGCCCCGCTGGCGTGGGCCGGGGTCGGTGTGGTGATGATGTCGCTGTACGTCATCCTGACGCGCGATCTCACCAGCCGCGGGCGGCAACAGATCAACATCTTCGCCGGCTTGCTGGCGCTGGTGAGCAACGTGGTGCTCAACTCCCACACCATTCCCACCTGGGGGATTGTCGGCACGGCCGTGGCCACGGCGATCTCCTACACCGCCGCATGTCTCACGCTGCTGATCGCGTATGTGGTCGAATCGCGTATCTCGCCCTTCGATGTTCTCATTCCCAAGGGAGAGGACATCCGCTTCTTCTGGAACACCGCGCAACGCGGCTGGGCCAACGGCGTGCGCTGGGGCCGCGTGGCGATAGCGAAAGGGCGGTTGTAGGGGCGCGTGCGTCGCCCCTACCTCTACCTTTACCTTTACCTTGCGAAATGGGACGAGGGTGGTAGTGGTGAAAGACCCGATTCGATAACGACATGCAGCACCTGTTTCGCGATCCCGCACGCACTGCCAAGCCTCGTACGGCCGGCATCACGCATGTCCTGGACAAGGGCATGTCGGTGTCGCAGTTGGAGAATCTCTTCGAAGTCGCCGCGAGCTACGTCGACATCGTCAAGTTCGGCTGGGGTACCGCGGTGGTGGTCGAAAACCTCGACGCCAAGATCGAGCTGTGCCATCGGCGGGGCATCGAGATCTGTTGCGGCGGCAGCCTGTTCGAGATCGCGATCAAGCGCGGCAAGGTCGACGAGTACGTCAGCTTCTTGCGGGACAAGCGCTTCCCGTTGGTCGAAATTTCCGACGGGGTCATCGATCTGCCCGAAGAAGACAAGCTGCGCTACATCGAGCGCCTGGCCAAACATTTCCGCGTGCTCTCCGAGGTCGGCAGCAAGGACTCCGCCGTGGTCGTCGCCCCCTATCGCTGGGTGAAACAGATCAAGGGTGAGCTCAACGCCGGCGCCTGGAAGGTGGTCACCGAGGGGCGCGAATCAGGCACGGTCGGCCTCTATCGCGAGAGCGGCGAGATTCGCAGCGGCTTGATCGAAGAGATCGAAGTTGAGATCGACACATCGAAGCTGATCTTCGAAGGCCCGCAAAAGAACCAGCAAGTCTGGCTCGTCAAGCACTTCGGCGCCAACGTCAATCTCGGCAACATCGCGCCCGAAGAAGTCATCTCCCTCGAAACGATCCGCCAAGGCCTACGCGCGGATACGATGCTGTCGAACGGTAAGAAGTAATTTGGGGTGCGGTGTGGAACACCGCTGTGGCTTGTCGGCCGCCGGATCCAAAGCGCTGCGATTGCGGCGCACTCCAAAGGGCGCTAGCGCGCTTTGGCGGCGGTGTGGTCGCGTGTCGCACACATAGCGGCGAGGATCACCTGCATCGGAAGGATTTCGCGCGTCAGGGGATTCAACATCAATCCCAGAGTTTCGCGCGTCACCGCTCCGAGCAGCGCGCCGTCGTCGCCCTCCCCTAACACCACCGGCGAGGTGGCGCTGCAGCCTCGAATTTCGAACTGGCATTCGGATACCGCGCGCTCGATCGATGTTCCGTCGGCCAGCCTGAACTCGACTCGCCGTCGGGGTTTGAGGTGCAGGGCACGCCAAATGTTCTCGGGCAAGACGGAGTAAATCGCTCCGGAATCCACCAAAAAGTCCACGTGGCGAGATCCTCCACGTCCATCCGATCGACGAACGCGGGCCTGCACCTTCGTGATACCCATGCCGCGACGGTAAGGTAGCGGGCTGCAGGGGTCAATCGGAGCGGTGCATGGCTGCTCTGGTCATAGGCAAGGAAGTCTACGTCGCGCCGCCGATGCCGAAGCGGGCGCGGAGGAAAGCTGTAAAGCGGTAGACATAGTGGAGCAGGTCTTCCTCGGGGAGGTCCACCGACGAGATTCGTCTCTTGGTTTGCGAGAGCTCGACGATGCGTTGGCGTTCGGAGTCGCGGTTGTTGAGGGTGACGTAGAGGTCGTGCACCCAGAAGTTGTCGTCGCGCTGCGGGACGGCGACGGCGTCGGCGAGGCGCGGATCGCCGGTGAGGTCGTAGTATTGGATGAGAGGCAGGTTGACGCCGGAGTAGGCGGCGAGCTTGATCCAGAACCATGACCGCGCATTGATCTCGAGCAGCTTGTAGCGGCCGTCGCGGGCGTCGTGCTTGAGCTCGACCTGGCTGATGCCGTGGAACTTGGCCGCGTCGAGCAGCGCGGCGGCGCCGCGGACCACGTCTTCGGGGATGTGTGTCGATTCCGATACGCTCGCGACACCGTGATAGTATGGCCACTGCGTGATCTTACGGCCGGTGTACGTGCGCAGCACCTTGCCCGCGGCATTGCTGTACGAGCCCACCGTGTAGAGCTGATCCGGCTCGCCCGGGATGTTCTCGGCGATCTGCATGCGCCGGCCCGGATTGTCGCGCGCGACTTCGGTCAGACACTGCTCGACCTCGCTCGCGTTTTCCAGGATGCGGAGACGAAATCCGGTCCACCCCGAGGTGTGGGTGCGGATGGTCGGCTTGATGATGAGCGGAAAGCGGAAGTCGCGCACGTCCGGGAATTCGCCGGCGAGAAAGCGCACGTTGCGCGGCGTCGCCACCGTGCCGGTGCGCTCGGCGAGATCGTACTGCCAGTTCTTGTCCTCGATCTCGTGTCCGAGATGCTCGGCTGCAGGAATGTGGTAGCGCTCGGCGAGCCGTGCGCGTTCGTCGATGATGGTTTCCAGATCGGTGTCGATAGCCGGAAAGAGTACCGCCTTGCCGTCGAAACGGCCGGCGAGCTTGACCAGTGCATCCGCGAGCGTCTCGCCACGATCCGCGCGATAGGTGAACTGCAACCGTGGGATGGTCGAGAAGCGGCCGAGCAGGGGAGGCCAGCGCCGGCCCACGGCGATGATGTCGACGCCGCCCAGTGCCAGCGCATGGATCACGCCGATGCCGGCAGCGCCGGGGTTGAGGACGACGGCGGGGTTGCGGAACCGCATCAGCGAAGCTCTCCAATTTCCCTCTCCCAACGGGAGAGGGAGCGATCGCTTTCGGAGAGGGAGCTGAATCGGACAGGAGCAGTTACCACGCGCGTCCGATCCGTTTGCCGACCGCCTCGCGCAAGGTGGCCGGGAACTTTGCCGCCGCGCTGTGCCGCTCCAGGTCGGCTTCCATTTCCGCCGACGCGTGGCGCAGCTCGGCGATCATCTGCGCGATGGATGCCGGCGTACAGCTGCCGACGCCCTGGCGTGAGCTGACGATACTGCGCGCGGTGAGCGCGGCTTTGAGCACGCTCTTCTTCTGGGACAATACGCGTCCCGTGGTTGCGCTGAAGGCCGCGGCGAGTGCCTCGACGAAGGGCTGACCGGTGATGGCCTGCGCCACCGCCGCGCCGACGATCTCGTGCGCGGTGCGGGAATCGACGCCGTCGTTCAGCATCAGCAGGTCCGTAGCTTCCGTGGCGAAGGTAAATCCCGTCTGCGCCTGGGCTTCGAGCCGGGCGCGATCGAAGCGCCCCTTGCCGAGCACGTCACCGAGCAGCCCGGCGAGGGCGTACACGTTCTCGATCGCGCGCGGAACGAGATCGTAGGCGGTGTTGCGGTTGTCGATTTGTCCCGACGGCGTCTGATTCGTTGCGATCACGCTGACGAGCTGACCGGTGAGCTCGCGGGCCTGGCCGCGCACGAACGCCAGCGCGTACGGGTTCTTCTTGTTCGGCATGATCACGCTGGTGCGCGCGTGCTCGTCCGCGATCTCGAAGTAGCCGAACTCGTCGGTGGCCCAGATCTGCAGCTCCTCGGCCAGACGGTCGAACGAGGTCGCCAGCGATACCAGCACGCCCATCAGGTTGATGGGCACGTCGCTCTGCCACATCGCGTCGCGGTTGTGCACCGCCAGCGCTTCGAAGCCGAGCAGCTCGCGCATGCGTTCGCGGCTGAGCGGCAGGCGCGAGCCGTTGGTGCTCGCCGATCCTGCCGGGCTGCGGTCGACGAAGCGCAGCTCGCCGCGCCAACGCTCGGCATCGCGCAGCACGGGGTAGGCGAAGCCCAACAGGAAGTGGCCCAACGTCGTCGGATGCGCGTGTTGCAGGTAGGTGAAATCGGGCATCAGCCAGTCGGCGTGTTGCTCGGCCACGCGGGCCACCGCGCGCACGAAGGCGGGCAGCGCGCGCAGCAGGTGTGCCCCGGTGACGCGCAGATGCAGGAGCCAGCCGATGGTCAGCGCTTCGCGCCGCGCGCGCCCGGCGTGCAACCAGCCGGCGACCGCGCCGAGCCGGCGCTGCAGCTCCGCGTCGCGATTGTTGTAGAGGTCACCCCACTTGGGATCGATGGCGAGCTGACCGAGGCCGGCCTGGTGGAGATCGACCAATGCGCCGAGCAAGGCGGTGGCGGGCTCGGTGGGAATGATCTGCTGCTCGGCGAGCATGAGCACATGGGCGAGGTCGGCATAGCTCAAGCCCTCGTAGAGAAAACGTGCGGAGCGCAGCTCTGCGCGAAAGGCAGACTCGACCAGGTTGGCCGAGGGGAGCGCCGCCAAGCGTGCGCCGGCGCCGAGGTAACGCGCGTCGTCGGCCACGCTCAGCCCGCCACGGATGCGGCGACGGCGCGCCCCGCGATGCCGCCGTGGACCAGCGAGTCGGTGATGCCGTTGCCCATCAGACGATTGCGGCCATGGATGCCGCCGGTCATCTCACCGGCGATGAACAATCCAGGGATCGAGGTTTCGCACTGCGCGTTCATTGTGAACCCGCCAAGGTAGTAGTGAAGGAACGGGTAGACAAGCACATTCTGGCCGAAGAGGTGGTGGCGTTCGAGAAAGAGATGCACCTTGGGGAAGCGCGTCGCAATGATCTGCGGGTCGGCCTCGCTCAGCGTCAGCCAGAACCCGGGCTGGCCGTCGTCCAGGCGCTCCGCCCGTCCTTCCTCGGCGAGCGTGAACATGAGCTGGGTCAAGCTGAGCCGATCCTGGCGGATGCTGCCGATGTCGCCGCCGAAGCGATCGAGCAGGCGCACGCCGGTGTTGGTGATGCTCTCCGGTACGGCGCGCCCGGGGTCGTCGCTGTGGGTCACGACAATTCCGAACGGTTGATACTGGAAGTAGTCGCCGTGGATCAGCGGCAAGCCGAGAGCGACGAGTCGATCGAACAGCACGTGGTTGGCATTCGACGGGTTGGTGGTCGCTGTCGTCAGGCGCTGTGCCTGGCGATACGTGATGCCACCGCTGCAGGCGGCGACGGTGCGGGTCGTGAGGTGCGATGGCTCACCGTCACGATGGCTGAGGGTGAGCGTGAACCCGCCATCGTTGGGCTGCACATCGACCACCTGTGTGCGATCGCGGATCTCGACCGCGCACTGCTTCAGGCGATCGCGCAGGACGCGGATGATGGCTGGGCCGATTTGATCGCGTACCGAGACGATGCGGGGCTCGCTGAGGCCGCCGGCGAGCTGACGGACGAACGCACCGGAGGGATCGCGGTCGAGCTCCAAACCCCAGTCGGCCAGCTCTTCGACCGTGCGCTCGACGTTGGCCACGAAGTTGTGGAGCAACGTGGTGTCGAGCGGCTCGCGCGCGGAACGCAGCATGTCGCCGAGGAACGAGGCGCGCGATGCCGCCGTCGGCAGCGGAAGCTGCAGGCCGCCCTGCGCCATGATCGAGTTCGACTGCCCGACCGGACCGTCGGTGATGAGGACCACGCCCGGCTGGGTCGACGCGTGGATGGCCGCCATGAGCCCCGCGGCTCCGCTGCCGATGATCGCGATCTGGTAGTCGACGCTGGCCACGATGCCGTTCGAAGTATCAGCCGGAGGCGGGGGGTGGCTACCGGTGCGGCCCCCTCTCATTCTCCCCCGTTTGCAACGGCGCATAGGCAGTATGAGCTGGCGATTTCACATAACGGCTGGCAAGGGTACGGCTCCCATTCTTCCCCGCAAGACTTTGCTCACGAGCACATGGTACCTCTGCGCGGCCAGATGCCAAACCTGACCAGGGACGTGAACTCGGTGCTCGATCGGGATCGTCGGGCGGACAATCTGGACGCGGAGTTGCCTTCGGACTCCGCAACATGGTGAAGACCAACTGTGCTCGAAGGAGCCGCACGTGATTGACCCGGGACCCACCACTGGACCGGACGCATCCATCGTACCGATTCTCGAAGCCGAGTGGCGACGCAACGCGAGGCAGCTGGGAATCATTCGCGTGGCCGCCCTCGGCGTCGCCGTAACGGTCGGAGTCGTGGCCGGTTACGGTCTCGGCCAAGGCGACTGGACGCGGCCCCTGCCGTTGCGCGCGATCTACCTGTTGCTGGCGCTGGTCTTCCTCCTCGGTCCGCGAGTTTTCCAGCGGCTGGGCTGGCTTCAGCTGTGGACGGTGCCGCTGGTGGATCTGCCGATGATCTACCTCAGCTCGCGCCTGTCGCTCGGAGCGGACAACCCCTACCCGCAACTCGTCGCCGGGTCCGTCATCACGACGTTCGTGATCCTGATCCTGGTCTCACCGACCGGAGCGAATCGGCGGCCGACGGCCGTCGGCTGCGTTGTCGCCTCGCTTCTGTCGATCCTGCTACTGCACGAGGTGGGCATCGCCTTCCCCGCGTGGGCGCCGAGCACCATGATGGCCTTCGCCCTGACTTTCGTCGTGGCGCGGTCGATCTCCCGGCGCCCGGAAGCCATCGCCCGTGAATACGCGGAAGCGAAAGATCATCGCTCGCGCCTCGGGCGCTATTTCTCGCCTGCCGTCGCCGAGCAGATTCTCCGAACGAGCGCCGACGAACGAGGTGGAGAGCTGCGCGAGGTCACGGTTCTCTTCGCCGATGTGCGCGGCTTCACGAAGATCTCGGAGTCACTCGAAGGCCCGGTCGTCGTGGAATTGCTGAACGAGTATTTGACCGCGATGGTCGAGGTGATCTTCCGGAACGGCGGGACGCTCGACAAATTCATCGGCGACGGGATCATGGCCTATTTCGGAGCTCCGCTGGCGCTCCCCGACCATGCCGCACGCGCCGTTCAGTGCGGGATGGAGATGCTGGCGGCGGTCGACGCGATGAACGCTCGGCGCCGCGCCCGCGGCCAGGTCGAGTTCCGGATCGGAATCGGCATCCACACGGGAATGGTGGTCCTCGGCAACATCGGATCCGATGAGCGTCGCGAGTACACGGCGATCGGCGATACGGTGAACTTGGCTTCGCGAATCGAAGCGCTGACCAAGCGGGTCGGGACGCCGCTGCTGGCGTCCGCCGCCACCAGGAAGCAGACAGGAGACCACATCGGGTGGGAGCCGGCCGGCACGCTGCCGATCGACGGGAAGGCGGACCCCGTGGAGGTCTTCGTTCCGCGCATAAGTACCATGTGCTGCGAATTGACAAAATGGCCCGTATCGGACGCCGCGCCGGACGGGCCCCGGAACCACCGATGCGGGTCCTATCCCGTCGCGGCGGGCGTTCGCACGGGCGCATGGGTCCCCGCGCGGCGGACGGGGCGGCGGCCAGGGCCCCGGGCGCACGGGGGCGGCCGCGCCCGGTTAGGAGCCGGGAACGGGGCTGCGTTCGCTAGAAAACGCGACGCTCGCCCGCTGGGCCTCGATTGAGAGTGCCGGCGCTCTCGCGCACGGCATCATGCACCTCGCGACAGGCGCATAGGCAGTATGAGCTGGCGATTTCTCATAACCTCCGGTCTCGGACGGGTCGGCGGCCAAGCTCACGGCATTCTGAAAATTGACCCCGTAACTGGCCGACGCGATAGTCAGTGCGACAATGCACATGAGTGTTGCGCGGCCGGTTGCGACGGAACCGCAGGACGCACTACGTCTCATCCTCTCCCCCAGTCTTAACTAGCCTTGCTTCAGACCTCGTACGGCGCGCACGCAGTAGGGGGTGTCTTTACCCACTCCAACTGTGGTGCCGTACGCAGATTCCACTGCGCTGACACCGGTTGGGCTCTGGCCGAGGGTCGTGGATGTCAAGTAGAGGCAGTATTCGTCAGGCCCCAGGACATCGGAGAAGCACGGCTGACAATTGAGCAGGCTCCTCAGCTCGACCAAGTTCGGCACTCGCCAATCTTCGTGCCCGCCAAGTCCAACTTGGGACTCGGGCTGCGAACCGTCGGGGATAAATCCGTTGACCTCCGACAACCAACTGCTCATGGCAGTGACCCAGTCCATCCTCCGCTCGACGCAATGCAGGCAGTCCGCGCCGGCGACCTTCTGCTCCCACATCAGGCCGGTTGCAGTGTCGGTTACCGTGCCGTCGCCGTTGTCGATGAACCGGTTGCCAGTCGTCGCACATCCATTAAGGGCACTGTTTACCGCCGTCAGGAGTTCCGAGACGCTCACTTCGGCATTGCCGTCGAAGTCGCCGAGACACTGGCCGGGCGCTCGGCTGGGCGTTACGACAGCTGCCAGCGTCAGCAGCAACGCGGACCCTCTTACGAGAAAGCAGCGTGCGAAACGGGAGATCACGGCACTGTCCTCCACTGAACCTAAGATAGCACGGGGGGACGAGGCACCCTTAGGAAAGCGCATAGGCAGTATGAGCTGGCGATTTGACATAACTCCCGGTCTCGGACGGGTCGGCGGCCGGGTCCCCGACCGACCGATGACGCTCCGAGCGCGGGGCGCGAGGCACTGACAAGGGTGCCGCGGCCCGGCCCAGCGTCCCTGACGCTCGGCAGCGGTCAGCGGCAGGGATCCGGGGCGAACGCTGGGCGCTGCCTATGCGTGCATGCGTGCGGCGCGCGAACTCGACGGCGATCTCGCGCGTCAGCGCCAACACGCCGCCCTTCGAGGCGGTGTAGGCGCTCTGCGCCGTCGCCGACCCCATCCCGGCGACGAACGAGGCGGTGGTGATCAGCGAGCCGCCGCCGGCGCGCAGCAGGGGCGGAATGCCGTACTTGCAGCCGCAGAGCACGCCCTTGGGGCTGACGGCGATGACTTGGTCGAAGACCGCCTCCTCGGTGTCGAGCACCGAGCCTGCTGGTTATGTCAATTCACCAGCTCGTACCGCCTGTGCGCGCCGGCAGCGGCGGCGCGGCGCGGGCGTACTGGTGGAGCGCCGTCGCATAGTCGCCGTCGAGGCGTGCGGCGCTGGCGAGGAGGTAGAACCCGACGCCGGGCTGCCCAGCGCGCCCGGCGAGCAGGCCGTAGCGGTGTTGGGCGCCGTCGAACCACGGCGCTCGCTCATAGGGCACTCCGCCGCGAGGTGGCCAGCGTTTGACAGGCACCGCAGGCCCCACTAGAGATTGGTCATAATTCTGACCAAGCCGATGAGGAGCATTGCCAAATGAAGACCGTGCCGCTTTCCGAGGCCAAGGCCCGGCTCAGCAGTCTTCTCGACGAGGTGGAGGGGCGCGACGAGGAGATCGTCATCACCCGTAACGGGAGAGCGGCGGCGGTGCTCGTGAGTCCCGCGGACCTCGAGAGCTTGAAGGAAACCGTCGCGGTTCGATCGGACCCGGCGCTCGTCGCGGAGATTCGCCGCGGACTTGCGGCACTCAAGCGCGGCAAGGCCAAGCTCTACACGCTGGACGCCCTCCTCGACGAGTGATCGGCTGGCGCCATGCGACGGCTGAGGGTTCCCGGTAACGTCGCCTCGCTGATCCGAGGACTGCATCCGGATCTGAAGAAAAAGGTTCGGTCGACGCTGGACGCCGTGGTCGTAGATCCATCGGTCGGCAAGGCGCTTCGCGACGAATTGGCCGGGTTACGCAGTTGCCGCGTCGGGCGTTTCCGGATCATCTACCGCGTGCCGGGATCGGTGATCGAGATCGTTGCCGTCGGCCCGCGCGCGACGATCTACGAAGAGACCTGGAGGCTTGTACGGCGTGAACTGCCCTCGCGATGATCGGGCAGTGTTATGCGGGCCGATAGCCCGGATCACGCCGCGCCGCTCGCAGTCGCGGCGCGAGCGACACGTCGTCGACTCCTTCGCCACCGCACGCCTCGCCATCGCGAGCGCATAGGCAGTATGAGCTGGCGATTTGACATAATTCCCGGTCTCGGACGGGTCGGCGGCCGGGTCCCCGACCGACCGATGACGCTCCTAGCGCGGGGCGCGAGGCACGGACAAGGGTGCCGATCGACGAAGCGCGGCAGCCCGGCGCCGTCGCTGCGCTGGCGCGCCTCGGCGAGGAAGGTCTCGAGGTACTCGCGGACGACGCGCTGCAGCACGCCGCGCTCGGGCTGGCGGCGCACGCACGTGCGCCGACCGCGGCCGAGGGCCGGACGGCGGGATACGGACGGAGGTCCTCCCGAGTCGCTCGCCATGGGCTGTCGGGCCGGGGAGATCGCCGAGCCGACATCCGTGTGGCGTTGCGCCGCGGCCAACGACGGTGGGCACGGTGGCAACGGTGCTGGGTATTGAGCTCGCAGTTCTGCTACGAGAGCGGCCTCGATTCGCCGGTCTTCAACCAGAACCAGCCCTGCCAGTGAGGCCGGCTACTGCATCGTCGCGCTCGGCACGACCGCGCTGCCGGCCTGGATGCTCTGGCGGCAGCGCACCCGCTCCGCCTGACCTGGAGGGCGCCGCCCCGTCGGCGAATGACCATCATGAGGCTGGCGGGTCGATATTTCGCCTGATAGTGGCTTATCATCGAGACGAGCGGAAAGTGGTTGAGCAATGCGGCGACATCGTAAAAGTCCTTTTTGCTTCCACGGTTT
>JANOFF010000114.1:0-18370 GCA_031413515.1 bacterium
GACGTCAGTCTTCGATGCTACCGACTTCAAAGAGGAACAGTTCACGGTCACCGTGGGAAACGCACCTGCGCCAACCCCGCCGGTGATCGTCACCGGGTCTGACATCGGTGGGACCAGCCAGCCTTTGGTCACCGTGGTCAATGCCACGACTGGTGCCATCATCGCGCAGTTCGTCGCCTATGAGCCAACGTTCCGCGGCGGTGTTCGAGTGGCGGTCGGCGATGTCGTAGGAGACGGCACCGAACAGATCATTACGGCGCCCGGGCCAGGGCGAGTCGGTGAGATCCGCGTCTTCCGGCAGAACGGTACGGAGCTTCCCGCGTATCGATCACTGCCGTTTTCGGCCGGCTACCGTGGTGGCGTCGAGGTGGCCGTGGGCGACATCAATGGTGACGACGTTGCCGATATCGTCACGGCAGCCTCGCGAGGCCCTGGGCTTGTGAGCGTGTTTTTTGTGGCCGCCGGCGCGGCGGATCCCGTACCCAATACTCCGAGCAGATCGTTTCAGGCGTTTTCAAGTCGGTATCTTGGCGGCGCCACTGTCGCTACTGCTGACCTCGGAACGTTTGCGGGGGGAGTGGCCACCAATGCGAGTGCGGCCGATGGCCGTATGGAGGTGGTCGTCGGGAGCGGCACAGGAATGGCGCCGCAGATCCGCCTCTACGACTTGTCGACTGGCGTCAATCTCATCCGCACGATCACGCCGTTTGCACCGACGTTCCGAGGAGGTGTTTCGGTGTCGGCGGGCCGCTTCGACGCCGACGCGGTCGATGACATCATTGTGACTGGCGGCTATCGGTCAGGTTCTCGGGTCGAGATCCACTCTGGTCGAGCGACCCCAGTCGCAGGTGGCCTCTTGGCGAGCCGTCAGGCGTTTGCGGCTTTTGGGACGGCCAACCTCCCAGTTTTTGCCGTGGCGATTCCGCCTTCGTCATCCGGGCGGTTTACGACACTCGCTGTCGTGCAGAGCTCGGCCAATGGTCTTGGCGTTCGCCGCCTTGGCGTGAGCCCCGCCACAGAGACGGTGTTTGCCAGTCTCGCCGGCCCGCTCCGGATCACCGCCTCCAGGGCGTAGGCGGGCATCAGCCCGGGTGGCCGTGCCCAGCGGCGATATCTTGGCAGGGCAACCACTATGATGGAATCTGGTTCCATTCATGGGGGCAGGCCGCCCACCGATTGGGGCGACCTCGTGCAGGCCCATGACAACCGTGATGTTGTGCAGGCCTCGCCCGACGAGCTCCCTGAGATCGACATCCACTCGCTCTGATCCGCGTCACAAGGGCACGCGTGGAGCCGATCTGTGCTCTGCGTGAAAATCCGCGACTTGAGAGGCGATTTCCGGCGACGCAGAGGCGACTCGTCACCCCGAAAGACAGCCGCAGCCCCGACTCGCTATGCTTCGGAGCCGACCAGCACCCGTCCGAAGGTTGCCGAAGTGCCATTGGCCGTCCTATCCTTACCCGTACACGTAACTCCATAAGTAAACCGCAGTTCGGTGTTGTGGCCCAGCCGCTCCCTGCCACAAGGGGTAGTATCTGGCATTGCCTTTCCGGGACACTCCCCCGTAAGATCTGGATATGTGCTAGCGGCTGGAATGCTGGCATGACCTCGATCAAACGGAGTAGCGCAATATGTCTAGTACTGTATTTGGGGAAATTCCGGAGACGTGGCTTGGGCAGATCATCCGCGAATGCCGGAAGATCGACATGTGGTTGCCGTGGCGGGAGCGGCAGGCCGAGCACGATTGTATCGTCTCGAAAATTAAGGCTTGTGAAGGTGAAGATCACCCCTTCACATCGAACGTCCATCTTTCCGATGCCGTATTTGAATCCCTCGGCGTTGCTGCTGCTCGCGAGAAGCAGATCAAGAGGGATCCGAAGCTAATGACGGGCTCTCCGCACGAGGTTGCTGCCCGGCACATCATCGACGTGTTGGGGATCGAAGAGCACGTCATTCTGGTGTTCAAACAGGCGAGCTAGTTCGATTGCTCGTACTAAAAGGATAAGGATAGGACGGCCAATGGCACTTCGGCAACGTGGTGGCGGCGGCCTTCGAGCCGTGCGAAACCTCCTGAAAACGCCTGCCTGAGCACTGCTTTTCACGCAGATCGCAGACCGGCTCCACGTCGTGCCCTTCGCAGGCGGTTCAGAGCGAGTGGATGTCAGTCACGGGCAGCTCATCGGACGAGTCCTGGACGACGTCGCGGTCGTCATAGACCTGCACGAGCTCACCCCAGTCAGTCGGGGGCCCTCGCGCGGGAGAGAGTCGGAGGTGGCTCCACCGGCTCCCCGATGTGGGCCAGGATTTTGCGAATCGGCCCCGGATCGGTGATGAAGGCAATGAGCCGGATGTCGCCGCCGCAGGCTGGGCACGCAAGCGGGAACGCCTCGGCGTTCCGGGCGAGGAGTTTGGCCCACGCGATGCGGGATGTGTCATGGGAGCGCCGTTCGGCAGCGTCCCCGCCAGCTGGCTGCCCCGCTTGCCCCGGTTCGCACGTCCCCTTGCCCTCAGGCTTCCCGGCGTTGCCAATCGCCAGCGCCGTCACAAGTGGCCGCAGAGGATGGTTCGGCGCAAACACACCATGATACCGATGCCGGTGCCTTCGAGGCGGCGGCACCAGATCCGCAAAAACACTCGGCCGATGAATTTTGCGCGGCGGTGCTCGGGCCAGCGAGTGATCTCGTGCCCGTTCAACTTCAGCCGCCCGGTGTCGACGAAAAAAGAACCGGCAACCGCGTTGAGCGGCGTCGATTTTCCGGACCCATTCGTGCCATAATTGAGGTGGACTGTAGTTCAGAGTGTTGTATCGAAGGAGGATTCCACGCGGCGATTCCCGGGTGAGAATGCCAATCGACCACGAGATTGCTCTTTCCCGCATAGGGCATTGGGGCAGTTAGAAGGCTGGGGGAGCAGCTGGGGCAGGCGTTGGCTCATCACGAGGCGTTGGCAACGGCGCGAAACTGGGCCCATTTTCAGCCTCCTCTAGTTGTTGGCGTATCATTGCCTCAAGCTGGTCAAATGTCATAGCCGGTGGACTCTTTTCCATCATTATCGCCTGCGTGAGTTGAGCTCGAATGGACTGATTAAGCTGATCGACGAAAGGTGTTCTCGGGAGGTCGGTCAACTTTTGGTGGACGTTTCGCAAGCACCTGAGGCCATCCTTGGGCAATCCCAACGCAAGATGCATATTGGTGCAGATCAAATGCGTTTCAGCACAGAGGAGCTGTTTTTCGATTTGTGTCAGAGCTGACGCGCTGTTGATGAGGGCATCGGCTTCACTGATCCGCTTTGGGCCTTCGTCAAGCTCGCGGCGAAAAAACGCGATCCGAGCTTGGAGCAAGATGGTCCGGTACCTTACAAGAAAGGAGGGAGATTTCTTGAGGAGTTTGTGCACATACTCCGAGCTTTGCGTCAAGTCCCCCGCGTTGTAGAGCGCAGATGCGATGCCAAGCAATTCAGCGGCTGTCACGCGCGCCGGAATCCGTTGCGCGAGGTCTACAGCCTCGGCGGTAATCAACTGGTACTGGTCACGATAAGCCCTTTTCATGGCAAGGTTGCCGAGGCACTCGTTGTCTTCGGGGCCACAGGACGTTACTTCTAGGGACTCAAATCCGTGTCGCTCAAGAGACGCGAGGGACTCTAGGCAGCCTCGCAACTGCGAATGCCAATCGCTTTCGACTGAATTTACGCTGTCTTGTCGCGACATGATCGACACAGCTAATGCCACAGCCGAGATGGCAACTGCCAAGGTTTCGGCGAGGGTGATTTTCATTGATTGTCTCCTGTCAAATGCTGTGCGCCCGCGATCACAGAGGCAAGTAGGAAAGGACCAGCCCCGCAGGCCATGACTGCGGGAGCGTCTCTATAACACGATGACCGCAGCACGTGTAGTGCCGCAACGCTTCAGCGAGCAATGTGCCGGCTTTCGGCAACTGGCCTCACCACAAGATCTTGTTGAGGTTTCCCTGCAAGGGGGACGTGACCGAACCATCCATGCCTCGGCCGCTTCGTTGTGCACACGTGGGGTGCTTCGTCGACGGGATGCACTTCGTCCTAGGCCTCCACGCCCCAATACCTAAAAAAAGCGGCACAGGTTTTTGAACCCCGTGCCGCCCTTTCTCGCGAACCCTATCCACACCACGCACGACACGCAGCCCGATATCCACATCCAGCACACGCCATAGCCGAAGGTGCCGGGTAAAAGACGCCAGACTCGATCGCCCGCCACACACGCTCCGCTCCTGCCACCGTTCGCTTCACACTTCCGGGCTCAACATCGCGAACGTGCTCCTCGATGACCGGCTCTTTGGTCTTCGTCAGTACCAGAAACCGTGTCGCGATCTTCTTCCCCGGTGCCAGTTCCGAGGCCAGCTTCGAGTACAGGAGAAGCTGCTCGCCCAAGTCTTCAACCTGCTCATCGCTCCATTTGCCACGTGAGGTCTTGATGTCCGTCACAGTGAGCGTGTCGTCGTCTTCGGTGAGCAGATCCACGCGGCCATACAGATCCGGCATGCCTTCGACCAACACGCCACGGATCTCTTCTTCAACGCCCAGCACTCGACCATTCACACCAGCTACAGGGCTCGCCAAGAAAGCCCTGAGCATTCGCGCGGCCAAGTCATCGAGCGTAGCCCTTGTGTCCTTGCTGCCGAACTGGATCGCGTCAGGATCGTGCGGCAGCCAGGCACTCCGGTACGCGAACAGGAGCTTGTCGACGTCGGGCATAGGGTCGCCAGCAAGAATCGCCTGAAAGTGCTCCTCGATCGCCGTGTGGATCCCGGTGCCAAACACGAGCGCACTGGAGACTGATTCCTCGGGCAAGCCATCGACGTAGCGAAACTTGTATTTGAGAGGGCAGGTCCGATACGTTGAGAGTGCCGACCATGAAACGTAGTCCCGGCCAGTCAGCTTTTTGGCGATCTCGTTGGCTGGATTTGTTGAGACTGGTGTGACGGGCTTGAGTACCGGCAACAGTTCAGCACCGGCAATCATCGAGCACCCCCATTCACGGCATACGAGCCATTGCCGTTCTCAGAGTGCGGGGCGGTGTTTGGCTCGTCGCTCTTGAGTTCGTCAATGAGAACGCTGGCCTGTCGAATGCCCAGTTCGTCCGCGGTGCCAAGGCCGTAGCGTTCTCGAAGCAGGCTCACGAGGTCGATACGCCGGCGAGCACAGATAGCCCGGATCGCTTTGACCTGAGAAGCAGTAGCGGGTCGAGGGCTGGGTGAGTTCGAGAAGCGGGGCGGCGCTGTATTGGTGCCGTTCGTGATTCGGGCACCAGCGATCGTCGGACTCGTGCGGACTTCGACGACTTCTTGTGCGGTGAGCTGGGGGTTGGAGTCTGGCGTGTCAGTGAGCCGCGTGATCTGATCCTGGACGGCTTGCTCGCACGATTGGTAGGCACGCTGGACGACGATCTGGAAGCCTTCGGCGTCATTGAGCAGCGTGGAGTCGAGTTCCGCTTCGATATGGCACGAGGCTGACGCACTGGAGAAATTTGGCAGACCGACTTTTCTGGAAATGCCCGCGTGGAGTTTGAGCATGGGTATTGGTTCCGGTGGGTTGTAGGTGAATGAAAAAGCGACGGGCGTGGGTGCAGTGAGCCTTGGGCAGCTCAACCACATTCCACGCCCGTCACTTGCTGGGGTCTTCTGGCTATCGGTTCAGCAGGTCACGCCGCTCGGGCTACCTGTTGCTTCTCGGCGGCGATCTTCGTGACCGTACTCTTGGCCCGCTTCTTCTTCCGGGCCTTGAGCGTCCGGGTGAAGAACGGCTCGCGACATCCGGAGAGCACCGCGTCCCAATCGACCGCTCCCGATTCAGGGAGGTCGATCAGGTCGAAGAGACAGTCCGGATCGTGGTCTGGCCGCGCGTCATCTGGGCCCGCAAGGGAGAACCCGTGACGGCGGATCTCGTGGGAATCCTCGCCGGTCTTCTGGGACACGGCATCGATCAGTTCGAGGTAGCTCATGACAGAGAATCTCCTGGGAAAAGGGAACACGGACAGGGAAAACGCCCGGCAGCCAGAGAGGCAGACGGGGAGACGAGAACACCACCACGGCAACGAGCAAGGTGGTGGGCGGTCAGGTAGGACGGTCAGTAATGGGGCGGCGTGGTGTGGGTTTTCGTGTCAGTCGCCGGTCGCCATACTCAAGGAGCGGAGGAACATCATCACTTCGGAGTTCCAGTTGCCATGCCGCGAATGACATGGATGATTTCGATTGCGGCGACGGGCTTTGTGCTGACGCTGGCTGGCTTCCTTTACGGCGTGCTGACGGTCGGGGTGCCGTACCCAGATCCGACTCCTGCCCAAGCCGCTGCTGAGCGATCGAACCTGGCGATCAGCGATTGGGCGATGGCCGGCGGAGGCATCATGTTGCTCGCAGGAATTGCCGGCGTGGGTATCCTCGGCGTAACCCGTCTTCTTTGGCCGCGCGCGTAACCATCTCTTATGGCCGACATCAAAAGTCCGGCGCTGCTGTACGCAAAAGGCGGGTTGATGCTTGCGGTTGGCGTTCTGGCCGCGGCGCTCTTGGTTGCCGATAACCCAAATGCCAGGACCGTAGCCTTGCTCGCCGTTGCCGTGTGGGGCTTTTGCCGGGCCTACTACTTTGCCTTCTACGTGATCGAGCACTACGTTGACCCCGGCTTCAGGTTTGCCGGACTGACGTCGTTTATCCGGTACGTGGTCAGCAAGAGAACCCGGGGCTAGCCGTCACGGTAGGGCGATTGGCTTGAGCGACCACCACGTACCATCAACCACTCCCGCTCCGCCACCAACGCTTCGCTCCGACTCTTGAACGGCCCCAATACAGGACCACAAGACGGCCCCATATCCGCCCGCCAGTTGCCGTCACGATCGGGCTCAACATGGCTGGCTCGGGTGATCTTGAGCGAGCCAATCTCCCGAAGGTCCACTGCCTCGTCATAGATACACCGGGCCACTCCATCTGCACCGACAACAAGCTCAACGGAGCTCATACGCCTCCTCCCATTCCCGTACGCCTGAGAATGTTCCGCCGTGGGCGATCAACCAACATCTCTCCGACGGCAGCCTGAATCTGCTCGAAGTCATTGGCGACCATTTGCCGGAGCCGCACGGAATCACGAAGCTGCTGTGGCTCGATACCTGAAATCGTCTGCTGAGCGTGTTCAACCAAGGCATCAAGCTCGGGATTGCTCCGGATGTTGAGCTGCCGAAACCGCTCGAAGAACTCACGCAGGTTCTCCACGGCGGAATCTCGGAAGACCTTCGGTTGTCCGTCGTGTAGGCCGGTAAGGCGTTCGGCAAGATGAGCGACCAACCGCTGTAGCTCCGCCGCAAATGCCTGTTCGGCCAGTTCGACGGCTGACTCAAAGCGTTCACGGACTCGGGCTTGCTCCTGCTGGTAGACCTCCGGATTCAAGGCCATCAAGTACGCAGGTGGATCAATGGTTGGGTACGAGACCTCCAGATCGAACATGCCCTCAAGCGTCTGGGGGTAGTCGCTCGCATTAAAGAGCGTGCCAAGACGCCGTTGGGCCTCGCTCTTCATCGCGTCGTACTGGTCGGCAAGTTCACGGGCAGCCTCTTGGAGCTTTTCGCGGTAGCCAGCCATCGTGTTCGCGAAGAGGCCGAGTGAGTTTTGGGGAAGAAGACGAATGCCAGACTCGGGAAACGGCAGCGTCACGGTTCGCCAGTAAGAAGAAGCCTCTGACCGGACAGCAGCGACAGCACGGTAGGCGGGATTTCTGGTGTCGAGGATGAGCTTGCTGGCCGAGAGCAGTTCGCGGTCAGCATGAAACGCTCTGGCCGCTGTCGTTCGCTGTTCAGGGGCGAGGGTTTTTCGGACGCCCAGCCATGTGAAGGCAAGCTTTACGGCTGCCATGGTGGTTCGGAGTCTGTTGGTGGCGTTGGGGGATGTTTGCGTGGTTGGATTCGTGGTTGGTTGGGTTGTTGACCGGCTCGTGTTTTGTGGGGTGGTCGTTGGTGCGGTGGTGGTTGCTGTGGACATAGTGTCTCCGTGAATGAATGCTCGCGGGTGAAGGACGTGCCGAGACCCGTGGCGAGCGATGAATGTGGAAGCGTCGTGATCGGAAGAGAGGGCCCGATGTCGACGCTGGTGAGATACGCCCGTGATCGCCAACAGGCTTTGCCGGGTGTGCGAATGCAGTCCGGGCTTTTTGAGAAACTGGATGCTGACGCGGCTTGAGGTCACACGGTCAGGGCTGTGCGGTTATGGGCGAACGGGGCGCCTGTCGCCGAAGGCGTGTGTCGTGGGCGAATGACAGTTGGGCTTTGTGCTGCGGTGCTGGTCGGTCTGGCCAACCGCCCGTACCGAGTGCCCGCTTGCGTCACGTCGGGCCACGATGTCCCGCCAAAAAGCCTGCCGCTCGCCACTCTGGTTCTTGTGCGCCATCTCTCCGTCTCCCGAGGGTGGAACGGCGGCAGCTTGACGGGAAACCACACTAAATCAAAGATGCGGATGGCAGAACGCTCACCACGTATGCCACGCCGAACTCGGCGGGCACTTGAAGTCGCACCGGCCCGCGGCTTGACGGAGTCAAACAAGTTCAAGTGACGGAAGTCCCTGGTTCCTGCTGCGCCAATGCCGTGCTCAACGCTGCTTTGAGCCACAACACAGGGTGTGATGGGGCGAGACGATGTCGCCGACCGCGCCGTACCTACACAAAGAACCCCTCATATTGGGTTGGCTTCTCAGTGGGCGGAGTTTTTGTACCGCGCGCTCGCGGACTTCCGAGTCAAGGTCATTACAGCCCGGCCAGTGGTCCTGTCACTCGTGAACTCACGGGGACGCGGTTCATGCTCACCTCCGGCGAGACATATGCGTAACACGTCGCCCTTCAGATCGTAGATTGCCAACAGCCTCCGCGGTTCATGATTGTCCGTTACGTCAACTAGATCCATCGCCTTTGGCGTAGCGAGCGAGTCGAGCGTGAAGGTGAAAACGAAGATGACTTTACCATCCAAGTGTATCGTCAGTCTGCCACCATCGATTTCAGCCCAGGCCGAAGCGGGGTCCGCGAATCCTGCCCCGTTGAGGCTCTTCCAGACCCACTCACCGTCTAGCGCCCTCGCCTCATCAATTGGCGAGCACGACACGCAACACGCGGCCGCAAGGATGATCGAAACGAGCCATTTGGAGACACACATGCTGACACCTTTAGCGAATACCGCGCGGTACAAAACCTTTGCTCCAGCCCTTTGGAAACGAACATTCAAGTATTTTCCGTGGAGGGCGCCACTGTCAACGTTGCTTGCCACTGGATAATGCCGGGTTGCGGGACGTCCACTGACCCCGTAGATCGCGTTTTCGCAGCAACAACCGCTGGCAACCGCGATGATCGGCATGCCGCTTGACGACTTCGGTGTCCCGGCCGTGGTCAACACCCGTGATCATCGCTGCGCGGATGTCGACGTCGGCGTCGCATTGCTCACGACAGGAGGGCGATCCTGCTCATGAACGGTCGCAACCGACGGGACGCAACCAAGACAGATACCCTTCGTAAGAGGGGGTGCCCAGGCGGGCGGAGTTTTTGTACCGCGCGGCTGCAGTTACAGTGGTACGACAATCGTATGTGGTTCGCTGGGATCCGCTTTCCCTATTTGGACGGGCACCTTATATGACCTATGCCCGTCATCCGAGAACGTCAATATCGCAGACTCAGGGAGATCCTTGCCGTGGGGCCATGGGATGTTGAAACCGTTTTGGGTGTTCTCGCCACCTTCGACAAACATAAACAGCGAGCATCCCGCGTCGGGTGCACCCGGCGAAAGATCGGACTCGCGTCCCCCGGCGATCACTGTGAGTCGGATTGAATTCCAATCTACCCACAGCGAATCCGTGGCTTCGATCCATACCCGCAACCTCCGATAATCTCCAGCCAACTGGAAATACATAAAGGCTGTGACCTGCGTTTGCGACGCTACTGGCTCCCGATCCACTTTGTGGCCGCATGACAACTGCAGCGCTATGGCTATAGATCCTACAGCGAGCAGTTGGTTGTTTGTAAATATCCGCATCATCGTCCTGGTGCCGGGGCTGGGTTTGCTGGCCCTCTTATTATTCTCTCCAGGAGAAATGGAGTGAAGTTAAAGCCATCGCAGGCGACCTTATTGCCGGATCCGTCGGTGGCTATCACCGCTCTGGTGTAATTGGCGGCCGTGAACCTGAACGTCTCACATCCACCTTCCGCTATAAGGTTAACTGTTTGTCCGCACGAAGCGAATAAAAGCGTCCCCCCCCCCGTGTAGGCATCAGTGATAGCCGTGCGGACGGCCGATTGTGACAAAAATTCACCCCCAATCTTTACTATGCCAAGCCAGAAATGGCCCATTTGTTCCGCGTGAGCGGCAACGCCCGCAATGTCGTAGGGTTTATCAAGTCTAGGCGATTCGTTTGCAATAGCTTTGAGCAGCCAGTCCAAGTTTCTTGCCTTGTTTTCCTTGTTGTGAAACTCGAAGTTAGAGGTTTTTTCGCGTTCTATAGCCTTCACAAGTTCCTGCTTATCCTCTCGGTAGACCTCACCGTTAAACACAATTAGCCCTTGAGCTCGTAGTTCCTCATACGCCGTATCATTCATCCAGCGGAGTGCCGCGACGGCAGCGTCGCACCTTAACCGACCTTCTGCGAGAACCTTTTCGACGGCGGGCGCACTTATCATTAGGTCGTCAAAGATCCAGGCATAGACTCGCAGCCCGCTCGGATCGGTTGCTCCGCCAGGGCCATTCGCGACAAACCGATACCAGTTGTTATCTCCAGCAGAGAACCCGATGGGATCGCGTTCGATGAATCGCCCGAGGCTCGCCGAGTAATCTCGATTGCGAGCGTGGAACAGGCCAGTTGCCTGGTCGACCTTCAGACCCTGGAAGAGATGACTCCAGAGGACGACGACGGGCGACGCGGCCGTGGCCCACGAGGCATCGAGCGTTTCGGTTTGACCGTACGGCGTGCAGGCGAAGCGGTTTATTACATCCCCCGTCGTGTGGCCCGCAACGCCCGTAGCAGCGATGATCGCGGTCGTGTTCCAGTTCGCATCCTGAATCGCGTAAACACGCTGATCTAGGCCGCCGGCACCTGTTCCGGAGCTACTGTCGGCATCCTGATCTCTCGCGATCATCGCGTCGATGTAGACCGGGCTCCAGATATAGCGAGTGTCGGCATTCGTTGGGATTGCACCCATGCCATCTCGAACTCGCTCCTCGAGGGTCTGCCACTGGAGCGAGTAGTAAAGATCGCGGATTGGTGCCGCTGGAAGCGTTCCGACCTGTTCGACGATACGACGATTCATCCCGTCATATTCGTATCGAGCGACCAGCGTGCTCGACGCGTCATAGACGGTAACGAGACGATTCCACGCGTCGTATACGAGCGTGCGGCCCTGGGCATCGGTCGTGATATTGCCCGTAGCGGAGTACGTGAGCGTGGCCCCGCCTACGTCGGTGAGCTCGTTCTGGGCGTTGGCCTCTCGTGACTCGGCGGTGCCGTCCGTTGTGACGGTCGACCAATTGCCAAGCGCGTCAAACTGCCAATCTTGAGTCTTGGTGGGCGAGCCAGAGTTGCCGCGGACGTAGTTTTGGAGCTGGCCGAGAGCATCGTTCGTGTACGCCTCACTGAAGGCAGCGTTGATCGCGTTGGATCGGGTCAACCGGTTGCCGCTGCGGTCATACGTGTAACCGTAGCCGTCCACCACCGTGGCCGACATCGTGTCGATCCAGTTGTGGGCCACCACCCGCCCGAACCGATCGAGCCCCGCATATTGGTCGCCGGCATCACCTGTCGCCCCTAAGAGCGAGAATTTGATGCCGACTTCGGGCCGAGACCGCTCGATCACGGTGCCCATGCCCAGGTACTTGAACGCTTCAAGAGTGCCAGACGTAAGCGAATCGGTACGAAGGCCGGTCAGGCTCGTGGGTCGGCTGACATTTGCGTCGATCCCAGAATATGTGACGTTCACCACGTAGCCGTCTGGGTAAACCGTCGCTATCAGCCGGCTGTGGTTGCCACCGAAGGCTTCTGAGTACGCGTACTCGACCTTGTGCGTCGTGAATGGATCGACAACGCCCGTATGTGACTGCCATTCGGTGACGGTCTGTCCGAAGCCATTGAATGCGCGAGCTACCTGGTTCACCGCAGTGCCGCCGACGGACGAATCGAAGGACGTCGTTGTGGCCACGTTGCTGATGGTGTCATACGTCATTTCAATCCGGCGTACGCTGCCATCGACGCCTGACCCAAGAACTGTGATCGCGTCGGCCGTCTGGCGACCAATGAGATCGTAGGCATAGCTGTGTGTAGTTCCGGCACGATCGGTGAAGCTCGTGCGCTCTCCAAGAGCATTGGACGAGTAGATGTCATGGTCGGTGGCTGACGGCAACCCGGTAACCCGATCGGGATACCTTGTTTCGAGCATGAGGTCGTTGGAAGTTATCGAGCTTCCGGTGGCGGGCGAGACGCCGTAGATGTAGCCGGTCACCTGGGACGGCGTGCCTGCGGGCTGGACCGCCGTACGTGATGCGAGTCGTCCCGCGGAATCAAACTCGAACGTCGTTGTCACATCCGTTTGTGCACCAGGTGAACCGCCGGTGTGGTTGAGAATCGACGCAGTCGTACGCCCAAGTGCGTCATAGACGGTCCGGGACACGACACCACGCGGGTCCGTCACGTCACGGACGCGACCAGCGTCGTCATATTCGTATGAGGTGACGAGTACCGTGTCGGAACGAGTGGGCACCGTGCTCGGGCGGGTGTAGGCTGCGCCGCCGTTTGTGCCCACGTCCACCGTCGCGATCGTTCGGTCACCCTCATCAAAGTAGTTCGCCAAGTACGAGACCCGTGCAGGAATCCCAGAAGTCGGCGTCCCGAGAAGCCCCGTGTCGGTCGTCGATGCATCGTGAAATCGCTGGCGAATTGTCCGCAAAAGCGTGTTGCCAGCCAGGTCATAGGTCATCTCGACCTGTTCGAGAACCACCGAGTCTGACAGCGACGTAGCATTGGCCCATGTAGCCGTCGGGATATTGCCGAGCGTGAGGCTTGTCGTCATTCGGCCAGCGCCGTCATACAGGTACTGCATCACCGGGCTATTTGGCGCCATCGACATGACGACGTTGCCCCGGTGGTCGAAGTACGTGTTGGTCGAAAGCACTGCACTGCCAACAGCGCCAGTCGTCTGGTCGACATAAAGCTGCTGGGTCTGGCAGGCACGGCCTTGCGCATCAAAGGCACTGGCCTGAGAGCTTCGGAGGAGCCCGGCGGCGGGCTTGTCGGGCACGCCGTCTGAGTCGACGTCAACGATCACGACACCGTCACCGTCATAGAGGCTTTGGGCAATTGATCGACCAAGATTGTCGTACTCGGTGTAGGTAAGTGGACGATTGACGGACGAATCTTCAGTGCCAGGTGTAGCCGTTGCTCCAGTCTTCGTGGCGACGAGTCGGTTTCGCCAGTCGAAGAAGTACTCCGTCGTCCGCGAGTCTGCGCTACCTCCCGGATATGCTGTTGTGGAGGTGAGGAGACCGTTGCCCACGCCGCCATGGTCGTACTCATTGGTGGACACAAGCACCATGTTCGATGAGGCCGATGCGTTGGTTGGACTCCATTTGTATCCGTCGGTCGTCGAATCATCGGTGCCGACATAGGTAGCCACCTGTTGACCGCGGCCGTCGTAACGCATCAGCGTGATTGTGCCCGCCGGATTCACCATGCGGTCGACCTGGCCTTGGTTGTTGTAGGCGTAGGTCGTCCGTAGGAAATTCGTTCCTGCCACGCCAAGCTCGGCGCTGGCGGTGGAGTAGGCGGGAATCAGAAAGTACTGGTCGCTGGCAATCACCTGGCCTGCGGCGTTCATGATCGAGCGGGAAAGCGATTCGATATTCGTGACGGCTTCCGTGCCCGTGGGCCGGCCGTTGATATCGAGATCGGGGGCCCCCGAATACGTGAGAGACTCGGTGTAGTTGCCCGAGAGGTCGCGTCGCGAGAGCTGCGTCGGGCCGGTTGGTCGGCCCGTCACCGAGTTCCAGCCGGCGTATGTCCGCACGGCATGATTCGCGTCGTCGTACACCGTGTACGTGATGCTGCCGTTCGGATCGGTGCTCGCGGTGGTTCGGCCGAGTGTGTCGGCTTCATAGGTAGACAAGAGATGGAGCCCACCGCCGGAAGGAGTCACCCACCCCGCCGGAAGGTCTGCAAAACTGGATGTCTGCGTGGTATCGACATCGATGATCGTCTTGATGACCGAGCCCGTCTGCTCGTCGTACGCCGCGTACATCAAGAAGCCATCGGCATCCTTGGTCCAGATCGTTCGTCCGACACTGTCAAACACGCGCTCCGTGACATCTGCCACACCAGAGCCGTTCTGGCCTGCCGACACGACAGGCAGTGTGGTCGTCTGCGAGACGATCTGAGTGGTGCCAGGGGCATATGTGTAGGCGTAGGTCGTCGTGTTGGTTTCGGTGCCGTCCGTCGTGACGTATTCCGTGCGAGACGCCATCCGCGTGTCCGTACTCCCGCCAGCCGTCTGCACGAGGTAGGTAAACGACGACTGGAGAATTGGCGTGCCGGTGTCGCCCCTCTGAACGGCGGTACTCGACACGTACCGGTCAGCCGGACCGGCCGTGGTGCCCGTCGCCGTCGTCCCTACAAAATACGTAGTGACGTTGATCAGCCCGTTCAAATCACTGATGTACTGGTAGTTGCCGCTGACTTCGTTCAGGAGATCGCCGTACTGCTCGATCTCAGAAAGGTCAGTGGGAAGGACAACAGCCTCCGGCGAAGCCTTCCAGATGGCCAACCCACGAGAATCGTACCGGGTGTACGTGCCGAACTGCCTTGGAGTACCACCGTCGTTCGTGCGGATCACTTCGAGCATCGTCTGGAGTCGGCCGTTCGTGTAGACGATCCGCTCGGTGCCGTCGGGGCGGGTCTCGGTGGACTTCGCCGACCAAACAGAGTCGTTGCTGCCGGCTGCTGGGTTTTGAGCGTATGAGTACGTATAGCTGCCAATACCGCCGGTGCAGGATGAGCATCCGGCACCGAGAACGTCGTTTCTCACAACCCGGTTCAGGGCGTCGTATTCGACGTAGCTCGTGGCATACGGTGCAACTGCCGCATTAGCCGCGGTGGCGATATCAATACCTGCGGCTGCGACGCGACGAACGGCGTCGCTATCGAACATGTACTGAAGGAGCGAATCGCCGCTTGGGCCATCGGCGTAGCGGTAGGCTTTTGCGTCGAGAACGTCGCCTGCGGCGTCCCGCGTAGTGATGCTCGCAAGTTGGCCAAGCTCACCGAACGACGACGTGCCGTCGCAATAGGCCGTGCTGACCGAGCGAACGAGCGTGCCGTCGCCCCTGCGGATGTCGATGCGCTCGACCTTGCCTGCGTTGGGATTCCCACTCGGGAGATAGACATAGTCCTGAATCTCGGCCGGAGTTGCCTCGCCCGCCACAAAACTCGTCAGCACTGCGGTCGATCCGTCAGCGTTGAACGTGAATTCGAGGCTGTTGCCGCTGGCATCCACCTGCGAAACCAGCCCACCACGAGCGAGCTCCGGCACGCCCGACCCAAAGGTATTGAAGGTGTAGGTGTCGCCAGCAACTGTACGGAAGACGTAGTTGCTGCCTTCGATGGCGAGTGTCTCACTCGTTCCAAGGCCGTTCGCGCGTTCAAAGGTGCTACCACCCGCCCCCGAAACCCTTCGGAACACCCTGGCATTCGTGCCGCTCAACACGACCGACACAAAATCCGGATCAGCGGAATTGGTCCCATCCATCACGAGCCGAGCGACGCCCGAGCGAGTCCAAGCCGTCCCGAACTCTCCAGTCGAAGCCTCCTCGCCCAGACCGGAACTGCCAACAGCCGACTGGTTGAACTCAAGCCGAACGGGTGGCGTGATTCCTGCACCAGAGCCGGATGCCACCATACCCGACGACGCACCGAGGTCACCACTACCCGGCATGGCCGCCGCGCCTTCATTGGGCATGACGCAGATGGGGTCCGGCTCTTTACGAGCCTTGACTGGGATAAGACACACCGTCCAGTACTGGTCGTTGTAGTCCTCGTCGTTGATGTTCGCTCGAGTCTGGTCTTCGAGCCAGATCACGACGTTCTCGGGCGGCAGGTCGCCAATCCCGGCCGGGCTTGCTGGGGTAGGAATTACGCGATACGCGCCGTCGTTGAAAGTGTAGTAATAGGGCGTGTTATTTTCCCACGCGTTAATCGTCTCGACGGTGCCCTTGACTCGAGCCGCTACGACATCACCCCAACTCTGGCCCGGCTCCTTCTGGAAGGCATCTGCGTCTACGCCTGTGATCGTGAGCTCACCAGTTGTGACAAACACGGAACTACCGAGGACGCGAGTCCCAATCGAAAGCTTCCACCTGTCGGCCGATGTGAACGAGAATGCCTGGCTGCTCACCACGTCGCCGTCGTTCATGGCAGCCACGAAAAGGCTGTAGTCGTCTGAGGGGAGCGAACCGGCATTGAAGTTCAGGCCGTCGGCAGGCGTCGTGTCCGAGTGCATCAGAAAATCAATGCCCACATCGAGAACACCGTTGTTGTTGGCGTCACGGTAGAGATTGATTGCGTCAACATACGCTCCATTCGGATCAACGACGTCGGCCACAATGAAGACATCGCTACCGGTTACCATTCGGCTCGGTGCGGCGAATCCAACCAGATCACCGAGCGTCGCTGGCACCACATAGATCGCATCCGCGACCACGTCACCATCCGAAATATTGGATGCATCGAGCTCGACTTTCAGAGTGCCGCTATCGACGTTGATCTGGCCAACGTAGCCAAAAGTCGTCCCTGAAGCCGAGCGGACGTTGGCACCAACGGTCCGCTGGCTCACGGTGAACTGCTTTTCGAGCGTCGCGCCGTCGTACAGCTTGTATGGAGCCGACGCCGTATTGGTGGCCGATGGCGCGAACGTCGCGTAGACCAAATAAGCCTGGCCAGGAACCAGTCCTTCAACTGTCCAGCTCGCGGTCTTATTCAGCTCGGCGCCGGAGGTCTTGAGGAGGCCGTCCCTGAACCCCGAACCGTCAGCCGTGGCCACCCAGCCAGTCCCGGTCGTCTGGAACTCGGCATGTCCGTTATCAGCGACGACGGCAGTCGAAATGACCTGGCCTGTGATGTCGAGATTGAACGTCGCGGCACTCGAATCAATCGCAATCGTGCCAGCGTATGTGCCCGGTGTGATCGCATCGAGTCGCAACCGGAAGTACGTCGCCTCACCATCCGCAAGCGAAAGCGACGCAAGGCCGTCGACGAGGACATAACCCGCAGGCATGTCACCTTGCGTGAGCTGCGTCAGAGTGATTGCAGCGCCCGTTGTGTTCGTCACAGCAACACCGATGGTCGCCTTGTTCGTCCGCTCGGAATCCCCAAAGTCAAGAACCGTGGCTGGGGCCCCATCGACGACGAGGCTTCCACCTGTCCCCGATAGCTGCACCTCGGGCAGAGCTCCGACGTATTCGAGATACACCGCATCAGCCGACACGCTCAAGATACTGGCATCGGCCAACTGAACAGCCAGTGTGCCATTCGTGACGCTGAACACGCCGAGGCTCTGGAATGGCTTGCCGCCAATCGTCGCATCGGCCGTAGCTGCAAACTTCTGGTTGATCTCACGGGTTGCAAGCGTGGTGCTGCCGTCGAGAACCGTATAAGCCGCAACGGAGCTTCGAGTTGCGACTGCGGTCCACGCGGCCGAAACCCGGTACTGTCCGGGCGTCAGTTCTTGCCGCCATTCGACGACCCCAGTGTCACCCGAAGTCACGGTGTACTGATCGTTGTTGTAGCCACCGGTGGATTCACCCCACGTTCCCGAGATGACCGAGAACCCGACGTCCTCATCGTCGATGACTCTTGAGTTCTGGGCGATGCCAGTGAGCTGAATGTCGAACGATGCTTCATCGGGATCGTTCGTGGCAATCGACAACGTGCCCGACACGGCACCAAGGGTCGGTGCAGCAAGCGCGATCGTGAAGGTGGTTGTCTGCCCTTGGGCAAGCGTCGTCGCCCCAAACCCCGAGACCAGCGCAAACCCTGCGGGCATGGCCGCGGGTGTGAGTTGCGTAAGATTGAGTGTGCCTACACCAACGTTCTTGACGGTGAGCGTTCGTAGCGTGCCGTTGAACGTGGCTCCAAAATCAACGATCGACACGCCGTCAGCAAGCTCGGAAGCTCCGTTGGAGACGCGGATCTCCGAGGCGTTCTGGGTGGGGGCCGAGGTATTCCAGGCGGATGGCGTCGGCTGATGCCGATGTGGCGCTCGTGTTCGAGAGCCGGACGACAAGCTCACCATTCACCACTTCAAACTGGCCGAGGTGCTGGAAGTTTCGGCCGCCTGCCGTCACGTTCGC
>JANOFF010000115.1:0-9985 GCA_031413515.1 bacterium
CTCGCGGAGGCCACGCGCACACGACTCGATTTCGATCGCGCAAAGGAACTCTCCGGCAGCAACGTCGTCAGCGATTCGCAGCTCGATGCCCGACGCGCCGACGACGACACCGCGCGAGCCCGCGTCGAGACCGCGGCCGCCGCCGTCCGGGGCGCAGAGCTCGACCTGTCGTACTGCACGATCCGGGCACCCCTCGCGGGCCGGATCAGCCAGGGGCTCGTCGACGTCGGCAATCTGGTCGGCCGGGCCGGCGAGGACACCCTGCTGGCGCAGATCGTCGAGGTCGATCCGATCCACGTGTACTTCGAGCCGACCGAGCAGGAGCGTCTCGAGGTGCTGCGCAGCGTGGCGGCGGGGCGCTTCCCGGCGCCGAGTGAAGGCGGGCTGCCGGTCGAACTCATGATGGGCGACGGCACTCCCTTTCCGCAGCGTGGCGTCATCGACTACGTCGCCCCGACCATCGATCCGACCCGCGGCTCGGTCACCGCGCGGGCGCTCGTGCCGAATCCGGATGGCCAGCTCAAGCCGGGCGAGTTCGTGCGTGTGTTCGTGTTGTTCCCGGACCAGGCGGACGTGGTGCTCGTGCCGCAGCGCGCGATCCTCGAACAGCAGGGAGGCAGCTACGTGCTCGTGGTCGGAGCCGACAACGCGGTCGAGCAGCGTGGTGTCACCGTGGGCATGCAGAACGACGGGATGCAGGGGGTCACCGGTGTCGAGGTCGGTGAACGCGTGGTGATCGAAGGTGTCCAGAAGGCGCGCCCCGGGATGCCCGTGGTGCCGAAGCTCGCCGACGGACCGTGAGTCGCGCGGCGCGCCTCCACCGGGCCGCCCACTCCGGGAAGTCCATGCCGGGACGTTCGTCCGGCCGACCTAGCGACAGGTGATCCGGACCACGCTGTTCGAGACCGCACTCGTGACGGCCGCGACCCCACCGCTCGTGTTGCTCGGAACTCTCGTCCGATCGGTCTGATGCGTCTCCAGAAACTGTGTCACCGCGGTGGCCTTGACGGCGAAGTTCACGTTCTGGGGAACCGGGCCCGAGTACTGCGCGTCGAGCAGGCTGGAGAGCGTCGAGACGACCACCCCGACGACGTTGCCTCGCGAATCGAAGACCGGTCCGCCACTGCTTCCTGGCTGGATGGGCGCCGAGATCTGCATCTTCGATGAATCGTCGCCCAGGCCGCTCGCGGCGCTCACGATGCCCTGGGTCACGATGACACCACTGCCCAGCACGCCCGGCAGGGGATAGCCGAGCACGATCACCTCTTCGCCGAGCAGGATGGGTTGCTCTCTCAGCGTGGCGCCCGCGTCCGGTGAAAGCTCGCTCCGGAGCAACGCCAGATCGGCCCAGAGGTCGACGGCCACCACCGTCGCGGGCGAGCGACCGAGTCGGCGATTGTCCACGTCGATCTCGCCACAGCCATCGATCACGTGCGCGTTGGTGATCACCATCCCGGTACTCGAGATGAGCACGCCCGATCCGCTCGACGTGGGACCGCTCGGGGGATCGGGCTCCGCCTCGGCTTCGTCCTTCGCCATGGACACCAATGTGGACAGATACAGACTGCGCTCGAGAGTGGCGATCTTCAGACATTTCGTGAGTCGGGCGCGATTCGAATCGCTGACGACCGTGGCCTCGTCGATGTGACATCCCGAATTGCGACGTTCGATCCACTCCCGTTGATTGGTGCGCAGCGAGCCCCGCTGACCCGCTGGCAAGAGCGCCAGGAGGGCCGCGTATTCGTTGCCCAGGGACTCGTCGAGTTCGGACACCTGCCCGTCCGCGCAGATCAGGATCTCGACGGGTTGTCGGGCCACCCCACAATCGAAGCTCGCCGCCCGGGACGCCGTCGCGGGGGCGAACAGCCCGCAGACGATCGCAGCAACGATCACGCGATCACGGTGAGTGCGGTGGATCGGCATTGGGCGGATCTCCTCGCCGAGGGAACTCGTCCCCCGAGCGTCCATCGGGCCGACGCGCCGCGCTTCGAAGCCAGTGCGAGCAGAGATTGGGCCATCTCGAGCGGGCCCGCCTCGCGATCCGGAGCGCGGATCCGGAGCCGACCGCCCTCGCTTGCGAACTCCTCTGGCACCGGGGATCCTCATCCCCGATCGACGACCCCGACCGGTCGGGACCTTTTGCCGAGGCCCGATCGCAACCGTTCACCGGAGAAGCGAGCATGAGCAAGCTGCAGGACGACCCGCGCATCGACCCCCGTATCAAGACCGTGATGGGCATGTTCCCGACGGCCAAGCAAGCGGACGTGAGGAGCCGCGACGAACTGCTCGCGGAGGCGGCCCTGCCCCAGGCCATCGCGCTGCGTCAAGCGCTGACGACCGGGCTGAACATGTTCGACAACGAACAGGTTGCGCCGTCGACGGGACTGACGACGACCACGCATGAGTTCGTCTCGTCGCCGGATGGCAACACGATCAAGGTCCAGTTCATCCGCCCCGACTCGACTGAGGCGTTGCCGTGCGTCTACTACATCCACGGCGGCGGCATGCAGGTGATGTCGTGCTTCGATGGCCTGTACCGCTCGTGGGGGCGGATCATCGCGGCGCAGGGCGTCGCGGTGGCGATGGTGGACTTCCGCAACTGCTTGACGCCCTCGTCCGCACCCGAGGTGGCGCCCTTCCCGGCCGGACTGAACGACTGCGTGTCGGGCGTCAAGTGGCTGCACCAGAACGCGCCGAAGCTCGGCGTGGATCGCGCGCACATCATCGTGGCCGGCGAGAGCGGCGGCGGCAATCTCACCCTCGCCACCGGACTGAAGCTCAAGCAGGACGGCGACATCGGTCTGATCCGGGGCCTGTATGCGCTCTGCCCCTACATCGCCGGTAGCTGGCCGCAGGATCGCCTGCCGTCGTCGATCGAGAACAACGGCATCCTGCTCGACCTGCACGACAATCGCGGCGCCATGGCGTACGGGATCCAGGAACTCGAGCGCAAGAATCCGCTGGCGTGGCCGGGCTTCGCGTCGGAGCAGGACGTGAAGGGCCTCGTCCCGACCGTGATCAGCGTGAACGAATGCGACCCGCTGCGCGACGAGGGCATCGAGTTCTATCGCCTGCTGCTGCGCGGAGGCGTCCCGGCGCGCTGTCGCCAGGTGATGGGGACGATCCACGGGACCGAGATCTTCGCCGTGGCGTGTCCGGACGTGAGCCGCGAGACCGCGGCCAGCATCGCGTAGTTCTGTCGCGAGGTGTGAACGGACGACCGCCACCGAACGCGTGCGACCCGTCCCAGCAGCCCCAACCGATCCGAGTCGAAGAAACGGGAGACACCGCATGCCCTCGCATCAACCGCGCACGACGAACGGCCGCGGACGGCTGTTCGAGAGCATCCTCGACACGATCGGTGATACGCCCTGCATCCGGGTGCGGAACCTGGCGCCGAAGCACGTCCGGCTCTACGTCAAGGCCGAGTTCTTCAATCCGGCCGGCTCGGTCAAGGACCGGCTGGCCGTCAGCATCATCGAAGAGGCCGAGCGCCGCGGCGATCTGAAGCCCGGGCAGACGGTCGTCGAGGCGACCAGTGGCAACACCGGCATCGGGCTCGCGATGGTGTGCGCCGCCAAGGGCTACCCGCTGGTCGTCACGATGGCGGACAGCTTCTCGATCGAACGGCGCAAGCTGATGCGCTTTCTCGGTGCCAGGGTCGTGTTGACGCCGCGCGCCGCCCGAGGGCTCGGCATGTACCAGAAGGCCCAGGAACTCGCCGACAAGAACGGCTGGTTCTTCGCCCGCCAGTTCGAGACCGCCGACAACGCAACGATCCACGAGAACACGACCGGACGCGAGATCGTCGCCGACTTCGCGGGCGACCGGCTCGACTACTGGGTGTCGGGCTACGGAACCGGCGGCACGGTGACGGGCGTCGCGCGCGTGCTGCGCAAAGATCGTCCCGACACGAAGATCATCCTGACCGAGCCCGCGAATGCCGGGCTCGTCGGCAGCGGGGTCGCGCAGCCGCGCGGCGCAGCCAACGCCCCGGCCGGCAGCCACCCGGCGTGGCAACCGCATGCCATCCAGGGCTGGACGCCGGACTTCATCCCGTTCGTGTTGCAGGAAGCCATCGACCGGAAGCTGTTCGACGAACTGATCCCCATCGCAGGACCGGCCGGCATCGAGTGGTCGCAGAAGCTCGCGCGCCACGAAGGCCTCTTCACCGGGATCTCCGGCGGCGCGACTTTCGCCGTGGCGATGCAGGTGGCCGAGAAGGCTGCGCCGGGCTCGGTGATCCTGTGCATGCTGCCCGACACCGGCGAGCGATATCTGTCGTCGCCGCTGTTCGAGGGCATCGCCGAGGACATGACGGACGAAGAAAAGAAGCTCTCGCTCTCGACCCCGGGCTTCCAGATGCCGACCGCGTAGGGGCGCGCCGCGCGTCCCGGTGATCCCGCCGCGAATTCGCGGAACCGATCCTGGACCCGGCGGCACAGACGGGGAAACAGACGGGAACTTCGACGAGAAGAACACCGTCTGCATCGCCGGAGGTCCCTGTGCCCTCTCTTCAGTCCGAACTCTTCCGCGGCGACGCCCGCCTCGAAACCTGCCTGATCCGCGACAGTGCCCATGTCACGCTCGGCACCGAGGGCGAGTTCGTTTCGAAGATCCAGTACGCGCTGCTGGTCCTGCACGGCGGACGGATCCCCGAAGTCGAGATCCGCCGACGTCTCTATGGCCGTGAGACCGCGGGCATCGTGCTCGCCTACAAGCGTCGCCGGCGCATCATCAACTTCAGCTACCAGCAGGCGGCGGACGACATCGTGGGCAAGATGACGATCCGGGCTCTCGACGCCGACATGCTCGTGTTCGAGGCGCGCGAACGACTCAATCAGTTTCTCCCCAAGCCTCCCGTGCGAGCCTGAGAGCCGGAGGACGAGCCCGTGGCGCGCAATCAAGACTTCGTCTTCACCTTCATGGCGAGCAATGCGTTCTCGCTGACCGTCACGAACCCGGCGGTTTCGCGGGTGCCGATCGGGCCGTACCAGCGGGCGCTCGAACTGCGCAAGGCCGAGGGGCCTCGCACGCTGACGATCGTCGAATCGGGATCGGAATCCGATCTGACGAAGCCGGTCGCGAAGGCGATGGAATTCGTCCGCGACCGGACCAACGGCAAGCTCGACACGATCGGCGCGTTCTGCATCGTCGCCTCCAGCAACGGCTGCTCGATGGCGCTGGCCTTCGGAGCCGCCTTGAAGAAGGCCGGAGCGCCGCGCCTCAGCTACATCGGTGTCGCCGACGTCACGTTCTTCCCGTTCGGCCGCGACCCGGCCGTGCCGGGTGCCGGCGCGCTGCAGCCGCGAAATGCACCCCTGATCTTCGGGGGCATCGATGCGGGCGCTTCCGACATCGTGCTGAGCGCCCTCAAGGTCCACTATCCGCGCACCGGGCGTCTGTCCGTTCCCGAGGTGGTCCTGAACGAAGACGTCGATGCCGAGCGCCGACGCAACTTCTTCCAGACCGAGGGCAATCACGCCAAGCTGGTCAAGAAGACCCCGCTCGGCATGCCATTCGACTGGTGGTGGTTCTCGTCGATGAAGTTCGGCGAAGTGCACGGCGAACTGGTCGGCTGGGACAACAAGCGATTCGATGCAGATGGGCTGTTCGACGACGAGAACCACAACGATCTCTGCAGCGTGTCTCCCGCCAAGCCGACCGGGATCCTGCTGACCGAAGCCGGTGCCGCGCTGGCCCGGTTCCCCAGACCATAGAACCGGTTCGGACACGGTCGGCCGATCCTGCTCGCTACTCCGGCAACATGTCGCCGCTGCCCCCGAAGTCCTTCGGAAAGTCCTTGAACTTCGGCAGGCCGTCCTTCACGGCGAGCACCTTCTCGCCGTAGTGCACATGCAAGGTCGGCTGGTAGGCGAGGCCCTCGACCTGACCGGCCGGCACGTCGACCATCCCGAGCGCGGGATGCTCGATGATCACGGGCGCACCGCACTTCATGCAGAACTGGCGATGGCTCGCTTCGGTGCGCTTGTAGAGCCCGAGCTTGTCCCTGCCCTGGACGACCTTCACGTTCGCCGCGGGCCAGAGGCTCGCGGCGTGGACGGGCGCGCCGAGCCAGCGTCGGCACGACTCGCAGTGGCAGAAGGCCATCACGGCGGGCTCGCCGGTGTGTTCGAGCTTCACGGCGCCGCACAGACAGCCACTCCTGCGCGTTCGACCGGACATGGGTCCACCTCCATGGAAGAAAGACAGAGTCTCTCAGGGCGAGCCGCCGGAGTCTCCCACAAGACTGCGCCGCTCGACACTGCGACAGGCCGCGACCAGCGCCGGCACGAAGAGATCGGCCCGGGCCAGACAGGCGCCGTGGTCGCCCTCGACCTCGAACACCTGCGCCGCGGGGATCGACGCGGCGAGCTTGCGCTGGCGCTCGGGGGGCACCAGTTCGTCGCGCGTGGTGACGATCACCGCGGTCGGCACGTCGACCTGGCCGATCCAGTCGTGCGAAGAGAAGCCCGTGAGGGCATGGCTCGCCTGGATGACCGTGGCCGGATCGTGGCCCGCGAACTCGCGCTGCACCTTCTCGCGCAGCTCGGGATGCTCGATGCGCGACAGCATCCGCTGCAGCAGGCGCTCACGGGCGATCGAAGGCGTCAACCGGGCCAGCTGGGCGGCGATCGGCAGCGCGAGCCGCGCCGCGCGCGCGACGCCGCGCGCCACGAAGTGTCTGGATGTGGCGCACAGCACGAGCCCGCTGACGGCATCCGGGTGTCGCCGCCAGGCGAGCGACGCGATCGGCCCGCCCATCGAATAGCCGACGGCGATGAAGCGCTCGACGCCGCGGGCGCGCGCCACCGCGACGGCGTCGTCCGCGCACTCTTCGAGCCGGAAGCGATGCGTGCGCAGGCCGCCTCCATGCCCGCGATGATCGAGCGTGAGCACGCGGAAATGCTCGGAGAGAGGCCTGAAGCACGGGCCCCAGTTGAGCCGCGCGGTCGCGCCGAGCCCATGCAGCAGCATCACGGTCGCCGCACCGGGCGGGCCGGGGATGTCGCGCACGGTCGTCGTGCCCTGCCGGCCGAGCCGGACTTCGTAGTCGACTATCTCGAGCATGCTTTTCAGAATAGGGCGAATCCGGAGCGCTGGAGCACCCTTCCGCCGCGGATGCGGGTACGCTTCGGCGATCGCCAGCGAGGAGAGCAATGGAGTTTCGAAATCGCTACGGCCCCTGGGCCGTCGTCGCCGGGGCCTCCGAGGGCATCGGGCAGGCGTGGTGCCGGCAGCTCGCCGCCCGCGGCCTGAACGTCGTGCTCGTCGCACGCCGCGAGGAGCCGCTGCAGGCCGAGGCCGCGGCGATCTCGCAGCGGCACGGAGTCGAGACCCGCGTGCTGGCTCTCGACCTCGGCGCACCGGATGCAGGAGAGCGGGTCGCCGCGGCGACCGCCGATCTCGACGTGGGCTTCGTGGTCTACAACGCCGCCCATGCGCACGTGGGCGAGTATCTCGCGGAGCCCGTCGCGAGCAAGCTCGCAACGATCGACGTCAACTGCCGCGGTGTGCTGCTGCTCAGCTCGCACTTCGCCGAGCGCCTGGTGGCCCGGGGCCGGGGCGGTCTGGTGCTGATGTCGTCCATGTCGGGCTGGCAGGGGTCGGCGATGATCGCCGTGTATGCCGCCAGCAAGGCGTTCATCACGGTGCTCGGCGAGGGGCTCTGGAGCGAACTCCAGCCGCACGGAGTGGACGTCCAGGTGTGCGTGGCGGGTGCGACCTCGACGCCGAACTTCAATGCGCAGACCCCCGCCGATCGGCGCCACACCGCGTTCCCGATGGAGCCGGCCGCGGTGGTCGAGCAGGCGCTCGCCCGGATCGGGCGACGGCCGACGGTGATCGTCGGCGGCATGAACCGCTTCGCCTACGTGCTGCTCAGCAAACTGATCCCACGCGCCGTCGCGGTGCGCTTCTTCAGCCGCACGACGCGCGACATCTACGGGGGCTCGCGATGAGCGTCCTGCAGCTCCGCGCCGAGCACGTCGGACCGACCTGCCTCGTCACCGGCGGAAGCGGCTATCTGGGCCGCCATCTCGTCGCCCGACTCGCCGCACTCGGGTGCCGGGTGCGCGCCTTCGATGTCGTGCCCTGCCCCGCCAGCCCCGCGGTCGAACCCGTCGTCGGAGACATCCGCCTGTACGGCGACCTGCGTGCGGCCTGCGAGGGCGTCGACACCGTCTTCCACACGGTGGCATTGATCGACCTGCTGGCCCGCTACCGGCCCGAACGCCGACGCCGGGTCTTCGACGTCAACGTGCTCGGCACCGAGCAGGTGCTGCGGGCCTGCCGCGCGGCCGGAGTCGGTCGACTCGTGCACACCAGCAGCTTCAACGTCGCGATGGGCGATTCGGTGCGGGGCGGCGACGAACGCACGCGACTCGTCCGGGCCGGCGATCTGCTCGATCTCTACAGCGAGACCAAGACCCTCGCCGAGCAACAGGTGCTGGCGGCCGACGACCCGACGGGGCTCAGAACAGTCGCGCTCCGCCCCGGTGGCGTCTGGGGTGCGGGCGAAGGCGGCATGATGATCGCGCGCTTCGTCGAGCAACTGGCCGCCGGCCGCTTCAGCGTGCTCGTCGGCAACGGCCGCACGGTGCTCGACAACACGCACGTCGAGAACGCCGTCGACGCCCATCTGCTGGCCGCAGCGAAGCTTCGGCAGACACCAGAGACCGTCGGCGGCCAGGCGTACTTCATCACCGACGACGAGCCGAGCAACGGGCTCGACTGGTTCCGGCCTCTCGTCGAGGGACTCGGCCACGCCTGGCCGAAGCGGCGCGTTCCCGGCTGGCTCGTCTATCGCGTCGCCGCTCTGCTCGAGTGGCTCCACTTCCTGCGTGGCGGCGCGGGACCCGAACCGACGCTGACCCGGCGCGGCGTCCTCAATCTGATTCGCGACGGCTCGTTCCGGATCGACCGCGCCCGCAACGAACTCGGCTACTCGCCCCGGGTGCGCGCCGCCGACGGTCTGGCCGCGATCCTGCCCGATGCGCGTCGACTCTACGAGCGCTTCCGGGCCGAGCGCGGATCGGCGCGCGCAGGATGAGCGAAATCAAGCTCGTCTACCTGGCGTGGGCCCCGCCCGCCTGGTCGAAGCCGGAGACGCGGCGCGTGCTGCTCGACGAATGCGCACCGCAGCTGCTCGCCGCGGGCGCAATGCGTCTGCAGATGAACATCTCGGATCAGTACGCCGAGCTTCGCTCGCCCGCCCCGGGTGTTCCGTTCGAGCGACCGATCAGCGCGCAGATCAATCTGTGGCTGGAGTCGCTGGACGATCGCATCGCCCTCGAGGACGTGCTGCGCCGCGCGGGCTTCGAGCTGGCGGGCTACCTCGTCGACGAGCAGATCTACACCGAGTACGGTGGCAATCGCCACTCTTCACCGCGCCACTGGCCCGACGGCGAGCGTTCCCCCGGCGTGCTGCTCGTCACCCTGATGGAGCGCCCGCGGCGACTCACACGCGACGAGTGGATCCGCCGCTGGCACGGCGTGCAATCCCCCATGAGCGAAGCGATGCAGCCGCGCACCCGCTACGTGCGCAACGTCGTCCTGCAGTGCTTGACGGCGGGCGCGACGCCCTTCGAGGGCATCGTCGAAGAGGCGTTCCCGTCGTTCCGCCACGTCTCGAACCCGTTCCTCTTCTACGGCGCGCGCAATCCCTTCGCTCTGGTCCGCAACATGGCGATCATGCTGCGCAGCGTGACGTCGTTCCTCTCGCTCTGGCGGATCCGCACGCGGCCGACGAGCGAATACTTCTTGAGGAGCGGGCACGTCGTGAAGAGCGGGCACGAGGGCTGACAAGGCGCGCGGTGGAACCTGCCTGACTGCAGATTCTCATCGCGCTGTCGCACGCACTCCCGTGATGCGGACCTTCTCGACCTCGACACCGAAGCGTGCGCAGTACTCCGCCACGACGGGGCGGGCCCGGAATTCACCGCTTTCGATTCCGTAGTCGGGCAGCTCGGCCGGTGGCGTGGCC
>JANOFF010000116.1:0-19996 GCA_031413515.1 bacterium
CATGTAGAGCGAGCTCTCGTAGTTGTGCGCGTTCGGGTTGCCGAGATAGATGCCGAGCCCACCGCGGCCGTGGGCTTCGATGGCTCGCGCGAGCCCGGCCTCGACGGCCGCGAAGGCCTCGTCCCAGCTGACGGCCTCGAACCCGTCGCCGCGCCGCACCAGCGGAGCGCGGAGCCGATCGGGGTCTTCGTGCAGGTCGCGCAGGCTCGCGCCCTTCGGACACACGAAGCCGCGCGAGAAGACGTCGTCGTCGTCGCCGCGGATCTTCGTCACGCGGCCGTTCGCGACTTCGATCGCGAGCCCGCATGTGGCCTCGCAGATCGGGCAGGTGCGGAAGTGGGTGGAAGTCGAACCGGTCTGCGGGGCTGCGCTCATCGGGGCCTCCGGGCGCGACGCGGGGAGTTGGTGCGGCGTCGAGGTCTCGGCATGGTGGAGCACGGCCTTCGGTCCGGCAAACCTCCAGACCTCTCAACCTCCGAACCTCCCCACCTCCCAAGCTCCCAACCGCTGTCGTCCGCGCACGCGGGCTTCGAGGGACTAGAAGATCCAGTACCCGCCATCGATCCGGATCACGTCGCCGGTGTGGTAGTTCGAAGCCTTCGAGGCGAGATAGACCGCGATCCCCTCGAAGTCCTCGGGTGTGCCCCAGCGCCGGGCGGGTGTGCGTCGCATCACGATGTCGCTGAAGTCCTCGCTGTCGACGGCTCGCTGGGTGGCCTCGGTGACGATCCATCCGGGTTGGATCGCGTTCACCTGGACGTCGTAGCGCGCGAGCCGCACGGCGAACGAACGCACCATGGCTTCGAGCCCGCCCTTGCTGGCCGCGTAGTGGGGCTGCAGCGGGGTTCCGTTCATCGCCGAGATCGACGAGATCGCGATCAACTTGCCGCCCGTTCCGCGCTCCTTCATGTGCTTGGCGAGTTCGCGGAAGGTGAGAAACGCACCGTCGAGGTTGGTCGCGAGCACGCGGTGCCACTCGTCGAGGTCGAGTTTCAGGAGATCCGCCGCCGCGCCGAAGCCCGCGTTGGCGACGCCGATGTCGATGCGACCGAGCCGCGCGAGAGTCTCCCCGGTGGCGCGCACGACGTCGTCTTCACGCGAGACATCGCAGGCGATCGACTCGACGCGGTTCCCGAAGCCGCGCAGCTCGTCGACCGCCTCGGCGTTGCGGGATTCGTCGCGGGCCCAGAGCGCGATGTCGGCACCGGCGCGCGCGAGTCCGCGCGCCATGCCGAGCCCGATCCCGCGGTTGCCGCCGGTCACTACGGCGACCTTGCCCGTCAAGTCGAAGAGAGGAAGCGAAGGGGTCGGCAATTCGGATCTCCTGGGTCGGGGTGGGCGGGGCGCGGGTCTGTGGTTGAGAGTCGGGGGTCAGTGGTTGAGGGGCGCGGGTCTGTGGTTGAGAGTCGAGAGTCGGCGGTGGAGAGCTGAGGGTCACGGGTAGGGAGGCGAGACCCTCGATCCAGATCTTCGCGCAGTCCGGCTCGACCGGACAGACGGAATCCAGCGGCTTCGCAGCCGCGCATGGCTGATCTAGGATCCGGTGAGGAGGCCCACGAGATGCCGGCGTCAGACCATCGACTCACCACACGCGAAATGGCCCGGTTCGTCGTCGACGGCTACCTGCGCTTCGATGCGCTGGTTCCGGCAGCGATCAACGAACGCGCCGTCGACGAGATGCGCCGCCTGCTGCCGGTGAAGTTCGCGCGCTTCGGGCCCAACGTGCCCGAAGAGGTCGAAGGCGTCGCCCAGCCGGTCACCGGCATGCATCTGTCGGACTGCTATCCGCCGCCTTCGGTGATCGGCGAGGTTCTCCGTCTCGACGCGGTGCACGGCATCATCGAGTCGCTGGTCGGGCCCGATCCCGTGTTCGATCACGACTTCGTGCACTTCATTCCGGGTGGCAGTCCGTTTCGCCAGCATCTGCACGTCGACGCGATCATCGATTCAGCCGAGCCGGCCTTCGACATCCAGCTCTTCTATTACCCGATGGAGGTCCGCGCCGGCGAGGGCGGGACGCGCTTCGTGCCGGGCACGCACCTGCGTCACGTCCGCGCCGAGGGACTCAGCCGATATCAGCGGATCCGCGGCGAAGAACAGTTCTCGGGCCCGGCGGGCACGCTGGTCGTGTGTCATCACGGCATCTGGCATGCCGGCCAATCGAATCCTTCTGAGCGCGAGCGCTGGATGTACAAGATCCGCTTGAATCCGTGTGTTCCGCAGGTCCGGCTGTGGAACACCGCCGACCTCGCGGCGCTGCAGAACGATGCGAGCGATCACGTGTTCGCGACCGTGCCTGGCGACAGCGTGGGCCGCATCCTGCGGCGCAAGCACTCGTGGCAGCGCGGCCATGAAGAACGCTACGACCTGACCGCGCGGGCGCGACTCTGGCGGCATCTCAGCGGCGACGAGCGCTACGACGTCGACTACTACCTCACCCGGCTCGAACACCGGGCGGCGCTGGGCGATGCCGAGGCGAGCGCCTGATGCAACGCCAGCAGATCCTGTACCTGTGGATGTCCGAGAGCGCGTTCGATACCGAGGTCGTCGCCTGGGCGTTCCACGACGGGACGAACGGCGCGGGCGCGGCACTGCCCGCTGGAGATCCGCCCTACGCCAGTGGCTTGGCTGCACTCGAGGACGGCTGGATGCTGCTGCAGGCCCCGCACGTCCCGGCCCCTGTGCCCGGCCGCGACAGCGAGGTCGGCTATCTGCAGTACGAGTTCGTGTTCGAGCGACGTCTGGATGTGGTCGCGGACTGATCTGCAACCCACGCAGCCCCTTCGCGTTATAGATTGGGCTTTTCGAGGAGGATCCGATGCTGGTCGTGATGGCAGAGGTGGTGGTCAAGCCAGGCACCGTCGAGCAGGTGCGAGACGCCCTGAAGACCATGGAGATCGAGAGCCGCAAGGAGCCGGGTTGCGTCACCTACGCGTTCTCGGTGGACGTGAGCGATGCGAGCAAACTGCGCATCAGCGAGCGCTGGGAATCGATGGACGCGCTGAAGGCGCACTTCAAGACGCCCCACATGGCGGTCTTCGGCGGTGTGCTCGGCAAGCATCCGCCGGTCTCGATGGACGTGAAGCTCTACGAAGTGGCGCGCGAGCTGCCGCTGCCGCGTTGAATCGCACGCCGAAGATGAAGATGAAGGAGGTCGAATCGATGCCGAGTCGAGGCAAGGGAATGCATCACCTCGGGCTCGCCACCCACGACATGGAGGCCACGCTCGCCTTCTACGAGCAGGTGCTCGGGTTTCCCGCGGTCGTGTGCGAGATGATCGATCCGCCGACCGGTGGCGTGATCCGGCACGGCTTCATCGATGCCGGACGCGGCGAGATGCTGGCCTTCATGGAGGCCAACGATGTGAAGGGCGTGCCGGCAGACTACGACGCCGGGATCAATCGCGGCCTCGGGATCTACGGCGGGATGTTCCACTTCGCGTTCCGGGCCGACGACGTCTCCGAGCTCGAGAAGCAGCGCGACCATCTGCGCGAGCAGGGCGTCGAGGCGACCGACGTGGTCGACCACGGTTGGTGCAAGTCGGTCTACTTCCATGATCCGAACGGGCTGCAGCTCGAGTTCTGCTGCCTCACCGAAGAACTCGGCGCGCGCCACGTCGCCGGCCGCGACAGCGAGACCTGGAAGCGGCTCGCCCGAAGCTGATCGAACGGATCACAGCAGCTTCGGCAGCACTCTTCGCCCGAAGCTGATCGTCCACATCACAGCAGCTTCGGCAGCACTTTCTCGGTGAAGAGCATGAACGAGGCGTGGCTGAGCGGCGAGCACAGCAGATAATCGAGAGGCATCTGCTGCTGCAGTTCGAGCAGCTGGTCGATGAGCTTCTCCGGGCTGCCGTGCAGCGTCACACCGTCGATGTATCGCTGGATCGGATCGTCGGTCGGCACCGGAAGCCCGAGACTCGCCGCCGAATCCGGCGGCTTGCCGAGCTTCGATTCGTTGAAGTAGCTGCCGATCGTCCACGCGGCACCGCTGCGCGCGATCACCTCGGCTTCGCGATCGGTCGGCGCGCACGCGATCAGTCTCGCGATCGGGATGTCGCGCCCCTCGATCGAGTGGCCGTGCTGCGCGAGCCCCGCCGCATAGTGGCTTCGCTTCATCGCGATTTCGACGTGGGCGGAGTGCGGGTCCATCAGGATCGAGTAGCCGCGCTCCGCCGCCCAGTCGATCGCCGGCAACGAAGACGCCGCCACCCAGGTGGGCGGGTGCGGGGATTGATGGGGCTTCGGCAGCACCTCGACGTCGTCGAAGTGCCAGTGCTCGCCGTGCCAGGTGAGCCGCTCGTTCTGCCAGGCGGCGAGCACGATCTCGACGGCTTCGCGAAAGCGCGAGGCACTCTCTTTGGCCGGCACATCGAAGGCGTTGAACTCGATCGGGTCGAAGCCGCGGCCGGCCCCCCAGTTGACGCGGCCGCCGGTCAGCACATCGAGCAGGGCGACTTCCTCGGCGAGACGCAGCGGGTGGTAGAGCGCCGCGAGCGAGATCGCCGTGCCGATCCGCAGGTGCTCGGTGCGATCGGCGATGTGCATGCCCATCATGTGCACCGACGGGCAGACGCTGTAACCGGTGAAGTGATGCTCGGCCAGCCAGACGGCGTCGTAGCCGGTGCGGTCCATGATCTCGATGCGCTCGAGGGCTCGCTGGTAGACGGTGGCGAGGGGTACCCGCCGCTCGGGCCAGCTGAAGAACTGAAGGACACCGAATTTCATAGATTACCTCTCGACCCACCGCGCGAAGCAACGGCCACGTCCCGCACGGCGTGGCTCCGACTCGATCCACTACACTGGCCGAGCATCGCCAATCTCCAACGAATCCGCAGCCAGCAGGCCGTGTTGCGGGAAACAGACGGTGACCGGGGACTCTCGATCGATGGACGGTTCGCGCGAACTGACGGCGACGACGTGTGATGTCTCGATCGTCGTGCCGGCGCGCGATGAAGCGGGCAACATCGCGCCGCTGGTTGCCGAGATCGCGCACGCGATGGCGAAGACCGCGTACGCGTACGAACTGATCCTGGTCGATGACGGCTCGCGGGACACGACGGCCGACGAGATTCAGATCGAAGCGGGTGCCGATCCGGCCGTTCGCGGCGTCTCTCTCGCGTCGCGCCCGGGCGGCCGCGCGCAGGGTCAATCCGCCGCACTCGGCGCAGGGCTCGGCCTGGCGCGGGGCGGGCTGCTCGTGACCCTCGATGCGGATCTGCAGAACGACCCCGCAGAGATCCCGCGGCTGCTCGAATTGCTCGTCGCGAGCGGAGCCGACCTGGTGCAGGGCGATCGCACCGCGAGCCGCTGCGATGGCCCCGTACGCCGCGTCTCCGGGCAGATCGGGTGGATCGCCCGCCGCGTCGTGCTCGGCGATCCGACCCGGGATACCGGCTGCACGCTGCGCGTCTTCCGTCGGCCGGTGCTCGCCGCGCTGCCCCTCGAGTTCGCGGGGGTCCACCGCTTCGTCCCGTACTGCGCGCGCCTGCGCGGCCATCACGTGATCGAGACACCCGTCGCACACCGCCCGCGCGTCCGAGGCGATTCGAAGGTCGCTCTATTCGGGCGTGGGTTCGCGGGAGCCCGCGATCTCCTGGCCATGCGCTGGATGCGCGCCCGTCTGCGGCAGCCGAGTGCGCGCGGCATCGCCGGGGACGACGAGGCCCGCGAGTGACGGAGCGCGGTCGCGGCCGTGCGTGCGACCGGGCTGATGGGCTGCGACGACCGACCTCGTCTGCACGTCGATCCGTGCACTGGCTCGCCGCGCTGCTCTTCCTCACGAGCTTCGCCGTCTCGTCCGCAGCATCTACGGCGGAGCCGGGCCAGCCAGTGTCGATCGATGCGCGCGTGCCCGGGGTCGATCGCGTCGAACTCTCCCGCGCAGCCGATGGTCGCTTCGTCTACACGGTCGAAACCACGGCGGGCGATCGACAGGTCCTCGATCCCGATGGCTTCGCGGCCCTGGTGCACGGGCAGATCCGCGAGCGGCCCGGCTGGCAACGCCTGCTCAACATCAGCGGGCCGATCGGGCTGGCGTGGGTGGCACTCGGATTGATCGGGCAGCTCGCCTTCACGGCGCGCATGCTGGTGCAGTGGTGGGCGAGCGAGCGAGCGCAGCGCTCGGTCGTGCCGATCGGCTTCTGGTGGCTCAGCATCGGCGGGGCCACGATGCTGCTCGTCTACTTCGTGTGGCGGAAGGACGTGGTCGGCGTGCTCGGGCAGTCCGTCGGCTTCTTCATCTATGCCCGCAATCTCTGGCTGATCCGACGCGGTCGCGTGCCCGAGGTCGTCGCGTGAGGCGCGCGGGCTCGTGCCAGCGGGGTGATGGCGAGCCCCTCAGCCGAGCCCGTCGACAGAGAACGGCAGCGAGTCGTAGCGCCGCACGAAGTGACCCGTCGCGAAGCGGCCGGCGTCCGGATCCACCACGAAGTCGGGGCAATGCGCGAGCAGTTCTTCGAGCGCCACGCGGGCCTGCAGGCGAGCCGCGGCGGCCCCGATGCAGTGGTGCGGCCCGTAGCTGAAGCTCAGGTGACGCCGAGCCCGACGCGACACGTCGCAGGCGTCGGCCGATTCGCCGTACTCGCGTTCGTCGCGGTTCGCGGAGGCATAGAGGAGCATCACCTTGCGGCCCGCTGGGATCGTGCGGTCGCCGATCTCGACGTCGCGGGTTGCGGTCCTCGCGAGTCCCTGCACCGGTGCGGTCAGGCGCAGGAACTCTTCGACGGCGTCGCGCATCCGCGTGGGATCCTCGATCAACAGACGGCGTTGATCGGGGTTTCGCGTCAGGATCTCGCACGCGCCGCCGAGCAGCCCCGTCGTGGTGTCGTTGCCTCCCGCCACCATCGTGAAGCCGAATCCCAGGATCTTGGCCAGCGAGACGGGCTCGTCCCCGATCCGGCCGTGGACGAGCAGCGAGATCATGTCGTCGCCGGGATCGGTCCGCCGTCGCTCGACCAGTCGATTCAAGTAGCCGAACATCTCGCCCACGGCGTCGCCGGCGCTGAGCACGTCGCCGTCGGCATTCGCGGCCACGATGGAGTTCGTCCAGCGGTCGAAGAGATTGCGGTCCTCGGCCGGCACGCCGAGGAAGTGCGCCACCACGCTGCTCGGCAGGGGCTTGAAGAGTTCGGCCACCACGTCGGCTCGTCCCATCTCGCGCAGTCGCGCGACGCGCTCCGCGACGAACGCGCGCACCATCGGCTCGAGGCGGGCGACCTGCTTCGGGGTGAACTGGCCGACGACGAGCTGCCGCAGTGCGGTGTGGTCGGGCGGGTCCATCATCACGATCGGCGCTTCGAGCCCGAGTTCCTCCATCTCGCCGTAGCGGAAGGTGAGGCCCTTCGCGGACGAGAAAGTTGTCGAGTCGATGGCGGCCGCGAGTACGTCCGCGAAGCGCGAGAGGACCCAGTAGTCGCCGTCTCTCACATGATGGACCGGATCGTGGTCGCGCAGCGCGCGGTACATCGGATGCGGATCGCGCCAGGTCTCGCCACTTCGCGGTACGAAGCTCGGGGCAGTGTCCATGCGGCGCGTCTCCTGTCGAGCGAGTCGATTCCGGTCGTGCGCCAGTGGAACGTTGCACAGCGAGCATCGGGCGGCCATCGCCGCGAGCCGATACCCTCGTCGATCTTCCGGAGCCCGCATGGGTTCCGATCGACGATGGAGCGCTGCCCGATGACCAGCCATCCGAACACTGCCGTGGCGATGATCCACGAGGACGATGCGGCGATCGAGCGGGCCCTGCTCGACGTCAGCATTCCGACGCTGATGATGTCGCTGATCCACATGAGCGGAGACGCGAGCCTGCTCGATGACCCGATCCGGCCGGTCGGTGTGTTCTTGAACGAGGTCCAGGGCTTCATGAGCGAGGAGCACAAGGCCGAGATCCGCGCGCGGGCCCTCGCGGTGATCAGGCGATACCGCGATGGCGGGTGCATGCTGCCTCCGCCGCCCTCGCGCGAGACGATCCATCGGATGATGAGCTTCCTGGTCGCACAGGACGTTCCGTCCGAGTACCTGCCCATGATGCTCGAGGAGATGGAACTCGACGGCCGCGACGCGCGGGCCTTTTCATGGGAGGAGCAGGACGGCCCGGTGGCCGGTCCCGCGCGCGAGAACTTTCCGGTGCTGGTGATCGGCTGCGGGATGTCGGGGCTGCTGGCCGCGATCCGCCTGCAGGAGGCCGGCATCCCGTATACGGTGATCGAGAAGAATCCCGCCGTGGGCGGGACGTGGTACGAGAACCGCTATCCCGGGTGCCGCGTCGACGTCGGCAACCACTTCTATTGCTATTCGTTCGAGCCGAACGCGGCCTGGAGCGAGTTCTTCGCCAAGCGCGACGAGCTGCAGCGCTACTTCGAACGCTGCCTCGACAAGTACGGGGTGCGCGAGCACGTGCGATTCGAGACCGAGGTGGTGTCGGCCAGCTGGGACGAAGCGGGCGCCCGCTGGTCGGTCCGCACCCGCGACGCGCAGGGCCGCGAGCAGACATCGTATGCGCGCGCGGTGATCAGCGCCGTCGGACAGCTGAATCGCGCCAAGCTTCCCGAGATTCCGGGCATCGAGCGGTTTCGCGGTCCGACCATGCACTCGTCGAAGTGGCGAGACGACGTCGACCTGACCGGCAAGCGTGTCGCGGTGATCGGAACCGGCGCGAGCGGGTTCCAGATCGTGCCCGCGATCGCCGACACGACCGCGCAGCTCTACGTCTTCCAACGCTCCGCTCAGTGGATGTTCCCGAATCCCCACTATCACGAAGCTGTCGGCGACGGGACGAAGTGGGCGCTCGAACATCTGCCCTTCTATTCACGCTGGTATCGCTTCCTGCTCTTCTGGCCCGGCTGCGACGGCGGCATCGAGGCGATGAAGATCGATCCCGCATGGCCGCATCAGGACCGCTCGACCTGCGCGCTCAACGAAGCGACCCGCGTGATGTTCACGCAGTACATGCAGGACCAGGTCGGGCACGACGAAGAGCTGCTCGGCAAGGTCGTTCCCGACTACGTGTGCCTCGGCAAGCGGACGCTGCAGGACAACGGCAGCTGGCTCAGCGCGCTGCAGCGGGACGATGTCGAACTCGTCACCGATCCGATCCGCGAGATCCGCGAGGATCGGGTCGTGTGTGCGAACGGGGCCGAGTATCCCGTCGACGTGATCGTGTTCGCGACCGGCTTCCACGCCAATCGCTTCCTCTGGCCGATGGAGATCGTCGGTCGCGCGGGCGTCTCGCTCCGCGATCGCTGGGGCGACGCGCCGAGCGCCTATCTCGGCATCACGGTCCCGGGCTTCCCGAACTTCTTCTGCATCTACGGTCCCGGGACGAATCTCGCGCATGGCGGAAGCCTGATCTTCCACTCGGAGTGTCAGGTCCGCTACGTGATGGGATGCCTGAAGGCGCTGATCGAGGGCGGACACAGCGCGCTTGATTGCCGCCCCGACGTGCACGACGCCTACAACGAGCGACTCGATGCGGCGATGCGCGGCATGGTGTGGTCGCACCCGTCGATCCAGCACAGCTGGTATCGGAACCGTGCAGGCAAGGTGACGGTGCTCTCGCCTTGGCGGCTGGTCGACTACTGGAACTGGACGAAGGCGCCGGACCTCGCCGATTTCGAGCTGAGCTGACGGCGCGCGGCTCTTCACTGGCATGCGGCGCTTCACCGGCACGCGGCACTTCACCCGCACGCGGCGCTCAGCGGCGCGGGTCGTCGTCGCGCAGCAGTCCCTGCGCTCTCGCCTCGGCGAGTTCCTGCTCGTAGCCGGGATTTCGGCGACTGCTGTGCTTCGAGGTTCCGGTTGCGAGCAATCGGCCCTCCCGGGTCCAGAGTCGCGACACGCAGCCGAGCAGTCCGTCCGAGGCCAGGGGGACATAGCCGCTGGCCAGCAGCCACTCCGCCGCGGGCTCGAAGCGATGGAACTGCACGGTGAGGTCGAGGTTCGGCGCGAGGAACGGAAACGGCCAGGCGTGCGCGGACGAGACGGCATTCCAACCGGGCAGGTCGAGCCAGAACAGTTGGCGGATCGCGTCCTCGGTCGCGTTCGAGATCTGCGTGTCGACGAAGCGAAGCCAGCAGTGCCAGATCGGCTCGAGGGGCGCTTCGCGCCAGGCAACCGGCCGACCCTCGATGCTCCGCCAGATCGGATACCAGTTCGCGTATTCGTCGCCGCTCAGCGTCGCGAAGCTCTTCAACTCGTCGGGTCCGGGCACATCGGGCGCGCGGGTCGATTCGTGACGGAAGCCGTCGAGCCCCTCGTCGACGACCCACACCAGGGCGGTCAGGATCAGCCGTCCCTGCTGCGTGAGGTCGACGCGCAGGGATTCGGCGCGCTTGCCGCCGCCGAGGGACGTGACCTCGATGTCGGCCGGGCCGAACTCACCGATCGTCAGGAAGTGGCACTGAAAGCTCGCGGGACGTGAGAACCGACTCTCCGCCAGACCCGCGCGCAGCGCGACGGCCGCAACGGATCCACCATACGGTCCCCAGACCGCCCAATCCGGCGAGAGTCGGGCGCGATAGCGACCCGCGCCGAGCGACTCGACGGCGGTGTCGATGAGCAGATCCGCCATGTGTGTTTCCTCTTTCGGTGTCGGGTCGGATCAAGGAATCAAGATCAGCTTGCCCGTCGTCTTGCGCGCTTCGAGTGCCCGGTGTGCTTCAGCGGCCGCGGCGAGCGGGAATCGCGCGCCGATCCTCACCGACAGGTCTCCGTTCGCCACGGCCGACAGCACGGCGCCCGCCCGAAGCAGCAGCTCGGCTCGATCGGCCGTGTAGTGGGCGAGAGAAGGGCGCGTGACGAACAGGGATCCCATGCCATTGAGCCGGCCGAGATCGAAGGGCGGAACGACGCCGCTCGACTGTCCGAAGAGGCAGAGCAATCCGCGCGGCCGGAGACTCGCGAGACTGCCCTCGAAGGTCGTGGCCCCGACCGAGTCGTAGACGACGTCGACGCCGCGTCCATCGGTCAGGGCGCGAGTCCGGGCCGCAAAGTCCTCCTGGTCGTATCGGATCACGTCGGTTGCCCCCGCGGCGCGCGCGAGGTCGGCCTTCTCGGCGGTCGAGCAGGTCCCGATCACGCGGGCCTTCGCAGCGCGCAGCATCTGGATGAGCAGCAGCCCGACTCCACCGGCCGCGGCATGGACGAGCGCGATGTCGCCGGGCTTCGTGGTGCGGCAGCCGTGGACCAGATAGTGGGATGTCATTCCCTGCAACATGGCCGCGGCGGCAGTCTCACCGTCGACGCCGTCGGGTACCGCCACCAGCGAGGCGGCCGGCGCGATCAACTCGGTCGTGTAGGAGCCCGGCACCGCCGACCACGCGACGCGTTGCCCGACGCGCAGGTCGTCGACCCCCCGTCCCACCGCGCGCACGATGCCCGCCCCTTCGAGGCCGGCGACGAAGGGCAGGGGTCGCGGGTACAGACCCGTGCGGAAGTACACGTCGATGAAGTTGACTCCGCACGCCTCGACGTCGACGTGAACCTGCCCATCGCCGGGACGGCCGAGGGACTTCTCGACCAGTCGGAGTACCTCGGGCCCACCGGTCGCTGCGATCTCGATTGCTTTCGCCATTGCGACACCGTAGCAACGTCTCGAGCCCGCAGCGTGTCGCCCGCGACGCGCTATGGCGCGGGTGCGGCGTGGTCCGCGAAGTGCGTCTCCAGGTCGTTCTGCACGGACTTCTTCACGTCGAGGTACTTCTGAAACTGCGCGTCGGAGAGCAACGGCTTCATGGCCGCATCCTTGGAGGCCTGCAGGGCGGTCGCCTTCTTGTATTTCTCGTAGCGCCCCTGGTCGCCCTTCAGGAGCGGATCGAACTGCTTCGCGAACTCGAGATTCACCGCGCCGACCTTCGCGATCTGATCGGGCGTCAACGCGAGAAGGTCGGTCAGCCGGTCGGTCTGATAGGCGGCGCGTTGTTCGGGCGTGGTGGTCTTCAAACCCGTCGCGTCATCGGCCACGGCGGGGACCGCGAACGCGGCGATCCACAATCCGATCAGGCATCCCGCGGCCAGTCTTCCGTTCATCCGAGGTTCCTCGCCCGCCCGGACTGCGCCGCACCCGATCGCTCGAGCGGGCACGCGGAGCGCGGGCGGGGGAAGGGCAGGCAGGCCCGCGTCAGTTCCCGCGATTGTGCCTCCGATGTTCGAGCGACGCATCATGCGGTCGCGTCGAACCGACGACCGTGCGCGGCAGTAGCAGCGTTGGCTGCGAAGGCCGCCGTCCACGGCTCGCGCGCTAGAGTCAGCCGCCTCGACCGAGGCGCGACGGTCGAGTGCCCGTCGTGTGTCGTGTCGCGCGCGAAACCGATCGTTGGCGCGGAAGGTGTACGTGACGAGTCCTGGTCCCGATGTGTCGGCGCTCTCTCCGCGGGTCTTCGCGGTCCTCACCGCGGTCGTCTCGTCCGCGGCGCTCGGCTTCCTGGTCTGGCTGATCTACTTCCATGAACCCGCCGAGGCGAGCGGGCAGAGTTCGTCGCTTCCCGCGCTGAACGCACTGCTCAATTCGATCGCCGCCGCGCTGCTGGTCGCCGGACGCCTCGCGATCCGCTCGGGACGACGCTCGCTGCACGCGCGCCTGATGGTCGCAGCGCTCGCGGCGTCGGCGATCTTTCTCGTGAGCTACGTCCTCTATCACGCTTCGCATGGCGACACGCGCTTCGCCGGCACCGGCGCGATCCGACCGATCTACTTCTTCATCCTGATCAGCCACATCGGCCTGTCGGCCGTGGTCTTTCCGGCGATCCTGTGGGCGCTCTTCCTGGCCCTCACCGATCGCATCGCGCGGCATCGCCGCGTGGCCCGCTGGACCTGGGCGGGCTGGATGTACGTCTCGGTCACCGGCGTGGTGGTCTTCTGGATGCTGCACCGCATCGACTGGCGCTGAGCGGACCCAATCGAGCCCCGCGTTCACGTCGCGCGTCGCAGCGCGATTCCGTCGATCAGCAGAGGGTGCCCGCACTCGGTGTGAAGCGGCTGTGGAATCCGATCCGGTGACGACCACTCCGCGATTCAGTCGCCGAGAGTGAAGCGTGGGTTGGATTGATGCGCTCTAGTTGCGGTGCCTCTCGGCACGGAGAACGGATGATGATCGGATACGTGACCCTCGGAACCAATGACCTGGCGCGGGCGACCGCGTTCTACGACGCGCTGACGACAGAATTGGGTGCCAAGCGGCTGATGCAGACGGACCACTTCGTCGGTTGGGGGACCGGCATGGATCGAACCATGCTGATGGTCTTCATTCCGCATGACGGCAAGCCCGCCAGCGTCGGCAACGGCGTGATGATCGCCCTGCAGGCGGAGGATCCGGCGAGTGTCGATCGGTTGCACGCCAAAGCGCTCGAACTCGGTGCGACCAGTGACGGCGACCCGGGTCCCCGCGGCGGTGGCTTCTACGGCGGCTACTTCCGCGATCTCGATGGCAACAAGCTGAACTTCTTCTGCTTCAGCCAATAGGCGCGTGACGGCTGCATCCTCCGCTGAGGGCTCCATCCTCCGCTGACGGCTCCATCCTCCGCTGATGGCTCCGTCAGAGCAGTCGCTGCCCCGGCAGCAGCGGCGGCATCGGGGCGCCGAGCGAATCGGCGATCGCGCGCATCAGTTCGCCCTGCGCCTCCGACACGATTCCGTCGGCGGCGATGCAGGCCGCGCACGCGCGCAGCAGGTGCTCGGTGCCGCGGGCATCGGCGTGCGCGAGCCGACCGAGGGCCGGGTCGAGAGCCGCGAGCCCGCACGCCTCTGCGCCCAGCAGTCGCGGGCGGGGGCCGCCGAGCTGCGCGACTCCCCGGTCGAACGCCTCTGCGATGGCCTGCTCGCCGGGGCTGCCGAGACGTGCCAGCACAGACAGGACGAGACCGCATTCAGCCACGAGACGATCGAGGGAGACGTGGTGTCTCGCGCGTGTGGCGGTCCGTTCGAAGTGGGGGCTCAGATGGGCGAGCAGCACGCGATGCAGCGTCCACTCGAATAGATCGATGCGCGAGTCGGCTTCGACCAGCGCCTGCACGTGGGTCTTGAAGGCGGCGTACTGCCGTGCGGACAGCCGCTGCAGCGCGGGCAGCGCCATGTCGATCAACGGCAGTCGTGCGCGTGAGTCGACCCGCTCGACGTCCCGCAGCAGCTGCTGCGTCACACCGGCGATGTCAGCCTCTTCGAAGCGGCCGATCTGATCGAGCTGCTTCTTCTTCGTGGCGCTGTCCCGATTGATCAGCAGCGCATAGATGAGCGCTCGCGCCGCGTGCGGTTCGTGGCTCGCTGCCACGACTGCCGGAGGCAGCGACGCGATCAGGCTGGCCGCATAGTCGAGGTGTGCGGCCGTCGGATCGCCGACCTGATCCATCGCGGCACCCCGCGGTCGCGCGTCGAGGGTTCGCCGGACCTGCGGATTCGCGGCGGCTCCGGCCAGACCCGCGGCCCCCGCCACGCCTGCGGCTCCCGCGGCGAGCGGGCCCGTGATCCGGTCGCCGGCGGCCCCATCGGGCTGGAAGCTCGGGTCGAGTCTGCGGATGCGTTCGTCGAGGGGCGGATGTGTGGCGAACAGGGACTGCAGTCCTCCGCGAAGCCCCTGGCCGAAAAACAGATGGCTGGCCTGCGGCGCCGACGGGCTCTGCAGGATCGAACCCGCTTCGAAGCCCCCGATCTTCTTCAGGGCACCCGCGATGCCCTCCGGATTCCGCGTGAACTGCACCGCCGACGCATCGGCGAGAAACTCTCGCTGCCGACTGACCGAGGCCTTGATGAGGTTGCCGAAGAACGTGCCCATGAAGCCGATGATCATCAGCCCGAGTCCGGCCGCGACCATGAACGCGCCCGAGTTGTCCTTGCTGTTGCGCCGCCCGCCGGAGAACATCGACGAGCGCAACAGGAAGTAGCCGATGATCCCGATCAGCAGGATCCCGTGGATGGCGCCCATCAAGCGGATGTTCAGCCGCATGTCGCCACTCAGGATGTGGCTGAACTCGTGGGCGATCACGCCCTGGAGTTCGTCGCGGGTCAACTGCTGGACACAACCGCGGGTGACTCCGATGACCGCATCGCTCGGCGTGAAGCCGGCCGCGAAGGCGTTGATGCCGGCCTCGTCGACGAGCAGGTAGACGGGCGGCGTCGGCGTGCCGCTCGCGATCGCCATCTCTTCGACGACGTTCAGCAGCTTGCGCGCGTCGGGGTCGCGGGTGTCGCTCGGGATCAGCTGCCCGCCGAGCGACTCGGCGACCACCGCACCACCGCCCCGCAGCTGCGCGATCTTGAAGAGACTGCCGCCGGCGACGACGGCCAGCGTCGCGAGCCCGACCTGGACCAACAACTCGGGCTGCCAGTAGCTGAACTCCGCACCGACGACCTGTCCGTACGCGTCGGTCTGGGGTTGTCCCGTCAGCACGACCGCGAGGCCGTACAGCAGGGCGACGATGCCCACGACCGCGCAGCCGAACAGCACGACCAGCCGCGTGGTGTTGCGGCGCGCGGCCTCCTGGTTTTCGAAGAATCTCGTCGACATGGCTCAGCGGATCCGTTCAGGCGAACGAGACCTTGGGAGCCTCGGCGATCGCCTGACTGTCGAACTCGAGCAACGAGGCGTCCGTCGCATGGCCGAACGTGGCGGCCAGCAGGATCGCGGGGAAGCTCTGGCGATAGGTGTTGTAGGCGGTCACCGCATCATTGAAGGCCTGACGGGCGAACGACACCTTGTTCTCGGTCGAGGTCAGCTCCTCGGTGAGCTGCTGCATGTTCTGGCTGGCCTTCAGATCCGGATACGCTTCGGACAGCGCGAGCAGGCGCCCCATCGCGCCGCCCAGTACACCCTCGGCTGCGCCGAGCTGCTTCATGGCCGCCGGGTTGCCGGGATCGCTGGCCGCGGCGGCGAGTCCGCTGGACGCTCGATTGCGGGCCTCGATCACCGCCTCGAGGGTCTGCTTTTCGTGGGCCATGTAGCCCTTCACGGTTTCGACCAGGTTGGGGATCAGGTCGTAGCGCCGCTTGAGCTGCACCTCGATCTGCGCGAAGCCGTTCTGGTAGCGATTCTTCAGGGCGACCAGTTGGTTGTAGATGCCGACGCCGATCGCGATCAGGATCACGGCGATGACGGCGATCACGATGAGAGTGGTCATGGGATCTCCTTGGATGGGGCCGCGTGAGTGGGCGAACCGGGACCGACGGCGCCGCGCAGGTTAGGTCACCCGCCCGGGCACGTCGCCCTCGCGCACGCTCTGGCCACTGGATCCGCGTCGCTTTAGAATGCGCCCCATGTCGAAAACTGCGCTCACCGCGATCGGTCTGATTCTCCTCCTCCTCGGCTTCGGGCTCGGCTATTCGCTGGGCCTCGAAGCCGATTCTCCCAAGGCCCCGCCGGCCCCGCGCACGCGCGAAGAAGTGGCTCGTGCGGTCGAGACGATGGGTGATTTGCGAGGCATCCTGGCCGAGCGCAACGTCATGAAGAGGGCGGAGAGACTCGCGGCTCGGCTGGGCGAGATGGGCTCGGACGATGTGCTGGCCGTCTCCAAATTGTTGCGCGCGGGAGCCGTCGGGCTCGGCTCGGCGGAGGCTTCCCTGCTGACGCGGTTCTGGGGGATGTACGACCCGAAGGCGGCGGCTGAATGGTCCGCCACGCGATCCGTGCCGATCGGGGTTCGTCCGATTGTCACGGAGTCGGCCATCGAAGCCTGGGCCGCCTCCGATCCGGTGGCCGGCCGTGAATTCATGGACAAGTTCGTCGCGCGGATGACCGGGCCGGTCGCCGACAGCGCGCACGCCGCGTACGTGCGGGGCTGGTTCGCCTCCGGTGTTCCGGGTCTCGAGGAGTTCATCTACTCACTCGGCGACGACATCCCCGGGCTTCAGGACCTGACCACACTGATCCAGGAGCGGCTGCATCGGGATGGCTTCGAGGCGACGGTCACCTGGCTCGACGAGTTTCCGGGGGATCCCCCGCGGTTCAAGCGCAGCGTCTTCCGGCAGGCCGCACCCGAGTTGTTCAAGTACGACCGCGCCGGAGCGCTGACCTGGTGCGAGAAGAACTGCGACGGCCCGTTCGGCGAGCACGCCCGGGCGATCATCGCCCGCCAGTGGGCCCTCGAGGACGGCCAGTCGGCAATGATGTGGGTCGCCTCGGCGCCGCCGAGCGAAGAGCGCGATCGGGCGGTTTGGGCCGTCTATCAGGAGTGGCGGGTGAGCGATTCGGACGAACTCGACGTGTGGCTCGACGCCATGGGGCCGGACGGCATCCCGCCCTGGTTCCATCCCGCCGTCGATCGCGTCGCGATGGCGAAAGCCTGGGACTACCCGCTCGAGGCCTATCGCTGGGCGGCCAAGATCCCGCAGGACGACCGGCGCGAGCTCGCGCTGATCTCGATCACCCATCGCTATCGCGAGGTCGACCCGGCCGGCGCCGAGGCCTGGCTCGCACAATCGCCGCTGTCCGAAGAAGCGAGAGAAAAGGCCCGAACCTTTCCGGAGGGCTGGAGGGGTCGAGGCAAGCGCCCGTACCCGGGGCGACCCGCGCCAGAGTGATCCGGCGGGTCTTGGCTGGGATCACACGCCGCCGCGCCACACGATGACGTCCCCTTCGGCGTAGAGCAGGCACTTCGACTGCATGCGCCGACGGGCCCGTTGCTTCGAGCAGGCGGCCAGCGCCTCTCTGCGCGCATCCTCGACGGTCGGCTGACCGCCCGCCATCCCCGCCACCCAGATTCGCGAGGGATCTCCAGCGACCGCGATCGCGCGCGCATCCTGCAGGGCGCTGTACTGCGTCCACATCCGATGATCCGCCAGGGCGTGGACCGGTTGCTGTCCGAACGGACCCGGCGCGCACCCGACTCCGATCAGCAGGAGCGCCCGCAGCGGGATCACGAACAGAGACTTCGATCGAATGGCCATCGAGGTTGGATCTTGGCATATCGGACGAACAGGTCCGCCACGTCCGCCATGGAAGTCGAATTCGTGATCGATCCACGCGGCCGCTCGAACCCCCGCGGTTCGAGATCAGCGAAAACACGAAGCCCCGGCCGAGTCGCGTGGGCGACTCGGCCGGGGCTCGATTTTCAGATCTGCTGTGTCGCTCCAGTTCGGCAGCCCGGAGCACCGAAGGTGCTCCGGGCTGCCCTCACTGAATGGTCAGAAGAGGAGGACCGACGCTCAGTGGCTGGCAACCACTGCGCGGCGAACCATCCACATCGTGGCGGCAAAGAAGATCGCACCCAACAGGATCAGACCACCATTGGAGATGGACGGAACGCTGAAGGGCGAAACCACGAGGTTCTGCCAGCCACGGTTCCCGTTGGCACCCGAGATCGATCGGTGGCTGAGGCCGCCGGACACGAACGAGATCGACCCGAGGCCGTTCACGCGATTATCCGAGCCCTGCAGATAGAAAACCTCCGGTCCAGCGAGCGCCTGCGGTGCGCGGACGGTGACCTTGCCAGTCGTCCAAGGCCCGCCGTAGGACTTCACGTTGTTCTTCGGGAAGTTGCCGAGCGGCGTCGGGCCGGCCTGGGTTACGGCACCCGCCGTGGTCACGGCGATCTTGCGGACGTTGCCCGGTGACAGTGCCGGGCTCGTGATGTTGACGACGCCGATCGGGCCACCGCCGACACCAGTCGCCGCCGGAACGACCTTGCTGAAGCCGGCCACGCAGCCTGCCTTGGCGGGCAGCGGGCCCGGCAGGGTCGGGAACTTGCACGGAGCAAGACCCGTACCCGCGCGGATCACGACGCTCGCAGCGACGCCGGGGCCGCCGGGGCCCTCTACGAGAGCCTGGCTGACGCCGCCGAAGCCCCAATTGCCGGCGTTGCCGGTCGTGGCTTGATAGCGGAGGCTGCCCTTGGGCAGGGTCGGACCCTGCACCACGGGATTCGTGCAGCTCGGGTTGAACGACGCCGTCGGCAGCGCTTGACCGGGGCACCAGGTGAAGGTCTTGGGGCCCGTTCGGTTGCCGCGCGAGAACATCGCCGTACCGGCCGCCGGACCGTTCACGACGAGGGACGTCTGGACCTGATGGACTCGGGTGTTGAAGAGCGCCACGAACGCCGTCGAGGTGACGGGCCCGAACAGCGGTTGGGCCGTGTTGAGAATGAAGGTCATTGCCCGCGGATCGGGACCGGTGGTCTGGTTGACGGTCGCAGTGGCCGGCAGGACGATTTTGCCGTTCGGAGCGGGTTGGAACGTGACAGGCAACGGAAGACCGTTGCCGATCTGCGCTCGGGTATTGCCCGAGAGCGAGTACTGGGCGGTCTGAGCCTGCGCGATGGTTGCCCACGCGACGCTCAGCACCAAGCCCGTGGCCAGAACTCGGCCCAGTCCGGACTTGGACGCTTTGAGATTGGAAGTCATGAACTCTCCTTGGCTTACTTGCCTTGGCTTGCTTGTTTGTTGGGTGTCGACTGAAACCAGGTTGCTGCCATCTCGACGAGCGTCGCGGATCCACCGAATGCGTCGCCCGTCGATGCCGGTCTCCTATGCGAGCTGTGTGCCAATCTGACGGAAGCGCGAAAACGCTTGGAATTCCGGGGACTTGGCCAGGAGGCGCCGCGCGATGACGGCGCTCGCGGGATCAGCAGCGGTGCCAAATGCCCCTGGCCGCTCTGTCGCGAGATTCCGCAAGTGCCCGAAACGAATACGCTTTCATCCGTCCCATGCCCCGATTTGCAGCGGCGCAGAAAACATCATCCGGTGCGTTTTGCGCCGGTACGATCGGCGGGCTTCGGCTATGCGTCGGGCGTCGGGTCGGGCGGGGCCTCGCGGCGGGCCCGCACCCGTTCCTCGAGCTCAGTCGCCTTCTGAGGCTCACCGAGCGCCCGATAGACCCGCGCGAGTGCCTCGAGCGCGTCGAGGCCGCCGCCGAATCGGACGGCGCGACGGGCCAGGGCCTCGGTGTCCGTCGTCGCCGTCCCGCTGGCGAGTTGGAGATCGACCCACGCGAGGGCCGCGTCGGCCGAGTAGGCGTGGTGCTCGAGCAGGTCCGCGAGACGCTCCGCAGCCTCGGATGATCGATCCGATGCGATGAG
>JANOFF010000117.1:0-6352 GCA_031413515.1 bacterium
GCGACGGCCGCTTTCGCCACCATCAAGCGCCTCGTGCTCGGCAGCTTCGATCATTCGTATGAAGCACAGATGGAGCTCGAGTCGCGGGGGATCTCCGACGCCGCGCGCACCGCCGATGCCGACGAGGGCAGTGCCGCGTTCTTCGAGAAGCGCGCACCGAAGTTCAGCGGTCGCTGACTTCGCTCAAATTCCAAGGTGCGCACGTCTGGCCGCACATGCTCCCATCCGCGAGGAACGAACCGATGAAGTTCTGGCAATCCACCGCATTCAACGACGCTCGCGAACTCCCCGCGATCGCCAAGGCCGCCGAGGCAGCGGGATTCGAGGGCGTGCTGGTCTCGGATCATCTTTTCGTGCCGGCCAACTACGAACCCGCGTATCTCTACTCCGAGTCGGGTCGACCGGACTTCGACACGAACACGCCCTTCCCCGATCCGTGGGTCACGATCGCCACGATGGCGGCCCACACGACGCGGCTGCGCTTCTGCACGCTCATCTACATCCTGCCGCTCCACCATCCGCTCGAGGTCGCGAAGTCGGTCGCGACGCTTTCGTTGTTCAGCAACGATCGCGTGATCCTCGGCGCCGGCGCGGGCTGGATGAAGGAGGAGTTCGTGTCCCTCGGCGTCGAGTTCGAGAGCCGCGGCCGACGCTTCGACGAAATGATCGCCGTACTGCGCAAGATCTGGTCGGGTGGAATCGTCGAACATCACGGCGAGTTCTTCGACATCCCCCCGATGGCCCAGACCCCGGCCCCGGACCGGCCGATCCCGATCGCGATCGGAGGGGCCAGCCAGGCGGCGCTGCGTCGCGCGGCCCGGCTCGGCGACGGCTGGCTCGGCGCGGGCAACACCGTCGCCGATGCCGAGACGATCCTCACGTCGCTGGCCGAGATGCGGAAGCGCGCAGGCCGCGAGCACGAGCCGTGCGAGAACATCGTGCCGCTCACCGAACAGCCGAGCCCCGAGGCGTTTGCCCGACTGGCGGCGCTCGGCGCGCATGGCACGGTCAACTATCCGTTCGTCTACACCTGTGGGCCGGGCGCCTCGCTGCAACAGAAGCTCGACATGCTGGCGCAGTTCGGCGAGACGGTGATCGCGCCGATGAAGGGTGTCCGGCTGTGACTGCCAGCGACTAGCCCGGCATCATCATGCCGCGTATGAGCGCTCGCGAGAGTCCCTCGCTGATCGTATCCCGCATCGACTCGAGTTCGCCGCCGTCGAGCCACACGCCGCGACAAGTCGGGCAGCGATCGAGGACCAGCTTGAGCACGATCTCCTTGGCCATCGCGGCGCCATCCACCGGACACAGGCGCCTGCTCTCGCGCGCGGCGGCGAGCTTGGCCTCGATCAGTTCTTTGCACGGCCCGCAAGTGACGAGACCCTCGTAGGTCTCCCGCGTGCGTCGCGCTCCGCACCGCGCACACGTCGTTCCGAACAGGGACATTGGCTCGCTCCTCAAAGGGCGGTGGACGGGGATGGCTCGGAATCCCGATCGCGGACAAGTCTACGTGCCCGTGCGCGCAGGTGCCCGGGAACCGTCGGGGATTCGGTACGCCGACGGCCCCGTCGGGGGTTGCATGGCGGTTCGAATCCAGCCCTCGGATGATGGACTGCGCGGCCTGCGGCGGGCGAATTGCGATGGCGCCCGCTTCCGTGGTGGATGCGGCGACATGGCAGCGCCCGCCCGTTGGGATCTCGCAGACAGGTCGCCGGGTAGCACCGATCGCTCCGGACTATTCGCTCGCATCGGCTTGGCGTACTCTGATCGAGTCGAGCGGACAGCCGAAGTCCGACTGTAGAGGGAGCCGAACATGAATATCGAGATCTTCCCGGACGTCGGTGCCGAAGTCACCGGGGTCGATCTGCGCAAGCTGAGCACTGCCGAGTTCGAGCAGGTCCGGACGGCGTTCGACCAGAACGGGCTGCTGTTCTTTCGTGATCAGCATCTCTCCGAAGACGATCACATCGCGCTGGCAGAACGCTTCGGGCGGATCAACGTCAATCGCTTCTTTGCCGCGCATGCCGACTACCCGCAGATCGCGCTGGTCACCAAGGAGCCCGAGCAGAAGGCGAATATCGGCGGTGGCTGGCACACCGACCACTCCTACGACCATGAGCCCGCGCTCGGTTCGATCCTGGTGGCGAGAGAACTGCCCCCTGCCGGCGGCGACACGGCATTCGTCAGCATGTACGCCGCATACGACGCGCTCTCCAGCGGCCTGAAGCAAACCCTGGAGCGTCTACGCGCGGTGCACTCGGCGCGACATATCTTCGGGGCTGCACTGGACGAAGAATACGCCGCGGCCATGAAGGGGCGCATCGGCAACCCCACGGCTGCCGATCAGTTGAGCGATCCGATCCATCCAGTCGTGATCCGCCATCCGCTCTCCGGCAAGAAGGCGCTCTACGTGAACCCGGCCTTCACCCTGCGCTTCGACGGGTGGACGAAGGAAGAGTCGCAGCCCCTGCTCGACTACCTGTATTCGGTCGCCACCGCTGACGAACGCGTGCATCGATTCAAGTGGCGGCCCGGTTCGATCGCGTTCTGGGACAACCGCGCCACCTGGCACTTCGCGCAGAACGACTACCAGGGCCATCTTCGCATCATGCACCGAATCACGGTCGACGGGTGTGCGTTGGCGGCTGCGAGCTGAAGCGGCGGCAGAACGCGTCCAGACTTGTCGCGTGACTCGACCGGCCGAGCGAGCTTGAAATCGTTCCGCCGTGGAGTCGTCGGTGCAGGACAACGTCGCATCACTCGATCCGCCAGAATGCCCATGATCGGGCGTGCCGGAAGCGCAGCCTGTTCCTCCGATTTCCGCCGCGAGTTCTTTGCGCACGCTGGGGAACCGTGGTTGCGATTCGAGGGGCGCGGTTCACGCTACGCCCCGTTTCGGCTCGCGACCAAGAGGCGTCGTCCGGCGACCCGTACTGCGCAGATCGAGATCCCGACCGCGACCAGGGCATGGCCGGGAAATCCGAGAACCGGAACCGTTTGCGGTGGTGGCGTCGAGCGGGTGTAGGAGAAGCCGCCACCTGAAGCTCCCGAGGTCCAGGCGGTCATCGTGATGTCGATGTACACGTCCTGCGAAACGATGTGAAGCACACCGGGGATGCCGAGGGTCGCGAGCGGCTGATTGCCGTGGGCGGTGGTCCAGTCCTCGAAATTCAGTGCTGCGTAGTTCGTCGCCCGGATCTCGCTCGGCGCGAGGGCGGGGTTGTTGAGGATCCAGGCCCACTCGCTGTCGGCGGGACTCGTACCGATCGTGAAGAAGGATTCGAGCGCGACGTTGTAGAGACCTCGGTTGTTGGCACGGGTGAGGCTGAAGCCGGGAACGATCGCGTCTTGAAACGTCGGGACGGTCGGGTCGGCGAAATCCGGCTTCGTGAAAGACAATTGAGGCCCCGTCCAGACCGTCTCGGCAACCGCGGGCGGGCTCTCGCCGAGGAGCGTCGCAAGCAAACCGAACAGAAGGGTGAGGAACGGCATCCTCTGAAATCGGGCATTGCTGTTCCCCACCCTCATGGTCCGCTCCCGGCTAGGGCTTCGTGAAGCCCGTGATCATGATCAGGTCGTCGGTCTGGCCGTTGACGGTGTTCGACGTGAAGTCGAGCAGCGCCGCCGGCTGCTGGCCGTGCTGGACTATGTAGAAGGCGGTCCGACCCGTTCCATCGAAGATGAAGCCTGTCGGCTCCGCACTGGGATCCGAGACCGACATCATCGAGACACATCCATCGGAGGAGAGATCGCGATCGGTTCCGTCCGGGAGACAAGCCCAGATTTCGCCGAACTGATCGTCCTCGATGATGTAGACGTTGCGCGTCGTGGGCTGGAACTCGAGATTGTCATGGTTGCGCATGCGGGCGTCGTTCTCGACGAAGCGGCGCGTATCGGTCGTGGCGACCGTCGTGCCGTTCGCCAGGAAGTTCTGCAGGCCGATCGAACCGCCGCCGCTCAGCGACACGCTGCTCTGGGCGTTGATGGTCGCATCGGACTCGATCGAGCAGAGCGCTTCGCCGCGATTGCCGCCGCAGGTGTTGGTCCAGCAATAGAGGATGCCGCCGGTTCCATTGCCCGTCGGGCTCATCGCCCCGTAGTCCTTGTCGATATGGAGATCCTCGGGCCGACAGAAGCCCGTGGCGCCCCGCGCGTCCGCGTCGGCTCGGGCCGTCGTGGCACCGACCTCGACCCAGCGACCACCGGAGCCGTATTCACATCCCTGGCCGACGTCGCCGACGCCACCACAGCCGTGGTAGAGAGCGTAGTTGGTGCCCGAAACGAAGGGTGAATCCGCCAGATTCGTGATGACGTTCGGACAGAGCTGGTTCGGGCGAACCCGGGGCGAACCCGAAGCGAGCCCACAGTTGTACGACACGTCGGGAACGAATCGGAAGATCGCGCCGCCGTCCGCATCGCCGCCGCTGCGCAGCTCGTCGCCGCCGATGACGACGCCGTTGTCGAGGACCTCGAGACCCTCCCAGGCCATCGTCGCGAGTGCCGTCCGCTTGACGACGTTGGTGCTCGGGTTGGCGCTGTCGAGCCCGTCGCGGATGTCACCGGTCGCCCGGTTTGCCACCCAGTGGTTGTCGGTGTTCAGGGGATCGATGATCTCGTAGGCCGCGCCGTCGTCGGTCTCCTCGGTGGCGAGCACGCTGCCCCAGGGCGTGGTCCGGATGCCGTCGCAGCGATCCATGCCGTGGAGGATCGTCTTGACTTCACCATAGTTCGGTCCGGGCGTGACGTTCACGCTCTGCACACCGGCGTTCTGGCCGTCGATCGTCGGGATCGGCCCTGCGCCGAGACCGGACCGACCCTGCTCGATGCAGACCATCAAGTGGGTGTAGTTGAGGTCGTCGGGCCAGAACGAGATCATGTCTCCCAGAACCGCCACGTTGCGCGCAACGAAGGCCGGGGTGAGGCCCGAGGCGAGCCTTTGTCGATCGGTTGCCGGCTGACCGTCGGCCCGGGCGACCGCGGGCGACACGGTCGCGAGCGGTGTGCCGAAGCCGAACAGCTGGCTGGTTCTTCGTTCGAGTAGCTGCTGCTGAGTCGCGCCGAAGTCGGCTTGGGCGAACGCCGTACTGCTCCCGAGGAGCGTGGCGAGCGCGAGACCTGCGAATCCGATCCGCTTCATCATGTGGAACTTCCCCTTTCCCGAGTTCAATGATCCGGTCGAGTCGTCGGAACCAATGGTTTCCGACTCGTGCGACCGACCACGTCGCGCCAGGGACATCCCGCCGCGAGCGTGCGAGCAGGAGAGTGACCGATGCGCAGCGTGGCTGGGTCACACACGCGACAAGATTCGATCGCCGAACGTTGAAGATCGAGAAGCTGCATGCGCAGGGACGTCGCGAGAATGTGACGAATCTGCGCGACGACTAACAAGAAGATCGGCCGACTTCGTCCGGAGACATGACTTGACGAAGTCGGTGGCGAGCGGGTTGCGCGATCGAGAATCTTCGCGGCGCGTTCAATCTCCGAATCGTTGTCATCGGGTTGTCACGGGCGGGCAGCAGAGTCACCACGGCCGGAATCTATCCGGACTCGGAACGGGATGTTCGGAGTGTCGTCACGCCTGCCCCTCGGCTAGAGCGTGCCTTGCTCCTCACCCCAGCGGTTTTCTGATGATCGATGCCAGCGGCCGAGAGGGCAGCGTTCGACTGGAACGTTCCGCACTCGCAGCCACACTACAAGGAAAGGGAAAGGGATGCGGAGAATGAATCGTTCGCTCATGTTGATCTCGCTCGCGGCTTCACTCGCTGGAGCCTCGGTCGCGACGGCGGCCTCGGTCGATTTTCTGGGGAGCAACCTCAATGGCAACGGAGTCATCGACAATTCGTCGCTGGGTTTCCTGTCGCTCAGCGGAGACGTCAACAACTTCGCACCGGTCGAGCTCTCGATCCTGCTCGGTGGATCAGAGCAAGGTGGGTCGATCGCCTTCAATGGAGATTTCCTGGTCAACACGACGACCCCGTCGGCGATTCCGGGATTCCGCATCGAGATCCTGACCGTCGGGGTCTTGATCGCGGTGGTCGGCGACGTGGTGGACAGCTTCGGAGGCTTTGCGGCGACCGGCGGCGGTCCGACCCTCCAGAACATCACGTTCACCTCGGGCGAGGATCTCTTTTTCGAGATCGGCGACCCGCTCTCGACCGGGTCGCAGACGAATTGGAGGTTCGACGCCAGCGGACTCGCTCCGGGAGTCGATCGCTTCGACATTCGACTGACTGCGATCCCCGAACCGGGTACGGGCCTGCTGGTGGGGCTCGGCCTCGCGGCGCTTGCGGGGCGAGCGCGCAGCCGATAGATCTCGATGATGTTGGAACTGTTCGGAGGCACGCGAGCGAAG
>JANOFF010000118.1:0-23072 GCA_031413515.1 bacterium
GGTCTGCTCGCACTCGAGAAGCAATTCGGACTCCGCTACCTGCACCTCGTGCCCTCGACTCTGTACGGCCCGGGCTACCACGCGGATGGTCGCCAGATGCACTTCATCTTCGATCTGATCCGCAAGATCCTGCGCGGACACTGCTACGACGAGCCTGTCGTACTCTGGGGTGACGGCCACCAGCGTCGCGAACTCATCCTGATCGACGACTTCGTCGATATCGCGGTTCGACTCGACGAGCGCACCGAGAACCAGACGATCAACGTAGGCGCGCCGGACGATCACAGCATTCGCGACTTCGCTCGCATGATCTGCGACCAGGTCGGCTACCCGTTCGAGCGCATCCGTTTCGATACCGACCGCTACGTGGGGGCCATCTCGAAGAGCCTCGACACCACGCGACTGCGTGCCGAGCTGCCCGGGCGGGAGCTGACACCGCTGTCTGCTGGCCTCGTCAAGACGATCGAATGGTTCTGGAGCGAGCGTGATCGCCTGTTGCCGCCAATCGTGGGTGATGCAAAGCCGGGGGGTGCATCGCGATGAGCGGGCGTGCACCGGAGCAAGCGGCTGGTGGCGCTGGCTCGCGTCGAAAGCTCCCCGAGACGCCGATCAAGACCGAGAAGTGCGTGATCTGTGCCGGGGAAGCACTCGCGGTGGGCTCTGCCCGGCTCGACGACACGATGGTCGAGAAGATGTCGCACCACGTCGCGATCGGTCCGATGTACAAGATCGCCCGCGACGCCTACGCGTATCACGAGCAGTTCCTCTACGCCTGTCGCAGCTGCGGCATGGTGTTCGTATGGCCGGTCCTCAGTGACGAAGACACCACGCGCCTGATGTTCGACGTGATCGGCACGGAGTGGTCGCCGTCGAAGGACTGGAGCTATCCCGCGATGCGCTTCGAGACGCTTCCGGTCTGGTACTCGGCGGTGCGGATCCCGAGCGTCGACCGCAGTCTGTCGGGTCTGCTTCCCGACGAGCCCATTCAGGTCCTAGACATCGGCGGGCACTCGGGCGAGATCAGTCTCAACATGGCACTCCCGGCCGAATCGCGGGTCGACATCACTCAGCTCGAGAACGACCACGTGCTGATCGATCCGGCACACAGCCGCGTCGACGCTGTCCGGACCTTCAACGGGCTGACGGGGCAGTTCGTCGCTGCATTCCCCGACTATCGCGCAGACCTCGTACTCGCCATCAACGTGCTCGAGCACACGGCCGATCCGAACGGTTTTCTGCAGGATTGCCGCCACGTTCTGGCCGACGACGGACTGCTCGTCGTGGAGGTGCCGTATGAGCCGTGGGACGGCGCCGAACTCGCCTTCAACCTGAACTTCCAGCTGGCCCACCACCTCTACTTCTTCCCGTGGACGATCACTCGGGCGCTCGAACGCAACGGCTTCGAGGTCATCCGCTTCGAGGTACTCCCTCACGCACACACCGGCGTCGTGCCCTTCCCGAGCACCCAGATGCGCGCCGTCTGCCGCAAGGGCGAGGTGCGGGTGCGCAAGCCCGAGCGTGATCCCTTCGTGCTCTCGATCGACGCGTTGATGGGCAGCTTCGGCGCGAGTCTCGCCTTCATCGCCGGAGTCGATTTCGTCGTGTACGTGTTCGATCCCGCCACGCAGCCGCTGCTCGACATCCTGCGCACGGCACCGGGCTTCAAGGGTGTCGTGACATCCAACGAAGAGCTCGATTATCCGAAGGTATTCGACGACCCGCCCATCGATGCGCGCTACGTCATCATCCCCAAGCCACAGGATCGGAGTATCCTGCTCGGCCATTACCGCGGACGCTTCGAGCTGATCTGAACGGCAGTCGGGGGCTTCGAGTTCCCGGCTGCCCTGTCACAGATTCGTGAACGCCGACCCGCGCAGGATGCGGAAGCCCTTCACCAATTCGCGAATGCCTGCGTCGAGCGACCATTCGGGATGGAACCCCGTCGCCTCGATCCGCGCGTTGGACACCATGTAGTCGCGCTTGTCGGGATCCTTGCCGATCGGCGCCTCGAGGAATACGAAGCCTGGTACCTGCTTCTGGATCGCGGCGCATAGATCGAGCTTCGAGAGATTGGCGTCCGACAGACCCACGTTGTACGCGCGTCCCTGCATGGCGTCGAAGTGATCGATCGCATGCGCGAACGCCCGGGCGACGTCGCGGATGTGGATGTAGTTCCGCATCGCGTGGCCCTCGAAGACCACCACCGTGCGATCCGTCACGGCCCGGTGCACGAAGTCGTTCACCAGCAGATCGAGCCGCATGCGCGGCGCCGTGCCGAACACCGTCGCCAATCGAAACGTGATCGAGCAGCCCTCCTCGAGGATCAGCCGCTCGGCCTCGACCTTCGTGACGCCATAGAGCGAGATCGGCCGCAGCGGCGACTCCTCGGTGCACGCCTTGCCGGCTTCGCCGATCCCGTAGCCGCTGTTCGTCGTGGGAAAGATGATCCGCTGCTGCGGTGTCCTCAGCGAGAGCAGCAGCTCGATGGCTTCGAGATTGACCGAGCGCGCCGCGAAGGGATCGGCGTCGCAGGCCGGCGCACCGACGATGCACGCGAGCGGGATCACGAGGTCGATGTCCTCGAGCGCCGAGGCGAGGGTCTCGCGATTCCGGCAATCACCGCGGATGATCGTGAGCCGCTCGTTCGCGCAGCAGTCGAGCAGACTCGTCTGCCGATAGAGGAAATTGTCGAGCACCGTGACGTCGTGGCCGCGTTCGAGCAGTGCGGGCACCAGGATCGAGCCGAGGTAGCCCGCACCGCCGGTGACCAGGATCCGTTCTCTCATGCGAGGCTCCGAGACGTGGGCGCGCGAGAACGCGCGGGAAGCTCGACTCTAGCCCCGATCCCGCCACCGGATCAGATCTGCCGACCGGCCCACGCGCCGGTGCGGCCAGACGTTTCGCTCATTTCGGCGCCCGACGCGCCGTGGGCTCGCCGAGTCCCGCCGCCGCGAGCGCTGCGGCCGCGCCCGCGTACCGCTCGGGCGTGCCGATGTCGACGAGCGGGCCGTCGTGGACGAAGCCGAAGAGGCGGCCACCGACCTGGCCGGGGAAGATCTCTCGCTCGAGCGAACACGCATGGCCCTTCGCGACATCCGCAAGCGAGCGGGCGCCCATCAGATAGACGCCCGCGTTCAGGTACGCGTCTTCGCTGAGCGCGGCCTTCTCCGCGAAGGCGAGGATCCGGCCATCCTCGGCGAGCCGGAGCGCGCCGCCTTCCTCGCCACGTCGAGCCGGCACGACGGCCAGTGTCGTCGTCGCCCCGCGCTCCACATGCAAGCGGTGCATCGCTGCGAGGTCGACGTCGGCGAACGAGTCGCCATTGAAGACGAAAAACTCGCGGCTTCGGATCAGCGCTCGGGCGTTCGCGATCGCGCCCGCGGTGCCGAGGGGTTCGGCTTCCTCCGACAGCACCACCTCGCCGAATCGCGCGAACGTCGCCTGCTCGGCCGCGATGTCGGCCGCGCGATAGCCCGTGCACAGCACGAAGCGCCGCAGACCGCGCTCGGCCAGGTGCTCGAGCAGGCGTTCGAGGAAGCTCCGCCCGGCGATCGCGGCGAGCGGCTTCGGGCGGTCCGACACGACGGCGCGCAGTCGCGTCCCCGATCCGCCGCACAGCACCACGGCGTCCAGCGATCCGATCAGAATCGATCTCCCGACTCGGGGTCGGGCTGATAGACGACGATCTGGCTGCCCTGATCCTCGAGGCGGAACGGCACGTGGAGGAAGTCAGGCAAGGCGTCGCGGACGTCGTTCTGGCGATCGGGCTCGACGAACAGCAGAAAGAATCCGCCGCCGCCGGCACCGAGCAGTTTGCCGCCGATCGCTCCCGCCTTGCGGGCGCGCTCGTACATCTCGTCGATCTCGGGCTTGGTGATGCGATCCGACAGTTTGCGCTTCACCTGCCAGGCTTCGTCGAGCAGGCGCCCGAAGTCGAGGATGTCGCCATCGCTGGCGAGGATCCCGACGCCTTCATCCACCATGCCCACCATCGAGCGCAACTCGCGGTGGTTGCGGGTCGTGTTGCGGATCTGGTCGCCAGCGATCTCCGAAGCGCTGCGCGAGAAGCCGGTGAAGAAGAGCATCAGATGTCGCTCGAGAGCGCGACGCCGATCAAGCGGCAAGGGCAGACGCTGCACGGCGAATTGATCCTGGTGGGAGAATTCGATCCGGCACAGCCCGCCCACCGCCGCCGCGATCTGGTCCTGGGAGCCGACGTTCTCGCACAGCAGATCCTGCTCGACGTGGATCGCCTGCCGGGCCAGCTGCAGTTTCTCCACCATGCCGCCCTTCTGCGCGTGCAGGGCGTGCAGCAGTCCGACCACGAACGACGAGCTCGAACCGAGCCCGGCGCGCGCCGGCAGATCGGCGTGCGCGTGCACCTCGATGCCGCGATCGACCTGCATGTGCTTCAGGATCTCGCGCACGGCCGCGTGCTGGATCTCTTCGATCTCGACGACGTCCTCGACCCGCGAGTACACGATGCGGTGGCGGTGGGGGAAGAACGGCGGCAGCCAGCGACACGTGATGTAGACGTGCTTGTCGATCGTGGTCGAAAGAACCGCGCCCTTTTCTTCGTTGTACCAGCTCGGGTAGTCGGTCCCGCCCCCGAAGAACGAAACCCTGAACGGCGTGCGGCTGATGATCACTCGGCTCTCCGACGACGGCTCTCTGACGACCCGGGCGGTGGATCCGGCCGTTCCTTCGCGGCGGCCCGGCCAGGCATCGCTCGAATGCGACTGGCCCGGGGAGTGCGGGGACGGCAGATCGCGAGCGTAGCCGGGATCGTTCGGCGCAGGCACACGGAATGAGAGTCCTCGAGCGTGGATCGATCGATCCGGTGCTTCGGCGGCCCGGGGGGACCCGCGGATCGTCGCGCACGGCTGGCGAAGCGACGCGTCCTCGCGGATCCTGCGCCGCATGTCGAGCGGCTACGCGGTCGGAATCGTCCACTACCACGCCTACGCGGATCTCGACGGCTGTCTCGAGTCGCTGGCTCGCCAGCTGCTGCCGCCCGACCAGATCGTGATCGTGGACATCGAGCCCGATCCGGCTGCGCGCGCCGCGCTGCCCGAGCGACCGTCGCTCTGCTGGCTCGACGCGACGAATCGAGGCTTCGCAGGAGGCGCCAATCTCGCGCTGCGAACCCTGGCCGAGCAGACACAGGCCGAATATCTGCTGATCCTCAATCCCGACACCGTGCTCGAACCCGGCTTCGGGCAGGGACTCGTCGAGTCGATGGACGCGCAGCCCCGGGTCGCGATCGCGACCGGCAAGCTCCTGCGCCGCGACGGACGGATCGACAGCGCCGGCATCCGACTGCCGCGCCATCGACGACCGCGTGATCGGGGCAGCGAGGAGCACGACGACGGAAACTACGAGCGACCGGAGTTCGTCTTTGCAGCGAGCGGTGCCGCCATGATGATCCGCCGGGCGGCCCTGCCCGGTCTGGCGGTCGAGGGCGAGGTCTTCGACGAGGACTTCTTCATGTATCACGAGGACACGGATCTGTGCTGGCGCGCCGGGCTGCTCGGCTGGCAGGTCCTGTACGTCCCGACGGCGCGCGCCGTCCACGATCGCACCTGGGTGCGCGCTCGCCGGTTCGAGATGCCGGCCGGCATCCGTCGCCACTCGTTCAAGAACCACTACCTGCAGTTGATCAAGAACGAGACGCCGAGCGGATTCGCGATCAATCTGCCGATCCTCGCCTCGTGGGAGGTTCTCCGGCTGGGGTTCGCGCTGCTGCGCGATCGCGAACTGCTCGCCGGCTACGCGGATGCCTGGCGGCTGTCACGACGCGCGTGGCACAAGCGGCAGGTGATCCGGACTGCGCGTGCCCGCGCCCTGCTCGAAGTCAGCTCTTGATCGGACCGCCAGGCGGCGTCGCGTCGGGCGAGCAGGCGTCTTCGATCCAACGGGCCGCCGCGACCAGATCCGAGACGCGGGGAACGCTCGTCGCGGCCGTTCGTGAAGTGTCCTCTCCGAGGCCCGTCAGGATCAGGATCGCGCCGCGAAGACCGGCACGCGTGGCCAGCTCGAGGTCGCTTGCCGCATCGCCGATCACGAAACTCTGCGCGAGATCCGCCCCGAACTCCCGTTGTGCGCGCTCGAGCATCCCAGGCTCGGGCTTGCGACACCCGCAGCCCGCCGCGGGCAGGTGCGGGCAATGCAGGCTGGCGGCGATCGAGATTCCGTCCCGGAGCAGATCCGCCTCGAGATGGTGCTGGAATCGCTGGTAGTCGGCTTCGCTGTAGTAGCCGCGCGCGATCCCGCTCTGGTTCGTCACGATCGCGAGTGCGAAGCCCGCCGCGGCCAGTCGCTGCAGGCCGGGCTTCACGCCGGGCAGCAGCCGATAGTCGTCCAGGCGATGCGTGTAGCCCGCATCGTGGACGAGCGTTCCGTCGCGATCCAGGAACACGAACGGTCGCCGTTCCGGAGGAGTGCCCGTCACCGCTCGCTCGCGCCCGGCGAAAGGCGCGCCACGGCGCTGAAGAAGAGCGGCAGGAACCCGTCCAGCCGCTCCTCGGCGGCGGTCCGGCCACCCGTGTCGGCCGTGATCGGCGTCGCCACGCGCACCAGCCAGGCGCGATCGTCGCGACGAAGCGGGCTGCGATCGAGTGCGAGCGCGGCCCGGATCACCTCCTCGGGGAGCGACTCGACGGACACGTACCAGTGCTGCACGAGCCAGCGCGTCTTCCAGCCCTGGACGATCGCGCGGGTCGTCTGCGTCGCGAGGAATGGAGGCGGATTCTGGCCCCCCACCCCGGGCCGTTCGTCGACCGGCAGGTACTGCTCGACGAAACTGCCCTCCTGGAACAGCAACGTCTTGTCGGACCGCAGGCTCGTGTAGCGGTCCAGCCGATCGTCGGCTGCGATGAACAGGTGGATTTCGCCGCCATCCGACGTATAGACGCGATGGATCGACTCGCTGAACCGTACGCTGCCGAGGAACGACTCGGGCGTCTCGGCACCGGCGGCCCGCCATCCGCCGATCACCGAGGGGAGCGTGTAGAGAGGCGGGGCGGTGTTCGGTGCAGGAGTCCACGGCGGCAGCCGCAGCGCGACGAGGCCGAGCCCCGCGAGCAGCACCACGAACGCCACGAACCGCGCTCGACCGGCGCTCCACGGGAAGCGCTGATCCGAAGGCACCCGCATCCAGGACGCACGCGGTTCGACGCGCGGGTCGAGCCATGCCAGCAGGCGGTCGATGCCGGCGATCAGCAGCACGCCACCGATCAACATGAGGATGCCCTGCGCGGTGTGGACGCTCGACACGTACGAGAGCGGGTTGACGACCATCGAGACGACGCGCAGAAGGTTCACGAGCAGGCCGATCAGCGGACCGAGGACGATCAGCATCAAGGCCTGTCGACGGTTGCGATAGAACAACTCCGAATACAGCACGCCGCTCATCGTGAGGGTCTCGATGATCCGCAGGCCGCTGCAGGTCTCGATCACGTGGAACATGCCGGTCGAGGTGAGCAACTGGTCGCCCCGCAAGACGGATTCGATTCCCATGATCGCGAGGGCCGACTCGGTGACTCGAGCGGTGGCGAGCTGCATCGGGAACACGATCGCATTCAGCAACACGCCGGGCATTGGAACGAGCAGTATCAGAAACAGCGCCGGCAGGACGAGCACGCGGGCGCCACGTCGGCCGCCGAGCAGCGCTCCGGCGGCTGGCAGCATCAGGGCAAGCGAGACCACTGCCAGATCCAGTGCACCCACGTAGTGGGCCCAGACGTACAGGCTCACCGCGGGCACTCCGAGCACCGCGACGAGCCCGGGCGCAGGGGGGGCTCCGAGCGCGGCGGCGATCCCGCCGCGGCGATGGTGGATCAGCAGCGCCGTCACGAGCAGGAGCAGGTAGGGCGATCCACCTCCCTGCGGCGCGAAGAAGAAGTCCTCCGTCGGCCCCGCCGCCGAGCGCAGTGAGGGATACGGATCGAGGAAGAGAAGGCGACCATACGCGAAGGCGAACGACAGGCCGAGCGCGAGCCACGGCCACCAGCCGACGACCGACGCTGGGGTCTCAGCGGGCCCAGCGGAGCGAGCGGCGATCTCACTCATCGCCTGGCCTCAGAGCAGGTTTGCGAGAACGTTCGCAATTCGTCGGCCACTGTCGCCGCGGCCGAACGGATTCACGGCGGGCCACAGGCCGTCGATCCAGCTGCCCGGTCGGTCCGCTTCGACGAGAGCCGACTCGAAGGCGCGCGTCGACTCACCGACGACCCGCACGAAGCCCGCGTCGATCGCCTCGCTGCGTTCGGTGGTGTCGCGGATCAACAGCACGGGCTTGCCGAGGGAAGGCGCCTCTTCCTGGACGCCACCGGAGTCGGTCACGATCAGCCAGCTGCGCGCCATCAGATGGATGAAGTCGAAGTAGTCGAGGGGCTCGATCAGATGGATGCGCGGATGATCCTTCAGCTCGCGCTCCGCGGCGAAGCGGGTCGCCGGGTTCAGGTGCTGGGGGAAGATCAGCGCGATGTCGGGATGCTCGCTGACGAAGCGCTTCAGCACCCGCAACCGCTCGAACATCACGTCCCCGAAGCTTTCGCGCCTGTGCGTGGTCAGCACCAGCAAGCGGGTTTGCGGGATCTGATCGAGATAGGCGATGAAGTCTCGCGACGGCGCTCCACGCTCGATCGCCCATTGCAGCGAATCGACGATCGGGTTGCCGGTGACGTGGATGCGCTCGGGGTCGACGCCTTCGCCGATCAAGCTGTCGCGGTTGCGGACCGTCGCGGCGAAGTGGAGCGAGGCCAGGTCGGTGATCCTTCGGCGATTCAACTCTTCGGGGAAAGGACTCTCGGGGTTGCCCGTTCGCAGGCCCGCCTCGACGTGACCGACCATCAGTCCCTGCGCGTGGCCGGCGAGCGCGCCAGCCAGGGCACTCGACGTATCGCCCTGCACGAGCACCGCCGCGGGAGGTCGGCTGGCCAGCAGCGGTTCGAGGCCCTCGATCACCCGGTCGATCACCTGGGCCTGCGTCTGCGCGATGCGCCCGACGCCGAGATCGTGATCGATCCGAAGGCCGAGCACGCGCGCCATCCGATGCGCGAGGTCCGCGTGTTGGCCCGTTGCGACGTTGAGGGTCGCGAACCGTTCGGGCATGGCTTCGAGGGCTCGCACCACGGGGGCGAGCTTGATCACTTCCGGGCGGGTGCCAAAGAGGGTGAGGACGAGCACCGGCACGGTGGGCGGCAGCCTCCTGCGGGGTCGGTGGGACGGCCGACACCGTATCGCACGGCGTCGGTCCCCCCAACTGAGTCGGGGCGGGAAGTCAGCGTCCGAGCCGCTCTTCGAGTTCTTCGAGGGTCCGGGGCCAGTCCTGTCTGAGCAGCTGCGACAACGCGCGATCGGCCAACAGCTTGCCCCCGGTCTGACAGGGTGCGCAGTAGTTGACTTCGCTCGACGCGCGCACGATCCGCTGGACGGGCGAGCCACAATCCGGGCACGGCTCGCGATATCGCCCGTGGACCGCCATGCCAGCTCGGAAGGCGGTGACCTTTTCGGGAAATCCGTCGCCCGTCTCGGCACGAAGCCGCTCCGTCCATTCGACGAGCACAGCGCGGGTCGCCTCGTAGAGGGCCTCGATCTCGCCGTCAGCCAACCGTGAAGTGAGCTTCACCGGTGACAGGCGAGCGCGGTGCAGGATCTCGTCCGAGTACGCGTTGCCGATCCCGCTCAGCAGACGGGGGTCGGTGAGAGCGCGCTTCAGGGTGTGGTTCTCCGAGCGGATCACGCGATTGAAATCCGAAAGCGCCGCTGCGAGCACCTCGAGTCCACCCGGGTCGTGGGCGCAGAGCGCTCGAGTTCCCTGCACGAGGTGCAGTGTCGCGCGCTTCTTCGTGCTCGCCTCGGTGAACGCCAGGGTCCCGTTCGGAAAGTCCAGGCAGGCCTGCGCGCGCTTTCGGGCCGGAGTCGCGCCCCGTTTCAACCAATGCAGTCGCCCGGCGATCATCAGGTGGACGACGACGAAGAGTTCGTCGTCGAATGCGAACACGATCCGCTTTCCGAGCCGCCGCAGCGAACGGACGCGTCGACCGACCAGACTGGCGATCGGCGGGTCGACGCTGCGCAGCACCGCGGGCCCGATCACCCGCAGCGCTTCGAGCGGTTGGTCCCGCACCCGCGCTTCGATGCATTCGATGTAGACGGTGATTTCCGGCAGCTCGGGCACGACCGCGGAAGCATCGCATAGCCACACCCCCCGAACGCAGGAGGCTCGTTCAAGCGATCCGGCAAGCGATCGCGGGATGCAGGCGGATCAGGGTCTCGATCAAGGCCTCGCGCGCCGCGACCTTCGGGTCTTCGAGCCAACTTGCGATGACGCTGAGTTGCATCTCCGTGAAAGCGCGCGCCGCCACGCCCGGGTCGATGGCAGGATCGATCGATCCCTCGCGCTGGAGCGCTGTGAGGCGCTGCTCGACCGGGCGCGACGAGAGCCCCATCACAGCCCCCGCACGCACGCCGGGGGTTGGCCTCGCGAAGGCCGCTCGGAATCGCAACGGGTGAGCCTGCGCGACGTCGACGAGCGCCGTGACTCCCGCGCGTACCTGCTCGGCGATCGGCCGAGACTCGCTGCGTCGGTGTGCCTCGGCGAGTGCACCCCGGACGGCGTCGAGTCCGCGACCGACGACTGCGCGATGGAGGGCGTACTTGTCGCCGAAGTGGCTATAGAACGTCCCGACTCCCACTCGGGCCGCGCGGGCGATCACATTCGTGTTGATGGCCTCGATCCCCCGCTCCGCGACGAGTCGGGTGCCCTCTTCCAACAGCCGGTCACGGGCGGTAGCGTCGAACGCGGCGGATGCGGGTCCCGGCGAGATGGGTGCTGTCATCGAAGCAAGTCCTCCTGGAGACGAATCGAGGATGTAGATATCGGAATCGGAATCGAACCGCAATCAGTCGATACATTGTTTCTCGGAGAATTAAGGATCTGGAATATCCGACACTGATCTCTCGATCAAGACACTGTGGACTGCTGATATCTCGTCTCGCCCATCTGATCGTGGTTTGGGATCGTATTCGCGGTAGATCGTCCGGTCCGGCCCTGCGTCTACGAAGGGCCAGTCGTCATCCGTGATCGTCGATCGGATGCGACTCGGCGCGTCGTTTACAGTCCAAACGACTGGCCGGCTGCTCGCGGTCTCGTCGCAATCGGGAACCCGGTGCCGGGCTGCGACCCCTGATTGCCGCTAGACTCGGCGCCGCCCCTCAGCCCACGGGGCAGCTGGCCAGGAGTCCACCCCGGATGATTCGCTCCACCCGACCCTCGGTTCGAATCCGGAGAGACCGCCGCCGGGTTGGCGTCCTGACCTTCAGCCTGACCGCCATCGCTTTGGCGGCCCCCGGCGCTCCGCAGGCCGAAGAGGTGCTGCTCGATGGCATCGCGGCGCAGGTCGGGGCCGAGATCGTGCTGCTCTCCGACGTGCAGGAGCTGGCCCGCCCAGTCGAGCAACGCATGCGGACAGCCGGCGTTACCGACGAAGAGATCCGCAACATGCACGCCGACGCCCTCGAGCGGTTGATCGAGGCCAAGCTGATCGAGAGCGTCGTGGTCCGACTCGAACTCGAAGCCACCGATCGCGAGATCGATGACGCGATCCTCGGAATCGCGGAAGACAATGGACTCACCGTCGAGCAGCTCCAGCGAAGCGTCGAGAGCCACGGACTCACCAACGAGGAATACCGCCGCAAGCTCAAGAGCGAGATCGAGCGATCCAAAGTGCTGAACACGATGGTGCGATCGCGCATCCACATCGACCCCGAGGAGGTTCGCGCCGAGTACGACTCACGCTTCGGCGCGCAACAGGGTCGCACCGGCGACGAGATCCACTTGCGTCACATCCTGATCGCTGCCGGTGGCGCCTCGACTCGCAGCCTGCCCAACGCCTGCGAGATCGCCGCCGACGCCCAGCGCAAGATCAAGAGCGGCGAGATCGACTTCGGCGACATGGCCCGTCGCGTCACCGACATGAATCCCGAAGCGGCAGGCGAGCTCGGCTGGCTGCATGAGGAGGATCTCGCGCCCTGGATGTCCAGCGCTCTCGTCGGCATGAAGCCGGGCGAAGTCACTGAAGTGATCGAAACCGGCTTCGGCTGCAATCTCCTCGAACTCGTCGAGGTGCGCTCGTTCACACCGATCACATTCGAGCAGGCCGAACCGGCCATCACCGCAGAGCTGTCCCGGCGCAAGATGGACAAGGAGTATCTCAGCTGGCTCGAGAGCCTGCGCAAACAGACCTACGTGTCGCGCAAGGGCCTGTACGCGGAACGGAACCGGATCGAATCCGTCACCGGCACCGGCGGGCCCTGATCGTGGACTCTCCGGGGCCGGAACCCGGTCCCGCGCCGATCCGGACGACCCGGCTGCTCGACGAGATCCCGGCACTGCGAGCGAGCGCGGAGCATGACTCGATCGTGGTGCGGGGCGCTCGCACCCACAACCTGCGCGGGATCGACGTCACGCTTCCGCGCAACCGACTCGTCGTCATCACGGGCCCATCCGGCTCCGGCAAGTCGAGCCTGGCCTTCGACACGCTGTACGCCGAGGGACAGCGCCGCTACGTGGAGTCGCTCTCGTCGTACGCGAGGCAATTCCTCGACCAGCTCGAGAAGCCCGACGTCGATTCGATCGAGGGATTGTCGCCCGCGCTCGCCATCGAGCAGCGCTCGCTCGGCCGCAGCCCGCGCAGCACAGTCGGCACGACGACCGAGATCGCCGACTACCTGCGACTCCTCTATGCGCGAACCGGCGAACCCGACTGCCCGGGCTGCGGGGCTCCGATCGCGCGGCAGACCGTCACGCAGATGATCGATCGTGTGCTCGGGCTCGCCGAGGGAACGCGTGTCCAGGTACTCGCACCGCTGGTCCGGGGACGCCGCGGCGCGTATCGCAAGGAGCTCGAGGATCTGCAGCGTCGGGGCTACGTGCAGGCCCGCATCGACGGCGAGATCCGCGATCTCTCGGAGGATGTGAAGCTCGACCGCCACAAGCATCACGACATCGAGGCGGTGATCGATCGTCTGATCGTGCGCGAGCGGGTGCGCGCACGACTCGGGGCTTCGCTCGAATCTGCCCTCGAGCTGGCCGATGGATTGGCGATCCTGCTCGTCGAGCGTAGCGACAGCGGCGGATCCGACGAGTGGCTGCTTTCGCGTACGAGCGCGTGCGTGACTTGCGGAATTTCCTTTCCCGAGATCGCACCGCGCATGTTCTCGTTCAACAATCCGGCGGGCGCGTGCCCGGCCTGCAGTGGCCTCGGCTCGAGACAGCGCTTCGACGCCGGGCGCGTCGTCCCTGACGCCGATGCGCCGCTGCGCGACGCGATCGCGCCGTGGCAGGCGAAGCGCCATGCGCGCTACTACGCGCAGGTCCTGGCCGATGTGGCTCGACATTTCGAAGTCGCACTCGACACGCCGTGGTGCCAGCTGCCGATCGCTGTGCAGAGGGCCGTCCTCGAGGGAATCGACGAGCCGATCGCATTCTCGGTGGGAGTCGAACCGACCCGCACGGGACGCGCGCGAACCAACCGCATCAGACGGCCCTGGGCCGGTGTGCTCGACGATCTCGAGCGTCGCGAGGACACGAAACTCGAGCGCTACCAGACGTCGGCAACGTGCAGCGATTGCAACGGTTCGCGGCTGCGGGTCGAAGCACGACATGTGCGTGTAGGCGGTGTCGCGATCCACGAACTGTGCGCGCGGACCATCGGTGAGGTGCGCAGGTTCCTCGCGAGCGTCGTGGTCTCGGGTGCAGCGCGACGTGAAGCCGCTGATCGCGTGCTCGCCGAGATCGGCGAGCGGCTCGCCTTCCTGGTCGATGTCGGTCTCGAGTACCTGACCCTCGACCGCCCCACCGCGAGCCTGTCCGGCGGAGAAGCACAGCGGATCCGCCTCGCAACGCAGATCGGTTCGTCGCTGCTCGGTGTCCTCTACATCCTGGACGAACCCTCGATCGGCCTGCACGCCCGAGACAACCATCTGCTGCTGGCCAGCCTCGCGAAGTTGCGTGATGCCGGGAACAGTGTCGTGGTGGTCGAGCACGACGAGGCGACGATCCGCGCGGCGGATCACGTGATCGACATGGGGCCGGGGGCCGGAATCCACGGAGGCGAGGTCGTGGCCAGCGGCACGCCGAGCGATCTCGCCGAGGATTCGCGATCACCCACAGGCGCCTGGCTCGCGGGACGCCACGCCATCGCGGTCCCCGCCAGGCGGCGGGTCGCGAGCGAGTTCATCACGCTCCGCGGTGCACGCAGCCACAACCTGAAAGATCTCGAACTGGTCCTGCCCCTCGGCGTGCTGACCGTCGTGACGGGCGTCTCCGGCTCTGGCAAGTCGACGTTGATCAACGACACACTGCAGCGTGCTCTCGCGGCCCGGCTGCATGGTGCTCTCGAAGTTCCCGGCGAATTCGACTCGCTCGAGGGCGCGGATCGGATCGACAAAGTGATCGATGTCGATCAATCGCCCATCGGGCGCACGCCGCGCTCCAATCCGGCCACGTATACCGGCGCGTTCGACGGGATCCGTCAGCTGTTCGCGCATGTTCCCGAAGCGCGGGCGCGGGGATACGACGCGGGGCGATTCTCGTTCAATGTGCCAGGGGGGCGCTGCGAGGCCTGCGAGGGCGCTGGCCAGATCAGAGTCGAGATGCACTTCCTGCCCGATCTGTTCGTCGCCTGCGAGATCTGCGGCGGCCGACGCTACGAGCGCGAGACGCTCGAGATCACCTACCGCGGTCGCAATATCGCTGACGTGCTCGAGATGACGGTCGAAGAGGCGCTCGCGCTGTTGACGAATGTGCCGAAGGTGCGGCGCCCCCTCGAGGCGCTTCACGACGTGGGGCTCGACTATCTGCGGGTCGGACAACCGGCCACGACGTTGTCCGGCGGCGAGGCGCAACGCGTGAAGTTGGCGCGCGAACTGGCGCGGCGCGGCACCGGACGCACCCTCTACCTGCTCGATGAACCGACGACCGGCCTGCATCTCTCCGATGTGGCACGCCTCGTCGATTTGTTGGTGCGGCTGGTGGAACGGGGCAATACAGTCGTTGTGATCGAGCATCATCTCGACGTCATCAAGTGCGCGGACCACGTCATCGACCTCGGGCCCGATGGAGGTGCGGCGGGAGGCGAGATCGTCATCGCCGGGACTCCCGAGCGAGTGGCCGCGGAGAGCCGGTCCCACACGGGCGCCTACCTGGCCCCGCTCCTTTCGTTGGTCCGCTGAAGAACCGAAGAGACCCCCATGCCTCCGCCGCAAGCCCGGACACCGTTCGTCATGCAGCCAACCGACGAGGTTTTCCCCGGACCGTTCGCGGCCTTCATGCTGACGCTGGCCGCCCTGTTCGCGACCGCCATCATGGTCAGTCTGCTCGGCGAACTGCCCTTCATCGCCGCCGCCGGGATCGGGCAGGTGGTGGGACTCGGCGGGGTTGCGGCCGTTGCGGCACGACGAGTGCCGCCGCCCCACACCGAGCGAATCGGTCTGCGCGGATTCTCGCCGAGGCTCATCGTTCCGCTGCTGTGCCTGTTGCCGGTCGTGATCGTCGTCAGTGAGATCGACAACTGGGTACGCCTGATCGTGCCGCCGTCGCCCGAGTTCGCGGAGCTGCGCGAGCAGATCGTCGAGATGACGAGGACCGATTCGGCATATGCGGCGATCCAGACCGTCATCGTGGCGGTCGGACTCAGCCCCGTCATCGAAGGATTCTTCTTCTACGGAGTCGTGTTGCAGGGGCTGGTCGCCCGGATGGGGCGCGCGCGCGGCGCACTCGTCACCGCGGTCCTCTACTCGATCGTCCACTTCCCCGCGTCGGGTGCACCGGGCGATGCGCTGGTTCCCCTCGCTTCTGCCCTGATCCTCGGAGCCCTGCTCGCGCTCGCGCGACTCGGATCGGGATCCGTTCTGGCCGCGATGCTGCTGGCCGGGGGCTTCGCGGCCGTGCACCTGCTCGCGGCGGATCTCGCTGAGGAAGTTCCGGTTCCCGGCTTCAACGCGGCAGGTGATCACACTCCGGCCTGGATCGTCGTGCCGTCGACGATCGCGGTGCTGTTCGGTGGCTTCGAACTCTGGCGCCGCGCAGCTCTGAGCGTCGCGAACCCGCCGATTCCAGTCCGCGATCCCCGTGAACGAGACGACGAAGGCGGCTTCTTCTTCTAGTCCCGATCGACGCGCTGCGTGGCTCGCGGCATCACGCAGTCACCGACGACGCTGTCTCAGTGCACGTCGAAGTCGACGAGACCCGCGAGCGCCCGGCGAACATCCGCGTGGACTCGCTCGGGCGACTGTGCGCCGTCGACCCGGTGCAGGTACGGACGTGACAGCGTGGCGAAGACCGCCGCGACTTTCTGCAGGAAGTCCTCCTGCTCGAAGGTCTGGTTCAGTTCTCCGCCTCGCGCTCGCACGCGGCGCAGTCCCTCGCCAGGCTCGACGACGATCAACACCACCGCGTCGGGGATCGGGTAGTCGGCTTCGTTGCGCGCGAGGATCGCGGCCGGATCGAGACCCGCCGCGCCCTGATAGGCGACGTTCGAGAGGTAGTAACGATCGGTCACCACGCTGGCGCCTCGGGCCAGGGCCGGCCCGATCAACTCGCGGACGTGTTGCGCACGATCGGCGCAGAACAGCTCGAGCTGCTCGCTCGGTGAGGGCGCCTTCCCGGCAGTGGACAGCTGCCTGATCCGCTGACCGTGCGGACCCGAGGTCGGCTCTTTGGTGGCGATGACTTCGCAGCCGCTGGCGCGCATCGCGGCGACGAGAAGATCGACCTGCGTCGTCTTGCCCGCCCCGTCGATGCCTTCGATGGCGATCAGTCTACCGGGCGCCAAGTCGGCTCCGGGATCGGGCGCGGAGGTCCACGACGGGCAGTCTTGCACGGTCACACACGAGCGTCGATCGCCGAGCACGCGCGTTGACGTGCGTTCGGAGAACTCCCGGGCTCACCGCTCGCGGCGAATCGGCGCGAACCCGCGCGAGCAGCGCCACGCGCCGCTGCGCGGAGTCGAACAACGTGGCATGCGGCTTGCTCAAGAGCACTCACGAACGTCGTCTTCGGACGACGCCCCGCCACGCCCCTCTAACGGGACCGGGGGTTGGCGGGGGCCGAGTCGCCGGGCGGAGGCACGGGCATGGGGTGGGCCGTGAACGGGGTGAGGCCCACCTCTGGCTTCCGCCCGGCGCCTCAATCGGTCCGGGGCGCGGATGATCAACGCCCCGGACGATGAGAAACGCGGTCGGTCGCGATCAGATCTTGCCCGACAGAATGAATGCGATCACCAGCCCGTAGATCGCGATCGATTCGATCAGCACCATACCGAGAATGAAATTGACGAACATGTTGCCCGCCGCGCCCGGGTTGCGCGCGATGCCGGCAGTCGTGTTGCCCGCGGTGAGGCCCTGACCGATCCCGCAGCCGAGGCCGGCAAGACCGATGGCGAGGCCGGCACCGAGACCTGGTCCGAGGCCGTCGCCGGCTCCAGCACCTTCCGCGAAGGCCACGGCCGGAGCAGCGATGAAGAAGATCGTCCAGATGAGAAGCTTGGCGAACTTGCGCATGGTGGAGCTTTCCTTTCCTTGTGAGGAATTCGAGGTGACGATTCGAGCGGCCGGTCCGCGGTCTTGCGGCCAGCCGATCAGGGCTTTGTGTCCCGCCTCAGTGCGCTTCCTCGAGCGCCTGGCCGATGTAGATCATCGTCAGGAGGGAGAACACGAAGGCCTGGAGGAAGCTGACCAGCATCCCAAGGCCCATGAAGATCGCGGGGATCACGATCGGGACGAGCCCGATCCACACCATGACGACCATGTGGTCGGCATACATGTTCGCGAGAAGGCGGACGCCGAGCGTCACGATTCGCGCCAGATGCAGGACGATCTCCAGCGGCAGAAAGATGACCGCAAGCGGCCGAACATGGTAGTGCTTGCCGCCGATGGTGGGATTCCACAGAGCTGGGCCCATGAACTGGTAGATGTACTTCCAGCCGTGCGTCTTGATCCCGACGTAGTTGTACACGCCGAAGGAGATCAGCCCCCAGGCGACCGTCACGTTCACGTCGGCCGTCGCGCCCGCAAGGCCCGGGACGAGACCCATCAGGTTCGAGACGAGCACGAAGAGGAAGATCGTCCCGACCACGGGGAAGTACTGGCGCGCGTGCTCGCCCATCGTCGTCCGCCCGAGATCCATCAGGAACTCGATGAGCACCTCGAGGATGTTGCGGACGGAGACGCCCTCGTCGGGCAGCACGCCGCCCCCATGCGTGACCGCGCGGCGGACGCTGAGCCCGCCGATCACCAGCAGCGCGATCGTGAACAGCGCAGACGACACGACCCACGGCACGTGGATGTTGTGCTCGAGCCAAGTGAACAGATTCATCGGTCATCCCTGGTCGAACGGGGGGCCACCCCGTTCGACTGCTGGCAGTGCTCGATCTCTGCGACGCTGGTCACGTCGGCGGCGTCCTGGCGCGGTGCCACTTCGGCCACGCGCCAGACGCTCCAACGCTCCCAGCTTTCATCTTCCGGGTCGAGTGCGGGCAAACTGCTCGGATCCACGACGGGCGGTCGGTGGATCCACGCGTCGATCAGGACGGCCGGCATCGCGATCGACAACCCGACCAGCAGCGCGACGGGGTCGGCGCCGAGTTGCAGAAAGGTGAAAATGCCCGCGCCCAGCAGGACGAAGCGGAGCGTGAAAGCGCCGACCCAAGGTCCGGCACCCTGGATGTCTCCGGCGAAGAACAGCCGGGCGCCTCGAAGAAGAGCCCCGAAGTTCATCGCCTCGAGGCACGCGCCGAGTGCAACAGCCGTCGCGAATTGCGGAGTCGACAGCGCGTAGGACGCCGCGACGGCACCGGCACTGAGGCCCAGATTCAGCCTTTCGACGCGCTCGAGCTTCATCGTGTCTCGTTGGGGCGCTACTCGCGCCGATCCTCTTCTTGTCTCTTGCTCTCGCCCGACTCTGGTTCGCCGTTGGACTGCCCGGTTTTTTCCGCCGGATCCTCGATCAGCTTCGCCATTCGCGCGAGGCGCAGCACGAAGGCCGCGAAACCCACGATTGCCCCGACGACCAGCCAGCGCGGCGAGGTCTCGAAGCGCGAATCCAGCCAGTATCCCGCACCCGCCGCGATGATGATCGCGAAGACCGACTCCATGGCACCCTGATAGGCGCGGCCGGTTTGCGACCCCGATGAGGTCGCGATCTTCTTGTACCGACGGTTGCCTGGCAGCCCGGAGGAGCCTTCGTTTCCGCTCCCTGGATCGCCACTCGATCGAGTCATTCCGGCGGGCCCCGAAAGCGCGATTTCACGAACATTTCTCTAACAACGGCGCACAGATACGCGTTCTCAGCCCGCCAAATCGGCGCGCATCATAGCCGACTCCCGCGGACCACTCAACGGACGCGCGCGCTGCGCAACAACGCATTGCGGGCGATCTCGAGGGTGCGATCGATGTCCTTTTGCCGATGCGCGAGTGACATGAATCCCGCCTCGTAGGCAGAGGGCGCCAGATAGATCCCGCCCTCGAGCATCGCGGCGAAGAAGACCTTGAAGCGTTCGGCGTGGCTTCGTCGCGCGTCCGCGAAAGATTTCACCGGACCGGGATGGAAGAAGAACCCGAACATTCCCCCGATCGCGCTGGCACTGAACGCGACGCCGGCCTCTGCCGCCAGTGTCTCGAGGCCCGTGACGAGTGCCCGCGTTCTGTCTTCGAGGACCTCGTAGACGCCCGGCGCCTCGAGCCGCTCGAGGGTCGCCAGGCCCGCCGCCATCGCGAGCGGATTTCCGGACAGCGTGCCGGCCTGGTAGATGTCGCCCGCTGGCGCGATCCGTCCCATCAGGTCTTTGCGGCCCCCATACGCGGCCGCGGGCAATCCACCGCCGACCACCTTCCCGAGACACGTCAGATCCGGCTTCACGCGGAAAAGCTTCTGCGCGCCCCCATGCGCCACGCGGAAACCCGTCATCACTTCATCGAATATCAACAGAGCGCCGTGGCGATCGCAGAGTTCTCGAAGGCCGGGCAGGAATCCCGGTATCGGAGGCACACAGCCCATATTGCCGGCGACCGGCTCGACGATCACGCAGGCGATCTCGTCCGGCCAGCGCATGAACGCAGCGGACACCGCCTCGAGATCGTTGAAAGGCGCCTGCACGGTCAGTTCCGCCATCGCCGACGGAACGCCTGGCGATCCCGGGATGCCCAGTGTTGCCACGCCGCTGCCCGCTCCGACGAGCAGCCCATCGGAATGGCCGTGGTAACAGCCATCGAACTTGAGGACGCGCGGTCGCCCGGTGACACCGCGCGCCAGGCGGATCGCGCTCATGGTGGCCTCGGTCCCCGACGACACCATGCGGATCTGTTGGATCGACGGCATCGCCCGGCGGATCGCTTCGGCGAGCCGCGTCTCGAGTTCGGTCGGCGCACCGAAACTCGTTCCGCGCACCATCACCTCGCGCACGGCCTTCAGTACGGCCGGATGCGCGTGGCCGAGAATCATCGGCCCCCACGAACCGACGTAGTCGATGTATTCGTTGCCATCGACATCCCAGATCCGCGATCCCCTGGCGCGCGCGATGAACCGCGGTGTCAGACCGACGGACCCGAATGCGCGGACGGGGCTGTTCACGCCGCCGGGGATCACGCGTTTCGCGTTGCGAAACGCCTCCTCGGAGCGCTTCGTGGGACGCCTCGCGGCCGACTTCTTGCGGCTCCTTGCCCGCTGTCCGCCAGTGTCAGTCGCCATCGATTCCGGGGATGTCGCTTGCTTCGCGGCCTTCACCGTCACTCTCCGGATCGCTGGAACCCCCATCGATCCCGTTCGACTCGCTGCTGTCGTCCCCCTCATCGAGGCGTGCCATCGCGACGAGGTGCTCGCCTTCGGAGAGATCCATCATCCGGACACCCTGGGTGGCGCGACCCATCGTCGAAATGCCCCTGACCGGGCAGCGCAGCACCTTGCCGCCATCGGTGATCAGCATGACGTCGTCGGCGTCGACGACCTGCGCAACACCCACGACCTGACCGTTGCGCTCGCTGGTCTTGATATTGATGATCCCCTGGCCGCCGCGCTTCTGCGTCCGGTAGTCGTCGAGCGGCGTACGCTTCCCATAGCCGTTCTCGGTGACGGTCAGGATCGTCGCATCCGGGTGGATGACCTCCATCCCGACGACGGCATCCCCGTCGGCCAACGCGATACCTCGGACTCCGGTCGCGGTGCGTCCCATCGGGCGGACGTCAGTCTCGTCGAACAGGATCGCTTTGCCCGTCCGTGTCGCGATCAGCACCTTGTTCTGACTGTTCGTCCGGCCGGCAGAGATCAACTCGTCTCCTTCGGATAGATTCACGGCGATGATCCCCGCCTTGCGCGGATTCGCATAGGCGTTCAACGCCGTCTTCTTCACGACACCCTTCCGCGTGGCCAGGATCACGTACTCGTCGTTCCCGACGTCCTCGAAGCTCCGAACGGGGAGCATCGCCTCGATCCGCTCGTCCTCCGCCAACGCGATGACGTTGATGATCGCCTTGCCCTTGGCGGCCCGTCCGAGCTGCGGCAGCGCGTGGACTTTGAGCCAGTGCAAACGGCCCTTGTTGGTGAAGAACAGCAGGAACGCGTGAGTGGACGCGACACCGAGATGCCGGACGAAATCCTCGTCCCGTGTCTCCATCCCGCGCGCCCCCTTCCCGCCGCGGCGCTGCGCGCGATAGAGGGTGACGGGATTGCGCTTGATGTAACCGAGGTGCGACAGGGTGACGACCATGTCCTCCTCGACGATCAGGTCCTCGTTGGTGATGCCCTCGACGGCATCCACGATCTGGGTCCGTCGCTCGTCACCGAACCGTTCGTTGACTTCGCGGAGTTCGGTGAGGACCAGGTCGAGGATGCGTTCGTCGCTCGCGAGCAATCCCTTGAGATCGGCGATCTTCGCCCGAAGCGCCTCGACCTCGTCGATGATCTTCTGACGTTCCATGGCGGTCAGCGAGCGGAGCCGCATCTCGAGAATTGCCATCGCCTGGCGTTCCGAAAGACCGAAGCGGATAATCATCTGATCACGCGCCGTGTTCGCGTCGTCGGACTCGCGGATCAGCGCGATGATCGCATCGAGGTTGTCGAGGGCGATCATGAAGCCCTCGAGGATGTGTGCGCGCGCTTCGGCCTGGGCGAGGTCGTAGATCGTGCGGCGGATCACGACTTCCTTGCGGAACTCGACGAACAGCCGCATCGCTTCTTTCAGGCCGAGTGTCTGCGGACGACCGTTCACCAGCGCGAGCAGATTGACACCGAACGTCGTCTGGAGCGGAGTCATCTTGTAGAGCTGGTTGAGGATGACGTCCTCTGCGACGTCGCGTCGCAGCTCGATGACGATCCGCATGCCCTCCCGGCTCGACTCGTCGCGCAGGTCGGTGATTCCCTGGATGCGTCCCTCACGAACCAGATCCGCCATGCGTTCGATCAGCATGGATTTGTTGACCTGATACGGGATCTCCGTCACGACGATTCGTGGACCGCGCTTGGTCTCTTCGAAGCCGGCGGTTGCTCGAAGCACCAGATGCCCCCGGCCCGTCTGGTAGTAGCTGCGAACGCCTTCGTTCCCGCACAGCAGGGCACCCGTCGGGAAGTCGGGCCCCGGCATCAGCGCAATCAAGTCATCCACCGTGCAGTCTGGATTCCGGGCCTCGAGAACTATCGCTTCGGTGAGTTCACGCAGGTTGTGCGGCGGGATGTTCGTCGCCATCCCGACCGCGATACCCGACGAACCGTTCGCGAGCAGATTCGGGAACCGCGTCGGCAGGACCGTCGGCTCCTCCATCTGGCCGTCGAAGTTCGGCGCGAAGTCGACGGTCTCGCGATCGATGTCGCGCAGCATCTCCTCGGCGATCTGTGCGAGGCGGGCTTCGGTGTACCGGTACGCGGCCGCCGAGTCGCCATCCACCGATCCGAAGTTCCCCTGGCCGTCGACGAGCGGATACCGGAGTGAGAAGTCCTGGGCCATCCGCACCATCGAATCGTATACGGCGGTGTCTCCGTGCGGGTGATAGTGCTTGAGGACCTCGCCCACGACACC
>JANOFF010000119.1:0-38657 GCA_031413515.1 bacterium
GCCATCCACCGATCCGAAGTTCCCCTGGCCGTCGACGAGCGGATACCGGAGTGAGAAGTCCTGGGCCATCCGCACCATCGAATCGTATACGGCGGTGTCTCCGTGCGGGTGATAGTGCTTGAGGACCTCGCCCACGACACCGGCCGACTTCGAGTATGCGCGGTTCGGCAGCAGACCTTCCTGCTGCATGGCGTACAAGATGCGACGATGGACCGGCTTCAGTCCGTCCTCGACCTTGGGAAGGGCGCGGCTGATGATGACGGACATCGAGTACGCGAGGAATGAACTCCGTACCTCGTCTTCGATACTGATACCGGCCGTGCCGCCTCCGCCGGCGGGAATCCCGCCGTCGTCCTCGCCACCGTCGTCGTCGATCTCGTCAGTCGGTTCGTCGGGCACTCTGTCGTCCTATCGTTCCGACCCGGCGAGGTTCGCGGTGTCGGTCTGCGCCCACACACTGTTGGTGGCGCAGATCCCTGCGGCTGCTCGCTTCGTCAGACATCGAGATTCTCGACGTTCAGGGCATTGTCTTCGATGAATCGACGTCGGGGCTCGACCACCTCTCCCATCAAGGTGGTGAATACGTCGTCTGCTTCGACCAGATCCTCGACTCGAACCTGGAGAAGCACCCGGTTCGCCACGCTCATCGTCGTGTCCGCGAGTTGATCGGGATTCATCTCGCCAAGACCCTTGTATCGCTGGATCGTCATGCCCTTGCTGCCACGCGCCAGAATGCTCGCGAGGAGGCTCGTATCGTCGGCGAAATCCGCGGCGACAGCATCGCCCGAACGCAGCGCATAGGGAGGCGCTGCGATCTCCATGCGGCGAGCCTGGCAGCGCTGCATGCGTTGGAAGTCGGGGCTCCGGAGACAACCCAGATCGATCGCGGTGCGCAGCTCCTGACCCCCGCGACGTAGCTTGGCTACGAGTCGGTGGGCGTCGTTGTCCCGATCGATCTCCGTCGACCACGCGATGCGTCCGGCGTCCGCTCCGGCGATGAGATCGAACTGCGCCTGGATCTGCGGGCCGACTGCATCGAGCAGACGCCGTTCGTCACGGAGGTCGGCTTCCGTCGGAAGACCGATCGTCACTGCCGCGTCGATGATTCGTTCGTCGAAGAGACGGATCCTGAAGCGATCGAGTGAGCGTTTGCGCGTGCTCGCGTTCTTCAACAGGTCTCGGAGCGATTCAGCGGGAAGCGGTATGCCCGATACGCCCACGTTGATGTCTGTGAGCCCGAGATCGAGCAGGTAGTCTTCGAGTGTCGACTCGTCTTTGAGGTACCGGCTGCGCTTGCCGCGCTTCGCCTTGAAGAGGGGAGGCTGGGCGATGTAGAGGTAACCCGCTTCGATCAGCGGACGCATCTGCCGGAAGAAGAACGTCAGCAGCAGAGTACGGATGTGCGATCCGTCGACGTCCGCGTCCGTCATGATGATGACATGGTGATAGCGGGCCTTCGTGATGTCGAAGTCGGAGCCGATTCCGCAACCGAGTGCCGCGATCAGCGCCTGGATCTCAACACTGGCGAGCATGCGATCGAGTCGTGCTCGTTCGACGTTGAGGATCTTTCCGCGGATGGGCAGGATCGCCTGCGTGGCTCGTGAACGTCCCTGCTTCGCGGTACCACCGGCGGAGTCGCCCTCGACGATGAACAGCTCGCACTTGGCCGGGTCCCGTTCCTGACAGTCGGCCAGCTTGCCGGGCAGACTGAAATCGGAGAGCGCGCCTTTTCGCCGCGCGAGGTCCCGCGCCTTTCGGGCCGCTTCGCGTGCCTTCGCGGCGTCCACGACTTTGTCGATGAGTGGTCGCGCGACTTTCGGATTCTCTTCGAGGTACTCGGAGAGTTTCTGGTAAAGCACCGCCTCGACGATGCCGCGCACCTCGCTGGTTCCGAGCTTCGTCTTGGTCTGTCCCTCGAACTCCGGCTGCGGGAGCTTGACGCTGATGACAGCGGTCAGTCCTTCGCGGAGATCGTCACCCGTGACCACGGGCTTGTCGCCCTTGGCGTTGCCCTTGTAGTGGTTCTGGATATAACGATTGATGGTCCGCGTGAGCGCGGTGCGGAAACCGACGAGATGGCTACCTCCCTCGACGGTGTTGATGTTGTTCGCGAACGAGTAGACCGCTTCGTTGTACGAGTCGTTGTACTGGAGCGCGATTTCGACGCCGACCTCGGAGTTTCCCGCTCGCTCTGTCAAGGGACGCGAATCGCTGATGAAGATGGGCGCGTCGTGGAGCGGTTGACGCTTGTCGTTCAGGTGTTCGACGAACGAGATGATCCCGCCCTCGTAACAGAAGTCGTGACGCTTGTCGTTGCGCTCGTCCTCGATGACGATCCGGACACCGGCGTTCAGGAATGACAACTCGCGCAAACGCTGCGACAGGATGTCGAACGAGAACTCCGTGACGGGGAAGATCTGGGGATCGGGATGAAAGGTGATGCGGGTGCCCGTCGAGTTGGCCTCGCCCACGGACTCGAGCGGTGCATCGGGGACTCCACGCTGGTAAGTCTGGCGCCAGACCTTTCCTTCCCGTTTCACGAGAAGAATGAGGAGTCTGGAGAGGGCGTTGACTACGGACACACCGACGCCGTGCAACCCTCCAGAGACCTTGTAGCTGTTCTCGTCGAACTTGCCCCCGGCGTGGAGGGTGGTGAGCACCACTTCGGCTGCCGATCGATTCTCGCCGGCATGCAGGTCGACGGGAATGCCGCGACCGTTGTCATCCACAGTGATCGAGTTGTCGGGGTGGATGGCGATCTGGATGTGGGTGCAGAAGCCGGCGAGTGCCTCGTCGATGGAGTTGTCGACGATCTCATAGACGAGATGGTGAAGACCCTCTGGTCCCGTCGTACCGATGTACATCGCCGGTCGCTTTCGGACCGGTTCGAGGCCTTCGAGGACTTCGATCGAACTCGCGTCGTAGGCCACTGCTCGGATGTCTCTCTATCGAGTGGAGCGGACGGATGGTCCGCTACTCGTTCTACAGATTCAGGCGCGGGGGGAGTACCGTTGCGTGGATTGGTCCGGCGTTTCCAGGCTCAGGGCATGGTCACTCGTAAGTCGGGCAGCTGTTTGGGACGGCCACGACTGCGGCGCTGTCACGAGCCGCCTTCGACAGCCGACAGCTCGAACTCGACCCGGCGCCTACCGCGTTGGGTGCCGCGGCAAGGTACCCGAGTGGCGGGGGGCCGTAAAGATATGAAAATGGGGGATTCGTCGCGCTTGGTGGTGTTGATGGGCGCGAAGGCAGCTGTTCTATCGGGGGCTGCGGGCGTCCGTCGGCTCGTGGTCGAGAAGACGGTCGAACCAACGCGAGGGCTTGTAGATAGATAGAAGATCGGCGCGTCAGCGGATCGAGTACAGCGCGGCCGCTTCGTCTCTCGGATTGCTACAGGCGCATCGGCATCACGACGGCGAGCGAGTCATCGTCGTTGGTGGCTTTGATTTGGGCGGGGGAGAGGTCGTTCTGGAGACCCAGACGAACCTCTTTTGCGTGGAGTCCGCCAAGGGCATCGAGGAGGTAGCGAGCGTTGAATCCCATCCGCACGCCCTCTCCCGAGTACTCGACGTCGAGTTCGTCGCTGGCGTCGCCAAGGTCGGGGTTGTTCGACGACACCACGAGACGACCCTCGGTGAGGTCGAGTTTTACCGCGCGGCTCCGCTCAGATGACAGCAGGACGACGCGCCTCAGAGCCTGGACGAGTTGGTCCGTCGGGACCACCAACTGCACCGTCACCTCGGATGGGATGACTTGCTGATAGTTGGGAAATTCGCCCTCGATGAGACGCATCACGAGCGTGACGTCGCCCTTCCGCGCCAGACCGCTGCTGCCCTCGAAGCCGATCTCGACCTCCTCAGCCTCATCTTCGTCCAATAGGCGCTTGAGCTCCGTCAGCCCCTTTCGCGGGATGATGACTCCGTTCCCGAGCGCGGAGAGATCGCCAGGAACTTCACGATCGACGAGCGCCAGGCGATGGCCATCCGTTGCGACCATCCGGAGTTTCCCTGTCGCCGCCAATACCTCGAGATAGACCCCGTTGAGGTTGTATCGGGTTTCATCCACGGAAGCCGCGTACATCGTCCGCTCCACCATCGCGGACAGGGCCTCGGAAGGCACTCGCACGGTCGCTTCCGGAGAGAACTCAGGGAGCGTGGGGTATTCCTCTGCAGCGGTGCCTGCGAGCGTGAACCGCGATCGTCCACACCGGATGTCCAGATACGAATTTGCAGTCGCTTCGAGAGAAATCTCCTCGTCGGGCAGCTCTCGCACAATCTCGAACAACTTCTTCGCCGCGACAGTCAGACCACCGGCCTTCTCGACTGATGCCGGATGCTGTGCCCGCACGCCGACCTCCAGATCGGTCGCGGCGAGCCGGAGGCGACCTCCCTCCGACCCGGTTTCGGCCTCGAGCAGAACGTTTGCCAGAATAGGCATCGAATTCCGCTTCTCGACGATGGCCTGGATCCGCCCAAGGCCCTTCTGGAGTTCCATCTTGGAGATCTTGAGTTTCATCCCTGCTCTATTCCCATTTGAGATTTCACGTTGGATAGTAGTAGTAACAGGGGTCAGATCGACCGACAAAACTAGGCTAACTGGTAGTTGGAAAAGTCGGACCTCGTTGCATCCCAGCTTGTCCTCTTGCCTCTCGAACAACGATGGAGTGGCTTGGAGTGCGGGCAGGGGCACTGATGATCTTGGGTAAGGCTGCATCTTACCACGGCGGATCGATCACAGTACGTTCGCGAGCGAGTAGGATGCGTCGCTCGTAGGCGGCAAAGAGCCAGATCCGTGCAGATGGATGGCGGCGCCGGATTCACACGGCTAGATTCCCGCGGCCCCGGTTCAGGACGGACGAGTCATCGCTCAGTGTTCGACTCGAAGTGGTCCAAGGGTCGAGCGATCTGAAGCCCCCGCGGCGATGGAAGTCAGGCAGCGACGGCCGAGCCCGGCGTAGAGCCATTACTGGATCGCGGAATTCGAGATCCATTCGCATCAGCGACAGTCATGAACGAGAGCCGGCATTGCCGGAACAAAGGCACCCGCCATGAAGAGAACGTATCAGCCGAGCCGAACCAAGCGGCTCAGGAAGCACGGTTTCCGTGAGAGAATGAAAACCCGCGCCGGACGGGCCGTTCTGAGCCGCAGGCGGTCGAAGGGCCGAAAACGCCTGGTGGTCACCGTAGCGTCGAAATAGTGATGGCAGTCGCTTCCGGTCCGTACCGCCCCTCGGATCGATTGCGAGAGTCCCGCGACTTTCGACGAGTTTCCCGGCATGGACGTCGGGCGTCCAACACCGCGTTCGTGATGCTGGCAACGACTGCCGGTCCTGGCTCGAAGGTGGGCGCGTGCCGCCTCGGAATCAGCGCCAGTCGCAAGGTAGGAAACGCCGTTGTGCGCAATCGCGTGAAGCGATGTGCTCGTGAATGGTTCAGGAAGTCCCGCAAAGACCTTGCTCCGGATGTGGATATCGTGGTCATTGCGCGCGTACCGGCCGCCAAACTGACTGGCCACGAGATCGGTGAGGCGCTGACGGCCCTCGCGGTGGGTCCGCTTCGACTAGGCGGAACCAAGGGTTCGCAATGACGAAATCGCATGCTGGCCAGTCAATCGGACCGGACGAGTCGGAAGCTCCGAAGCCTCAGCCTGGACGTTCGGGTCTGGTAGCCCGCTTGCTGATCAGCATTCTTCGGACTTGGCACCGATTCGTTTCTCCTTTGCTGGGCCCGGCGTGCCGGTTCGAACCGAGTTGTTCCTGCTACGCCGCCGAAGCAATCGAGCGCCACGGGGGACTGCGCGGAGTTGCAATGGCGTCACGCAGGCTCGCCCGTTGTCATCCCTTTCACGCCGGTGGCTACGACCCGGTGCCGTGAGGGGAAGAGTTGGATCGCAATCTCATACTTGCATTCGCGCTGTCGATGGCGGTCTTCTCTGGGTGGCTGGCCTGGCAGGAGAATGTGGTTGCTCCACAGCGACGCGCGACGTCGGGGCGCGTGGTGGCCGACGCACCGACCGATCTGCGTGGTGAAAAAGACTCGCCGGAGCCAGCGCAGAAGCCTGCTGACGAGGTCCCAGCGGCAGCGGCTTCAGGCGCGGCGTCCGACGCCAGCCGAGCCACTGAGACAGCCGAAGTGGATCTATGGGAGGGTGAACTCAGTAGCGATGTCGCGCGTGTTCGCCTGAGCAACCGCGGAGGTACGGTGAGCCGATGGTTGCTCACGCGCTACTTCGAGACGCCGAGGCAGGAAGTCGTGCTGGATATGATCGAACTGCCGCCGGGCTCGCCAGCGACGTTCGCGACGCCCTTCGACGAACTCGGACTCGGAGATCTATCGACCGCGATGTACGAAGTAGAGAGAGCGGATGACGAGGAGGTCATCTTCGTGCTTCGTCGTGGGGGCGTGGAGATCCGAAAGCGATACGCGCGCCCCGGCGACGACTACACGATGTCTCTCACAGTCGAGATCACGAACGGGAGCGTGGCGAGTGTCTCGCCGAAGTTCGGCATCCTCATCCCGGCGGCGGTCAGTGCCCGACCGGATTGGAGGGAGATAGCCCTCGTTACTTTGGCCGCTGGGGAAGTCACGCGAGAGTTGATTCCGAGCGTCGGATCACCGGGCTTCTTCGATCGTATTTTCGGCGACGGCGACCAAGGTCCCACATCCTTTCCGGCGGACGTGGCATGGGCCGGCTTTGATATGAGCTACTTCGCTGGGCTGTTGCTGCCGGCGAATCGAAGTGAAGCGGGTGTCACGTTGATGCCCTTGACGAAGGGCACGACGGCGACAGCGGTCCTGACATTGTCGGGCATCGAGCTACAGCCGGCGGAATCGACGTCGCGGGTCTTCACGGCGTTTTTCGGGCCCAAACAGCCCGCGGTCCTGGCCGAGGTCGCTCATGATCTGGCCGCCGTGGTGGGTCACGCCGGGTCGTGGGTCGGCCCGTTGACGAACTTTTTCGGCTGGGCGCTGCATCAGATCTATGGGTTCGTGCCGAACTATGGCGTCGCCATCATCGTTCTCACGATCATGGTTCGCGTCGCCACCTGGCCCATCATGGCTCGGCAGATGAAATCGGCGGAAAAGATGCGCGAGCTGATGCCGCGCATCAAAGAACTACAGGCGAAGTACAAGGACGACAGACAGAAGCAATCCGAGGAAACCTTCAAGCTGTATAGAGAGACCGGTGTCAATCCGCTCGGCGGCTGTCTTCCGATGGTCCTGCAGCTGCCAGTGTTCATCGGGCTCTTCTATGCGCTGCAGAGTTCGATCGACTTGCGACATGCGCCGTTCTTCCTGTGGATCAACGACCTTTCCCAGCCGGCTACGTTGTTTACACTACCCGGTGTAGACTTTCCGATCCGGTTGATGCCCGTACTGATGGCCGCCAGCATGTACGTTCAGCAGAAGATGACGCCACAGGTGGGTATGGATCCCGCTCAGGCGAAGATGATGTTGATCATGATGCCGGGCATGATGCTCTTCATTTCCTACACTTTTCCGTCCGGTCTGGTCCTGTACTGGTTGGTCAGCAATGTGCTGGGTATCGGCCACCAGTTCTACGTCCGGAGCAGGATGCAGGCCGCGGCATGAGCCCGGCGACCGAGGGAGTTTGAATGTACGATCGAAAGCAGGAAGCCAACGAGTTTGTCGGCGAGAGTGTCAGTGATGCGACCGCGAGTGCAGCGCGGTTTTTTGGCGTGGATGCGAGCGACCTGAGTGTTTCGGTGGCTGCGGCCGGTTCCGTGTTCGGAGCTGTGGGTCGAACGGTCGTCGTCGCGCACTTGCGATCGCGAAAGCCGCTGCGGCCGGGTGGGGATGGCGGCCGGGACGACGAACCGAGGGGTCGTGAGCGTGAGGGCCGTGGTCGAGGCGATCGCGGGAATCGCGGAGGGGGAGATCGGGAGCGTGGCCGCGATCGGGGAGATCGGGAGCGTGGCGACCGTGGTGCTCGAAAGCCAAGAGAAGCTCGCGCGGAAGCAGAGTCCATTCCCGCTGAGGTTGCTGGAGCGGCGGCTGTCGCAGTCGAATCGACGGGTACGCGGACCGGCGCGGTGGGTCCGGTGGGCGACTTCATCCTCGGCGTGATCGAGCGCATGGCACTTGGGAACTTCGATATTTCCGAAGCGGCCGAGGATGATTTCCTCGTCTATCAGATCCGTGGCCCGGCGAGCAGTCAGCTGGGCGGCGGTGACGGCCGTGCGATCGATGCTCTTCAGCTGCTGGCCAACCAGGCATCGAAGCAGTTGCTCGATGAGGGCCCGCGCGTGGTGATCGACGTGGAAGGTGAGGCCGCTGATCGCGAGAACTCCTTGACGCGTTTGGCGTCTCGAGCGGCGTCTCGAGCGCTCGAAGCGGGCCGTGCGATTGCCCTCGACCCGATGAACGGTCGGGATCGGCGGATCATCCACATGGCTCTGCGAGATCAGGGCAGAATCGCCACGATGAGCATCGGGACCGGGCGGTATCGGCAGGTGGTGGTGGTTCCGGAGGGCGCGGCCGAGTACGCCGAGGCCGTTGAGGCAGCCAAGTCGGCCAATTCCTAGAGGGGATCGGCGTTCCACGAACTTGCCGCGGCCAGGGTCGCTGCTCGTTCCGAGCAATGGGTAATGTTCCACGTGGAACGCAATTGAAAAGGGTGCATCTGCCGGGCGTTCCACGGGGAACGAATCCATTCCGATCACACGCCACACTCCCGCGGCCTTGCCTGACCCCGAGAGACTGCAGGCGATCATACGGTCCGGGCCAATCGACCTCGAACTCGGATTGAATGACAACCAAGCCGCTCGCCTCGTCGCGCTTGCTGGCCTGCTCGCCCGGTGGGGCGACCGGATCAACCTCAGTGGTCACCGAAGCGAAGGCGAGATCCTCGAACGCCTGATCGTCGACGCACTCGCGCTCGGGTCGGCGATTCGACAATTGGTGGGTCGATGGCCCGACCGGATCGTCGACTTAGGATCCGGTGCCGGCATACCGGGCCTGCCGTTGGCGATCGCGCATCCGGAGACAACGATCGAACTGGTGGAGGCGCGGGAGCGCAGACATCACTTCCAGCGGGCCGCTTGTCGGGAACTCGAAATCCGCAACGCGGTCCCCCGCCTCGGGCGGATCGAGACGTTGGAGCCGTCGCTCGTACCGCTCGTGGTAGCGCAAGCGGTCGGTCCGATCGAAGCTGTGGCTCTACTCGCCGAGCGATGGTTGCTTGCAGGCGGCTGGCTGATCATTCCTTCTAGCGCAGAGCCCCCGCATTTCGAACCTGGATCGGGTTGGATCCAGCACGGAACTCGCCCCTACTCGGTCCCCGGATCGGGAATCCGTCGATCCATTTGGTTCGGGCAACGTTCAGTCGGGGACAGCGAATCGCCATAGCGGCAGGGCTTCGCTTCGCTTAAGTTGCTCGCGCTGTGGTCCCGGGCGGGGTGGGATGTCGAAGTGTCGCGTAATCGCTGTGGTGAATCAGAAGGGCGGCGTCGGTAAGACGACCACCGCCGTCAACTTGGCTGCGTGTCTTGCGGCCTCCGAACGGCGAACCCTCTTGATCGATCTGGATCCCCAAGGGAATGCCAGCAGCGCGTATGGTGTGTCGAAACCAATACATCACATCTATCACCTGCTGATGGGAGATTGCACGGTCACGGAGGCCATCCTCGAAACCGAGCTTCGATTCCTGAAACTGCTCCCGTCCGGTCCGGACCTCGTCGGGGCGGAGATCGAACTCGTGACGCGAGATCAACGCGAGCGCTGCCTTGCTTCGGTGATCAACCCACTGCGTGACAGTTTCGAGTTCATCCTGATCGATTGTCCCCCTTCGCTCGGCCTGCTGACCCTCAACGCACTCACGGCGGCGGATGCGCTGTTGATCCCGCTGCAGTGCGAGTACTACGCGCTCGAGGGGCTTGCACGACTCCTCGAAACGACCGACCTGGTTCGTGCAGACCTGAACCCGCGACTCGAACTCGAGGGAATCGTGTTGACGATGGTCGACCTGCGGAACAACCTGAGTCGCCAGGTCGAAGCCGAGGTTCGACAACATTTCGGTGACCGCGTCTATCGCACCCGTATCCCGCGCAACGTCCGTTTGAGCGAGGCGCCGAGCCACGGTCAACCGATTCTGTTGTACGACATCCATTCGCGAGGTGCGGTCGCGTACCTGCGACTCGCGGAAGAACTCCTCAGACGACGGGAAGCCGAGTCGAGCAATGGCGCGCAATCGCCTGCAGCGGCTGACTTCGAAGAGGCGGAGGAATTCGATGAGCACGCGCCGTAACGCTCTCGGCCGTGGGCTCGGCGCGCTGATTCCGGGCCGCGATCCGAATCGATCTGCCGGAGAAGGCGCATCGTCGTCTCCTGCGAGCGGCTCGGCAATGCCGCCTAAGGGCACAACCGCCGATTCCGCGAACCGGCCGGCGGATCTCGATTCTGACTATGCGACGAACGCACGACTGGAGCTGCCGGTCGACAAGATCGATCCGAACCCGGAGCAACCGCGGCGCCTGTTCGATCCGAAGCAACTCGAAACGCTCGCCGCTTCGATTCAACAGCACGGAGTGCTCCAGCCGGTAGTCGTCCGCCGAGCGGGTGATCGCTACGAACTGATCGTCGGCGAACGACGCTGGCGAGCGAGTCGTGCGGCTGGGCTGAAGACCATTCCCGCGGTCGTCGCAGACATTGCGCCGCAGGAACGACTCGAGATCGCGATCGTCGAGAACGTCCAGCGCCACGACCTGAATCCGATCGAACTCGCGCACGCCTATCGCGCTCTGGCGGAAACAGGCGCGACTCAGGACGAAATCGGGCGCCGAGTCTCGCTGGATCGATCCTCGATCGCCAACCACATGCGCCTGCTGGAGTTGTCGCGGGATATCCAGGAGGACGTCGAGGTTGGCCGTCTGACGATGGGCCATGCGAAGGCGCTGCTTCAGATCAGCGAACCGGAACGACGCGTGGAACTCCGCAACCGTGTCGTCAAGGAGGGGTTGTCGGTTCGGACCACCGAAAAGCTCGGCCGCCAGATCCAGGGGCCTGCGCCGGTCCGCCGTCATGAAGACGCCGTCACGCGGCTCTCACCCGATCTGGCGCGGGCGCTCGAGACCATCCAACGCCGATTCCAGACGCGCGTGCACCTGAAGGGCGGACTGGACAAGGGGCGACTCGAGATCGAGTACTTCGACTCGGGAGAACTCGACCGGATCCTGTCGCTGCTGCTCGGAGATGTGCAATGACAACCCGTGTGAATGGCTCGTCGCGGGCAGCTACACCCGTGGTCGTTCCCGCCGGTGGACGATTCGAAGGATTGATTGCGTTCCGGAACGAGGCGCGGATCGAAGGTGACGTGATCGGACGGGTTTCCGGAACGGGTCGCCTCGAGGTCGGCGACAACGCCTCCATATCGGGCCCGATCGAGGTCGACGAACTGGTGAGTTCCGGTCGAATCGAGGGCGATGTCGAAACGCGGGTACGCGTCGAACTCACCGAGGGTGCAACGCTTAGTGGCACCCTTCAGACACAGCGACTCAGCGTGGCCAGCGGCGCTGTCGTACAAGGTCCTTGTCGCGTCGGAACGAAATCGGAGTGAGTCTCACGGATCCGACTTCCGAGTGCCGTTTGGCTTGAATCTGCGGCGACTTATGTAAAGATTGCAGCCGCCGCGGCCTGCATCGGACGATTCTTCCGACTCGGGTCCGGAGAGGTCGACGCGCTGGAGCCCGGCTGCCCGACCCGACGGTGAGTGATCTGGTCTGTAGCCGGACCTCTCGCCGAAGACAACGACAACCGGTCTGGTTCCGTCCTCTCGGTGGAGAGCTGAGAGCTCTGGTCGTTGTCGCAGCGGAGTACGTGCGCACCCCGAGCGCCGACCCGCATGGCGGCGCAGGCAAGAGGGATCGAGGGGGATCGTGGCCGGCGAGGCCGGCCCGCTCGAAGTGAAGGCAAGCCAGATGGGCCCCCGCTGCGAAGCTGCTGCGTGACACGGCATCGAACCGGGGCGGTGATCGGCGGGTGATCCAGGTACGGCACGATGGGAGTGGAAATGCGAAGGCATCGGATCACGACGCAGCCCGCGAGGTACCCGAGCGACGGATCGTGGCTGTCGGGTGGCTCGCGCGTGGTGGCAGCGACAGCATCGATCACACTCGCGCTGCCGACGACCGCCTTCGCATCCGGTGACCTCGTCCTGATTCCCGAAGTCCCGATGCTGATCACGATGGTTGTTCTCTTCGTCGCGCTGATCTTCCCGACGAACCTTCTCATCTTCAAGCCGATCTTCCGCGCATTGGACGAACGCGCGAATCGGATCTCCGGCGCGCGCGATCGAGCTGAGCACATCGATGCGGGTGCGGATGCCGTACTGGCCCAGTACGAAAACTCGATCCGAGAAGCCAGAGGCGCAGCCGAGGCAACGCGCAAGCAGTCGATCGCCGGCGCCCGAAACGAACAGGTTGCCATGGCGGCCCGGGCACGCGCTGAAGCCGAAGTATTGATCGAGAATGCACGAAGCGAGCTGTCGGCGGCCCTCGATCGAGCGAGGATCGAGATGCGGACCTCGACGCAGGATCTCGGCCGTGCCGTCGCGCAACGTATTCTCGGGAGAGAACTGTGAGACGCACAGCGAATTTCGTGACTCACGCGGTTGCGATCGCCCTGGTGGCTGTCGTTCCGACGGCCGCTCTTGCATCCGAGGAGAAGGTGAACGTCAGCGAACTTCTCTTCCAGGCGCTCAATCTGGCGATCGTGCTGGCCGTCCTGTCCTATTTCGCGCGCAAACCGATCATCGAATACTTCGCTACGCGCCGTTCGGAGATCAAGCGGGACCTCGAAGCATCGGCCGAGCTATTGACGGCCGCCGAACATCGGAACTCGCAGATCCAGCGGAGACTCCTCGATCTCGAAAGTCAACTCGTGGACATCGTCGAGACCTCTCGTCGGCGTGCCGACGAAGAGAGCGAGCGGATCCTCGCCGAGGCCCGAAAGACGGCGGATCGAATCCACGGCGATGCCAAGATCGCGGCCGAGCAGGAGCTCGTGCGCGCGCGCCGCGCTCTGCGCGCCGAGGCGGCCGAGCTGGCGGTAGAACTGGCTGACGAGCTGCTGCGCCAGCATGTCAGCCAGGGTGATCGCGACCGACTGCTCGACGAGTTCATCACCCGGGTCGAATCCGGACCCGGTGCGGCCGCCTGATCATCCCACGACTGCGAATTTCGTCGCCTCTATCCGGAAGCGGGGCCATCCATGAGATCATCCAAGTCTGCAGCGCGATACGCGAAAGCGTTGTTCGCGCTGGCGCGTGAAGAGCGACGGGTGTCCGAAATCAGAGGCGAAGTGGACGGCCTGAGCCAGCTCTTCAGCGAAAACGACGACCTTCGAGACGTCGTGCTCACGCCACTGGTTCCCGCGGAACAACGCAAAGCAGCGCTGCGCGGAATCGCACAGCGTGTGTCGCTCTCGCAGTTGGTCTCCGACTTCTTCTCCTATCTCATCGATCAGCGCAGAATCATCGACTATCCGGTGATCGTGGCTGAATTCGGTCGTCTCGCCGACGAGTCCGCAGGGCTGTTGACCGCGCAGGTGGTCACGGCCACGCCGCTGGACGATCGACGTCGCGACCGGCTGCGACGTGCTCTCTCCGAACGAACCGGACGTGAAGTCCGCCTCGAGGCGTCGGTGGATCCCTCGCTGGTCGGAGGAGCGATCGCGCGCGTGGGCGACCTCGTGTTCGATGGCACCATCCGCACACAGCTGGGCCACTTGCGCGCCAATCTCCTGGGAGACAGCGCGAAGCGCTGAATCCGCAGAGTCCCGTCGGCACTCCCGGTGCCGACCCACTTTCCGACAGCCCGATGAAGGAATTCCCCCGATGGACATCAAGCCCGCTGAAATCACCGACATCCTGAAGCGCGAGATCCGCGACTACGGCCGAGAGGTCGACGTCGCCGAGACCGGCACTGTGCTGAGCGCGGGAGACGGCATCGCCCGCGTGTATGGGCTCGAGAATGCGCTCGCCGGCGAATTGGTCGAGTTCGCCAACGGCCTCTCGGGGATGGTGCTGAATCTCGAAGAGGACAATGTAGGGATCGCGGTGCTGGGTCAGAGCCACGGCATCAGCGAAGGCGACGTCGTCCGCCGGACGGGTCGCATCATCGACGTGCCTGTGGGCGACCAGCTTCTCGGGCGCGTGGTGGATGCACTCGGGAATCCGATCGATGGCAAGGGCCCCCTCGGCACGACCGAACGACGGCTCGTCGAAATCAAGGCGCCGGGCATCGTCGAGCGGAAGTCCGTCCACGAGTCCCTCGCAACCGGCATCAAGGCCATCGACGCGATGGTGCCGATCGGCCGTGGCCAGCGCGAGCTGATCATCGGCGATCGCCAGACGGGAAAGACGGCGATCGCGATCGACACCATCATCAACCAGAAGAAGACCGGCGTGTTCTGCGTCTACGTCGCAATCGGCCAGAAGCAGTCCACCGTCGCCCAGGTGGTCGACAAGCTGAAGCAGCATGGCGCGATGGAGTACACGATCGTGGTGGCCGCCACAGCCGCGGAACCGGCGCCCCTGCAGGACATCGCGCCCTACTCCGGCTGCTCGATGGCCGAGCACTTCCTGCACTCGGGACGACACGCGTTGATCATCTACGACGATCTCTCGAAGCAGGCCGTCGCGTATCGCCAGTTGTCCTTGCTGCTTCGACGACCGCCCGGTCGCGAAGCGTACCCAGGCGACATCTTCTACTGCCATTCGCGGCTGCTGGAGCGCGCGTGCAAGCTCTCCGACGAACAGGGCGGAGGCAGCCTGACCGCGTTGCCGATCATCGAAACCCAGGCAGGAGACGTGTCGGCCTACATTCCGACCAACGTCATCTCGATCACCGATGGCCAGATCTTCCTGGAAACCGATCTGTTCAATTCCGGTATCCGTCCCGCCATCAACGTGGGCCTGTCGGTGTCGCGCGTGGGCGGATCGGCGCAGACCAAGGCGACGAAGTCTGTTGCCGGACAGCTGAAACTGAATCTCGCCCAGTATCGCGAGATGGCGGCCTTCGCGCAGTTCGGGTCGGACCTCGACAAAGCGACGCAGGAGCAGCTCGCCAACGGAGAGCGCCAGACCGAGATGCTCAAGCAGCCCCAGTACGCGCCACTCGCGATGGAGGAGCAGGTTGTGACGATCTTCGCTTCGACACCGCAGCGCGATCGCGACTCGTGGATCCGAAAGTACGAACTCGCCGATGTGGGGCGCTACGAGCGCGAGCTGCTCGACTGGATGCGATCGAGCCGGGCAGAGATCCTGGAAGGCATCCGCAGCACCGGGAAGTTCGACGACGCGATCAAGCAGAAGCTGACCACGGCACTAGATGAGTTCGACCAGATCTTCCAGCCCAGCGCGGGCCGGAGCAGCGAAGAGGCGGCCTGACCGTGTCGAGTCTCCGGGACATCAAGCGACGCATCAGCAGCGTCAAGTCGACGCAGAAGATCACGAGCGCGATGAAGATGGTGTCGGCTGCGAAGCTGCGCCGTGCGCAGGATGCGATCGGCGCAGCGCGCCCGTACGCGGTCCGGATGCGCGAAACACTGGCTGCCGTCAGCGGGTCGGGCGGTGACGTGAGCCATCCGCTGATGGAGCGGCGTGATGATCCGTCGGTGCTCGAGATCGTCGTCGTCACGTCGGATCGAGGACTGGCCGGCGCTTTCAACAACAACGTCTTGAAGGCCACCGACGCGCTGATCGCGACGCGCTCGAAGGAGTTCTCGAAGATCCAGCTCACGATCGTGGGCAAGAAGGCCACCGACTACTACAAGCGCCGGCGCAGCGACCAGATCAGCCTCGCGCGTCCGGTCGGACCGCAGGTCACGTATCTCGAGGCGCAGCAGATCGCACGGCGCTTGATGTCGAGATTCGAGAGCGGCGAAGCCGACGAAGTCGTGCTGGTCTACAGCGAGTTCGTCTCGACGATGAATCAGACTCCGCGGGTGGTGGCGCTCTTGCCGTGCACGTCGTCGGCCAGCTCGGAAGTGGCCGCTTCGTCGGCATCGGACGAGTCAAGCCTTCCCTACGAGATCGAACCGAACCCGGCGAAGCTCTTGTCCGTGCTGGTCCCGAAGGCGATCGAAGTGGAAGTGTTCCGTGCACTGCTCGAAAACCAGGCGGGTGAGCATGCCGCGAGGATGGCCGCGATGGAGAGCGCTACGCGAAACACCCAGGATCTGATCGAGAAGTTGACCCTCAAGTACAACCGCGCGCGACAGGCGGCTATCACGACGGAACTCGTCGAGATCGTCACGGGCGCTCAGGCATTGGAGTAATGGCGAGCTGATGGGCCACAGGCCCATCAGCTCGTAGACATCATCGCTGCATTCGCTGCACGTCGGTGCAGGTTGGCAGGGACTCGAATCCAGTCAGCAGCAGAAATCCAGGAGAGAGAGATGGAAGCCGGAAAAGTCTTGCAGGTGCTCGGGCCGGTCGTCGATGTGGAGTTCCCGCCCGGGAACATCCCCGACATCTTGACCGCACTCACGACCACCAACGCCGGGATCGATGATCGCCCCGACAACCTGGTGATCGAGGTCGCGCTGCACCTCGGCGAGAACACTGTCCGTTGCATTGCGATGGACACGACGGACGGCCTGAGGCGGGGTCAGGAAGTCCGCAACACCGGCAACCCGATTTCGATCCCAGTCGGCCCGGAGACACTCGGCCGGATCATGAACGTGATCGGGTTGCCCGTGGATGAGCGCGGGCCGATCAATGCCAAGATGAAGTTCCCGATCCATCGTCCGGCGCCGGAGTTCGTCGAGCAGTCGACGTCGGTCGAGATCCTGGAGACGGGCATCAAGGTCGTCGATCTGATTGCCCCCTATCCGAAGGGTGGAAAAGTGGGTCTGTTCGGTGGTGCGGGTGTGGGCAAGACCGTCGTCATCCTCGAACTCATCAACAACATCGCGAAAGAGCACTCGGGCACATCGGTGTTTGGTGGTGTGGGCGAGCGAACGCGCGAGGGCAACGATCTCTGGCACGAGATGGCGGACGCCAAACTTTCCGACGGCACGACGGTGCTCGACAAGGCTGCGCTCATCTTCGGTCAGATGAACGAGCCTCCGGGAGCGCGCGCACGCGTCGGCCTGACGGCGTTGACGGCCGCCGAGTACTTCCGTGACGAAGAGGGCAAGGACGTGCTGCTCTTCATCGACAACATCTTCCGCTTCACGCAGGCGGGCTCCGAGGTGTCGGCACTGCTCGGACGCATTCCGTCCGCCGTGGGCTACCAGCCGACGCTGGCCACCGACATGGGAGCGCTGCAGGAGCGCATCACCTCGACCAACAAGGGTTCGATCACGTCGGTGCAGGCCATCTACGTTCCGGCCGACGATCTCACCGACCCCGCCCCGGCCACCGCCTTCACGCATCTCGATGCGACGACTGTGCTGAACCGGGCGCTGACGGAGATCGGCATCTACCCCGCCGTCGATCCGCTCGACTCGACATCCCGGATCCTCGATCCGCAGGTCGTCGGAGAGGAGCACTACGCGGTGGCTCGTGGGGTGCAGCAGACGCTTCAGAAGTACAAGGACCTCCAGGACATCATCGCCATCCTGGGCATGGACGAGCTCTCCGAGGACGACAAGCTCACCGTGGCGCGAGCACGCAAGATCCAGCGATTTCTGTCGCAGCCGTTCTCGGTCGCAGAGCAGTTCACGGGCAGCCCGGGCGTGTACGTGCGGCTGGAGGACACGATCCGCGGGTTCCGCGAAGTCCTCGACGGCAAGCACGATGGCCTCCCCGAGCAGGCCTTCTATATGGTGGGTGGGATCGAGCAGGCCATAGAGAAGGCGAAGGGGCTCGCTTAGTCCGATCCGGCAAGCAGCTGGCGCCGAGCGACCGGAAGTCGTGGCGTGAAGTGGCAAGAGAGAGAAGGAAGGATCGATGCCCCTGGATCTCGTGGTCGTGACGCCCGAAGGCGAAGCGTATTCGGAGTCGGTGGAACAGGTCGTGTTGCCCGGATCCGAGGGCGACTTCGGAGTACTGGAAAGCCACGAGAAGCTGCTCGCACCGCTCAAGGCCGGGGCAATGGAGATCAAGCTGCCGGGAGGCCGGACCGAATGGGCGGCCGTCTCGGACGGGTTCGCCGAAGTCATCGGCACGAAGGTGGTGGTGCTGGTCGACGAGTGCCTCAAGGGACCCGACATCGACATCGAACGAGCAAAGGCGACGCAGATCGAGACCGCGCAGGCCATCCAGCAACTCGACGATGGATTGGAACAGTCCGAGCAGCGGACGCGTCTCGAGCGTGCATCGAAGCTCGCGGCCGTCCAGGTCGATGTATACACGCGACACCACGGCTGACCGCGCGGGTCGCCTTGGGGCGTCCCGTTTGCGACTGTCGATAGCGAGGTAGCATCGGAGCGTGTCGACGATTCGCTCCTCCTTGCTGCATTTGTCGCTGCTGCTCTGCCTGGCTCCGATCGCATCCGCTGCGCCGGTCACCGAGGAGTTCTTCGAACTCACGACACTCCCGAACAGCGGGCGCAGTGTCGCGGCGCAGCTCGCAGACTTCGATGGCGACGGCCGGCTGGACTTGTTCGTCGGAGTCCTCCTTGGCCTTCCACCCGATGATCGACGGCTCGCCCGTGTGTATCTGCAGGCTGCGGACGGCAGCTTTCCAAGCGTACCGAGTCACGTCAAGGAACTGCCCGACTGGACGGCAGTCTACGACGTCGATGACGTGCGACCCGACAATCCCGGCGAGGAGCTGATCGTGCTCGTCCCGGATGGCGTCACAATCGTGTCGCTCGCGAGCGCGTCGGCGCCGACCTGGAAGCTCGAGGTACCCGGAGCCACGACGCTCGGCCCGGCGGCCGACGAGCGGGGGCTCGAGCCCTTCGAGATCGTGCACCACCACCTCGGTTCCGAGCCGTGGTTGCTGGTGCCGCAGATCGGCGAGATGACAGCGATCACAGGGACCGGTGAAGTGAAGGCGACCCTGTCCCAACCGCGTCGCGCCAACTACTTCATCCTCCCGCCGACGGGCCTTATCGCACTCGAGAGCAACTATCAGATCTTTCTCGACGCCCCGAAACTGCTGCTCGGAGACATCAACGGAGACGGTCGCAACGACATGGCATCGGCGACCCGTCACGAGATCTGGGTCTTCCTTCAGCGTGCCGACGGCACCTTCGCCTACGAGCCGGACCAGAAGCTGCGACTCGGTCTGGTGACACCCCGAGATCACATCCGCGGATCCGGCGGTGTAGCGACCGACGCCGGCGACATCGACGGTGACGGCAAGCTGGATCTGCTGGTCTCACACGTGAGCGGTGGCTTCTCGGATGCAACGACGACAGTCCGCGTGCACATCAACCACGGCAACGGCTGGACGCTCGCCTCGCCCGATCAGGTCATGACGATGTCGGGGAGCGTGTCTTCGAATGCGCTCTTCGACATGAACCGCGACGGCAGCGTCGAGCTGCTACGACTGCAGGCCAAGTTCGGGTTGCTCGACTTGATCGAGATGCTGGTCAGCCGTGAACTCGACCTCGATCTCTCGATCTATCTCCACGAGGGCAAGCAGGGCTTCTCGGAGAGCGCCTGGGTGAGCCGGAAGGTCAGCCTGCCGATCAGCTTCGAGACGTTTCGTACGCGCGGGTTCGTCCCGTCGGCGCGCGTCGATCTGAACGGAGACGGCTACCTCGACTTCACATCGTCGGGGGGAGGCGAAGAGCTCGAGTTCTTCCCGGGAAGCGCGAAGGGTCCCTTTCGCAGCAAGCCTGCCAGGCAGAAGATGAGTACGGCTGGAATGATCGAATTCGGCGACTGGAGCGGAGACGGTCTGATCGACTTCGTGATCTTCGACCCGCACAACTACGACGTACCCGTTCGATTGGCTCGGAACCTCGGACTTCTCCCGGGAACACCGGCCTCCGTCCGATCCGCCGATTGAGGCGTCCGCTCCGTCCGATTCGATCTTCGGCGTCAGGTTTCAAGCGCGGGTCGCTCAGCGAACTGCCGAAGCCTTGAGCTTCACTTTCCCGGCCTCGACCACGACCCGAAACTGGACCTTCTCGCAGCCAAGCTGTTCTCGCAGTGCGGCCTCCTGCTTCCGGATCAACGCGTCGAGCTTGTCGGGCGTCAGGCCAGAGACATTCTGCCCGCAGGCGCGCGCGGCCTCCTGGTACGAATCGAAGAGCGACGGCGACGTCTCGCCGGGCTGTTCGGCGCCGGGATGCTCGCCGTCGACCCCCGAATCCCGCAGCCGATCATGCAGCTTGGCCTTGAAGACGTGTCTCTTGTACGTGCCCGCGTCGATCTGGCGCAGGATCGAATCCCACTGACGCTTGTAGGCCTGGAAGCGCGAGTTGATCGAGTTGAACTTGAAGCGCAGCGCTGTGTTCTGGATGGCCGTGTTGCTGTGACGGATGATCTGCTTCTGGGCGTCGGCTCGAAGCAGCACGGGCTCGCGGGGGCGAGAGCCGAGGAAGTACTGCTCGTAGTCGAGCTTCAGCTGCATGACTTTCTTGTCGAGGAGCTGAAGCTCTTCTTCCATCGTCACCGGATGCGCGCCTCCCAGATCCGCTTCGGCCGGCTCAGCGTGGCGCTTTAGACACATGCCGCGGAGAGTCGGCCGGGAACGTGCTGGCGACCCGCGATCAGGGCCGGTCGCCGAGACCGAACGCATCGACGCCCGATGACTCGAATCGAGGCTCTCGCGCGAACGTCGTCAATCCATGGCGCACGGCTGATGACGCACCATGACGCGATCGTGACATATCCCCATCGGATGGACCGATTATCCGAAACGAGCACTCGCCAGACGAGGAGCCCCTGGTGGACTCCTCGTGATCAAATTGGAGAGAATGACGCGCAAGTTGAGCCTCTGACGCGCGGCGATGACGCAACACAATGGGCATTTGTGACGCAGCATCATGACGCATCTACAACGCTTGATCGTTCTGCGTCACGCGGATGTCGTGCAGCGCGTCATGATCCGATCCAGCAAGAGGTGGTCGGCCGAGGCCGTTTCGCCGGGCGCCAGCGGAGGGATCTCGCCAACGAGGCGATCGCCGAGGGCAGTTTGCAGATGAACGAAGTTCGCGGAGTCCGCCGAGGACAGCCGTCCACCGGAATGAGATGCGACCACGCCGACCAGGGGAAGCCCGCGCCGCTCGATCTCCGCCAGCGTGAGCAGTGTGTGGTTGATCGTGCCGAGCGCGGTACGGGCCACGATCAGGATCGGCAATCCGAACGCCGCTGCGAGATCCGCCATGCAGAATGGAGGTCGCAGGGGCACGAGGAGCCCCCCCGCTCCCTCGACGAGCATGAAGTCGTGGCGAGAAGCCAGGCTCCGGAACCCATCCACGAGCGCGGCCGGATCCAGCTCTCGGCCGGCGCTCTCGGCGGCGACGCTTGGCGCGGCCGCCAGCTCGAGCTGCACCGGACAGACGAGCTCGAGCGGATCCGGGTGCCCGGCCGTGCACGAAAGGGCAAGCGCGTCCAGGGGACCCGCTGGCCCGACGCCGGTCTCGCAGGGTTTCATGACACCCACATCGATGCCCCGGTCGCGCAGCGCCGACACGAGCGTACACGCGACGACCGTCTTGCCGACACCGGTATCGGTGCCGCTGACGAAGACTCCGGCGCGCACCGGTCAGCTTGCCGCCGCGCGAAGACCGGGGACGCACCGCGCAATCTGATCGGCGACGGCGTCCGCGAGGGCATCGATTTCATGGGCGGTGTGGCTCGCCATCGGGGTGATGCGCAGGCGCGCGGTGCCCTCGGCGACCGAGGGGTGGCGGATCCCCTGCGCGTAGAAGCCGCACTCCAGCAAGCCCTCGCAGACCGCCATCGTGGCGGCGTTCTGCCCGATCACGACCGGTACGATGTGGGTCGTCGATGGATCGGTTGTGATCCCGCGTGCGGCGAGTCGATCGCGCAGCCGCGCCGCGTTCGACTGCAGGGCCGCTCGGCGCAGCGGCTCGCCTTCGATGATCCGCAGCGCGGATCTCGCGGCGGCGACCGCCGGCGGAGCCAGTGCACACGTGAAGATGAAGCTCCTGGCCGTGTTGACGAGCAGATCACGCAGCTTCGCACTGCCGACCACGAATGCGCCGAAGGAGCCGAGCGACTTGCCGAGGGTCCCCATCACGACGTCGACCTGGTCGAGCACGCCCTCCAGTTCGGCACTGCCACGGCCGCGTGCGCCGAGCGTGCCGGTGCCGTGTGCGTCATCGACCAGCAGGATCGCGCCGTATCGACGACAGATCGGTGCGATCTCGCGCAGTGGGGCGACATCACCATCCATGCTGTACAGCCCGTCGACCGCCACGAGCACATGTCGATGGCTCGAAGCCGCGCGCCTCAGGATCTCTTCGAGCCGCGTCACGTCGCCGTGCGGAAACACCGCGACCTCGGCGCGCGCGAGCCGGGCGCCGTCGACGATCGAGGCGTGATTGAGCGCGTCCGAGACGAACAGATCACCCGGTCCGACGAGGGCCTGGATCAACCCGACGTTGGCCATGTAGCCGGAGCTGAACACGAGCCCCGCCTCGCGGCCGTAGAAGCGCGCAAGCTCGGCCTCGAGCTCCTCATGGATCGCGAGATTGCCGTTGATGAGCCGCGAGCCACCGGCCGCACATCCGAACTCGATCGCTGCCCGGCTCGACGCCGCGACGACCTCCGGATGATGGGCGAGATCGAGATAGTTGCTGCCCGCGAAGAGCAGCACTTCGCGGCCATCCACGAGCATGCGCGGTGCCTGTGCGCCGTCGAGCACGCGCATCCGACGGTGGGTGCCGCGCGTGTGGATCTCGCCGAGCACGCGGTCCGCGATGGCATCGATCGACACGGGCGGTCAGCCCGGCCGGATCGTCGAGTCGCGTCGCGGTGCGCGCCGCGTGCTCATCAGCTCTCGGCCGCGACTACGTCGGGTCGCAGCAGCGCGCCTGCGCCGGGCAGCCGGAAGCGAGTGACGTCGTGGTCCTTCGGCCGCGCATCGTCGCCGCGCGCGCTGGCCGCCACCTCGAATCCCGCGTCCTCGATCATCGCGTAGGTCTCTGCCCAGGGATCGCCGCGTGTCGTCAGGTAGCCGCCGACGAACAGCGAATTCGCGGGATACAGGGCCAGCGATTGCAGGCCGCGCAGATGTCCTTCGCGCCCGCCCGCGATGCGGATCTCGGCCCGCGGATTCATGAGACGCATGAGACAGAGCACGCGCAGACAGCGCTCGGGGCTGAGCGATCCGTCATCCTGGACAGGGTTGCCCTCGATCGGGATCAGGAAGTTGACGGGGATGGAGGGCGCCGCGAGGTCGCGCAGCTTCGAGCCGACCTCGACGATGTCCGCGGACTGCTCGCCCATGCCGACGATCAGACCGCTGCAGATCTCGATGCCGCCGCGCTTCGCGGCTTCCAGCGTGGCGACCCGATCCGCGTACGTGTGAGTCGAGCAGATCGTCGAGTAGTGGCTCTCACTCGAATTCAGGTTGTGGTTCAGACGGTCGAGTCCGGCTTCGGCGAGGATCTGGACGTGCTCGTCCTGCATGATGCCCGCCGACAGACACACCTCGATGCCGTGCTCGGCCTTGATCTGGCGGATCAGTCGCGCAAATCGCTTCGCCCGCGTGATGGACGGCCCGCGTCCCGACATCGCCATGCAGTACCGCACCGCACCTCCGGCTGCGGCCGCCGCGGCGCCCTCGAGGATCGCCTCGTCCGACTTCATCGGGTATTCGCGCACCGCCGACTCGCTGACCTTGCTCTGCGCGCAGTACCCGCAGTCCTCGGGACATAGTCCGTTCTGGACGTTGTTCAGCACCTGCACACCCACCTGGCGCCCGAAGTAGCGTCGCCGGGGCACGAAGGCGGCCTGGACTAGAGGCAGCAGCTCCACGTCCTCGCCGTCGAGGATCCAGAGGGCCTCGGCATCGCTCAATCTTTCGTCGGCGAGCGCCCTGGTGGCGAGGGACTGATAGCGATCGAACATCGGGTGGAACCTCCTGGCGAGATGCGCGGGCAGGCTAGAGGGGCCGGCTCGACGCTGTCAACCTCGATTCACACTGCGGTTGACGGTGCGTGGAAGCTATCGTCGCGAACAGATGGCCAAACCCCGGACCGTTCACGCCTGCACGCAGTGCGGTGCCCAGCAGCCACGCTGGCTCGGTCGTTGCCCCGATTGCGGAGCCTGGGACAGCCTGGTCGAGGAGCCGAGCGGAGTTCGCGGGGCCGGCAGCCAACAGCGGTCCCGCGGGAGCGACGCTAAGCCGATCGCGCTCGGCCAGATCGAGGCCGATCGGCTGCCCCGGCTCAGCAGCGGTCTGCCCGAGCTGGATCGGGTGCTCGGCGGGGGCCTGGTCCCAGGTTCGGTGACGTTGATCGGTGGGGAGCCCGGAGTCGGCAAGTCGACCCTCGCGCTGCAAGTTGCCACGCGACTCGCGGAGGCGGGGCGAAGCGTCCTCTATGTGAGCGGGGAAGAAAGTGCCGAGCAGCTCCGGATGCGGGCCGATCGGCTCGGCCCGATCCCGGGCGCGGTCCGGGTCCTGACCGAGACGCATGTCGAGGCCGTACTCGCGCATTGGCAGGAGCTCGCACCGGATTTCGTTCTGATCGACTCGATCCAGACGATGCGCAGCGAACGGGTCGAGTCGGCGGCGGGCAGCGTCGCGCAGGTGCGTGAAAGCGCCGCATTGCTGGCGGCGGCCGCCAAGTCACAGAACAGCGCGCTCGTGCTGATCGGCCACGTCACGAAGGAGGGCACGCTTGCCGGCCCTCGCGTACTGGAACACCTGGTAGATGTCGTGCTCGGCTTCGAGGGGGATCGCGACCACAGCTTCCGGTTGCTGCGGGCGAGCAAGAATCGCTTCGGCTCCACCCAGGAGATCGGCGTATTCACGATGGGGGCCGACGGACTGGTCGGCGTCGCGAACCCGAGCGAGCTGTTCCTCGCGGAGCGAAGCATGGGCTCGCCGGGTTCGTGCATCGTGCCGATCCTCGAAGGCACGCGTCCGATGCTGCTCGAGATCCAGGCCCTGGTCGCACCGGCGACCTACGGTGTGCCGCGTCGGACCTGTATCGGGATCGAGGATGGGCGCGTCGCACTGCTGTTGGCGGTGCTCGATCGACGCAGCCAGGTCGATCTGCTGTCACGCGACGTCTATGTGAACGTGGCCGGGGGGGTTCGCGTGAGCGAGACGGCCGCCGATCTCGCGTTGTGCCTCGCCATTGCGTCGAGCCGGCTCGACGCTCCGATTCCCGGAGACACTGCGGCCTGCGGCGAGGTCGGGCTCGGCGGCGAAATCCGACGCGTGTCGCGAATCGATCTCAGGATCCACGAGGCCGGGCGGCTCGGGTTCCGACGCGTCCTCGTGCCCCGCAGCATCGCGTCGGATTCGCGAATCGCAGGAGAATGCGAACTGATTCCCGTTTCGGATCTGGCGGACGCCGTCGCGTGGCTGCGGGCGTCAAGTTCCGGTCACACACAGTGAACGTGCGTTAAGGGTTTGATTTAGCTACGGTTTTTGTGAATATCCACTTTGACACCCCAAAGCCTGCCCGCTAGGTTGAGAAGCCATGTCCCAGCTCCCCCCTGTGGACCACCGCCAACGAGTCGCCGCCACGGTGTTCGACCACATCGGCGCGCCGCTCGCGCTGATCGAAAGAACGCTGCGCGATCAGCTGAGCTCGGACGTGGCTCTGATCGGTTCACTCGGTGACCACGTGCTTTCCTCGGGCGGCAAGCGACTTCGCCCTGCCCTGCTGCTGCTCGCCGCCGAGCTGTGCGGTTACTCGGGTCCGCGCCGGATCCAGATCGCGTCGGCGGTCGAGATGCTCCACACCGCCACACTGCTCCACGACGACGTCGTCGACGGGTCGATGTTGAGACGAGGTCGGCCATCGGCGAACTCGATCTGGGGCAACCGCCGCGCCGTGCTGGCCGGTGATTTCCTCTACGCACGGGCTTCGTCGATGCTGGCCGAGGACGGCGACGTCGACCTGATCGAGATCTTTGCGGCGACGATCCGGCAGATGGCCGAGGGTGAGCTGCTGCAGCTCGAGCGCAGCTTCGACATCGGCGTCACGGAGGCAAGCTACTACGACGTGATCGACCGAAAGAGCGCCTCGCTCTTGGCTGCGGCCTGCGAGGCCGGTGCGATCCTCGGAGGCGTGACACGGGCCGAGCGGAGGCGTCTCGCCACATTCGGCCGTGAGCTCGGACTGGCCTTCCAACTGAAGGACGATGCGCTCGACTACGACACGAACGCCGACACCCTGGGCAAGACGCGGTACGCGGATCTCCACGAGGGCAAGGTCACCCTCCCCCTGCTGCTCACCCTCAAGCGGTGTACCGAGACCGAGCGACACCAGATCGACAGGCTCCTCAAGGCCGTTGCCAGCGCGCCGGCCGATCAGACCGAGCCGACCGCCACGATTCCCCGTTTCGGTGCGCCTGCGTCGATGCCTCGGCGCTCGCCTGCCGGGCCCGACCTGACGCCGATCGTCGATCTGGTGTTCAGCTACCGCGGGGTCGCAGATACGCTGCGTCGGGCGGGTGACCACATCGACAAGGCCCTCGAGGCACTGGCCGCATTCCCGGTCGGGATCGCGCGCGATGCGCTGTACAGCGCGGCCGAGTTCACCGTCTCACGGGAGCACTGAATCCAGTTTTCTGCCTCGTGAACTTCTGACCTGCTCTCTCGCTGCAATCGCCTCCATCCACAACCCCACCCCACCTCTCGGCCCCTGACGTCCCGATCCGACTCCAACGGTTCGCTGCCCGCCCCGACGCGCGCGACCGTTGCCTGTCCGACTCACTCCGGTCCCGACGGAGCTCCACCGATGAATGCAAGCAAGTCGTCCGCCGTCCGTGGCGGTCTGCGCGTGGCCATGGTGGCCAGCGCAATGCTGTTCGCGATCGTTGCCGGTCTGCCGACGTGGGCGGCCAGCGCGAAGCCGCAACTCAGCGGCGTCGTGAACATCAACACAGCCAGTGCAGAAGAGCTCGAGCTGCTGCCTGGCATCGGGGAAACGCGCGCCGCGGCGATCCTCGAGTCGCGCAAGAGCCAGGGAAGCTTCAAGTCGATCGAGGCGCTGCTCGACGTGAAGGGGATCGGGCCCGCGATGCTCGAGCAGATGCGTCCGCACGTGGTGCTGACGGGACGCACGACTGCGCAGCGCGAACCATCTTCGAAGAGCGCAGAAGCCACGGCGACGAGCCAGGCTGACTGAGACGCGGCGTATCGAGGGACGGCGCCGGGCGGCTATGCGCCGCCCGGCGCCCGAACTCGGGTGCGGGCCCCGCGCGGGAGTCCCTAGACTGCGCGCATGTTCGGGACGTTCTCGCCGCGCGTTTGTTTAGTCGCACACCAACGCCTGTGCATGCTGGTTGCGCTGATCACCTGGCTCGGAGCGGCGAGCGTGGCGCAGTCGGCTGGACTGCCCCGCATCGTGTCACTGAATCCATCGCTCACTGCGATCCTGATCGCGATCGGGGCGCGTGATTCGCTGGTGGGGGTCGACGACTACTCGGCCGCGCATTCGCCAGAAGTCGCGGAACTGCCGCGGGTCGGCGGACTCTTCAGTCCGAGTCTCGAGGCAGTGGTCGGTCTGGCGCCCGATCTGGTGGTCGTAGTTCCGAGTGCCACACAGCTCGACTTCCGCGCGCGCATGGGCGAACTCGGCATCGCGGTCGAGGTCTTCGACAACATCCGCTTCGACGAAGTGCTCGAGAACATCCGGCGGCTCGGGAAGCTGGTCGGCCGAGAAGTCGAGGCAGCACGCTGCATCGAGCGGATCGAGGCGGTCCGGAAGGCTGCTGCGACCGAGACCGCGGCGCTCGCGCGGACGCGGGTCATGCTGATCGTGCAGCGGGATCCCATCTATGTCGTCGGGCGCGGAAGCTTCATCGACGAAATGCTCGAAGGGATCGGCGCCGAGAATCTGGCGCGGGAGTTCGATGATCCCTTCCCGAGCGTCGCGTCCGAATGGGTGGTGGCCCGCGGGCCGGATGTGCTCGTCGACCTCAGTCCGGACCGCGCGGATGCGCTGTCGTACTGGGGACGCTGGCCCAGCATTCCCGCGGTCGCCCACGACAGGATTGTCGCGATCGATCCCGCGCTGATCAGCATGCCGGGCCCCGACCTCGATCGGGCGATCGTCGAACTGGCGCGCAGCCTGCACGGCGACGCGGTCGCCGACGCGATCGCGGGAGCCGTGCCGCGGTGAAGCATCTCACGCGCACCCGCTACTTCGGGACACTCGCGTCGCTTGCCGGCCTGCTGGGGTTTGCGATCCTGCTCGCCCTGCTGGTCGGGCCGAGTGGACTGCCGATCGCGGATGTGATGGCGGCATTCTTCGATGGAGATCATGCCGGGCCGGCGAACGACATCGTGCGACGGATCAGGCTCCCGCGATTGATCGTCGCGTCCCTGGTCGGCGCATCGCTCGCGACCTCCGGCGTGATCTTCCAGGCGTTGCTCCGCAATCCGCTCGCGGATCCGTTCATCCTCGGGGTCTCCGGGGGCGCGGCGCTTGGCGGCATCCTGGCGATCTCTTTCGGAGCCGCGTTCGGGCTCGGCTACGGAGCAGTGCCGGTCGCGGCCTTCGCCGGTTGTCTGCTCACGACACTGCTTCTCTATCTGGTGGCCGGACGTGGCAGCCGCGTCTCGGCCACGACTCTGCTGCTGGCCGGTGTGGTCTTCAACGCATTCGCGTCGTCCGCGATCGTGTTTCTCGCCTCGCTGGCCGGGTTGATGGAGAGCGGACGGATCTTCATCTGGCTGATCGGCAACCTTTCGTCGGCACGGGTCGATCTGTGGCCGTGGCTGGCCGGCTTTCTCGGCCTGGGGCTGGCCTGCTCGCTGCCCCTCGCGCGCGGTCTGAACCTGCTGGCCCTCGGCGACGAGACCGCCGAACAACTGGGAGTTTCGACCGAGCGCGACAAGCGCCTGCTGATTGCTGCCACCTCGCTGATGGTCGGTGCAGCGGTTTCCGCGGCGGGCTTGATCGGCTTCGTCGGTCTGATCATCCCACACCTGCTGCGCATGATCGTCGGTCCCGATCATCGGTTGTTGCTGCCGGCGGCAGCGCTCGGGGGTGCCGCATTCCTCGTCGTGTGCGACACAGCGGCGCGTACGCTGCTCGGGGGTCGCGAACTGCCGGTCGGCGCGATCACCGCGCTGGTCGGCGGGCCGCTGTTTCTGCACCTGCTGCGCCGCAGTCAGGGCCGGGCGTTCGCCGCGGGTCGAACGACGTGACGGATCCTGGAAAGCGACCGGGCGAACTGTGCTTCGACGATGTTGCGTTGCGGCTCGGTGATCGCGACGTGCTGTCCGGAGCCTCGTTCTCGGTGGCGCGTGGCGAGGTCGTCGCGTTGCTCGGGCAGAACGGAGCAGGCAAGACGAGCCTGATCCGGGCTGCCACCCGGCACGTGCGACCGACTCGCGGCGAAGTTCGATTGGATGGACGCCCGGTGGATTCGCTGTCGCGGCGCGAATTGGCGAGGCGGCTGGCATCGGTCCCACAGGACATCCATGTCCCGTTCCAGTTTCTTGCGGGCGAGGTCGTGCTGATGGGGCGGATGCCGCACCAGCGATTGTTCGGATTCGAATCCGCCACGGATCTGGCGATTGCCCAGCACGCGCTGGCGGAGGTCGGCATCGAGGACCTGGCCGACCGCCCGATCGACGCGCTGTCGGGCGGGGAGCGTCAACTCGTGCTGTTCGCACGCGCCCTCGCCCAACAGCCGGAATGGCTCTTGCTCGACGAGCCGACCGCGTTCCTCGATCTGCGGCATCGCATCGACGTACTGCGCGTGGTCCGGAACTTCGCCGGACGCGGAGGAGGAGCCCTCGTGGTGTCGCACGACATCGGTCTCGCGGCGCGGATCTGCGATCGGATCGTGGTGCTCGCCGCCGGCCGCGTACTGGCCGATGGGACGCCGCGCGAAGTGTTGACTCCGGATCTCATCAAGGCGGGATTCGGCATGGAGGCACACATCCTCGATGCGCCGGATGGTCGGCCCATCGTGGTGCCGCGCATAGCCGGTTAGGCGCGGGGCCTGCGCCCGGCGCGTCGTGGGGCTCTGCTACGGTTGGCGCCCTCGCGGCATCCGGGAGCGGTTCATCGTGTCGTCGAGTGAGTTCAAGCGAAGTCGATTCGCCGGAGTCGGCGCGGACGAGAGGGCGAGAGAGTCGTGGCCGAGGTGACCATCCAGAGCGTCGCGGCGCGCGAGATCCTCGACTCGCGCGGCAATCCCACCGTCGAAGTCGACGTGATCACGTCTGCGGGCCATCGCGGCCGGGCCGCGGTTCCCTCCGGTGCATCGACGGGCTCACGCGAAGCGCTCGAGTTGCGTGACGGGGACAAGTCGCGGTACCTCGGCAAAGGCGTCCGCAAGGCGATCAGCTTCGTGAACGGCGAGATCGCTGCTGCAGTGCGCAGTTTCCGACTGGGCGGCCTCGACGAGCAGAGTGCGCTCGACCGCCGCCTGATCGAGCTCGACGGGACCGAGACGAAATCGCGACTGGGCGCAAATGCACTGCTCGGTGTGTCGCTCGCCGCCGCCCATGCGGGCGCGACCGCACAGGGAGTCCCGCTCTATCGCTTCCTCGGTGGTCCGTCCGCCCATCTTCTGCCCGCTCCGATGATGAACGTGCTGAATGGCGGAGCCCACGCGGACAACAACGTCGACCTGCAGGAGTTCATGCTCTATCCGCTCGGCGCACCGAGTTTCACCGAGGCACTCCGCTGGGGGGCCGAAGTCTTCCACACACTTCGCGGTGTTCTCGCGGAGAAGGGATACGCGACGGCGGTCGGCGATGAGGGCGGCTTCGCACCGAATCTGCGAAGCAACGTCGAGGCCGTCGAGCTGATCCTGTTCGCGATCGAGAAGGCCGGCTATCGGCCCGGCGAGCAGATCGCTCTTGCACTGGACCCGGCGGCCAGCGAGTTCTATCGCGACGGCAGCTATCACCTCTCGGGCGAGGGACGCGTGCTCGATACCGACGAGATGATCGGCTTCTGGCAGGACTGGGTCGGCCGCTATCCGATCGTGTCGATCGAGGATGGGCTCGCCGAGGGGGATTGGGCGGGCTGGAGCCGGTTCACGGCGGCGCTCGGCAAGCGGCTTCAGATCGTGGGGGATGATCTGTTCGTCACCAACCCGGCGATCCTGCGGCGCGGCATCGAGTCGAAGGCCGCCAACTCGATCCTGATCAAGGTCAACCAGATCGGGACGCTCAGCGAAACCCTCGAGGCGATCGCGATGGCACAGGCGGCGGGGTTCGGCGCGGTCGTGTCGCACCGATCGGGCGAGACCGAGGACACCACGATCGCGGATCTCGCCGTGGCGACCGGAGCAGGGCAGATCAAGACGGGTTCGCTCTGCCGCACCGACCGGATCTGCAAGTACAACCAGCTGCTGCGCATCGAGTCCGAGCTCGGCGATCGGGCCCGCTACGCGGGTCGTACGCGTCTGTCGGGACAGACCGCGCGATGAATCTCCGGCGAGGGGTGGTTGCCGTGCTCGCGGTATTCGCCGCTTCGGCCCCTGGCCTGTACGCCTACGTTCCGCCGCCCAGCCGGATCCACGCGGCGATCGCGGCAGCCAACCGAGCCGACGGACGCGCGCAGGCGATCCGTCTCGAGTTCTCGATGCAGATCGGCGAGCGCGACGGCGTGGCGACCGGCGAGTTGATCAGCCACCCGACGGGTCTGGCTCGGCTCGAACTGGTCGGCGCTGGTGGCCTGCTCGAGCGTCATCTACTTCAGGGCAACGAGCGAAGCGCGGCGCGCAACGGGACTCCGCTCGATGATGCGCGGGCGTTTCTGCCGCCGTTCTTCATTCTGCAGGCCGACAGCGGGGACACGCTGCGGGCGGCGCTCACCAGTTTCGGCATCGCGGTCGATGCGATCGGACTGGCGCCGTGCGGTGACGAGGATTGCCTGCTGATCGGCGACCAGGATCGTCGAATTCCCCGTCCCGAGTCGCCCCCGCCGGTCGGTGTCGAAGGCGAAGCCGTCGATCCGAGTACTGGAATCGTGTTCGAGAGCGGGTCGGGGATCCTCGAACCGGGCGAACCGGCAGCCGGTGCGCCGAAGACAGTGTGGCCGCGGGTCTGGGTCGAGAACCGAACGTACGAGATCCGTGGATTCGATGACGCGCTCGGGTCGCACGTCCGTCTCGGCCCGATCGTCAGCTTCGGCAAGCTCCGGGTGCCTTCGTGGATCAGTGTCGAGGAGCCCGGGCGTGTGACCGCACGATTCGACATCACGGCGGCCAGCCAGGTCGTTGCGCCCGCGTCCGCGTTCAGCCGCGAGTGGTTGTTCGCGGTTCCCGATTCCGCGGCCCCGTCCTCGCCTTCGACGCCCTGAGCTGCAGCGCCCGCCTCGCTCGGGAGTCCTCCCGGTGGGCTGCCTTCGCGGTCGACCCGTCAGTGACCCGAGTGCCGACTCGCTGCTGTCGCGCGTGGGATCGCTCCCACACTCGTGGAGAAATCCGGAAACTCGTGAATTCAGGGCTAATGGAAATCGCGAGATACACCGAACGAATCCTCACGGACCGGCAACCGTTCCCAGCACCCTGGAGAGTTCCGCAAGGGGCGCCTGTCGGGCGGCGCGGTCCGGATCGACGACACGCGGCCCCATCGAGATCGATGGAGGGCGCCCGAGGAGACGACAATGAGCAACCAGCAGCGACTCAATATCCTGGTCGTGGACCGCGAAGAGGGCACGGCCGCGCAACTGAAGGAACTGCTCACCAGCGACGGCTACTCGGTGCACGCGGTTTCCGATCCGTCCCGGGCGAGTGAGGAGGTTCGGACCAACCGCTACCAGATCGTGATCCTCGACGTCTCGCCCGACAATCCGAGCGGGATCGAGGCGCTGCAGGAGATCCGCTCGATCGACAATGACCTTTGCGTGATCGCCACGACGGGACTCGCCTCGGTGGAGATGGCCGTCACGACGATGAAGCACCAGGCCTTCCACTACTTGCAGAAGCCACTCGACGAGGATGAACTTCGCGCCGTTCTGACGGAAGCGGTGCGCTCGAAGGGTCTGCTCGTGGATCTCGAGACACGGCTCAATTCCGAAGTCGGACAGAGGATCCGCGAGCGCCGACATTCGCGACCGTTGACCCTGAAGCAGCTCGCGAATCGAACCGGGCTGTCGGTCAGTCTGATCTCGCAGATCGAACTCGGAAAGAGCGCGGCGTCGATGTCGACCCTGCACAAACTCTCCACCGCGCTCGGCGTGAAGATGACCTACTTCTTCGAGACGGTCTGAGGCAAGCGGGACCTGGCAGGTACGTCGTCCGCGCTACGGAGTCTGCGTCTTCACCGTCAGCACGGGACATGGCACCTTCTGGACCACTCGCTCGGCGATGCTGCCGAGAAGCAGGTGCTTGAGACCGGTACGGCCACGCGATCCGATCACCACCAGATCGGCGTGCTGGCGCTCGACCTCCTCCTCGATCACCGTCGCCGGGTAACCCTCGCGCGCCACTTCGACGACTGTGAGCCCTCGGGCTCGAAGTCGCTCGCCGTAGCGGGCGAGCTGCCGCTTGGCGTCCTGTTTCACGGAGGCCCAGAAGTCGGCGGGCAGGTAGGCGCCCTCCATCTGCTGGAACTCGACCGGCAGGTGGTAGACGTTGAGGAGCACGATTTCGCTCGAGTGTTCCTCGGCGAGATGAGCAGCCCATTCCACCACGGCATCGGCGTGTTCGGAGAAGTCGATCGGGACGAGGATTCGTCGTACCTGGATGGCCATGCCTGTGAGCGTGCGCAGTCCGGACGCACAAGTAAAGCCCCCCGCATCCCGAACCGGACTGGGCACACTCGGAGCGGGACTGCCGAATTCCTTGACGCCTGATTGGGGCCGACGTAAGGTCAATCTTCCGAAAATCCGCGCCGCGAGCCGCCCCGTATCGGGCCTCCGGCGCATGTTCAATGGGGCCGTAGCTCAGCTGGGAGAGCGTCGCGTTCGCAACGCGAAGGTCGGCGGTTCGATCCCGCTCGGCTCCACCATCGACTGATTGGGTGCCCTGACCCAGTTCTGATCCATCCGACGCCAACCCTCCCTCGAGGCGGGTCGGCGTTTTTTTCGCTTCCGCGGGTGGGATGAATTCCTTTTTATTTCGGTAGCTTGTCGGATTCGATCAGCGCATTGTCGAAAAATGCGAACGAGCTCGCGTTTTGGATCTGGGCCCGCGCTCAGCCGGCCGAAGCAGTCATCGACAGCGCCGCGCCGATCGCGCCGACCAGGAGCGCCCCGTCGAGGGCGACCAGGCCGTAGCGTTCGTCGCTCCTGAAAAACAACACACCGATCCAGGTGGCCGCGCCGACCATGGCAACGGATCGGACTCCCGGCACCGCCAAGCAGATGGCGCACGATGCCAGTGCCGCCCGCCGCGCTCCCCTCAGTCGGATCGCCGCGTTCGAATCGAAGCGCACACCTCTGAGCTGGGATGCGATCGCGTTGGACCCGATTGCCAGGGCGAGCCCGGCCGTCGTGCCGACAAGGCGTGCGGTCTCGATGTCAGGCCCCGCGAGCAGCGCCGGAAGCCCGACCACAATGGCAACCCAGCACCCCGTCACGTAGGCGAGCGTGCGCACACGGTTCGCCTTGATGCGGCGATGCAGCAGACCGACGATCAACACGCCGCCGCACAACGCCCACGCCCGTATCGGAAATGTCCACGCCACCGCCAGGCAGACGACGGACGCCCCGAAGACCAGCGCCGCGACGGCGCCGCGGTGCTCAGCTACGAAGGCCGTTCGCAAGGGCGATGTCGACGCATCGCGATCGAGGTCGCGAAGGCGATCCAACGAGTAGACGACGACCGTACCGGCCGCCGTGAGCGCACACACGAACGCGATGTCCGGGTTCGTGATCCCGTCGGCCACGCTGCGCGCCGCGGTCCAGACGAGAGCGCCCGCCGCTGCAGCGGTCCAGAGACCCGTGTAGGCGAGCGCTTCGACGGCGTAGCGCAGACGGGATCGGATCGAGTTCGACAACGCGCAGCCTCGGAGGATTCGGCGACCAGGCCAGAGCCTAACGGAGTACGCCCATGGTCCCGCTCTGGGAGGGCGGTCATTGCGCGCTATCGTCGGGCGATCCAGCACTTGGTTGGGCGCCCAGGCAGGAGAGACGGACCCGATGTGGGTCAGCAAGGTCAGCGAACTGATTGGCGCGTCGAACGAGAGCTTCGAGGATGCCGCCCGAACTGTCGTGTCGCGTGCTCACAGGACACTGCGCGGGATCACCGGCGTCGAAGTGCTGGCCAAGACGTGTCAGGTACGATCGAATCGAATCGTCGAGTATCGCGTGCGGCTGCGTCTCGTGTTCGATGTGGCACCGCAGCTGGAGCAGCACTGGTAGCGGCCCGCGAGGTCGTACCCAGCTCGGTTCGGGGCGCGCTCTTCCAATCACCTGCTCGACCATCCCGACGAATCCGGACCTCGACAGCCCACGAACGGCGACGCGGCGAATGACCCCATGGCGATTGCATCGGTCTCGACGATCACCTCCGCTTCTCCCGAGAGCTGGCAACATGCCGTCGAGCTGGGTCTCGAACGCGCGCGCCAGACTCTCCGAGGGATCACGGGCATCAAGGTGATCGAAGAGAAGGCGAAGGTCGAGGACGGGCGCATCACCGAGTTTCTCGTGACCCTCCAGGTGATCTTCCTGCTCGACGACGAGGCAGGGTAGCCGGGTGTCGATTCCGGCCATCGTGACCGCCGGCGACGGACGCGCCGCCAAGGCGGTGTACGGCGAGAACAAGGTCTTCCTGCTGGTAGCGGGTCGACCGATCGTCGCTCACCTCGTCGTCGCGCTGCAATTGGTTCCCGAAGTGTCCGAGGTCTGGTTGGTGGGCAATCGTCGTCGCCTCGAGGCGCTCTTCGAGGCAGCCGACCTGCGACGCGCAATCGCCAAACCGCTCTTCATCGTGCAGCAGGGTCGAAATCTGCTCGAGAACTGCTGGGAGACGTATCGGCGCGTGATTGCCCACGATCCCGATCAGGGACGGGATCCGATCGGTGACGAACTCGATCGCTATGTCCTCTACCTCTCGGGTGATCTGCCCTTCGCGACGCCACAGGAGATCTCGGCGTTCATCCGCCAGTCCCTCGCGCTGCCCGACTGCGACTACGCGCTCGGCCTCGTCCCGGAAGCGGCCCTCGATGATTTCCTGGCCCCGGTACCTGGCGAGCCGGGCCTCGAGATTGCGTTCTTCAATCTTCGCGAGGGCCGGTTGCGACAGAGCAACCTCCACCTCGCGCGGCCTGCCCGGCTCGGCAACCGGTTCCGGATCGAGGACATGTACGAGCACCGCCATCAGAAGCAGTTCTGGCACATGTTCGTACTGGCCGGGAAGCTGTTCTTCTCGCGCGCAGGCGGCCCGTGGATCGTGTTCTTGTACATGGTCATGCATTTCGCGGGGATGGTGGATCGGATCGGATTGCGCCGGCTCGCGGATCGACTGCGCCAGTTCGTCACCATCGAACGGAACGAAGAAGTGGTGAGCCGTGTGCTCGATACCCGATTCAGATTCGTGATCACCGAAGCCGGTGGGACGGCGATCGACGTGGATACCGAGGAGGAGTACGACGCAGTCAAGCGGCGCTTCGATGAGTGGACCCGAGCGCAAAGCGAGCGTGCGCGAGCCCTCTATGGGCCGCCCGCTCTCGCCGCCGTCGCATCACCGTCGACGGATGTCGACATGGCCGGGAAATAGCCGAGCATGCCCGGGGCGGACTCCGACCGGGCTGTGCGATCCGTCGGGACAGTGATCGTCTTCGCCAAAGCGCCGACACCCGGCCTGGTGAAGACCCGCCTGTGCCCGCCCATGCGTCCCGAACAAGCGGCGGACCTGTACGTCAACCTGCTCGACGACGTCCTCGAGGCCACGGGACAGTTCGCGCTGCAGCACCAGCTCGATGCAGTGCTGAGCGTGCATCCAATCGAGGCTCGTGGGGAATTCGCGTCCCGTGCACCATCCAACTTCCGCGTGATCGCCCAGTGCGGAAACGGTCTGGCCGCACGAATGATGTGGGCGGTCGACGAGGCCGCCGCCGGCGGCGCGGGGAAGATCCTGCTGCGCGGAAGCGACAATCCCGCGTTGTCGATCCGTCACCTGCAGGCCGCACTGCTCGGACTCGACGAACACGATCTCGTGGTGTCGCCCGACCTCGACGGCGGCTACGGGCTGATCGGTGTTCGCGGTGTGTGGCCGGGCGTTTTCGACCATCCGATGAGTACCCACACCCTGCTCGAGGAGACGATCGCGGACGCGCGTCGGCTGGGTCTCAGCGTGCAGGTGCTCGAGGGGAGCTTCGACATCGATCGGGTCGAAGACATCTCCCGGCTCGTCCGAGCGTTCGAAGATGGCGAGTTGGACCGGTGCACGCGAACAGTCGAGTGGATTCGTGACAACGGTTACTGGCCGCTCGATTGAGGCGTCGGACACGCTCCGAATCATGTTTGCGAATGAGTTCGCATGAGTACGGGTCGTACGCTCGCCCGATTCGCCAAACATCAGCAATCAATGATGATTTGCCGAGTCGTGGGTGGTCACGACCATCTCGAACTGTGCCAACGATCACCCAGCCGTACCGGATTCAGCGCGATGCGCGGGAGTCGAACAACCGGGTCTTCAGCAGAGCAGTCGGGTCGTCGATCGACCGCCTCGGTGGCCGCGTTCGACGACATGCCCCTTTTCAGCGCGCGCAAAATACGCCAGTTTTTGATTCCGAAGGAACCGACTGGAAGATCCAGGAGCCCCGGTCGAACCTGGACGAGCAAGGGACACGTAGCCAGATCCGAGTGTCCCGCTCGTGTGTCACATGCGGAGACGAAGCGAGTTGATCGAGCACGGCGAAACGACGACACGCCAATCCGTTCGCGAGACGGCACGGGTCCCCCGCCCGAGTCTCGAGACCGGTTTCACGCATCCGAAGCGCCAGCGCCCGCTGGACGAGAGTCGCAACACCCCGGCCGCCAACCGCTCGGCGAGCACCCGTTGCTCGATGAGCCCCCTCATGGCGCGCCTCCTCTGGACCCCCGAAGACAACGATCCGTTCCCCCCGCTCACGCATTTCGATGATTTCGACGTTGCGCTTGCGGAGGGAATCACCGCGTAGCTCGATCGGCTCACTTCGAGTCGAGGGTACGGCGGAGTCGCCTTCAATACGGGACCAGCCCTCACCCGCACAGTTGTATCCATCAACCAACACCCAGGGAGATAGACAATGCGATCGATCCATAGATACGTCGCGCTGGCGGCTGCGGGCATGTTGCTCGCGCCCACCTTTGCGGCAGCCAGCGACATCGAGGCCGATGTCGCCGACATGAAGCAGCGCGTGGAGGCGATGGAAGATCAACTCCGCGCCCAGAACGACGAGCTCGCGGCCGCTCAGGCGACCGTCGAGAAGCAGAACGAGGTGATCGAGCAGGCCGGAATCGTGGAGCGCGACGAGGTGTCGGCGCTGTCTTCGTTCATCGAAGCGACAGACTTCAGTGCGTGGGTGGCGGCCAGCTACAACTACAACTTCCAGGGCACCGCGGATGTGAATACGAGCACGGGGACACCCGGCACCCAGGGAAACAACTTCAACACGGGCATCGCGAATCCGCTGGGCGTCTGGTATCCGCAGCACCGAAACACCAACACCTTCCAGCTCG
>JANOFF010000120.1:0-34036 GCA_031413515.1 bacterium
GCCTGCCGGATCGCCCAGACCCCCCAGATCGTCGCGGCCACGACGGCGAGGATCGTGAGACCGCGATTCTGCGCGCACAGCGCGATCACGCGTGCGATCGGCCCGGTGCGCGGCGACTCACCGTGTGACGCGTCCATCACCACTGCTCCATCGCGGCGCGCAGCCGGCTCTCGGACGCGATCAGGAACGTCCCCGACGTGACGATCGGATCACCCGGCTCGATGCCCGAGACGATCTCGACGTCGTCGCCGCTGCGCAGGCCGACCACCACCGCCTGCGGGCGGAAGCGTCCATCGCCCAGCGCGCGGAACACGAAACTGCGTTCACCGGCGTACAACACCGCGGACTGTGGCACCACGATCCGCTCACCGCGCTCGGCGTGGATATAGACGTTGGCGTACATGTCGGGCCGCAGCGCCAGATCGCTGTTCGGCACATCGAGGCGGATCCGGGCGGTGCGCGTGCGGGCATCGAGGACCGGATGGACGTGGGCGACCGTCGCTTCGATCTCGCGCTCCGGCAGATACGGCAGCGTCACGGTCGCGGACTGTCCGATCCGGACCAGCGGCAGTTCGTATTCGTAGACCTCCGCTTCGATCCACACCTGCGAGAGTGGCGCGATGCGATACAACCGCTGACCCGGCTCGAACGCGCTGCCCTCGACCAGATTCTTCTCGACCACGAACCCACTCACGGGAGCCCGCACAGGCAGGTGATCGCGGGGCTGCCCCTCGGCGACGAGACGCTCGAGGTCGCGCTCCGCGATGTCCCAGAGGCGAAGTCGGTTCTTCGCCGCACGCACGAGATAGTCGGCGCGCTCGGGCGTGGCAGTCTCGCGGGCCCGCGCCTGGCTGCGCAGCGCCTGCAGGTACTCCTCTTGCGCGGCGAAGAGCTCCGGGCTGTACACGGTGAACATCACCTGACCGCGCTCGACGGACTCACCGACGACGTTCGCGATCACTTCGCCCACCCAGCCACGCACCTTGGGCGAGAGGTCTTCGAGGCTCGTCTCGTCGGCGACGACGCGGCCGACGGCGCGGATCGTCGTCTCGATCTCCCGGCGCTCGGCGGCTGCGGTGCGCACACCGACACGCTGGAGGCGACCCGGGTCCACGCGAAACTCGGCGGTGTGGCCGATTTCGCTCGACGCGGTGCCGGCCGCACCGCCGACATGGCCGGCGTGCGGGCTCTCCTGAGCGGGATCGGTGTCCGTCGCTGAACCCGCAGCCTCCAACCGCAGACCGGGATTGCCGACGGTGAGCGATCCCTCGGCGCGGATCGCGGCCCCGTCGCGGCCAGTCGCCTCGATCTCGACGTTCCAGGTTCCCCCCATGTCGAGCTGGAATTCCGCTCGATGGCGGCCGTTCGGCTGCTCGTCCAGCGTGGCCGGACCCCCCATCGCGGGCATCGATCCCATGGCATGCATCTTCACCGCGGCGATCACGTGCGCAGCGTCGACGGGCACGCCGTCACTGTCCTGCAGTTCGATCCAGAGCGCGTTGTCTCCGACGCGTGGCGTGGCGGGGTCGAGGGAGACGATCAGCTGCAACTCTTCCGACCGGACTTCCACCCGCTCGTCGTGAGCCAAGTCGCAGCCCGCCGCCAGCACGACCAGCGCGAAGACGAAACACCGATTCCCGAGCTTCATCGTGGATCCTCTCACCAGGTGAGTCCTGGGGTGCGGCCGACGGCGCGGTCGAGTTCGGCCCGGCGTCGGTTCAAGTCCGTCAGTGCCTCGGCTTGACCGAGTTCTACATCGAGCAGATTGCGTTCGGCGTCGATCAGCGCGAGGAAGCTGTTGCGACCGGATTCGAAGCCCGAGTGGGCGGCGGCGACCTGATCCCGCGCCGCCGGCAGCAGCCGATCGCGAAACAGTTCGACGATGTGATGCGCCTCGTCGAAGCGATCCGCACCGCTCTGCACCGCCAGCCGCACGTCGTCCTCGATCGCGGCTTGCTGACTGCGCGCCTGCTCGAGCAGCGCGTGGGCCTCTTCGACGGCCGCCTTCCGGCGCCCGATCTGCAACGGCACGTTCAGCGAGATACCGACGTAGGGCTGCAGGTCACGCTCCTGCCAGAGACGATCGTACGCGCCGATCACGGTGAAGTCCGGGAAGTACTCGCGGCGCGCGGCAGCCACACGCGACACCTCGGCGGACACGCGAGCCTCGGCGGCCGCCAGCTCGGGCTGCGCGCCGAGGGACTGCTCGAGCAACTCGGTGGGCGAGGCCATCAGGTCGTTCGGCACGGCGGCGATCGTCGGCGGCGGCGGCAGTTCGGCCGTCGGCCCTCGATGCAGCAGTGCGTTGATCTGCTCGCCGGTGATGCGCATCGCCGTGGTGAGCACGAGCTCGCGGTGCAATGCATGGGTGAGTGCCACCTCGGCCTGCAGGGGATCCTGCTGCGAGGCTTCGCCGGCCTCGTAGCGGATGGTCGCGATCCGCTGGAACTCCTCGAGCAGCGCGACGTGCTCGCGGTTGATCTCGAGCGAGCGGGCTGCGAGCACGTAGTCGTCGAACAGCACCGACGCCATCGTGGCGAGCCGCAGCCGGACCGCCTCGTAGTCGTGGGACGCCGCCTCAGCCTCACCGAGGGCAACATCTCCCCGAAGCCGCAGCTTCCCCGGGAAGGGAAGCTTCTGGCTCAGATCGATCCGGGGTGCCGCGTCGACCATGCTCGATCCGATGGACAGCGGCGCCACGCCGACGCCGAGCATCGGGTCGTCGAGCGCGGGCGCCTGCGGATAGCGGGCGAGCGCAGCCCGCCAGCCATGTCTCGCAGCGCGCAGCGTCGGGTTGCGGTCGAGGACCTCCTCGATCAGTTCGCGCCGCTCGAGCACGCTCGCGCCGGCGAACAAGCGATCGTCGCCGGGTTCGAGCGCGACGAAGCCCTCGGATCGTTGCCAGGCGTCGTTCTGGTCCTGATATCGGGTATGGGACGAGGTGGAGCAAGCCAGCACCGTCGGACCGAGCAGCCAGACGACTGCATGGACGGTTGCGCGGCTCCACCGCGCATTCTGCGCACGCATGAAGAGAGTCCTCGCACACTGCGTGGATCGAACGAGCCCGCAAACGGCGGACACGTGGAGAAACGGGGTTTCAGCCCCGTTCCGGCAGTGGAACGTGTGCGGGGATCAGTTCAGTCGGACGACGGAAAGCCGCAGGGGCGATGTGCGGAAGGCGAGCTCGGCCGTTCCGTGGAAGGTCTGGATCCGTCTCGGAAGCTGCGGGGACAGGACACCGAAATCCGTCGCCGCGAGTGGCTGCGGGCTCGGTGCATCCGGGGTGCGCGTCGGATCGAAGTTCGGCGCAACCGGCGCCGTCTCGCAGCAGGTATCGACGTCGGAGGCCGCGTCGTGGTCGCCGCACGGATCCGTGTCCGCCGCGTCGCCCGCCCCGGGACAACACTGCGAACACGCGGCCAGCTCGGCGACACACACCTGCGGCGCCGCGAGGAACGCGACGGCCAGAGCCAGGACTGCGATTCGAAGCTTCATCTCGGACACTCTTGTCAGGCTACCGAACGAGCGTCGATCCGGCTCGTCGGCCGACCCCGGCTACCAGAATCCCGTGACGATCTGCGAGTCGGGGATCTCGTGTTTGATCTCGGCGTGGACGAGCGGCAGCAGCGACCAATGCACCCCCGGGCGCGAGTGGTGGGCGCTGTGCAGCCCGAGGTTCCCGGTCATCCAGTTGTAGAGCCGATTGTCGCGGTTGAAGCTGCCGACGATGTGGTCGTCGGTGGGGCTGCCCGCGTGGTGTTCGTAGGTGGCCCAGATCGTATGCGTGAGCGCCATGAAACCGGGAACCAGGAAGATCAGGAACGTGTTCAGGGGATTGATCCAGAGCCCCAATCCGATCAGGCTGTACAGAGGCAGCTTCATCGCCAGCCAGTAGCGTCGATAGCGGGGGTACTGCTGTCCGACGCGGAAGATGTCCGACTGGTGACGCAGCAGCATGTCGAGCGTGTACTCGACACGACCCATCTGCGTGCCGTCGCGTCGTGTCCACGCCGACTCGTCCGGGCTCGTGTGCGGATGCTGGTTCAAGTAGTTGAGGTGATGGCCGAGGTTGTGATGCAGCACCCAGCTGTACGGGGCAACACCCGTCTGCAGCGCCAGCGCCAGATCGTAGAAGCGGTTCGCGACCGACGAGCGGAAGGTATTCAGGTGCTGGTGGTGGTGGTTGATCGGTGCGACGAACATGCTCGCGATCGCGAGCGGGATCGTCGAAGCGAGCGCGACCCACGGCGTGGCGAACGCCCAGAGCAGCAGGTGGACGGCGAACATCGCGAGCACATAGGCGACCGGACCGCGATCCGCCTTGTACTTGAGGACGGTGCCGCGCTCCGATTCGCTGGCGGCGAATCGGCGTCGCTCGCCGGGCGCGGAGGACTCCGTCGATTCGTGACCCAGCGGCTGGAAGCCGACGCGTGCCTGCGGCGGAAGGGAGATCGCGGAGTCTGTGCTCATGCTCATGGATTCGATCTGGCCTCTGATGCGGGTGGATGGGAAGGAGATCGGCAGATGGCAGCCCGAGCAGGAGCCACCAGTTAGCCCATTCGGAGTACAGATCCTCGAAGATCCAGAGAATTACGGCTGCGGTCGGCTGAAATTCGCAGCGCCGCCCCGCGAAAGACCCGAGACGGGACGCCACACTGCCGCGATCGGGTCGCCCACGCGTTTCGCTGATAGACTCGCTTTTGCAGCCTCGCGCACCGCATAGGGCGTCCAGCCACTTGCAGGATCCACCGTGTGACAGACTTCGTCGAATCGCTTGCTCGTCTGCGACTGCCATCAACCAGCCGCTGCCGGATTCCCACCGACCTCGAGGCCATCACCGATCGCGCCGTCGAGGTCGCGCCGTCCGATGCGGGCACGACGCGAGACGTGATCGAGTCGCTCTGGGATCGGCTGCTCGCGCTGTATCGAAGTGGCGTGCATCCGGGCATCCAGCTGTGCGTGCGCCGGCACGGGGCGGTCGTGATCGATCGCGCGATCGGCCACGCCCGGGGAAATGCGCCCGAAGATCCCGAGGATGCGATCCGCGTGCCGCTCACGACCCGCACGCCGGTGAATCTCTTCTCGGCCGCGAAGGCGATCACCGCCATGGTGATCCACAAGCTCGATCAGCAACGCGTTCTGCACCTCGACGATCGCGTCTGCGAGTTCATTCCGGGCTTCGCCCGGCACGGCAAGGATCGGATCACGATCCGCCATCTGGTTTCCCACAAGGCCGGCATCCCGAATCTTCCCCGGGAAGCCCTGGATCTCGATCTGCTTCACCAGCCCGAGCGCGTGGTCGAGATCCTGTGCGCGATGAAGCCACGCTCCCGACCGGGTCAGATGCTCGCCTACCATGCGGTGTCGAGCGGATTCGTGCTGGCTGAAGTCGTCCGCCGCGCCACCGGGCACAGCATTCGCGACGTGCTCGCCAAGGAGATCCGCGAGCCCCTCGGTCTCGAGTGGCTCCACTACGGGGTCGGTCCCGAGGATGTCGGGAGGGTCGCGCAGAACGCGCTGACGGGGCCCGCCGTCATCCCGCCCATCTCGACGCTGCTGCGCGGCGCGCTCGGAATGGACATGGACGAAGTGGTGCGCTTGTCGAACGACCCGCGCTTCCTGATGGGCATCATTCCGTCCGCCAATGTGATCTCGACCGCCGCTGACACCGCCGCGTTCTATCAGTGTCTGCTGAACGGAGGCGAACTCAATGGCGTGCGCGTATTCGACGAGCGCACCGTCCATCACGCGATCGACGAGCAGACGGGGGGATACGAGTTCGATCTGACGTTGTTCCTCCCGATCGCGTACAGCATGGGGTTCATGCTGGGCAACCGATTCCTCAGCCTGTACGGCTGGAACCATCCCCACGCCTTCGGCCATCTCGGCCTGACGAACATCTTCTGCTGGGCGGATCCCGAGCGCGAGCTCGTCGTGTCGGTGTTGACCACCGGCAAGCCGATCGTGAGCCTGCATGCTCTGCGGATGGTGCAGTTCCACAGCGCGATCCACGACGCGTTCCCGGCTGTGGAAAAGAGAGTCTGACGCCCGCTCGATCGAGCGGCCGCGTAGGGTCGGGCCGGCCGGAGCCTCGGGGGTCGAACTGGGGTAGCTTGCCGAACGATCGCCGCGCCCGGCAGAGGCCCGTCCCGCACACCCCCGGCGCGAGGAGAACACCGATGAGTGACGCACCGGGGACCGACCTGCTGACCCAGCTGATCGGTTCGGGGCCACCGCAAAGTGTCGCCGAGATGCGCAACCTGATCGATGGCTTCGCGGCCATGATGAATGCGGATCTGCCTGAGGTCGGAGCCTTCCACGAGAACGTCCCGGTGCGCGAAGTGGCCGGACGTCGCGTCACCGCCGACGTCGTCGTGCCGAAGGGCAGCGGACCGCATCCCGTGCTCGTCTATCTCCACGGGGGCGGCTGGGTGTGCGGCAGTCCGAAGAGCCATCGGAAGCTCGGCTACCGCTTCGCGGAAGCCGGCTATCTGGTCTTCAACGTCGACTATCGACTGGCCCCGGAATCGCAGTTCCCCGCGCCGTTCGACGATTGCGTCGACGCGATCCGCTGGGCGGCGAAGCAGGCCGGTCGCTATGGCGGCGACGCGTCGCGGCTCGCCGTCGGCGGAGATTCGGCCGGGGGCAATCTCGCCGCCGCAGCGGCCGCCGCGCTCGCCGACGATCCCGATGCCCCGGAGATCTCGGCCGCCCTGCTGATCTACGGGGTGTTCGACTTCGCGCGGATCGGCGAGGCAGCACCCGCGCAAGGACCTCTCGCCGGCGCAGACCCGGACCTCCACAAGAGCATCGGCAAGAAGATGACGGACATGATGGTCGGCTCGTACCTCGGCGCCGAGCACGCGGAGTCGCTGCTCGCCGATCCGCGCGTCAGCCCGATCCACGCCGCCGACAAACTGCCGCCGTGCCACGTCGTGGTCGGCACCGCGGACCCGCTTGCCGCACAGGCCGATGCGCTGGTCGCGCGGCTCGTCGCAGCCGGCATCGAGCACGAGCACATCGCCGTGCCGAACATGCCGCACGGATACGTCCAGATGGAGTTCTTCCCGGAGGCGCGAGCGAGCATCGATCGCATGGTCGACTTCCTCCGCAAGCATCTCGATCGTTGATGGGTCTTGCCGGGCGACGTTGGATCGCCGCGCTCGTGTCTGTCCTGATCGGGTCGGTCAGCGACGCCCGTGCCGATGAAGCGCTGATCGCGGTGGCGACGAACTTCGCCCGGACTGCGACCGCGCTCTCGATCGACTTCACGCAGCAGACCGGACACGAGCTCCGCTTCAGCAGCGGATCGACCGGTGTGCTGCACGCGCAGATCACCCAGGGCGCACCCTTCGATGCGCTGCTGTCCGCCGATTCGGCGACCGCGCAACGGCTCGAGAGCGAGGGGCTCGGTCTCGTCGGTACGCGCTTCAGCTATGCGACGGGGCAACTCGTGCTCTGGAGCGCCGATCAGGCGCGCATCGGTGAAGACGGCCGCGCCGCTCTCGTCGACCCGGACGTCCGACACATCGCGATCGCGAATCCCCTCCTCGCCCCATACGGCACTGCCGCCAGGCAGGCACTGGAACGCCTCGGCCTGTGGGAGTCCGTGCAGGCCCGCATCGTGATGGCCGAGAACATCGGCCAGACCCAGGCACTGATCGCTACCGGCGCGGCCGAACTCGGCTTCGTGGCAGCCTCCGGGCTCGTCGATCCCGCGCTGTCGTCACCGGGCTCGCGTTGGAACGTGCCGCAGGAGTTCTTCGACCCGATCGTGCAGGACGCGCTGCTGTTGCAGCACGGTCGTGACAACGAGGCCGCTCGCTCGTTCCTGGCATTTTTGCGCAGCGAACCCGCACGCGAAATCATCCGTCGTCATGGCTACACGGTCGACTAGGCGATGACGGTCCCCGACCTCGCGCCGCTCTGGCTGACACTGCAGCTCGCCGCGACCACGACCGTCGTGCTGCTCGGGCTCGGTACGCCGATCGCGTGGTGGCTCGCGACCACCTCGTCGCGCACCAGACCGTTCGTCGAAGCGGTGACCGCGCTGCCGCTCGTGCTGCCGCCGACCGTTCTCGGCTTCTATCTGCTCGTGTTCCTCAGCCCGACTTCATCCCTCGGAGGCCTGTGGCAGAGCGCAACCGGCTCTGCGTTGACGTTCTCGTTCAGTGGACTGGTCGTGGCCTCGGTCGTCTACTCGCTGCCCTTCACCGTGCAGCCGTTGCAGTCGAGCTTCGAGACGATCGGACGCGCGCCCCTCGAAGCCGCCGCGATGCTGCGCGCGGGCCCTCTCGATGCGTTCCTCAGCGTGGCCTCTCCGATGGCGCTTCGGGGCTACCTGACCGCCGCAGTCCTGACGTTTGCGCACACGATCGGCGAGTTCGGCGTCGTGCTGATGGTCGGAGGCAACATCCCCGGCCGCACCCGCGTGATCTCGATCGCCATCTACGAGCACGTCGAGACGATCGACTTCGCGTCTGCCCATCTGCTGTCGGCCGGCATGCTGGTCTTCTCGTTCGCGATCCTGCTATTCGTCTATGTCGTCAACCGACGCATCCCGGTGAAGCTCTCGTGAGCGCCGAAACCCTGTCCGTTGCGATCGATCGCCGCTATCCCGACTTCGCGCTCGGTGTCTGCCACGACTTTGCGCTCGACGGCATCACGGCGATCTTCGGACCGAGCGGCTGCGGCAAGACGACGCTGCTCCGCAGCATCGCCGGGCTCGAACGCGGCGCGATCGGGCGCATCACCCATGACGCCGAGGTCTGGCAGGACGAGCGAGGAACTTTCGTGCCCCCGCATCGTCGAGGCATCGGGTTCGTGTTCCAGGACGCACGCCTGTTTCCGCACCTGCGCGTCGAAGGGAATCTCCGCTATGCGGATCGGCGCTCGCGCGATCACGCGGGCCGGGGGATCGGATTCGACGCGGTCGTGGCGGCACTCGGCCTCGCCGGCCTGCTCGCGCGCCGGCCCGGCGAACTCTCGGCCGGAGAGAAGCAGCGGGTCGCGATCGGTCGTACGCTGCTCGCGCGGCCCCGCCTGCTGCTGATGGACGAGCCCCTCGCTGCGCTCGATTCACCGCGCAAGGCCGAGATCCTGCCCCACATCGCAAAGCTCCCGACCGCTTTCGGCGTGCCGATCCTGTACGTCACGCACTCGCTGGACGAAGTCACGCAACTCGCCGATCGGATGTTCGTATTGGCGGGGGGGCGGGCGATCACCGAGGGCGCGGTCGGAGAAGTGCTCGAGCACCTCGATCTCGAGTCCGCCGACTTCGGCGACGAGACCAGCTCGATCCTCGACGCGCGTGTCGTCGGACGCGATGACCGATACCGATTGACGCGCCTCGATCTCGCCGGGCAATCGCTCGTGATGCCCGAATCGGATTTCGCGCCGGGCGAACTCGTGCGCCTGCGGCTGCGCGCCCGCGATGTGGCGCTCGCGATGGTGCGCCCCGAGCAGGTGAGCATCCGCAACGTGCTGGCCGGGCGGGTGATCGAGCTGCGCGCCGAAACCGACTCCGCCTACGCGGACGTGCTGGTCGACGTCGGTGGTTCGCACCTGCGTGCCCGCGTCACGCGCGAGGCAGTTGATGCCCTCGGCCTCGCCATCGGCGAGCCGGTGTTCGCGCTGATCAAGAGCCTCGCGGTCGATCGTCGTGTGCGCGCTCCCGGCACCGAGCCACGGCGCGAGACAGGAGCCCGGGACGGCGCCTGATCCCGCCGGGCACGCGAACCCTCGACCGTGCAGTCATGCGAATCCGTTCTCGTCCCACGAGTCCTCACCGGGCAGGAGAAGCAACCCATGGAACTCAAGCTCTTCGCGACCGTCTTCTTCAGCGTCTTCCTCGCCGAACTCGGCGACAAGACGCAGCTCGCAACGTTGCTCTTCGCCGCCGAAGCCGAGAACCCGAAGCTCGTCGTCTTCCTGGCGGCCGCTTCAGCGCTGGTCCTCACCTCGCTGATCGGCGTGCTCGCCGGCACGCTGGTCGCCGAGTACGTGAATCCGCGCGCGCTGTCGTGGGTGGCGGGAATCGGCTTCATCGCGATAGGGGTATGGACGCTGATCCGGGCTTGAGTGGGCTCGAGGAGGATCAAGGAGTCGAAGGTTCCGCAAAGGTTGTGGCCCGCCTGTTGATCCACGCTTCCCGGACGGCCATTATCCGGCGGTGCCGCGACACGGCATTCTCGAACCCACGGAGTCGTCTTTCCGATGCAGTCCCAGCCCAGACAGGCTGATTCGAAATATCGCCCGGATATCGATGGGTTGCGGGCCATCGCGATCCTCGCCGTGGTCTTCTACCACGCCGGGTTCCCGGGTTTCCCGGGTGGCTTCGTCGGGGTCGATGTCTTCTTCGTCATCTCCGGCTTCCTGATCACCCGCCTGTTGTTCGACGAGGCGTCTTCGACCGGTGGGGTGAGTCTCGGCGCCTTCTACGCGCGGCGCGTCCGACGCCTGATGCCGGCCAGCCTGATCGTCGTCGCAGCCACTCTGCTGCTCGGAGCGTTCTTCGTCCCGCCTGGGTTCGACGGAGCCTTCAGGCTGGCAGATTCGGCGATCGCCACGGCGCTCTTCGTCTCGAACTTCTTCTTTTTCACGATCACCGGGGGCTACTTCGGGCCTCTTGCCTTCGACATGCCCTTGCTGCACACCTGGTCGCTCGCCGTAGAAGAGCAGTACTACCTCGTCTGGCCGCTCCTCATGCTGCTGGTGTTCCGCTTTGCGAAGACGCCGCACTCGAGCGGCGCCATGCGCGGACGCGTGATCTGGATCCTCGGGGCATTGCTGCTGGCATCGCTCGCGCTGTCGGTCGTCACGACGCCCGACCACCCGAACTTCGCCTTCTACCTGCTGCCGACTCGGGTCTGGGAATTCGCGATCGGGGGCATCGCGGGACTGGCGGGTGCCGCGTTCTACGAACGGGCGCGTCCGTATGCGCAGGTTCTGGCGATCCTGGGTCTCGGCATGATCGTCTACTCGATCATCGCCCTGGACCACCGCACATCCTTCCCGGGTTCGGCCGCGATGCTGCCGGTGTTCGGGACGGCGATCTTGATCGTGGGCATGACGGCGAACGACCGTGTGGTCGTGGCCCGTCTGCTGGCCAGCGGTCCGATGGTCTTCGTCGGCCTGTTGTCGTACTCCTTCTATCTCTGGCACTGGCCGCTTCTCTCCCTCTATCGGATCTACAGCCTCGGTGCCCGGGATCTCGTCGCCAACGCGGTGCTCGTCGCACTGGCCTTCCTGCTCGCGTGGCTCAGCTATGTCTCGATCGAGAACCCCATCCGGTCACGACGGCCGTGGGTCTTCGGTCGGATCCGATCGACGCTCATCGCAGGCGGCGGAATCTCGCTCATCACCGTATCGATGGCCTTCGGCTTGATGGCGTGGAACGACCACCAGCGTTCCTCGGGTGTGGATGCTCCGTCGTGGGCGGCAATCGGCGACCATTCTCCCTACCGGGATGTATGTTCGATCAATGGAGAGAAGCCGATCGACGTCCTGCCCCGGGACACCTGCATCCACGGTCCGGATCCCCGGCATCCGAGAGTCGTCTTGTGGGGTGACTCGCATGCCGACCACATCATGCCGATGCTGATGGACGCGTACTCCGAAATCGCCGTCTACCAGTTGACGATGCCCGGTTGTGCGCCCGTGATCGGCTACGAATCCCGGGTCCCGTTCGCTCCGACATACTGTGCGGACTTCAATCGACGCGTGCTGGAAGAGATCCGCGAACTGAAGCAGACCGGACTCGAGGGCGTCGTGCTGTCGGCGCGGTGGCCGAGCTATCTGTTGCATCAGAGCCCCGCCGTGGCGGACCAGATGCAGGGATCGATTGCACCCGACGAGAACGAGATCGCGCAGGCGCGTCCGGCGATGCAGGCCGCCTTCGATGCGACACTGGATTCACTCGAACGCCTCGGATTGCGAGTGATCGTGGTCGCCCCGACCCCGGAACTGATCTACCCGGCACCACAGTGCGTCGCACTTCGCGGAGCCGAGCACTGTGAAGTCGGGCGCTCGATCAACGAGGTCTGGCTGGGCGACACCACGGCTGCTCTCGCCGAGGTCGTGGAGCGGCATCCGAATACGCACTTTGCGCAGCTGATGGACTTCTTCTGCGACGCTGAATCCTGTCCTGCGGCACTGAACGGGAACATCCTGTATCTAGACGACGATCACATCACCGCGACGACGGCCCGCGATCTGGGACGATTCCTTTCCACGGATCTGGCGTGGCTGACCGTCGGTCAGGAGCAGGCTTCCAACCTGGTTGATTGACATCCGCAATCAAGTGACGGCCGCCCGGGTCGGATAGACTGCGGCACAACATCCACCGACTCCATCGACTCCACCGAGGAAACATGGATCCGAGCGACGTACAGCGGCAGATCGACGAGATCACGTGGTACCACGAATTCGATTTCGGCAACGGTCTCGCGACCCGGGCCACGGGGCCCGACGCCGCCGATCATCGCGCCCTCTGGCGCAACCTCGAACATCAACTCAGCCAGATCGACTTCGTCGGCAAGACGGTGCTCGACGTCGGTTGCTGGGATGGCTACTGGAGCTTCTTCGCGGAGAAGCGGGGGGCGAAGCATGTGCTCGCCGCGGACGACGTCTCGCAGAACTGGGCGGGCAATCGCGGCCTGCAACTCGCGAAGTCACTGCTTCATTCGAGCATCGAGACGAGGGATGATGTCTCCATCTACGATCTGCAGTCGCTCGACCAGAAATTCGACGTCGTGCTCTGCCTCGGTGTCTACTATCACCTCGTCGATCCCTTCTATGCACTCGCCCAGGTGAGGCACTGCTGCCACGAGGACACCGTGGTCGTCTTCGAAGGCGACGCGACGCTCGGTCTTCCCGGCGGCCTGATGTACTTCGACATCGGAGATCAGGCCATGCCGGTCTTCGTACCGACACCCGAGGCTCTGACGGGCATGCTGCAGGCCTGCTATTTCGATGTCGTCCGGCAGGCGTCGTGGCCGGAGTCGACCAAGGCGGCGCCGGCCTGGAAGAAGCGTCGCGAACTCGCGAAGCTGGTGCAGAACACGCAAACGGTCTCGCTTCCGCCCCGGATGGTGAGACTGACGTCCGTCTGCAAACCCGTCGCTTCGGCCAATCCGCGCCATCCCTACAAGCCGCCGTTCGGATTGCACCGATACGATCCCCGGTTCCGCTAGGCGGCGGGGCGCGCACCCGTCTGACTCCTCACTCCACCGCCAGTCCACGCAGGATCACATCGACCATCTCGTCGGCGGTGTCCCTGGGCGATGCGACGGCGATCTCACCCTGCTGTGCGCGGCTCAGTTCGCGACCGAGTCCACCGAGCACGTGGGCGACTGCGGCCGTGTCGATCTTCCGGATCTCGCCAGCGGCCAGCGCGAGGTCGAGCAGGTTCCGCGTGACTGCGACCACGTAGTGCTGGTGACCGTCGACCAGCCGCTGTGCGCCGCTCACGTGCGAGAAGGCGTTCGCGAACGCGAGCGATTCGGGTTGGACGGCCACGTGCACGGCGCGCAGGTAGGCGCGCAGCGCGGCGAGCGGTCGCATCGACGGATCGAGGGGTGCCACCGCGGCGCGGCCGATCCGGTGCAATCGACGATCCACGATCGCCAGGATCAGTTCGTCCTTGCTCGGCGCGATGCCGTACAGCGTGCGAAGCGAGCAGTTCAGCTTGGCGGCGATCTCCGCCATCGTGAGCCCGGCGAGTTCGTCACGCAGGACGCTCAGCTCGAGCTCGTCGAGCAGCTCGAGCTGTCGTGCGCTGAGGCGTCGCTCGGCCTCGGCTCCGAGCAGCGGCTTCGGTGCACGCACGCCCGCGAAGCGCATTCTCTCGCGCACGCTTCGAGGCGATGTGCTCACCTGAGCAGCGCCTCGGGCATGTCGACGTACCGGGCTCGCAGCCACTCGCCGAGACTCTTCGCCTGACCGTCCTGGCGGGTCGAAGCCGCAACCCCCTCTTCGAGCAGGCCGTGGATCAGGAAGTTGATCGAACGGAGCGAAGCGAGCCGATGCCGATCGATCGGCATCTCGGCCACCTCGGGCAGCAGTTCGCGCAGCTTCTGCTCGGTGAGGAAGCGGTCGAGCCAGGCGAACGCCTCGTCGCTGCGGGCGAACACACCGAGATTCGCGTTGCCTCCCTTGTCGCCGGACCGGCTGCCGAACACGGCGCCGAGCGGCGCCCGCCTCGTCGGTCCACCCGGTGCGCGCGCGGTCGGGCCCGGAGTGGGCTTCACCGCGACGTCCGCTCGCGGGATCACCGACGAGATCTGTCGACTGTCACCACCGAGGATCACCACCTCCTGGGTGACGAGTTCGGACGGGATGCTGGCCGGCACGTAGACACCGAATGGCGAGCCCTCACCCGGTCCGCCTCCCACACCGAAGAATCCCGGGATGGTGGCGAGGGCGAGCTCCGTCATGGCATTCGCGAACGCGCGGCCCACCTTCTTCTGATCGGGATCCTTGACCGTGATGCGGAACATCGCGACGGCCTGCTCGTTGCTCTCGGGATCCTCGTGATCGGTGCGCATCAGGCGGGTGCTGACCTGCGCGTAGTCGGACGGCTTGTAGGGACAGGCCTCCCAGAACGCATCCTCGATCAGTTTGGCCTTGGCCTCGATGTCGAGTCCGGTCAGACAGGCCGTCAGGCTGTTGCGATATCCGCCAGCGCGGTTGATGCAGACCTTGAGGGTCGGCGGCGGCGGCTCGCCCTGGATGCCGTGCATGCGCACACGATCCTGGCCCACCTGCTCGAGTTCGATCGTGTCGAAGCGCGTGGTGACGTCGGGGCCGAAGTACCGGGCCCCACCGATCTCGTACAGCAGCTGCGAGGTCACCGTGCCGACCGAAACCTCGCCGCCCGTGCCCTCGTGCTTGCCGATCACCGACGAACCGTCTGCCGCGACTTCTGCGAACGGGAAGCCCGTGTGCGTCAGACCGCGGACCTCTGTGAAGAACGAGTAGTTGCCGCCGGTCGTCTGGGTCCCGCATTCGATCACGTGGCCGGCCGCAACGCCGCCCGCGAGACCGTTCCAGTCCGTGCGCGACCAGCCGTGATGCCAGGCTGCCGGTCCGCATACGATCGCAGCGTCGGTGCAGCGACCCGTGACGACGATGTCGGCGCCTCGGTTCAGTGCGTCGACGATCCCCCAGCAGCCGAGATACGCGTTGGCGGTGATGAAGTCGGCGTCCTTGATCGGATCGCCCGTCTCGAAGTGGCGCAGCTTGTCGCTCTCGAGCAGTTGATCGATCCGCGGCATCAGGTCGTCACCCCGCACGAAGGCGATCTTCGGATGCAGACCGAGCTTCGCCGCCACCTCGGCGACGTCCTTCGCGCAGGACTCGGGATCGAGACCGCCGGCGTTCGACACCACCTTGATGCCTCGATCGAGACAGCTGCCCATGACCTGTTCCATCTGCGTCACGAAGGTGCGCGCATAGCCGCCGTTCGGGCGCTTCATCCGCGTGCGGGCGAGGATCAGCATGGTGAGTTCGGCGAGCCAGTCGCCGGTCAGCACGTCGATCGGGCCTCCCTCGACCATCTCGCGCGCCGCAGCGAGGCGGTCGCCGAAGAAGCCCGAGCAATTCGCGATTCGGATCGGATCGGACATCTGACATCTCCTTCGAACGGGCTCAGCCGTTCGTCTGACTGCTCGTATCCGCTTCGCCCGACTCGGCGGGCATCACGACCAGCAGCACCGTGCCACCCTCGACCTGATCGCCGATCGCGACGCGCACCTCCATCACCACACCGTCTTCGCGGGCGCGCATCGGGTGTTCCATCTTCATCGCCTCGAGGACGATCAGCGTGTCGCCGGCATGAACCGTGTCGCCGACATTCACACGCAGATCGATCACCTTGCCCGGCATGCTGGCCACGAAGCCACCCACGCCCTCATCCTGTCCGGGCAGGACGAAGCGCGGCTCGATGCAGAGCGTCACGTCGCCGCGCGGGCCACGGACGACGAGCAGGTCGCCGGCGCGGGTGACCCGTGCATGGAAGCGTCGTCCCGCGATCTCGACGTCGATGCCGTCCGGCATCCAGGCGTGGACGAGTGCCTCGCTGCCATCGGGAAAGCGGAAGCCGCCGCCACGCAACGAGCGATACGCGATCTCGAGCGACGCTTCGCCGTGTCTGAACACGATGCGCTGATCGGGCATACGCGCATTGCGCCAGCCACCCGGTACTTCACGCCAGACGGGCGCGGCGGCGCGGTTCGCGCCCTGCAGCCAGAGCGCGGCCGCCCGCGCGATGCGTTCGAGTTCATCGGGTGCCAGCACGAGCGAGCGCGGCGGAGCGACGCGATCGATGAAGTCCGTCGTGGTGTCGCCCGCCAGGAACTCGGGCGTGCGAAGCGTGGTCACCAGGAAGTCGCGATTCGTCACCACGCCGCCGAGGTGCGTCCGCTCGAGGGCGAGGGCGAGGCGCCCGGCGGCTTCACTCCGGGTCGGCGCGTGGGCGATCACCTTGGCGAGCATCGGATCGAAGGACGTGCCGACCACCGATCCCTGCACGACACCCGAGTCCCAGCGCACCGCGGGAGCCTCGGCGGGCGAATACGCGACGAGCGTGCCCGTGGCGGGCAGGAATCCGTTCGAGGGATCTTCGGCATACAGCCGCACCTCGACCGCGGCACCGCTGAACGTGACGTCGCGCTGTTCGTAGCCGAGCGCTTCGCCCGCCGCGATTCGCAACTGCTCGCGCACGAGGTCGATGCCGGTCACGCACTCGGTGACGGGGTGCTCGACCTGCAGACGTGTGTTGACCTCGAGGAAGAAGAACTCGCCGGTCGTGTCGTCGACCAGGAACTCGACCGTGCCGGCGGATTCGTAGCCGAGCGCACGGGCGAGCTTCAGCGCTGCTTCGCCCATCGCGTCGCGCATCGCGGCATCGACACGCGGGGACGGCGACTCCTCGATGATCTTCTGATGTCGTCGCTGGATCGAGCACTCGCGCTCCCCGAGATGCACGACGTGCCCGTGCGAATCACCGAGGATCTGGATCTCGATGTGGCGCGCACGGGCGACATAGCGTTCGAGAAAGACGCGGTCGTCGCCGAAGCTGCTGGCCGCTTCGCGCCGCGCAGAGACCACCGCCTCGGCGAGATCGCCCGCGCGTTCGACGATCCGCATCCCCTTGCCGCCGCCGCCCGCCGACGCCTTGACGAGCAGCGGGAAGCCGACCTTCGCCGCGTCGCCGGGATCCACCGAACCGGGCAGCGTCGGCACACCGCACTCGGCCGCGAGCGTCTTGGCGGTGATCTTGTCCCCCATGCGGTCGATCGCTTCGGGCGACGGACCGACCCACACGAGACCCGCGGCGCGTACGTCCCGTGCGAAGCCGGCGTTCTCCGACAGATAGCCGTAGCCGGGATGGATCGCGCCGGAACCCGTCACGCGCGCGGCTTCGAGGATCGCCTTGCCGTCGAGATAGCTGCCGGGCAGGCGCACGGCTTCGTCCGCTTCGGCGACGAACGGCGCGTCGGCGTCCGCGTCCACGTACACCGCCACGGTGCGGATCCCCATCTCCTGCGCGCCGCGCATCACGCGCCGCGCGATCTCTCCGCGGTTGGCCACGAGCAGAGTCGAGAATCTCACAGTCGGAACACTCCGTATCCCCGCGCGCCCTCGATCGCCTTGTTGCGCACGACCGAGAGGCTGATGCCGAGCACCGTCCGCGTGTCCCGCGGATCGATGATGCCGTCGTCGCTGATCGCGCCCGTCGCCTCGAGGGCGATCGAGCCCTGCTCCTGCCTCTCCTCGACGGCCGCGCGGATCATCGCGTCCGCTGCTTCGTCGAAGGGCTCGCCCTTCCGTGCGGCCTGGCCGCGGCGCACGATCGACATCACGCCGGCGATCTGCTTGCCGCCCATCACCGCGATCTTGGCGCTCGGCCAGATGTAGGTGAAGCGGTTGTTGAAGGCCCGCCCCGACATCGCGTACGTGCCGGCTCCGTATGACGCGCCGAAGATCACCGTCAGGTGCGGGACCGTCGAGTTGGTCACGGCGTTCAGCATCTGCGAGCCCTTCTTGATGATGCCCGCATGCTCGAAGTCGCGACCGACGATGAAGCCCGTCAGGTTCTGCAGGAACACCAGCGGCACGTCGATCTGGTTGCACAGCTGGATGAAGTGCGCGGCCTTCTCGGCGGATTCGGGATGGATGACGCCGTTGTTGCCGAGGATCCCGACCGGGTAGCCGTGGATCGACGCCCAGCCACACACGAGCGTCGCCCCGTAGCGCGGCTTGAACTCCTCGAACCGCGATCCATCGACTACGCGGCCGATCACGTCGCGTACGTCCACCGGGCGTCGCAGATCCGGATCCATCAACCCGAGCAGCTCTTCGGGGTCGAGCACCGGCTCGTCGGCCCGCAGGCTCGGAGCCGGCCCCGCCTTGCGCCAGTTGAGGTGCGACATGACCTCGCGACACAGACGCAGCGCGTCCTGCTCATCCTCGGCGAGATACTCGCCGAGCCCGGAGACCTCGGCGTGCATCTGCGCGCCGCCGAGCGTTTCGTCATCGGATTCCTCGCCCGTCGCCATCTTCACGAGCGGTGGACCGGCGAGGAAGATCTTCGACTGTTCCTTGATCACGATGTTGTAGTCCGACATTCCCGGCTGATAGGCGCCGCCGGCCGTCGACGAACCGAACACGACGCACACGACCGGAATCCGGAGCTTCGAGAGCTCGATCATCTCGTAGAAGAAGCGGCCGCTCTCGGCGAAGTGCGTGGTGCGGGGCGGACGGCGTTTCTTCTTGTTTCCGTCCGAGTCGTTCCCCTCCATGCGCAGGTCCGCACCCGCCGATTCGACGAAGCTCACGTAGGGGATGCGGTTGTCGCGCGCGATCTCGAGGGCGCGCATCCATTTCTTGGCCACATACGGGGTGAGCGCGCCGCCGAGCACCGTCGGATCGTTGGCGAAGATCACGCATTCGATGCCCGCGATGATGCCGATCCCCATCACGGCACCGCCCCCCATCGCGTAGTCGGAGTCGTAGCCGGCGAGCGGACTGATCTCGAGGAACGGACTGTCGGGATCGAGAGCGAGCGCGAGCCGCTCGCGAACCGGCAGCTTGCCGCGACTGGCGAGCCGCGCGTGGTGGGCTGCGCCACCGCCCTGCTCGGCCTCGTCGTGCAGACGCTCGATCACCGCGAGCTTCTCGAGCATCGCAGCACGGTTGCGCTGGAAGTCCTCCGTGCGCGGATCGAGCCCGGATCGCAGCGGCGGCGCGAGCAGGGGCGGTCTCAGCGGGGTCGTGTCGGAATCGACGGGCGCGAACGGGGCGGTGTGGGGGGTTTGTAGAGAGTGCATGAATAGTCGTCCTCGGGGTTCGGATGCACGGGACAGGGCTGGACGCGACGATCCGCCCATGAGTAACATGGCAGGTAACAGCCGACAAGCGATATTACCAGCGACGATCCGGCCTTCGCTGCACGCCCGATCCAGACAGGAGTCCCGCATGAGTGAAGTCCGGGTCGAGACGGCTCGCGGCGTGATGACCGTGACGCTCGCCGACATCGAGAATCGCAACGCGCTCGGTGCCGGTCTCGTGAACGGCTTGCACGACGCCATCGAGGCCGCCAATGCCGACGACTCCATCCGCGCCATCGTGATCACCAACGAAGGCAATACGTTCTGTGCAGGCGCGAATCTGAAGGAGCAGTCGGGGGCTCGGCCCTCCTCGCGCCCAGCGATCGGGCTCGATGCGCTGTTCACCGCGATCCAGCACTCGCCCACCCCGGTGATCGGACGGATCGCCGGGCACGTGATGGGGGGCGGCAACGGACTCGCCGCCGTACTCGACATCTCGATCGCATCCGAGGATGCGAAGTTCGGCTTCACCGAGGTCCGGCTGGGCGTGATCCCGGCGATCATCTCGGTGGTCTGCCTGCCCAAGATGCGACGCGGCGAGGCCATGGAGGCGTTCCTTCGCGGCAACCGGTTCCCGGCTCGCCGCGCTGCCGAACTCGGATTGATCAACCGCGCCGTGCCCGCGAGCGAACTCGACGTCGCCGTCGACGAGGTGCTCGAGGATCTGCTCCAAGGCGGCCCGAACGCTCTCGGACTGGCCAAGCGCCTGGTCTACGAAGTCCCCGCGATGGACCAGAAGGCGGCCTTCGCCCACACGTCGCGACTGTCGGGCGAACTGTTCCGGGGGCCGGAAGCCGCCGAGGGCATGAAGGCGTTCCTGCAGAAGCGACCCGCCTCCTGGTCGCTCGTCGAAGACTCCGGCAGCAAGACGAAGTCGTAGCGCGAACGAGACCCGCACGCCGAAAGGAAGCATCGACATGCTCGAAGAAAGCATCGATCTGCGCGCCGAGGCCGACGAACTCCATGCGTTTCTCGGAACGCTGCGCGACCCGGACTGGTCGCGGCCGACGGGCTTCATGGGTTGGACGCCGTGGGACGTGGTTGCCCACCTCCACTTCTTCGACGAAATGTCGCTGCGGGCTCTCGAAGGCGAGGAGGCATTCGCAGCACGACGCAAGGAACTTCTGACGAGTGTCGGGGTCGGCAAGACGAACGCCCAGATCGCCCGCGAGACGTACGGGCCCCTCGCACCGAAGGACCTGCTCGCGCGTTGGATCGAGGGCTGCCGCGACATGGCGGATCGGCTCGGCGAGTCGAGCCCCAAGCGGCGTCTGCCGTGGTTCGGTCCGGACATGGGCGTGCGGATGTTCACGACGGCGCGTCTGATGGAGACATGGGCCCACGGCCAGGAGATCTACGATCTCGTCGGCGTCGATCGCAAACCGACCGATCGCCTGAAGAACATCGCGACGATCGGCGTCAAGACCTTCGGTTGGACGTTCGTCAACCGCGGCCAGCAGCCTCCCGGCCCGCCGCCGTACATCCGGCTGACAGCCCCGTCCGGCGCGCTCTGGGAGTGGCAGGAACCGAGCGACGTCGAGCGCATCGAGGGCAGCGCACTCGACTTCTGCCTCGTCGTCACGCAGGCACGGAACATCGCCGACACGGCGCTCGAAGTGACCGGCCCGATCGCCACGCAGTGGATGGCGATCGCGCAGTGCTTTGCGGGACCGCCCGTCGATCCGCCGAAGCCTGGCCAACGTACCGGCATTTGAATGTCTCCACCGCCAGCGAAAGAAACCGAGCGATCACCCCAGTCGGCAGCATCGGAGTCCCGCATGGATCTCGAATATGGCGAACGCTACGAGACCTTCCGCAAGGAAGTCCGCCAGTTCCTCGATCGCCACAAGCCGAAGAAGAACACCTCGGCCAGCACGCCGGAGGGTCGCGTCGCCCTGGTCGAGTGGCTGACCCTCCAGATCGAGCACGGCTACTGGGGGCGCACGATCCCGCAGGCGTACGGAGGCTTCGGCGCCCCGCCCGACCTGCTCGAGACCGTGATCATGGACGAGGAGTTCAACCGCGTGGGGACGACGCGCGGAATCCCCGCCCAGGGCCCTTCGATGCTCGTCCCGACGCTGCTCGAGCACGGCAGTGAAGAACAGAAGAAGCGCTGGATCGGTCCGACGCTGCGCGGCGAGGTGTTCTGGTGCCAGGGCTACTCGGAGCCTGGCGCCGGCAGCGATCTCGCGAGCCTGCAGACGGCAGCCCGCGAGGAGGGGGACGATATCGTCATCAATGGCCAGAAGATCTGGACCAGCACCGCGGATCGCTCCGAGATGATGTTCCTGCTGGTCCGCACCGAGCCCGACGCGAAGAAGCACGAAGGCATCAGCTACGTGCTCGTCCCGATGGACACGCCGGGTCTCGAGGTCCAGTCGCTCCGCACGATGACGGGCGACATCGGCGAGAACTCCTTCAATCAGGTGTTCTTCACCGATGCCCGCGTGCCGAAGCGCAATGTCGTCGGCCGGCGCGGCGAGGGCTGGAAGATCGCGAACACGACGCTCAAGCACGAGCGCAACAGCCTGAACTCCAACGGCGAAGCGACGCTTCTGAAGCTGATCCGGCTGATGCAGAACGAGACGATGAACGGCGTCGCCTCGATCGCGAATCCCGTCTACCGCGACCGGCTGATGCGCCTGCAGGCGCGAGTGTTGTCGATGAAGCACCACTCGATGCGCATGCTGACAGCCACGTTGAAGGACGAGGCTTCGGGTGTGGCCGGACTCGTCACGAAGCTGCAGAACTGCCAGCTCAACTTCGACATGGCGGCATTGGCGATCGACGTGATGGGTGAACTCGGCGTGCTCTACGACCACACCCGCTACGAACGCGACAAGGGCTGGTGGCAGGCCCACTCGATGTTCTCCCTCGGCCTGATCATCGGCGGCGGCACCGCGCAGATCCAGAAGAACATCATCTCGGAGCGCGGGCTCGGGATGCCCCGCGAACCCAAACCGGCCAGGAGCTGACGGCCAGTCGGCCGGGCTCCGCCCGGCCGACTGGCAAACACACTGCCAATCACACAGGAGAAGCTTCGCGTATGGATTTCGGACTCTCGGACGACCAGAAGCTGCTCGAAGAAACGCTGCGTTCCTTCCTCGCGGATCGGGTGCCGATCACGCGCATCCGCGATCTGCGCAGTGCGGCTTGCCCGAACGATCGCGCGATCTGGCGCGAACTCGCCGAGCTCGGCGCGACCGGCGTCCTGATCCCGGAGCAGCACGGCGGCAGCGCGCTCTCGCTGCTCGATGCCGCGATCGTCTCGCAGGCCCTCGGCCATGCGGTGACGCCGACCCCGTTCCTGGCTTCCGCGGTGATGGTGCCGATCGCCCTGGCGGGTCTCGGCGACGCGAAGGTCGGCTCGTGGCTGGCCGGCATCGCGACCGGCGCGTCGGCGTTCGGGGTCGCGACCACCGAGCTGTTCTCGCTGCGGGAAGGCGCCGGGATCCGCTTCGCCGGCGGCAAGCTCACCGGCAAGGCCATGATGGCGATCGATGCCGTGTCGGCCGACTTCGTGCTGATCCCGCTTGCGGACGAGCGGCTCGCGGTGGTGCGCGGCGATGCACCCGGCCTCACGCGGACCCGTCTCGCCACCGTCGATGCGACCCGCTGCACGGCCGAACTCGTGCTCGCCGGTGTTGCGCCCGAAGCCGTGTTCGACGATCGCGGCCCCGCGCTCGCCCGCATGCTCGACGCCGGGCGGATCGCGCTGGCCGCCGATGCACTCGGGGCCGCCGAGTCGATGATCGCCCAGGCGGTCGCGTACTCGCTGCAGCGTCGGCAGTTCGATCGACAGATCGGATCGTTCCAGGCCGTCAAGCACATGTGCGCCGAGATGATCGCCGAGCTCGAGCCGACGCGATCACTGATCTGGTATGCGGCGCACAGCTTCGATGCCATGCCCGACGAGACCCCCCTGATGGCGTGCCATGCCCTCGCCCACGTGTCCGAGATCGGACGCGACATCGCGAGCGTGGCCACCCAGGTGCACGGCGGCATCGGTTGGACCGACGAGCAGAACCTGCATTTCTGGTTCAAGCGGATCGCGGTCGATCGGCACCTGCTCGGCGGCCCCGAACTGCTGCGCGAGCGCGCCGCCCGGCTGCAGGGGCTCGCGCTGGCGTCCTGACCGATCCGCCCGTCCCCGGTGGAGAAGCCGCCATGCAGACCCGACTCGCCAGGGAACTCGGCCTCGAGTTCCCGATCTTCGCCTTCACGCACTGCCGCGATGTGGCGGCCGCCGTCTCGAAGGCCGGTGGCCTCGGTGTGCTCGGCGTGGCGGGGCACTCGAAGAAGAACCTTGCGATGGAGATGGACTGGATCGAGAACGAGATCGGCGACAAGCCCTACGGCGTCGATCTGCTATTGCCCGCCTCGAACTCGTGCGCGAAGCGCATCAGTGCCGACTCGAGGTCTGCCCCGACCCGCTCGCGCGAATAGCGATGGCGACAGGCGCGATCGGTGGCGGCGCGACGGCGGTCGACTTCGCCCGCATCGAGGCTTGCCGTCTCGGCGAACGCATCGGCGAGCGCGTCGGGCGAGAGGGCATCGACGAGCCGACCCAGCTTGCCCCCGTCGAGGATCTCGACCGGTCCTCCGTGATCGGGACCGATCAACAGCAGTCCCCGCGCCGCAGCTTCGGGAAAGATCATGCCGAAGGGCTCATCCATCGGCAGACACGCGAGCACGTCGCAGCGCCGATACACGTCCTCGAGGCTGGCCTGATCGAGAAATCCGTGGAAGCGCACGGCGTCCGCGGCGTCGAGTTGCGCCGCCAGGCCCGCGAGGAACTCCGTCTCGGGCCCCTCGCCGACGACATCGAGCGTCGCACGTGGATCCCTCTTCAGATACTTCGCGAAGCCCCGAACGACCGTGTCGGCGTTCTTGTGCGCCTGCAGTCGTGTGTGCAGCAGCACATGAAGGCCATCGCCGTGAAGACCGCTGCCCCGGTGGATGGAACGGGGAAACTCGACCATCGGCGGAATCACGACCTCGGGATTCCGATCGAATGTGCCGCGAACCAGGCCGGCCGCATACTCGCTGATCGCGATCACCTTGCGGGCCTTCGCGACACCCTCGCGGTCCCGCATCCGCTCCACGCGGTGGATCCGGCTGCGCTTTCGATGATAGTTGCGTTCGTGGCGATACCACCCGATGCAGCGCGGCGTCGCTTCGAAGCTGTCCTCGAGCCGCGAGGCCAGCTCTGGATTCGCGGTTTCGAGGTGGATCGCACGCGATGGCTCGCAGCAGTGCCACACCACGTTCGGCACATCGACGTATCCGAGCAGCGCGCTGCAGGGATAGTTGTACGCAACCACGACGTCCGCGTCCTGCAGCCGCGGAGCTACTCGCGCACTGCGCGCTTCGAGCCGGCTCCAGCTGCGTCGGTGCAACCAGGCCTCCCGCCAATCGCGGGCGATGTGCTCGACAGACATCCCCGCCACGTCATCGGCCCATTTTCCCGGCGCGTATTCGAGCAGGACCAGCCGCACCTGGTGACCCGCGGCCGCGAGGTGGCGCATCTGCGCGACCATCAAGAGCTCGGCCCCGCCGCGGGCGTCTAGAGCGGGGTGGTAGGCGGTGATCTTCATGACCGGGTGCGACTCCATCCGGTCATCCGACGGGAGCGACCCGCAACAGCCTGGGCCGTCATCGGTGCTCGAGCATGCATCACGCGGCCACACCTGGCCGACCCGGGAGGGAAGATCATTTCGCTGTCATTCGGATCCGCGTGCAATGGATACTTCTTCGCTGCGACCGCGCAGATGGGATCAGTAACAACCGCGCATGTCCGCCGCAACAGCCTCTTCGGCGGCGGACGCAGATCCACCCGCGCCTGCCAGTGCCACCTCACGACGACACTCATTCAATTCAACGGGGGGCCGCGGTTGCGCGATCCCGGGGGTTCGCGGGCGACGGCGAAGCGGGCGGGAGCGAGTCCGGTTTTCACTCAGCCTGACGAACCTGGCTTCGAAGGCGTCCGATCCGAGGATCGGAACCAGCTGCCCCTCGAGCAAGCGACACGACTGGTGTTTGTGCTTCTGCATCGCCTCCGATGCTTCGCTCGGGCGAAGAGCGAGACGTTCGATCAGCGCCTGGTCCTCGGCCGTGATCTCGGCCGCGATGGTCTCGTCGCCGAGGAGCGTCAGATTCTTCTCGAGCGGCATCAGGCAGGCCCAGACGGGCTTCAACCGCAGAGCCCGAGCGCTCGCGCGCTTCGGCGAGCAGTCGCATGTCGTTCTTGACGTTCTGGACATCACCGGCACGGTGAGTGATTGCGTAGATTGCCCGGTCGGATCCCGAGAGTGAGATACGAAGCGAGGCCGGAGCGGCGGCGATCACGTCAGCGATGTCCGGCAGCACATCGAGATTGCTGCTCAGATGGCATGGAATCCCATGGGATCGGACAATCCGGATCAGCGCCACAAGCTTCGGATGCAGTAGTGGCTCGGTCCAGTTGAAGAGACCAACCGAGGTGACGTTGCACTCACGCGTGGCTTTCTCGATCACCTGGCGCAGGGTGTCTGGCGACATGAGCCCGGTCCTGGGGGGGACGGCGAGTTGCCTACCGGGCAAGACGGGCAAGACGGCGAGAGGACCCCTCTCCTGCGCAGATCGGAGCAACCGAATGCGGCCGGCCAGCGCGACCCCTCGACGAGAGATCGGGAACTGAATCGGTCTCCCGACTCGTCACGTCACCGCTGAGTCCGTAGACTTCTTCTGCGATGGAACGCAAAGAGAGTCTCTTCACGATCGGTTTGCCCGTGTTCAATGGGGCAAGCACCGTGGCCAATGCGATCGCGTCACTCCTCGGACAGACTCGGGAAGACTTCAAGCTCATAGTCGCCGACAATGCATCGACAGACGAAACCGGGACGATCTGTCTGGATCTTGCAGCACGCGACTCGAGGATCCGGTACGTCCGCCATGCGAAGAACATGGGCGCACCCCGCAACTTCGCCTGGGTACTGGAACGAGCCGATACGCCCTTTTTCATGTGGGCCGCGGCCGACGACACGTGGTCACCGACCTATGCGGCGAGAAACCTTGCCGTGCTCGAGGCGCGAGCGGACTTCGTGTGCAGTGTTTCCCGGGTCGATTTCGTGGATCATCTGCGCGCCGTCGTATCGACGGTCGGGCCGCCCGAGAACAAACACACGATTCTCGGAGGCACGTATCCACTCGTGGGCACTCCGGAGGAGAATCTACTCGAGTACCTCCTGCATCCGGAGTGCAACACCCGCTTCTACGGAATCCACAGGACTGATGTGATTCGCAGATGCTACTCGCGCAACGAGCGCTACCTCGCGAGCGACTGGGTCGTGATGGCCCGGACATTGGCCTTCGGCAAGCATCACGAAGTGCCCGAAGTGCTGATGCAGCGATCGGTCCGGGGGGCCTCGTCGGACGTGACTCGCCTGATCCTCGAGACGAATCCGTCCTTCATCAGCCGCTACTGGCTTCCCCTCCTTCCGATGACCCGGCGCATCCTCCTGTCGCGAGTGGTGCTGAATGAGGTGAGGAGCTGGCAGAGCGTCAAGCGACTGGCCGAGATTCTATGGACGAAGAACCGCGACGAGATACGCCATCACCGCGACCAGCTGCGAATCCGCGGCGTGACCGCCCGTTCGACGTCTCGCTGATGCGCGAACGGGCGTCCCGGCCAGCTGAGACTCAGCCACGGGGCGGAAGCGTCCCGAATCGGTCCGCCCACGGCGCCTTGCCCGACCGCCAGAGGTTCTCGAGGATTCGAAGCTCGCGGAGCGTATCCACGCACTGCCAGAAGTCGTCGTGTCGGAACGCCTGCAACTGACCGTCGCGCGCCAGGTTGTGGAGCGGAGCGAGTTCGAGGTGCGTCGCGTCGCCCTCGATGTAGTCGAACACACCGGGTTCGAATACGAAGAATCCACCGTTGATCCAGCCTTCGCCGACCACGGGCTTCTCGGTGAACTCGTGCACGCTGTCGCCGTCGAGCAGCAGACCGCCGAAGCGGGCCGGGGGCCGGACCGCAGTCACCGTCGCCAGTTTGCCGTGCGCGCGGTGGAAGGCGACGAGCGCGTCGAGATCGACGTTCGACAGACCGTCGCCGTAGGTCAGCATGAATGTTTCGTTGCCGATGTGGGAGCGGAGACGCAGCAGACGGCCACCGGTCATCGACCCGAGCCCCGTATCGACGAGATGGATCGTCCAGTCCTCGGGAGGTCGGCCCTTCGTCTCGACGGCGCCGCTACGGAGGTTGACGCTGACCTCGGGCGTGGCGAGCAATCGGTAATCGAGGAAGTAGTCCTTGATGACCGACCCCATGTAGCCGAGCGCGACGTAGAAATCCCGGTGGCCGAACGCCTCGTAGTACTTGAGGATGTGCCAGAGGATCGGCCAGCCACCGACCTCCACCATCGGCTTGGGTCGGACTTCGGTCTCTTCGGCGAGTCGAGTGCCGAGACCGCCCGCGAGTACGACGACCTTCATCTCGTTCGTCCGTTCGATCGGATTCTCATGGAGACTCGGATGCTAACATCTCGCGCGTTCGTCCGGGAGCGCCCCGGATCTGCCGCACGATGAATGGAAGAGCGGCTCTTGACGATGTGAGGACGGGCATGAAGGACGACTTCGACGATCTGAAGGCCGAGAACATCCGCCTGCTCGGCGAACGCGCGGACGTCGCGAAGCTCACCAATCAGTGGATGACCGAGGTCACCCGCAATCGCTACAGCTACCACTTCACATGGCTCGGCGTCCCGATCATCCAGTTTCCCCAGGACATGATCGCCATGCAGGAGATCATCTGGGCCGTGCGGCCGGACCTGATCATCGAGACCGGCGTCGCACGCGGGGGATCCGTCATCTATTACGCGTCCCTGCTCGAATTGATCGGGGGCGAGGGTCTGGTACTTGGGATCGATGTCGACATCCGTCCCCCGAATCGGGCCGCGATCGAGGGCCACTCGATGGCCAAGCGGATCCGGCTGGTCGAGGGCTCGTCGGTCGCCGGTGAAGTGGTCGCGGAAGCCCGCGCGTTGGCCGATCAGGCCGAGCGGGTGCTCGTCGTACTCGACTCCAATCACACCCACGAGCACGTGCTTCGCGAGCTGCAGCTGTATTCGCCACTCGTCACGCGCGGCAGCTACCTGGTCGCATTCGACACGATCATCGAAGACCTGCCCGAGGACTTCTATCCCGATCGACCCTGGGGCAAGGGCAACAACGCCAAGACTGCAGTGCTCGAGTTCCTCGACGGCAACGCGGAATTCGAGGTCGACCGCACGATCGAGCACAAGCTCCAGATCACCGTGGCACCGAACGGCTACCTCCGTCGCGTTCGCAACTGAGCCGCAGCACCCGGCCCGGCGCGCCCATCCATGAAGATCCTCGTCACCGGCGCCCGCGGATTCATCGGTCGGGCCTTCTGCGCCGAGGCGCTCGCGCGTGGATCCGAGTTGCTGTGCCTGACCCGCCTGAGTGGCGCTGAGGCGATGACCGACCCGCCTGCGATGCGTCGCGTCGACGGAGATCTCGCCTCGCTCCCGTGGCGCGAGATCGAGCGCTTCGCTCCCGACGCACTGCTCCACCTCGCCTGGATCGCCACGCCGGGCCAGTACCTCGATTCTCCATTGAACGAGCCGCTCACCGAGCGGAGCATCGAGCTGATGACCGGGCTCGAGGCGCGTGGCGTCACGAACCTGGTCGCCGCCGGCACCTGCATCGAGTACGCCGCTTCGAACCAGCCGGTCTCCGAGTCGAGTTCACGCATCGCGCCCGATGCCCCCTATGCGGTCGCGAAGAACCGTCTCCACGAGTGGATGAGGCAGCGCGAATGGAGCCCTGGCATCGGCTGGTCGTGGCTCCGGATCTTCCATCCCTATGGGCCGGGTGAGCATTCCGATCGACTGACCACTTCTTTCGCGAAGCGGCTCGCCGCGGGTCAGCGCGTCGTCCTCCGCACGCCTTCGAGCATCAAGGATTTCATCTACATCACGGATCTCGCGAGAGCGATCTGCGACGTGCTCGAGTCGAGACTGGCCGGCGCGGTCAACCTCGGCACCGGACGCGGCACCTCGATCCGCGAACTGGCCGAGACGGTGGCCGAGGTGATCGGCGCGCCGAAGGAACTCGTCCAGGACGCGGATGAATTGGCGGTGGATGCGCGGCCCTTCCTCGTGGCCGACATCACGCGGCTGTCCTCGATGGGATGGAGGCCCAAGGTCGATCTTCCGCTCGGCGTCGCGCAGCTAGTCGGCTCGCTGGATCTCGCATCGCGATGACGGATCGAGACGCCATGCCGACACTTCGCTGCGCCGGTTGCGGATCAGAGTCACTTCGGGCCGGACTCGTGCTCCGCGATCAGCCGACGATCCTCAGCTATCGCTGCGCGAGCCATCACCCGTCGCGACATCCGGCTCGTCGAACCCGCGTCGGGGATGGGTGGGAATGCGCGGCAAGCGACTGATCTTCCAGCTCATCACGGCCCTGGTCACGGTCTCGCTCCTTCTCGTGATCATCGGGCTCGTCCTGCGGGTTCGGCCCGCCCTGTTCGGTCATCAACTCGGCAACTACGTGTTCTCGCGGTACGGACACAGCCCCGGCGATCTCTACTTCTACGATCAGAAGGTGGGGATGAACCTGATGTGGCCGGACTTCGAGACCCGTGCCTATTACAACGGTTGGTTCTGGAACCATCGAACCGACGAGCGTGGCTTCCGCAATCCACCGGATCGCGAAGCCGAGGTTCTGCTGCTCGGCGACAGCATGATCTACGGGCACGGCGTCGAACTCGAGGAGGGAGTCTCCGAGGTGCTCCACGACCGGTACGGATGGTCGACCTACAACCTGTCGCAGCAGGGCGACAGCTCCTATCAGGCCTATGCGAAGACGCGGCTCTACATCGACGAACTCATGCCGCACACGGTCGTCCACTTCGCGTTCTACAACGATGGATGGGGGCTCGAGGTCGATCGCTCCAGCGAGCAGATCGAGGCGATGCCGGAACTCACCCGGGACGATTGGAAGTCGCTCCGCGCCCGCATCCGCGAACAGGGCAGTCAGCGCCGCGAGCCGCGGTGGCTCGATTCAGAGCCGGCCTTCCGCTTCTTCAAGGGTCTGATGGTCGAAGTCGAGGAGAGGATCCGGCGGCGCTCGGAAGCCGATCTCGATTCGGAGCGGTACGCGGCTCTGCAGGATCCAGAGCGGCTCGCGCGCATCCGGCGCTACTACGATCGATTGTTGCCGGATCTCGCCGAACAGGTCGCGGCTCGCGGCGCCCGGTTGGTCGTCGTCCACCTCGACCCGGTGGCGGGCGTTTCGGAAGACGACCGTGTGGCATTTCGTGAAGTCGTCGCGCGAGCGAGCGAACTGGCCGACGTGCCGTTCTTCGACACCGGTGAGGGGTTCGCCGAGTGCACCGACTGCCTGCTCGCCGATGACGGGCACTTGAATGCCAGGGGTCATGCGGTCCTGGCAGAGCTCGTCGACGGCTGGTTGCGCGAACTCGGCGATCCGGGCGTCAGACGATCTTCGGCTCCGGAACCGGGACGATGAACTTCCCGCCGGCGTCCCGGAAGGCCTGCTGCTGGGCGAGGATCTCGTCGGCGAAGTTCCAGGTGAGGAGCAGGCAGTAGTCGGGACGCGACTCTGCGAGGAATTCGGCAGGTCGGATCGGGACGTGGACACCGGGCATCCGCTTGCCGTGCTTGTGCGGGCTTCGATCGGCGACGAACTCGAGCCGATCGGCACCGATCCCATAGTAGTTGAGGAGCGTCGATCCCTTGGCGGCGGCCCCATAGGCGGCCACGCGCTTGCCTTCGGCGAGCAGGCGATCGATCAACGCGCGCGTCTCGTCGCGCAGCACGGCGACGCGCGCGGCGAAATCGCGATACGCATCTCCCGAGACCAGCCCGGCGGTGGCTTCGCGGTCGCAGAGAGATCCGACGCTCTGCTCGACCTGGCGCGAACCCTTCGGTGCGACGTACAGACGCAGCGATCCGCCGTGGATCGGGATCTCGCGCACGCGGAAGAGTTCGAGGTCGTGGCGCGCGAACAGCGGTCGCAGTGCGGATGCCGACAGATAGAAGAAGTGTTCGTGGTAGATCGTGTCGAACTCGGACTTCTCGATCAGGTGCGCGACGTGCGGTGCTTCGATCACGGCGACGCCGGTGTCCGAGAGCAGGCTTCGGATCCCGGCCACGAAGCCGTTCACGTCGGGCACGTGGGCCATCACATTGAAGGCGAGGATCACGTCGGCATGCAGCCCCTCGGCGACCAACCGCTCTGCAAGCTCGGCACCGAAGAACTCGACCCGTGTCGGGATCCCCTTCTTCTCGGCCTGGATCGCGATGTTGGCCGCCGGCTCGATGCCCAGGACCGGTACGCCGGCCTCGGCGAAGTACTGCAGCTGATAGCCGTCGTTGCTGGCAATCTCGACGACCAGATGATCCGGCCCGAGACCGAGATCCGCGACCAGTTCGGAAGCACTCTCCTTCGCATGGGCGAGCATCGTGTCCGAGAAGCTCGAGAAGTACACGTAGTCGCTGAACAGGCGTTCGGGCGGAACCGTCTCGAGGATCTGCGCCAGCGAACATCCGCGGCAGAAGGCGAGCGTGAGCGGATACTTCGCCTCGTCCTCGGGCAGGGGCCCGGCCGCCACCAGCGAATTGGCGAGCGGCTGCTCACCGAGCGCCAGCACGGTCTCGAGCCGGGTCGATCCACACGAACGGCACGCGTTGATCGTTTCGACGGTCGACTGGCCGTGGATCGCCACGCTCAGCCCGCTTCCGTCTCGAAGTATGCGCGGTACCACGCGATCGTGTCATCGAGTCCGCGTTCGAGATCCCAGGCCGCCGTCCAGCCGAGCTCGCGCTTCGCGCGGGCGGCGCTGAGCGACTGGCTCTTGATCTCGGCTTGTGCCTGATCGAGTACGTGCGGCTCGAGATCGCTGCCCATCCGCTTACGGATCGCGTCGACGATCTCGAGCGCCGTCACCCAGGACTCGGTACTGAAGTTGAACGCCTCGCCGCGAACGGCATCATCGTCGATCACCGCGTCGGCCAGACGCAGATACGCGCTGACTGCGTCGCGCACGTAGAGATAGTCGCGCACATATCGGCCATCGCTGCGCACGACCGGGCGCTCGCCCCGGAGCAGCGAGCGGATCGTGCCGGGTACGATTCGGCTCCAGTTGAGATCGCCGCCCCCGTAGATGTTTCCGCAGCGCGCGATCACCGTCGGCAGCGCGTAGCTCACCGCGTACGTGCGCGCGAGCATGTCGGTGCAGCTCTTGGAAACGTCGTAGGGGTGGCACGCGAGCAGCGGCATGTCCTCGTGGTAGGGGAGATCGGGCTGATCGCCATAAGCCTTGTCGCTCGAGGCCACGACGACCGCTCGCACCTGCTCACCGAGCCGACGACAGGCCTCGAGCACGTTCCAGCTGCCCTCGATGTTGCTCTTGAAGGTCTGGATCGGCGAACGCTGCGCGGTGCCGACGATCGCTTGTGCACCGAGATGGAAGACCATCGTCACTTCATGCTCGTTGATGGCGCGCTCGACCGTCGCATAGTCCTCGAGCGGACCGGCCACTACGCTGGTGCGCAGCACGTCACCGCTGCGGTACAGCTCGGACTGGGGATCGGGGTCGCGTACCAGCGCGACCACGCGAGCACCGCGCGCAGTCAGTTCGCGACACAGCCACGAACCCACGATGCCGGTCGCGCCCGTCACGAGGACGCGCGCTCCGTTCAACTCCGCCGCCATCTCCACTCCCGATGGGCCCAATGGGAACTCTCGGATCGATCCCGAGCCGTTCGCGATCGGCCGACGGTATCATGCCCGACTTCCGCACGAACGCACGGCCGACGCTCGAGAGAGCCTGATGGCTCGCCGGGCCCGAGCCATTTCACGACGCGGAGGCAGGGGATGCCATGATTCTGCGCGAGACGCCGCTCGCCGGCGCGTATGTGATCGAACTCGAAGAGCTCGTAGATGATCGTGGATTCTTCGCCCGCACGTTCGATCGCGAGATCTTCGAGCGCGCCGGTCTCCGATCCGGGATCGTGCAGTCCAGCCTTTCGTACAACCGACGCCGCGGAACCCTCCGGGGTATGCACTTTCAAGCAGCGCCGCATGAAGAGACGCGGCGCGTCGGCTGCACCCGGGGTCGCATCTTCGACGTGATCGTCGACCTGCGCGCCGATTCAGCCACGCGACATCGCTGGTTCGGCGTCGAGCTGTCCGCGGAGAATCGTCTGCAGCTCGTCGTGCCGGAGGGTTTCGCGCACGGCTTCCAGACCCTCGAAGACGACAGTCTGGTCCACTACGACATGTCGGTCCCGTACGCGCCCGCCCACGCACGCGGCTACCACCACGCCTCGCCCGCCTTCGCGATCGACTGGCCCCTCCCCCCGAGCCACGTCAGCGAACGCGACCAGACCCTCGAATCGTTGCAACGTTGAAGCGCGAATGCGCCACGCACACATGCCGCGTACCCGAAGCGCAAAGCGCTCCACCACCGCGCCCCGCCTACCTCCCCGCCCCAATCAAACCGACGAACGTCGATTTCGTCCAACTCGACGCCCGAGGTCGGGGGGGGGGGGGGGGGGGGGGGGGGGGGGGTCCGCAGATACCCCCCCCCCCCCCCCCCCCCACCACCC
>JANOFF010000121.1:0-19543 GCA_031413515.1 bacterium
GCCCTCGCCACCTACTCGCTGCTGCCGATCATCCAGGCGTTCGCGAGTGCCTGCGGGGTCGTGGTCGAGACCCGCGACATCTCGCTGGCGGGCAGGATCCTGGCCCACTTCCCCGAGTCCCTGCGCCCGGAGCAGCGCATCGGCGATGCACTCGCCGAGCTCGGCGCACTCGCGAAGACACCCGCGGCCAACATCATCAAGCTGCCGAACATCAGCGCCTCGATCCCGCAGCTGAAGGCGGCCATCAAGGAATTGCAGCAGCGCGGCTACGCGGTCCCGGACTGCCCCGACGAGGCCCGGACCGAGCAGGAGAGGTCGGTTCTGGCGCGCTACGACAAGATCAAGGGCAGCGCGGTGAATCCGGTGCTGCGCGAGGGCAACTCGGACCGGCGCGCACCGGCGGCCGTCAAGCAGTACGCGAGAAACCACCCGCACTCGATGGGCAAGTGGTCCAGGGACTCGAAGACCCACGTGACCCACATGCAGCGCGGCGATTTCTTCTCGAACGAGAAGTCCGTCACGCTCGACGCCGCCGACGATCTGCGGATCGAACTCGTCGCTGCGAACGGTGCCGTGACCGTGCTGAAGAAGTCGCTCCCGGTGCTACCCGGGGAGGTGGTCGACGGCACGTTCATGAGCCGCCGCGAACTCGTCGCGTTCCTCACGGCCGAGATCGAGGACGCCCGGAAGCAGGGCGTGCTGTTCTCGTTGCACCTCAAGGCCACCATGATGAAGGTGTCCGATCCGATCATCTTCGGTCACGGCGTGAAGACCTTCTTCGCGGGTGTCTTCGAGAAACACGGCGCCACCCTCGAGGCCTGCGGGGCGGATCCCAACGAAGGCCTCGGCAATCTGCTGGCCGCGATCGCAAAGCTGCCCGCCGCGGAGCGCAGCGCGATCGAGGCCGACATCGCGGCCTGCTACGCGGCGCGCCCTGCCCTGGCGATGGTGGACTCGGATCGCGGGATCACGAACCTGCACGTGCCGAGCGACGTGATCGTCGATGCGTCGATGCCCGCGATGATCCGCGCCTCGGGTCAGATGTGGAATGCGGCCGGCAAGCAGCAGGACACGAAGGCGGTGATCCCCGACAGCAGCTATGCGGGCGTCTACCAGGCCGTGATCGAGGACTGCATCCGCCATGGCGCGTTCGATCCGACGCGGATGGGCTCGGTGCCGAACGTCGGACTGATGGCGCAGAAGGCCGAGGAGTACGGCTCACACGACAAGACCTTCGAGATCCCGCACGACGGCACCGTGCGGGTCGTCGATCGCTCGGGCCGGACACGGATGGAGCACCACGTCGAAGCGGGAGACATCTGGCGCATGTGCCAGGTGAAGGATGCACCGATCCAGGACTGGGTGAAGCTGGCCGTCGGTCGCGCCCGTGCAACCGGCGCTCCCGCCGTCTTCTGGCTCGACGCGCGCCGCGCCCACGACGCACAGTTGATCGCGAAGGTGAAGCGAGCCCTGGCCGATCACGACACGAAGGGACTGCAGATCGAGATCCTGTCCCCCGTCGAGGCGACACGGTTCTCGCTGGCGCGGATCCGACAGGGGCAGGACACGATCTCGGTGACGGGAAACGTGTTGCGCGACTACCTGACCGATCTGTTCCCGATCCTCGAGCTCGGCACCAGCGCCAAAATGCTGTCGATCGTGCCCCTGATGGACGGAGGCGGCCTGTTCGAGACGGGTGCCGGCGGCTCGGCGCCCAAGCATGTGCAGCAGTTCCTGAAAGAGAACTACTTGCGCTGGGATTCGCTCGGCGAATTCCTCGCGCTCGCGGTCTCGCTCGAACATCTGGCCGACGTGGCCGGCAACCCGGGAGCCCGCATCCTGGCCGCCACTCTCGATCGCGCCACGGGCAGCCTGCTCGAACAGGAGAAGTCGCCGTCCCGCAAGGTCGGTGAGATCGACAATCGGGGCAGCCACTTCTATCTGGCGCTGTTCTGGGCCGAAGAACTCGCAAAGCAGACCGACGACGCCCGGATGGCGCAACGCTTCGCGCCCCTCGCGGCGCGGCTGCGCCGGGACGAACGCACCATCGTGGCCGAGTTGAACGCGGTGCAGGGGAAGTCGATCGACATCGGGGGCTACTACTTCCCCGATTCCTCGCGCGCGTCGCGCGCCATGCGCCCGAGTTCGACCTTCAACAAGGCGCTGGCCTCGCTCGGCTGATCGCCGCGAGCCGACGAACGAACGGGGCGGCGGGCCTCGGCCCACCGCCCCGTTTCCCGACTCGGGCTCGCCCCGAGCGCAGCACGGATCAAACCGCGTCTGCGCTCAGGCGATCCGCTCGCTCACGCGGTATGGGCAATCGAGCCCGACGCTGCAGTGGCTTCGGCAACCCGCTCGATCTTCCAGCCGCGGAACATCGCGAACGCGTCGAAGTTGACGTCGAAGCTCTTGTAGGCGGTCCGGAAGAGCAGGCTCATCGAGACGTGCTCGACCAGCGTGAAGAAGCTCGGGACCGTGGTCATACCGGCCATCACCGATGCCGTGATCACCGAGAGGATGCCTCCGACCAGCGCTGCCGTGTAGATTCCGAACACTCGATTGCTGTCCACAGATTTTTCCTTGATGCGTGATTCGGGCGAAGTGGAATGCCAGATCGCGAACCCGTCTCCCGACCCGTTGCCCGCTCGTCACGTCGAGAGCTGATCCGGGTTCGCGTGATCGCGACGTAGTGCAGCTTCCATGCCACGATTCGATCACCGATCCCGATGATTCCGCGCCATTGAGGCGCGACGCCCATCGATCCCGTCGAGTGCGGCCGCGCGTCGCAAATTCCGGGATCACGCTTGCGCAACTCGCGGGCAGGCGTCCCGGCGTGCAACGCTGCGCTGCACGAATTCCGATGCCGTGGCCCGCGCGGGCAATCAAACGTTGAGTCGCCGATCAATCGTGATTGCACGACCGCGTGCGCCGATACGTCACAGCCTGTCACGCGTCGAAGCGACGAAGTGTCACGGAACGCTTCGGGAGCTCGGCTCGGGCGCAGCCTCGGGAAGAGCGTCCGCGAGAAAGCGTGTGCGGTAGCGCTGGAAATCGTGCGCCAGTCCGGCTTCGGACAGGCCGAACTGCTCGAGCGTGTAGCGGTGGATCGGCCGCCGGTCGCGCGTGTTCTCCTCGGCCCATTCGAGCATGCGCGTGCGCGCCAGCGGGCCGAGTGGCTCGTCGACGAACGTGTGGATGCGGGCGACCGCCGCCATCGGATCCTCGACGAGTTCGCGGTAGTCGAGATCCATGAAGCGCTGCGGGTGCTGCTCGCGGAAGTCCATGCAGGCGTCGAGGGCCCGCCGCATCCGCTCGGACCAATGACGGCCGAGCGCGTGCGCATCGACGCGGTCACAGCCGGTCGACCGGATCGTGTGGACGAGACTCGCCAGCGACGGGATCGTCTGCACGGGATCCCGATGCGTCTGGATCACGCGCGCGTCGGGGAACGTCTCGAACAGCAGATCCATGAAGCCTAGATGGTGGGGTGTCTTCAGCACCCAGCGCCGCCCGGGCTCGCCGCGTTGCCGCTTCTGCCACTGCACCAGGCGAAGCAGCCGCGCGAGATAGGCATAGCCCGGCCCCTGATCCTGGGCATCGAGCCAGCGGCTGAAGCCCGGCACATCCACGTACGCCTCCGAGTTCGTGCTGAAGAACGAATGCTCGAGCAGCATGATGTCCTCGTCGGGCGCGTGGGCGTCGATCGGATGTGCGGCCACGAGCTCCGGTGCAGCCTGGCAGATCGCGCGCACTTCCTCCTCTGCGGCGAGAATCCGCGGATCCGCCGCGCGCGAGTCGGGATCCGCGGCGTCGAAGGGCGCGGGGTGACGCGACTCCCACCAGCGCAGCGACAGGAAGGCGGGATTCGCCGCCAGCATGCGATGCAGCATCGTGGTGCCCGTCCGCGCGAGGCCGACGATCACGACGGGACGTTCGAGCTGCTCGTCGGCGATCTCGGGATGGCGCGCATAGGCGGCCTCGCCACGCAGCCGATTCACCAGCAGGCCGACCACGCGCTCGCGCTGCGTCGCGCGGCCGATCTCGTGGAGACCGGCCTCCCGCTCCATGGCGGCGAGCAGACGCTGCATCGGTTCGCGAAACGACGGATCGCCGAAATCCGTCAGGCCGGTGCGAAGCGTCGCCTGCTCGAGGATCGAATCGGGATCGAGGGAGGTCGCCGCGAGGGAGTGATCCTGCCCCTCTGTGCCGCGACCGCTCACGCCTCGCCCCACTCGCGGGCGCGCCGGGTGACCCGCTCGTCCACCCGGACGACCGTGACCTCGCCACCGGGAATCACGAGTTTCGTGAGACCCGACGAGCGAGGCCCCGGCCAGATGAAGCCGACGGCCTCGAAGGGCGCAGGTCCCGCGAGCGGACCGGTCTCGAAGGGCAGGATCGCCGTCCCTTCGGAGGCGAGCCGCACCAGCGTCGAATCGAACGAGGCGAGCAGATCGTCTCGCCCGACCTCGGCCAGCCGACGCAGCAGCACGGCGAACTTGGCCTGCGGCCGATCGGGCATGCGACCGGATCGCCCGATCGCCCGGGGAATCAGTTCGAAGAACGCGTTGCGCGGCTTGTCCATGAAGCGTCGCTCGTCCTCGGCGATCGCCAGCCCCTCCGACAGCGCGAGGCGGGACGTGAGCCGCCCGAGTTCGCGCACGCTCGGGTAGCCGAACTCCGACAGCACATCGAACGCGACCGGCGGTCCCGACGAGACGGCCTGGACGTGATTGCGCACGTAGTGGATCGCCTCGTCGAGCAGCGGTGCCGCGAGCGCGACGTGGGTGTCCTCGTAGTGGTTCCGGAACGCGTACCGCGTGAGGTCGGGCCGACGCACGAGCAGCGCGAGGGTGCGCATCATGACGAGGCCCCCCGCTCGCCGTCCGCGTCTTCGAAGCGCGGCTCGAAGGCGGCAAGCAAGGCATCGCTCGCGCTGTACGGATCGATGCGGCGCGACCGCACGTCCTCGAGGAGGCCCGCGAAGCGGTCCGTCGAAGCCGCTGCGCGCAGGATCTCGTCGGCCGCCCGGTCGCGCAGGATCTCGCGGAAGAAGTGTTCGCTGCGGCGCGCCGCCACCGCATCGAGACGTCCGCTCTCGCGCAGATGCGCGTGGTGGGACAAGCAGGCCTCGACGAGGTCCTCCACGCCTTCGCCACGGGGCGCGACGGTGCGGATCAGCGGAGGCAGCCAGGCGCCCTCGGCGGCTCTGCGCAGGTGGAGCATCATCCGCAGATGCCGCTCGGCATCGTCGGCCCCCGGTCGGTCCGCTTTGTTCAACACGAACACGTCGCCCACCTCGAGGATCCCCGCCTTGATGGCCTGGATGTCGTCACCGAGTCCAGGAACGCTCACCACCACGGTCGTCTGCGCGAGTTCGGCGATCTCGAGCTCATCCTGCCCGACCCCCACCGTCTCGATCAGGATCACGTCGTACCCCATGGCGTCGAGTACCACCGTCGCCTCGAAGGTGGCCCGGGCCAGGCCCCCGAGCCGCCCGCGAGTGGCCATCGACCGGATGAACACGCCGTCGTCGGTAGCGTGACGCTGCATGCGCACCCGGTCGCCGAGCACGGCGCCACCGCTGAAGGGGCTCGACGGATCGACGGCGACGACTCCGACACGATGATCCCGCGTGCGCAGTTCCGCGATCACGGCGTCCACCAACGTCGACTTGCCCGCGCCCGGTGGGCCGGTGATTCCGATCAGGTGGGCATGTCCGGTGCGGGGATACACGACTCGCAGGGCGGCGAGACCCCGCGAGTCGCCATCCTCGAGCCAGCGGATCAGCCGTCCACCGCTGACCGCACAGCCGTCGAGGACGCGCTTGGCGATTTCACTCACGCGCCCTCTCCGCCCTCGCGTCCCCCGCATTCGCCCGGTCCGCCGCCCACCGCTCGATGTAGGCGATGATCTCGCGTGTCGGCGTTCCCATCGTGAAGACCCGGGCGATGCCGGCATCGAGCAGCGTCTGCTGATCCTCCTCGGGGATCACGCCCCCGCCGATCACGAGCTTGTCGTCGGCAGCCTGCTCGCGCAGCAACGCGACGACCTTGGGAAAGTGCACCATGTGGGCGTTCGAGAGGCTGCTCATCCCGACCACGTCGACGTCCTCCTGGATCGCCGTGCGCGCCACCATCTCGGGTGTCTGCTTCAAGCCGCTGTAGATCACCTCCATGCCCGCGTCGCGCAGCGCCTGCGCGATCACGTTCACGCCGATCGTGTGGGCGTCGAGCCCGAGCTTGGCCAGCAGGACGCGGATCCTGCGCGACATCAGATCCCCATCGCCGACGCATCCGGCGTGTAGCTGCCGAAGACGTCGCGCAGGGCGTCGCACATCTCGCCGTGGGTCGCATAGCTGCGGACGGCTTCGATGCACGGCGGCACGAGATTCTCGCCGCTGCGCGCTGCGTCGCGCAGACGATCCAGCGACTTCTGCACGGCTGCGCCGTCGCGACCGGCCCGCAGACGCCGGAGCCGCTCCACCTGCCGCTGTTCGACCGCGGGATCGTGCTTATGGATCGCGATCGAACGCTTGCCCTCGTCGCGCACCGAGTGGTTGACGCCGACGAGCTTGCGCGAGCCGTCCTCGATCGCCCGCACCCGCTCGTACTGCTGACGCGCGAGCTCTTTCTGGAAGTAGCCCGTCTTGATCGCGTGGAGTGCGCCGCCCATCGCGGCGATCTTGTCGAGTTCTGCGAACACCGCGTCCTCGAGCTTTCGCGTCATCGTCTCGACGTAGTACGAGCCGGCCAGGGGATCCACGGTATCCGCCACGCCGGATTCGTGGGCGACGATGTTGTGGATCGCCGCCCCGACGGCAATCGCCTCCTCGGTCGGCAGGGCATGCGCCTCGTCGTGCAGCGGGGTGTTCATCGCGTAGCCGCCCTGGGCGACCGCACAGGCCAGCATCTGGATGCCGAGCCGGGCGATGTTGTTGAGGGGCTGCTGCAGGGTGAGCGACATCGTCCCCGGTGACGCGGTGAGGCGCAGCCTCTGGGACTCGGGCCGGTCCGTCCCGTATTCGTCGCGCATGATGCGGGCCCAGATCTTCCGATAGGCGCGCAGCTTCCCGACCGCCTCGAAGAAATCCATGTCGATGCCCGTGATGAACGAGAAGTACGGGGCGAGCGTGTCGATGGGGATGCCCCGGGCCAGCGCCGCGTCGAGATACTCCTTCGCGATTGCGAACGAGAAGGCCAGCTCCTGCACGGGATTCGCATGCGCGGCGTAGAGCTGCGCGCTCACCACCGAGATGGGGATCCAGTTCGGATGATTCTTGATGCAGTACTCGAGGGCATCGGTCGCGACGCGCAGCCCGTGATCCGGCGGAAACAGGTAGCGACCCACGCAGGTGTATTCGATCAGGATCGCATTGGGGATCTGCAACGTGAACGAGCCGGGATCGATGCCGCGCTTCTCGAGAGCGCACAGGATCATCGCCAGATTCACGGTCTGCGGACCGTTGCAGATCGAGGTCAGCCGCTGCAGCTTCTCGAACGGCAGATCGAGCAACGCCTCCATGTCGTCGAGGGAATCGAGGGCGATGCCGGCGCGACCGACCTCACCGGCTGCCAGCGGATGATCGGAGTCGTAGCCGTTGGTGGTCGGCAGGTCGTATTCGAGGAACAGTCCCGTCAGTCCCTGCTCGAGCATGTAGCGACCGCGCTTCGCCCACTCGTCACCGGTCCCGAATCCCGAAACCTGCATCATGGTCCACAGGTCGGAGCGGTAGCCGTTGGGTTCGCTGCCGCGCGTGTACGGGAACTCACCGGGGAAGCCCACGTCGCGCAGATAGTCGAAGCCGACGGCTTCGAGATCGAGGGGTGTGTACAACCGGTTCACCGGCCAATGCATCGCCTGGGTGGTGAACTCCGACTTGCGCTCCGGACGAGCCGCCAGCTTCTGGGCCAGCGTGTCGCGTTCCCACGCGGCGAGGCGGTCACGCAGGCTCTGATCGGACTCGCTCATGATCGCCTCCAACGAGTGCAGTTTTCAGTATACCCAGCGTGGCTCGGCTTCGGGGATCGACGAGACACGCGCGGCTCTCCTTCGCCGCACGCATGGAGCCCGCGCGCGCAGCGGGTTCGGGTAGTGTCTGACTTCGCGACCTCGTCGCGCTGGCCGGACGCCAGGGTGGAGAGACCGATTGCGCATCCCCTTCGACTTGCGGCGTCTCTTCGGCAACGTCAACACGCGCAGCATCTATGTCTACTCGATCCTGATCGGGATACTGGCGGGCCTCGGTGCGGTCGTCTTCAACGATCTGCTCCATCTCGCGTCCGATTTCACGATGCGGACGCTGGCACAGCTCGAGGTCCCGCAGCCCGACGGCGAGGGAATCACTCCGCTGGCCCCGGCCGGACCGACGAGACGCTGGATGCTGGTCGTTCTGCCGGTCGTCGGCGGCTTCGTCTCGGGGATGCTCGTCAAGCTGTTCGCCGCCGAGGCCCACGGCACGGGGACGGACAGCTACATCGATGCGTTCCACAACAAGGCCGGCATCATGCGAGGCCGGGTGCCGCTCATCAAGGCACTGGCGACGATCGCCACGCTGGCCTCCGGCGGCAGCGCGGGCAAACAGGGCCCGGTCGCGCAGATCGGTGCCGGCATCGGCTCGGCGCTCGGTGGATTCATCCGGATGGGCGCACGCGCGCGACGCACCTTGATGGTTGCCGGCGCGGCGGCGGGCCTCGGCGCCATCTTCCGCGCGCCGCTCGGCGGCGCGCTCACCGCCGTCGAGGTCCTCTACAAGGAGGACATCGAGACCGACGCCCTCACCCCCGCCATCCTGGCGTCCGTCACCTCGTACACGGTCTTCTGCTCGATCAAGGGATTCGATCACGTCTTCTCGTTCAGCCACGACATGTTCCACTCGCCGATCGAGTTGATCTTCTATGCAGTGCTCGGCCTCGTCTGTTCAGGCGTCGGCTATCTCTACATCCACTTCCTGCATGGCTCGAAGCGACTCTTCTTCGATCGACTGCCGCTGCACCCCTGGTTGATCCCTCCGTTCGGCGGCCTGCTGGTCGGAACGATCGGATACTGGTACCCCGAAGCGATGGGCGAGGGACTCGGCTACGTCCAGCAGTTGATCAGCGGCGAGCCCGTCGGCGCGATGGGGGCCTCCGTCGGCGCGCTCGCGCTGCTCGCCACCCTGAAGATCGTGACGACCTCGTTCACGATCTCGTCCGGTGGATCGGGCGGCGTGTTCGCGCCGAGCCTGTTCATCGGTGCGATGCTCGGCGGCTGCGTCGGAACCATCAGCCATCAGCTGTTCCCGACCCTCGTGCCCGATGTCGCGCCGTTCGTCGTGGTCGGCATGGGGGCATTCTTCGCCGGTGTCGCCAATGCGCCGATCGCGTCGCTGATGATGGTGTGCGAACTCACCGGCGCGTACGAACTGCTGCCCCCGTTGATGGTGGTCGCGACGGTGGCCCTCGTGACCTCGCGCCGCTGGTCGATCTACGCCAACCAGGTCGACAACAAGTTCTTCTCTCGCGCACACCTGTGGGAGATGAACCCGAACGTCCTCAAGAAGATGACGATCGGCGAGATGACCCGCGGCATCTACGACCAGCACGCGATCGTCTCGAACGACATGCCGCTGCATCAGATCGAGGCGATCGCCCGCGAGACCGGCGAGAGCGATGTGATCCTGCGCAACGAGGTCGGTGATCTGGTCGGGCTGGTTTCGCTCGGCGACCTCGGTGACCGTCAGGATCTCGAGGATCTCGGCACCTTCGTGCTGGCCCACGACCTGATCAATCGGCGCACCCTCTACCTGACGCCCGACGACAACCTGATCAGCGCGCTCGAGTGCTTCGGCAATCGCGAGTTCGACAAGATCCCGATCGTCGACGCCCGCGGCGATCGGCTCCGGCTGCTCGGCCACATCGAGTACGACGACATCATCGGCTTCTACAAGCGCGAGCACGCTACGCCGATCATCCCCCCGCCCGCCGGACCGCACGGCGCGCGCGGGCAGGTCTGAGCGCCAGGCCGCGCTCAGGCCGCGACGTCGATCCGCAAGCCGCCGAGCCCGCGCACGTTGCTCGAGTGGATGCGCACGACGCCGTCGTCGGGGGCCTCGTAGTCGGGCCAACGCTTCAGGAACTCGACGATCCCGATCCGCATCTCCATGCGGGCCAGCGAAGCGCCGAGACAGAAGTGGCGACCGTGCCCCAATCCCAGATGCAGATCGATCTTGCGCCGCACGTCCAGCCGGTCGGGGTCCGCAAAGCGACGCTCGTCCCGCCCGGAGGCCCCGTTGATGACCATCACGCGCGCGCCCTCGGGCATGCGTCGGCCGTGCAGCGTGACGTCCCGGGTGAGGGTCCGGCCCTGATAGTGGGACGGCGGATCGAAGCGCAGGAACTCCTCGACTGCGTTCGGCACGAGGGACGGGTCTGCGGCCAGCGCGCGCCGCTGATCCGGATGCCGCGCGAGCCAGTACAGCGCCGTCGCGAGCAGCTTCGTGACCGTCTCGTTGCCCGCGGTCCCGAGCAGCGTGAAGAACGCGCGCAGGTCCTCGTCGGAGAGGGTCGCCACACCGCCGTGGTCGTCCGCGATCTCGGCGGCCACCAGCGCGCTCATCAGATCGTCCCGCGGTCGGGCGCGACGTTCGTCCAGCGCCGCCTGGTAGTAGGCCTGGTTGTCCACCATCGCGCGCAAGCCTGCCGCGGTCACGTGCGGATTGCCGGGCTCGCGATGCATCACGGCGTTCGACCAGCCCCGCACGCGGTCGCGATCCTCTGCAGGGATCCCGAGCAGGGTCGAGATGACGTCCATCGGCAGCTTCGCGGTGAAGTCAGCGACTGCATCGAACGAGCGGCGTCCCACCAGCGGATCGAGTTGGCCGCACGCGAGCGTCCGGATGGTGGATTCGAGTCGGTCGATTCGTGCCTTCGTGAACGCCCGATTGACCAGGTTGCGATAGAGGGTCTGCCGCGGTGGGTCCATGAAAATCATCATGTTGCCCGGGAACGGCGTGCCTTGCATCATCTCGAGCACCGTGCCGTTCGCCGAGCTGAAGACCTCCCAGTCGAGCAGCGCGTCGAGGCAATCCTGGAAGCGCGTCAGCGCATAGAAGTCGAGCGACTCGTTGTAGTAGACCGGCGCCTCATCGCGCATCCTTCGATAGACGGGGTACGGGTCCCGGTCGATCTCGTACGAGTATGGGTCGTAGAGCAGCTCGGAATCCGACATGAACACTCCCTCGTCCGTTCACCACCACGGCCCCGCCATTCTATCGCCTGTGCGGTCGGCGATCCGGTGGCGATGGCGGTACGCTCGGGAAGATGAGAGATCGAGCGAGCACACGCACGTTCCTGCTGGGGGAGATCGACGCCCTCGAGCCCTTCGGATTCATCCTGGTCGGTCCGGCAGAGAACCCTCTCCACCGCGTCGAAATCGGCCGAGGCGAAGATTCGTCCCTCGCGGTCGCAGTGCCGGGTCGACCGCCGATCCTGCCCGGGCTCGACGAGTCCGCGTGCGGGGCCCTGCGCGAGCGGGGTTTCTCGAGCGAGGATCCAGCCGATCCGACCCGACCGTGGACCTCGGCGGTGAGCGACCGGAACGCGGCCATCGCGCTCGCCGAGCAGGTGTTCGAGCAGGTCTTCCACGCGACCGCCGACGCCGCCCTCGACGTGATCCACGGAAGCCACCGCGCGCAGCACGAAGCGGAGCAGAAGCTCGGCGCGCTGCGGGTGCGGGTGGAGCCGGTGCTGACGGACGCAGCCGGGTCGAAGCCCGAGCAGGACGCCGACGGCGACTATCAACTCGCGATCGGCGACGTCCGGGTCGTCGTCTCGCTGCGTGCCCTGCCCTTCGGCCCGACCGTCGTCCGCGTCTTCGCGATCACCAACGTGGGTGTCAACGTCGTCCCCGAACTCGGCCTGTTCCTCGCCCGGCTCAACTTCGGCCTGATGTTCGGCCGCTTCGCACTCGACGTGGAGAACCGCTCGGTCTGGTTCGACGAAACGCTGCTCGGCCAGAACATCGACGAAGAGGCACTGCGCTACGCGATCCGGGTCGTTGCCGCGACGGCGGACGAGTGGGATGACCGCCTGAAGCAGATGTTCGGTGGCAGCACGTTCCAGGAAGTCCACGACGCCCGGCGTGACGGCGCGGTCGTCGCTGCAGTGAAGCCGGGAGAATCCGACCCGCGACAGGGCACCGGCTTCTACATCTGACCCATCCGACTCTCTCGGGACCGCTCGGGACCGCTCGGATCCCGGGGCCGGCGGGCGCGGTCACATGCGGCTGCCGAACGCCACGGCGAGCGCCTTCTTCGGCTTGCGCGGCACGGCCGCGTGATCGAGCGGATCCTGACGCGCGGGCTCGAACCGGTGACCGGCGATCGATGGCATCAGGTGCGGCTTCTCGAAGCAGCGACGGATCACCCGCGAACGCGGCAACCAGGCCCACAGCGGCTGGGAGACATCGCCAGCTCCCGGCAGGCAGTCGCGCACGGTCGTGTCCCAGCCCTCGACCAGATGCTCGAAGTCGCCCGGCGCGACCCGGCGTCGACAGCTCGGCCGACCGCAGCCGCACTGGAAGCTGCGCTCGAGGTTCAGCGTCGCGTAGTCGTTGCTGATCTCCTCGCCGGCCTCGATGTCGCGGACCGCCATCTCGAAGCTCCAGCCCGACGGCAGCACGTTCGGCTCGCACGAGTGGTTGACGTAGCGCGCGATGTCCCAGCAGAGCACGCGTTCACCTCGACCGTTGAGGAACCCGTAGCGATCCAGCAGGCGTCGGTAGGCCAGCGTATGCCGCCTCACGGCCGACAGCGAGAACCGCTGATCGAGCTCATCGAGCACCCAGACGATCGTCCCGCGCGGGATCGGTCGCGTCGCGAAGACACCGAGACCGATCCCCTCCCCCGCAAAGCGCAGCTCCGTGTTCGGATGAATCATCGTCGTCGACCTCAGCGTTCGCCGATCGGCTCGTAGTGGGCATCCAGCGGCCCGACGTAACGCGCGCGGGGCCGATAGATCCGGTTGTTCTGGTACTGCTCCATGATGTGTGCACACCACCCGGCGATCCGACTCGCCGCGAAGATCGGCGTGAAGAGATCATCGGGAATGCCGAGCGCGTCGTAGACCGTCGCCGAGTAGAAATCGACGTTCGGGATCAGACCCTTGCGCTCGGCCATGATCTCCTCGATCCGGGCGCTCATCTTGAAGAATTCCGGCCGATCGGCTTCGCTCGTCAGACGCTCGCTCATCGCGCGCAGGATCCGGGCGCGGGGATCCCCGTCCTTGTAGACCCGGTGACCGAATCCCATCACCTTGTCGCCGCGCCCGAGCGCCTCGTCGAGGTAGGGCTCCACGCGATCGAGGGATCCGATCTCGCGCAGCATTGCGATCACGGCTTGATTGGCGCCGCCGTGGAGGGGTCCCTTCAGCGTTCCGATCGCGGCGAGCACCGAGGAGTACAGACCGGACATCGTGCTGGCCGTGACCCGCGCCGAGAACGCCGAGGCGTTGAGCTCGTGGTCGGCATGCAGGATCAAGCAGACCTCGAGGTCGCGTTCCTGCTGCGGGGTCGGTTCGCGACCCGTGATGCCACGCAGGATGTTCCACGGGATCGAGCGCCGCGAGTCGGGCTCGAGCGGCCAATGACCGCGCCGCGCCTGCTCGTAGGCGCCTACGATCCCGCCGATGCGCGCCGTGAGCCGCACCGACTTGCTCGCCGTGGCCGTCGGACTGATCACGTTGGCATCGGGGTCGTGGAGCGTGAGCCCGGCGACGACCGCGCTGAGGAAGTCCATCGGGTGCGTGCGCTTGGGCATCCCGAGCAGCCACACCCGCATCTCCTGGGGGAGCGACATGCTGCGGGCGAGCCGCAGCCGGAGGGCGTGCAGTTCGCTCGGATCGGGCAACGCACCGAACCACAGCAGATGGATCACCTCGTCGAAGCCGGCGTTCTCGGCGAGATCCTCGATCCGATACCCGCGGTAGAGCAGCGTCGTGCCATCGATCGTGCTGATCGCGCTCGAGCAGGCGATCACGTCTTCGAGTCCCCGATCGATGGCGCCCTCGAAGCAGTTGGAATCCGGCATCTCAGTCTTCACCTCGGACCTGTGCGGTCCGGACCCGGCGAAATCTCGGCCCCGCAACGGCGTGGACCCCCACTCGCGCCACAGAGCAGCACGATCGGTCTGTCGGGGCGATTGCGTGAACAAGAATCTTCATCGCGGGCCTGCCCGGCCGTCGACGCGGGGCGGATGGGGCACCGTCGGAGCGAGGCGCTCGTTCGACGCTTCGCGAGTTCCGGAGCGGCCGCGGCCGGCGGCGTGAAGAGGCACGGCCGGCCAGCTCACAGCCGACTGCCTTGCCGAAGCGACCGCGGCGACTATCCACGAGGTCGCCGCTCGCTGCGCCGCGGGGCTCGCGGCGCAACCGGCGAGGGAGGGGGGCAAAGGGGATGGGGGCGGGGTCACGGGAATGACTGATTTCGTGTTCCGAGATGATTGCCCGATCACCCATGGGTCCGGGCGCAGGGGGCGTTCTGTCGGGGGCAGCATTCGAGAGATTGTCACTCGCACCCTGGCGGTTGGACGGTTGCTCCAGCCGCGTGGGTTGGTGTCCCGCGCCCGGGCTGCGCCACCTTGGCCTCGACCCGGACTCGCACGGCCGATCGCCGTGCCGCTCGATGTACCAGAACCAGAACCAAATGGAAAGAGTCTGACGACACGAACTCGCTACGAGCCCGCGCCGGGCGGGCGGTCCTGTGCGACACGCGACACGGGCCGACGTGCGCGAACGACCTGACTCCGTCGTGACGAGCCGGTACTCTCGTCACAGGAGATCCGACAGATGCTCGCGACCAGACCGATCCGAATCGCTTTCGTGATGCTCGTGCTGTTCGTGTCATCGGGCTTCGTCGCCGCCGACGCGGGCGCGGCGCCGGACGATGTCGGGCGCCAGATCCTGACCGCCACGGGAATCAGCGAGAAACAGATCCGCGCTCTCGGCAGCGAGGTGCTCGTCGTCGAACTCCCGGTGCCCGATTCGTCGCGGCAGGCGGCCTTCGCCGGACTCGTTCGCATCACCGATGGATACAAAACGCTGTTCTCCTCGGTTCGAGACAGCGACGCCCCGGCGCTGCTGACTCCGAAGCAGTTCGGCGCCTTCGCGGCTCCGGCGCAGGCCCAAGGCCTGGCCGGCCTGCAGCTCCCGCTCGACGACTATGAGGTCCTCGAGGAGTGCGAGCCCGCCGCCTGTCGCTTCAAACTCGACTCGTCGGGGATCGAATTCACGCGAACTCTCGATTGGAACCAGTCCAGTGCGCCACAAGATTTCCTCGCCTGGTTCCGCGATGCACTCGACCGCAACGTCACGCGCTACCGCAGCCAGGGCCTCGACGGACTGATCACCTACGCGGACAAGCCGAGGCCCTTTCCGGTCGCGAGCGGTGTCCGTCAACTCGAGCAGCAGAGTGCTTCGTTGCTCGGGCTGCACCCCGACATCAAGGCCTATCTCGGCTCCTTCCCGGAAGGCAGGCCGGAGGGCGTCACCGACCGCATCATCTGGACGGTCTCGGATTTCGGCTACCGCCCCACCCTGTCCATCGACCACTCGATCGTTGCGCAGTCGTCGGTGCACCCGGGCCTCGGGTCGGCGATGGTGCTCCGCACCTTGTACGCCAACCACTATCTGGCCGGGCGCCTGCAACTCGGGACCGTGATCGACGGCGAGAAAGTGTTCGGTGTGCCCGGCTCCTACGTGCTGACCCTCGATCAGATGCTGTTCGACGACGAACTCGGCGGCGTGAAGCGGAGCCTGCTCGCGCGCGGTCTCAAGTCGAACGTGTCGGATCGCCTGAAGGGCCTGCGCGCTCGGGCCAACGTGGGCGGCTGAGCCAGGCCTCCGCCCGGCGGCCCGCGCTCAGCGGCCGAATTCGGGCAGCACCCGATCGGGATCGGCTTCCCCGGGCTGCGACGCAGCGCGATCGATGTCGGCGAGCCAGGTCATCTCGACGCCCTCGAGGACCTCCCAGCCGAGCGCCAGGAAGTGTTGTCGGGTCAGGTCGGACAGGCTGCCCGAGACCACGATCCGTTTGCGCGTCACGTCGGAGGGAACGCGCTCCTCCATGGCGGCCAGGAACAGACTCATGGGCTCGGTCCAGCTCGCCCAGTCGAGATACAACGGGACCACCAGTTCGCCCGTGCCTGTCCGCGCCATCACGAGTCCGTTCGGCGCCAGCAGCTCGGTGATCGGTGCCTCGACCTCCGAGTAGACGGCCAGCAGGACGGCCAGCCTGGCGAACAAGTAGGTCTCGTCGGGTTCGTCGGCCTGACTGACCGCCTCGATCAGGCTCTGGGGATTATCGACGCTGTCCAGCGTCGACAGCGAGTCGGCGATCACGAGCAGACGGGTCGGCGAATACCAGGGGTGCTCGACGAACTGTCGGGCGACTGCGGGGTCGACCCCCTGCTCGCCGAGTCGACGCTGGACCTCCATGCGGATCTCCTCGGGCGCCCGGTCACGCAGCTCGCGCTTGAGCTGATCGGTCGTACTGCTCACGGTCAACGCGTACCCGGCTGGTCCCGACACGGCCATCAGGGGCAGCCGCACCGTCAAGCCGCCGCCGAGGGACAGCCACGCGTAGCGGTCGAGGGTCTGCTGGAGCTGCGGATTCTCGGTGTAGACATCGACGCCGAGCCGGTAGGCCCATTGCCGCTTGGCGTCGGAGAAGCCGATCAGCTCTGCGCCGTAGTCGTCCTCGTGGTAGGTGCGATCGCGCTCGGCCAGCTCGGCCAGGCGGCGCGCGTAGGCCCACATGCCGGAAGGCACATCGATGGCGCTGCGCACCGGATGGAAGATCAGTTGCGCGGCGCCCTCGACCGGGCCGCGCGCCGCGTTGGCGGTCGACATCAGATAGACCTTGTCGGCTCTCAGGTTCTCGGCTTCGAGGGCCGCCATCACGCCGATCTCGTGGACCCGCTTGCGCAGCAGGCCGGTCGTCGAGACTTCGAGCGGACCGAAATCGGTGGCGACGTGATAGTGGTTGGTGAATCCGTCGTTGACGACACTGACGACGACATGGTGGGGACCCGAGGCGAGGGACGCGGGCAGGAGACTCGCGAAAGTGGGCTCCGTCGAGACCTCGAAGCCCCGCTCGTCGACGCGGCTCGGCCGGAGCGGCTCGTAGGCGGTGGGATCGCCGAGCGACGACGAGGGTCGCGAGGGCGCACAGGCGGTGACGGCAGCGAGGAAGCCGAGGGTGAGAAGCGCGATCACCCGGCATCCCGGGTCCCCGATGCGATCCACTCTCCGGTCCACCCGCGTCCCCCCGGCCGCGACCGCGCCGTCAGCGATAGGCGCGGTGCAGCTCGACCAGCGAGACGACGCCGGGGAAGTGCACCGTTGCCCCGAACCCGACCTGCCAGGTCAGCTGGGACGCCATCCCGAACCGCGCGCCGAGATCCTGCAGTTCGCGCCGGCCCACCGAGCCGAGCAGCGAGAAGGTCCCGTAGTGACGGGCTCCGCCGGGAATCAGGAACTCGAGCTCGAAGACCCCCTCGACCTGATCGGACGGCAGGAAGTTGATGCGTTGCTCGAAACGCACGCCGCCCTCGAAGGACGCCCAGCGATCGATGTACCAGCGCGACGAACCGACGACCTCGTAGGCCCACTGGTCCACACTGCCGGTCGCGCTCTCGACGTCGATCCACGAGTACTCGAAACGCACGTTCCAATCGACCGTGTTGCCGTCGAAGTCGGGCATGTAGAGCGAGGCATGGAGCGGTGCGCGGTGGCTGCGCTCGGTCACGGAACCGAGCGACGTATCCGCCGTGGATGTCGTGAACGCATATCCAGCGCCGACCTGTCCTCGGGTCGGGTCGCGCCAGAACAGCTCCGCCCCCCCGGTCAGATCGTCACCGTCGCTCTCGAACCCGGTCGTGGTCTCGCTTCTCCCTCCGCGTTCGACCGCGAGTCGCGCGCCGAATCCGCGTGCGATCCTCAGCGTCGCCAGGCCTCCGGCCGACCAGTTCCGGGTGATCGTCTCGTCCAGCACGAGCTGGCTCTCGCCCCCGTGTGAGGTCGCCCCGGCGAGTTCGCCGTACACGTAGCCGCCCTCGGCCTGCACGAACCAGGCGGGGGATTCGAGCGGGATGATCGGATCGCGGGCATCCGCCCCGCCTGCAGCCAGCACGCTGAAGGCGACGGCCAGGGACGTGAGCGGGAATTTCATTCGCATCGGCCTCGGGACCTGGGGACCTCACGGAATCGACCGATCGGAGCGCGACCGCGCACCCGCCCGTCGTGCTTCCGGCACCCGCCCGCTCTTCGGCGCGGCAACACCGGCACCTGACAGTGTCGCGGCGTCCCGTCCATTTCGCGAGCCTCGACCTGCTCGGGCGCGTCCCGGATCCGGGACTCGGGCCCGGCGGCGACCCGGGTCCGATCGCAGCGCGCTCGAATCGCCGGAATGTCGCATCGCGGACGCTCCGACCGGGAAGCGCGGGTCAGTTCGCAGCGGCGCCCGGCCGATACAGGGGGCTCCCGTCGACGGAGCCGACCGCGTGGTGGACAGCCCCAGCAAGACGCTCGCGATCCTCTTCGCCGATCTCGCTGGCAGCACGCGGCTGTACGACACCCTCGGCGACCTCGAGGCACGCCGCATCACCGCAGACTGCGTGGACCGGATCATCGACGTCGTGCGGGTCTTCCAGGGACACGTGATCAAGACGATCGGCGACGAGGTGATGTGCGCATTCGCCGATGCGAATGCCGCGGTGGATGCGGCGCGCGCGATCCTCGGCGCGGTCGAGGCGGGGGCGACGCCCGGCATCGGGGTCCACATCGGCCTGCACTTCGGACCCGTCGTCGAAGAGAAGGACGACGTGTTCGGCGACACGGTGAACGTGGCGGCGCGCATGGTCGGGCTCGCGCGGGACGGCGAGATCGTGACGACACGACAGCTCGTCGCTCGCTTGACACCCGACCGCCTGGCGGCGACGCGGCAGATCGACCGGCGGTCCGTCAAGGGCAAGGACGAGAAGATCGAGATCTTCACGGTCAGTCGGCCCGCCGACGGCAAGCTGACGGCGCTGAACTTCGCGATGTTCGACGGCGCCGCCAACGAATCCGCCTCGCGGCTGGTGCTCCGGCTTCCCGACATCGTCGTCAGCCTGGACGCCACACGGCCGCGGGTGACGATCGGACGCCAGGTCGAATCGGACATCGTTCTGTGCGACGAAGGCGTGTCGCGGCAGCACGCGATCGTCGAGCTGCGCCACGGCAAGTTCTATCTGTGCGACGCCAGCACGAACGGGACGGTGCTGCTGATGGACGACCAGCCCCCGACGTTTCTGCGCCGGGAGGAGGCGATCCTGATCGGATCCGGGCGCTTCGGACTGAGCCGCTATCCCGACCCCGAGCCGCCGACGTCGATCCACTTCGAGCTGCAGACCCGCGGCGCTTGACGGGCGACCGGGCGTCGCGTCAACCCGCCCTCGCGCGCGCGGCCGCGAGCGCTTCGAGATCGGCGCGGATCCCCGTGCGCACGACCTCTTCGGTCAGCCACTCGGCCT
>JANOFF010000122.1:0-77819 GCA_031413515.1 bacterium
TCCGGCATCTGGGCATCGCCGCAAGGTTCGCGTCCGGCTACCTGATCCAGTTGACCGCCGACGTGCCGTCGCTCGATGGGCCGTCCGGACCGGCGCAGGATTTCACGGATCTGCATGCCTGGGCGGAGGCCTATCTGCCGGGCGCGGGATGGGTGGGCCTCGATCCGACCTCGGGTCTGCTCGCCGGTGAGGGCCACATCCCGCTCGCCTGCAGCCCGAAGCCCGCGAGTGCTGCACCGATCTCCGGCGGAGTGGATCCGTGCGAGGTCGAGTTCGAGCACGCGATGTCGGTCACCCGGATCCTCGAGTCCGCCCGTGTCACCAAGCCCTACACCGACAGCCAGTGGCAGCGCATCGACGCACTCGGCGAGCACGTCGACCGCCGATTGATGGAAGGCGACGTGCGGCTCACGATGGGGGGCGAGCCGACCTTCGTGTCGATCGACGACATGGAGGGCGCCGAATGGAACACCGAGGCGGTCGGCCCGACCAAGCGCGCTCGTGCGGACGACCTCGTGCGACGCCTGCGCGAGCGTTTCGCACCGGGCGGTCTGCTCCACTATGGCCAGGGCAAGTGGTATCCCGGCGAGCCGCTGCCGCGCTGGTCCTTCCGCCTGGTCTGGCGCAGTGATGGCGTGCCGCTCTGGCACGATCCCGACGTGATCGCGAAGGAGCGCGATCGCCGCGTGCTCGCCTACGAGCACGCCGAGAAGTTCGCGAGCGGGCTCGCCGAGCGCCTCGACATCGCGCCCGGATTCGCGCAACCCGCATTCGAGGATCCGCTCGCCGTGCTGCAGGGCGAGTCGTCGCTGCCCGAGAACATCGATCCGTTGGCGGCACCTCTCGACCGCCACGAAGAGCGCTCGCGACTCGCGCGCGCGCTGTCGCGCGGGCTCGAGAAGCCGATCGCGTGCGTGCTGCCCGTGCAGGTATGGCAGGCGCGGGATGGCGGAACGCGCTGGGCCTCGCAGCGTTGGTCGACCCGGCGAGGGCGGCTGTTCCTGTTGCCGGGTGATTCACCGGCGGGCTTCCGGCTGCCGCTGAAAGCACTGCCGTGGCTCGATCCGCTGGATCATCCCCACGTCAATCCCGCCGATCCCACGTGGCGAAGCGACCCGCTGGCGAATGCCGCGTCGCGCCGGCCCGTGATGCAGAACCGACCGACACCCGGACAGGCAGAGAGCGCTGCGCCGTCCCGCGCGGCGGACGGCGGGCAGTTGGTTCGCACGGCACTCGTCGTCGAACCGCGCGACGGGAGGCTCTGCGTCTTCCTGCCGCCGCTCGAATCGGCGGACGCCTTCGTCGAGCTGGTCGCTGCGATCGAGGACACGGCGACCGAACTCCGCCTGCCGATCCACGTCGAGGGCGAACCCCCGCCGCCGGATTCGCGGCTGATGGGCATCCAGGTCACGCCCGACCCCGGTGTGATCGAGGTCAACATCCATCCGGTCGCCCGCTGGAAGGAACTCGTCGACAACACGACCGGCCTGTACGAAGACGCGCGCGCTTCGCGGCTCGGCACCGAAAAATTCATGATCGATGGCCGCCACACGGGAACCGGCGGCGGCAACCACATCGTGCTCGGGGCCGCGCACCCGTCGGATTCTCCGTTCCTGCGTCGGCCGGATCTGCTGCGCAGCCTGATCGGCCACTGGACCAACCACCCGTCTCTCTCGTATCTGTTCTCGGGCCTGTTCATCGGTCCCACCAGCCAGGCGCCGCGGGTCGACGAGGCGCGACAAGAGTCGGTGTACGAACTCGAGATCGCGTTCGATCAGGTTCCCGAGCCGGATGCCGGAGCGATCCCGCCGTGGCAGGTCGATCGCATCTTCCGCGATCTGCTCGTCGATCTCACCGGCAATACCCACCGCTCGGAGTTCTGCATCGACAAGCTGTATTCGCCGGACTCGGTGACCGGCCGGCTCGGGCTGCTCGAGCTGCGGGCATTCGAGATGCCGCCCCACGCGCGCATGAGCCTGGCCCAGCAGCTGTTGTTGCGGGCGCTGGTGGCGCGCTTCTGGGAGAAGCCGGGTCGGCGTCCTCCGACGCGCTGGGGCACGTCGCTGCATGACCGTTTCATGCTGCCGCACTTCGTCTGGACGGATTTCTGTGAAGTGCTCGACGATCTGCGCGAGGCCGGTTTCGCCTTCGACCCGGAGTGGTTCGCGCCGCACTTCGAGTTCCGTTTCCCGCGCTTCGGCAGCACGCGCTACGGCGACGTCGAGATCGAACTGCGCCAGGCCCTCGAGCCGTGGCACGTGCTCGGTGAGGAGGGCACGGCGGGGGGCACGGCCCGCTACGTGGACTCGTCCCTCGAGAGGATCCAGGTGCGGGTCAGCGGGCTCGACCCGGGCCATCATGCACTGGCCTGCAACGGCGTGCGCATCCCACTGCGCGCGACCGGCACTCGACAGGAGTACGTGGCGGGTGTGCGCTATCGAGCCTGGCAGCCACCCCGCTGTCTGCATCCGACGATCCCGGTGGATTCTCCGCTGACCTTCGATCTCTACGACCTGCAGGCCGGACGCGCCGTGGCCGGATGCCGGTATCACGTCACGCATCCCGGTGGGAAGAGTCCCGGGGACTTCCCCGTCAACAGCTATGCGGCCGAGGGGCGACGGCTCGGGCGGTTCTTCCCTTTTGGCCACACGCCCGGCGGCTACGAGTTGCGCACGCTGCGGCCCGACCCCGATTTCCCGGTCACGCTGGATCTGCGAAGGTGTGCGGGTCGATCGGCCGACGGACCGGGCTAGTCCGGCCCCCTCGCGTGCGAGCGGTCCGCACGAGATCTGAGATGAATCTTTGAGTGAATTGCTGGCAATGAGCTTCGACGCGAACGCGTCGCCGGTGGTCAGGTTCCAGGATCCGGGAGCCACGGGATCGCCGGGCAGCCAGCGGCTCTATGGCTGGGGGCTCGGCTGGTATCCCAACAGCGAGCGCGGCGCCTCGGTGCTGAAGGATCCGAGCTCGTCCGGCGGCGGTACGGTGGGCGACGTGCTCGGCGACTGGAAGCGCTTCCGCTCGACGATCTTCATCGGCCACATGCGCGGCCACAATCGCCCGCGCAATCAGCAGGACGCGCAGCCCTTCGTGCGCAGCTATGGCGGCCACCAGTGGATCTTCGCCCACGACGGCGACTTCAGACCCGGCTATGCGACGGCGCTGCCGCTGCCCGATGATCCGTCCTTCGAACCGCTCGGGCGCACCGACAGCGAACACGCGTTCTGCTGGATCCTCGCCCGGCTGCACGAACGTCGCGCCCGCACGCTGCTGGACGTCTCGGCGAGCGAGATCGCGGACTGGCTGGGGACGCTGAACGGTCTCGGCGCACTGAACATGCTGCTCACCGACGGCGATGTGCTGCTCGCGTACCGCGATCAGGGGCAGTCGAACTCGATGTACTGGACGCGGCGGGTCCCCCCCCATGCCCACGTGGAACTCGAGGGCAGTGCGGTCTCGATCGATCTCGACGCGGCCGCGGATGCGAACCGGACCGGCATCGTGTTCTCCAGCATGCCGCTCTCCCCGGACGAGTGGCTTCCCCTCGAGCCCGGTCAGATGGTGCTGGCGCGTCGCGGCTCGCTGATCTGGGACAATTTCCCGGCGAACCAGACGATGGGAGCGGTCGCGGGGACGGGATCCGGTGCGACTGCGGCGCCGATCCGTTCCGAGACATCGCCCCAGATCGCGGCCGCACAGCCCCAGCCGATCAACACTCGCTTGATGGCGCCGCCCGGGACCAGCAGGATCCTCAACCTGCTGCACGAGACGACCTACGAATACTCCGAGCCGGTCGAGCGCAGCTCGCATCGGCTGCTGCTGCGACCGATCGAGGATCGCTATCAGCAGATCCTCTCGAGTGATCTCGAACTCTCGCCTCCGGGCAGCGCGACCGAGTACGAGGACGTGTTCGGCAACTCGGCGATCCATCTCGAGATCGACCGCCCGTACGAGATCTTCAAGGTCCGCAGCCGGGCGCGACTGCGTGTCCAGGCGCCGCCGACTCTCGAACAGAGGCTCGGCACCCGGCGTGTGACTCTGCCTCTCGTCTGGATGCCCTGGCAGCGCCAGATGCTGACCGCCTATCTGCTGCCGCCCGAGTTGCCCGAGACCCAGCTGCAGGAGATCTCGGACTACGCGATGGGGTTCGTCGAGCGCAACGATCGCGACCTGGTCGGCACGCTGCTCGACATCAATCAGGCGATCTACCGCGATTTCGAGTACGTGTCGGCCTCGACCACCATCGCGACCACGCCCTTCCAGGTCTTCGAGTCGCGCCGCGGCGTCTGCCAGGACTTTGCCAACCTGATGATCTGCATGGCGCGCCTGGTGCAGGTCCCGGCCCGCTACCGCATGGGATACATCTTCACCGGCGCCGACTACGAGAACAAGGTGCAGTCCGAGGCGTCGCACGCGTGGGTCGAGATCTACGTGCCCCGCATGGGCTGGCAGGGCCTCGATCCGACCAACGGACGACAGGTGGGCAGCGAGCACGTGCGCGTCGCCTGCGGGCGCGACTACCGCGACGCGACGCCGACGTCCGGCACCATCTACCGCGGCGGTGGCATCGAGACACTCCGCATCGGAGTGTGGCTCGAGGACGTGACCAAGCCGCTCGGCTGATCGGACGCGCCGTCTCGTCAGTCGTCGCGCTGCAGCACAGGGTTGGGCTCACTCGAGGTACTTCACGACCACGAGCGTCGAGAAGCGCTGGTAGTAGGAAGCTCCTGTGAGGACGTCCACCCTGCGAAACTCACGTCGGCCGCCGGAAAGGATCACCGCATCGCCGCCGTTCTCGCGTGCAACCCGGGCGATGTCTGCGTCCTTGCCTGAACCGGAAACCAGCCCTTCGCCCCTGGAATCCTCGATGGAGCCGATGATCTGATACTCGCGGTCCGGCTCTCCTCTCTCCCAGAAATCGATGCCTTCCACTTCACGAACTGTTCCGCCCGTTCCCTCGAAAGCGACCTCGCCGCGATCCGGGGTGAACTTCGTCGTCGAACACGATGCAACGAGAATCGCCATCAGAACGATCTCGATCAGGTGGTGTCGGCGCATGAATGATTTCTTCCGGCGGGTGGATGGTGGGCTCAGCGTCGTCCTCCGACGCTGAAGACGGGGTGTCTGGGCGCACCCAACTCATCGACATTATCGGGGACTTCGTCGACGGCAAGGGGCTGCTTCCGGGACAGCAGCCTTTCGGCTACCGCGGCGGTGGCAGCGAGACGCTCCGAATCGGAGTGTGGCTCGAGGACGTGACCAGGCCGCTGGGCTGATCGGACGCGTGAAGCGCCCGCTGGCGGGCTCCTCCGACTCGTCGTCGAATCGTGCGCGCCTACGCCTGGCCAGCGGCATCCGTGCTCGCCTCGAGTGTGTGCTTGATCGCCTCGAGCCCCGATTCGATCATGCCCGCAATCCTCGGCGCGAGTTCATGCGGAAGCAGATCAGCGATCCAGACGAAGCGCGTTCCGTCCGCTACGGCGAACACCTGCGCCGAGGCGTTGTGGTGACTCATCGCACCACCGGCGGCCGACCAGACGAGGCGCCGCCGGTCTTCGTCGATGTCGACGATCAACTCCCGAGTCGTCAGGCCGTTTGCGAACGTGACGACGCGTGCGTCCGCCGACTCCATTCTCACGTCGACGACGAAGCCGACGGCCAGTCGGCTGTGGAGTGCGCCGACGTCTCGCAACGCCGACCACGCCATCTCGGGTGTAGTCCGAATCCAGATCTCACGGTGGATCGATGCCATTCTGACCTCCTGGGTGAGTGCACAGGGTCCGTGGCCCGATCGCGATGCGCTTGGAGAATATTGCTGCCCGACGTGCGCGATCGCACGGCAAGATTCTCCAAGTGGCAAGCCGGCGCAGGTCCTACGATCCCGTGCATGACGACACAGGGCTTCGCACTCTTCGAGACGGCGATCGGACATTGCGGGATCGCCTGGGGCGAGGCGGGCATCGTCGGTGTGCAGCTGCCCATGGCCAGTCCCGCACTCACCCATGCGCGGCTCGAGGAACGCTTTGCCGACCTCGAGGAGGCGACGCCACCGCCCAGGGTGCGCGCGGTGCAGCGCGATCTCGTCGCACTCCTGCGCGGCGAAGCCCGTGATCTGTCCGGGACGCCGCTGGACATGCGAAAGCTGCCGCCGTTCCGGCGCTCCGTCTATGACGCGGCCCGACAGATTCCGCCGGGTTCCACCTGCTCGTATGGCGAGCTGGCCCAGCGCATCGGTTCGCCCGGTGCGGCGCGCGCCGTCGGGCAGGCGCTCGGCCACAACCCGTTTGCGATCATCGTGCCGTGCCATCGAGTACTGGCGGCCGGGGGTCGGATCGGTGGCTTCACTGCGACCGGGGGCGTGGCGACCAAGCGGCGCATGCTCGAGATCGAGAAGACGCTTGTCGATGCGACGAAACCGATGCTGCCCGAGGCGCCAGCCGGAGTGCTCGACTTTGATCCGAAGCGCGCTGTCCGCGTCCTGCGCCGAACGGATTCCAGGCTCGCGGTGCTGATCGACACGATCGGCCCCTGCGAACTCGCGCGCGAAGTCAGAACGAGTGCGAGCGTCTTCCCTGTGCTCACGCAAGCAATCGTCGCACAGCAGCTCTCTGGCAAAGCAGCCGCCACGATCCATGGGCGGCTCTGCGCACTCTTCCCGCGCAATCGAGTCTCGGGCGAGGACGGACCGACACCGCGACAGATCGCGCGCGCCTCCGAGGAGAAGTTGCGCAGTGCCGGGCTGTCCCGCGCGAAGGCACAGTCGCTCGGGGACCTCGCGCGACGCAGCCTCGCAGGAGAGATTCCGTCGCTCGACGTCATGCGCCGACTGCCGGATGACGAAGTCGTGAGAAGCCTGACGAGCGTACGCGGGATCGGACGCTGGACCGCGGAGATGTTCCTGATCTTCAGACTCGGTCGGCCAGACGTGCTGGCCGCGGACGACTTCGCGTTGCGCAAGGGCTTCGCGATCGCGATGGGTCAGGACGACCTTCCGACCGCCAGGGCGTTCGCGGCGTATGGCGAACGCTGGGCGCCGTGGCGCTCAGTCGCGAGCTGGTACCTATGGCGGATCGCCGAGCGCAGGCGCGCTTGAAGGCGGTTCTGGCGACGTGGCACTGCGCGACAGCGCGATCGTTTGCCGGCTCGCTGGCCGCGGTCTAGCGTCCAAATACCATGACGGTGACGACGATTCTCTCGAGCGACGCGCTGACCATCGACGACTACCGCTGCTCGGCGGGACCTCACGACGCGCCCTTCGTCGAACAGCACGGCCACCACGACCTGGCGTACGTGCGCCGCGGCAGCTTCGGCTACCACACACGGGGCAAGCACTTCGAGATGGTGGCCGGCTCCGTGCTGATCGGGCATCCGGACGACGAGTTCTTCTGCAGCCACGACCACCATGCGGGTGGGGACGAATGCCTGTCGATCCATCTGGGGCCAGAACTCGAGGACGTGATCGGCACGCGCAGCGACATCTGGCGTATCGGTTCACTCCCGCCGCACCCCGAGATGATGGTGGTCGGCGAACTCGCGCAATGCGCCGCCGAAGGTCGCAGTGACATCGGCCTGGACGAAGCTGCGCTCGTGTTCGCAAGGCGCTTCGTCGAACTGATCGTCGGGCACAGCTCGATTCCCCTCGTGGCTCTCCCACTGGATCGTCGGCGCGCAGTCGACGCTGCGCACTGGATCGAAGCGCACGCACATCAGGAGATCGATCTGGCTCGCAGCGCGCAGGAGGCTGGCCTCAGCCCCTTCCATTTCCTGCGTGTGTTCTCGCGAGTGATCGGTGTGACGCCGCATCAGTATCTCGTGCGGTCGCGCTTGCGGCGGGCAGCGCGGCTGTTGTGTGACGAAGATCGGAAGATCTCGGACATCGCCCTCGAAGTCGGCTTCGCGGATCTCTCCAACTTCATCCGCACCTTCCGCCGCGCAGCCGGAGTCACGCCGAGTGATTTCCGCAGCGCGGCGAAAGGCTCTGACAAAGGATCGATCGAGCGACTGGCTCACTCTCGTGCGAGCGCCGACTGACGAGGGCGCTCCGTACGAGGGTCGGACGATCGGGGTGTTCTCCGTGTCGCCCTCCCGGCGCAGTCGCTCCATGGCGGCCGTCCATGGATCCACTGCGATGATCTTCGTGCCCGGACCGCAGCGTTCCGCGAGTTCGATCGTGAGAAAGCCTGTCCCAGCGCCTACATCCAGGATCGTGAGGCCCGACTTCATCGGAACGTGCTCGAGCAGCATGAGACCGAATGGCGCGGACCAGAGCGGCAACTCATCGTACAGGTCGCCGAACTCCGCTGCTGTCACGTCGATCGATTCGAGGTAGTTCACGGTACGAACCCATTCCGCCCGCGTGGTATTCGTTCCAGCGAGGGCATCACCGATTCTCCAACGCGTCGCCCGACTCTCGATCTCTCTGCGACGATGGGCGCTCAGCTCTGCGACTGACTCTGCGAGGTCGTCGGCCCGCTCGAGGGGTGGAAGTACGACTCGATGATCTCGCCCGCGATCTCGCCGGTCGTTTCGACCACCCACGTGGCGGTCTCGTGCAGCCCCTCGGCGAGGATCTCTGCGATGTTGCGCTTGCTGAGGAAGTCGGCCGCCTCCGAGACGAGCATGCGAGCGCGAGCGCCGACCGAACCGGGTGCTCCCGCCCCGAGCAGATCGAGGAAGTTTCGCGTGCGCTCGAGGTTGAAGCAGACCGAGCGCGGGAAGCTCGGGTCGAACAGCAGGAACGACGCGACTGCACGCCCGCACAGCACGTTGTCCGGTCGCTTCAGGAAGGGCTCGACCCCCGAGCAGAAGCGCAGGGTGGCCATCCACTGCGCGGCCTCGCTCGCCGTCTCCTCGCTCTCGTCCGGCGAGGTCGGTCCGATGCTGTGGTACTTCACGTCGATCACGCGGGCGGTCTGCGCGGCGCGCTCGAGCGAGGTCGCGAGTCGCATGAAACGGAACGGATCCTCGTGCAACATGGTGGCCTGCGCGATGCCGTGGAAAAGCAGGCACTGGTCGCGAAGTCGGCGATAGAACACATCGCGATGATGGTCGTAGAGCCGGCGTGCCGCACGATCGTTCATGAAGACCCAGAGGTCGTTGAGGGTCTCCCACATCTCGAGGCTGATGGTCTCGCGGATCGTCCGAGCGTTCTCCCTCGCGCAGCGCAGCGACGAATACAGCGAACTCGGGTTGTCGTCGCTCCACGTCAGGTACTTCTGGACGATCTCGGCATCGTCACTCGACTTCGCACCGTGGCGAGTGAGGAAGTGCTGCTCCTGACCGGTCACGACGATCAGTGGCAGCCAGCGTTTCGCATCGGGGAGCGACACGTCGAGCTGGAAGGCGAGGTTGACGTCGAGCATGCGCGCCAGCACCTCGACGCGCTCGACGTAGCGGTTCAGCCAGAAACAGCTCTCGGCGACGCGCGAGATCATGCGGCGCCGTCCTCGAGCATCCAGGTGTCTTTGGAGCCGCCTCCCTGACTCGAGTTGACGACGTACGAACCCTTCTTCAGGGCGACGCGCGTCAGGCCGCCTGGCATCACCCAGGTCGAGCGTCCCGTCACGATGTATGGACGCAGATCCACGCGCCGCGGGGCCGGGCCGTGCTGGGTCCAGGTCGGACACGTCGAGAGTTCGATGCGCGGCTGCGCGATGTAGTTGCGGGGGTTCGCCAGGATGCGCTCGCGAAAGTCCTTCTGCTCGGCGCGGGTGGACTGCGGACCGATCAGCATCCCGTAGCCACCGGCTTCGTTGACGGCCTTGATGACCAGCTCGCCGACGTGCTCGACTACATAGCGACAATCCTCGTCCCGGGCGCAGACGTACGTCTCGACCTGGCCGATCAGCGGCTCCTCTGAGAGATAGAAGCGGATCATGTCGGGGACGAAGGGATAGATGCCCTTGTCGTCGGCGACCCCGTTGCCGATCGCGTTGGCGAGCGCGACGTTGCCCTTCGCATACGCGCGCACGAGACCGGGCACGCCGAGCGCGCTGTCCTTGCGGAAGACCTCGGGGTCGAGGAATGCGTCGTCGATGCGGCGGTAGATGACGTCGACGCGCTGCGGTCCCTGGGTCGTCTTGGCGTAGACCTTGTCATCGTCGACGAACAGGTCGCGTCCTTCGACGAGCGGCACGCCCATGCGACGCGCCAGGAAGCTGTGCTCGAAGTAGGCCGAATTGAACGGGCCCGGCGTCAGCACGACCGTGCCATCCTGATCGTCCGGGGCCGGTCCCACCGAAGTCAGCGCGTCGCGCAGCCGGATCGGGTACTCCTCGATGCCCTGCACCTTCGATTCGGCGAACACACGCGGAAACACGCGCTTCATCACCTGGCGGTTCTCGAGCACATACGAGACACCGGACGGCGTGCGGACGTTGTCCTCGAGCACACGGAACTCGCCCGCCGGGTCACGGATCAGGTCGATTCCCGCGATGTGGATGTGCACACCGGACGGCGGTCGCACGCCACGCACCTTCTTCTCGTAGCCGGCGGCGCCGAGGACGAGGTCCTCGGGAACCACCTTCTCCGCGAGGATGCGCTGTTCCCCGTAGATGTCGTCGAGGAACGCGTTCAGGGCCTGGATGCGTTGCTCGAGCCCGCGGCGTGTGCGTGCCCAGAGGGCGCCGGGCACGAGGCGCGGGATCAAGTCGAAGGGAAAGATGCGCTCGGCGCCCTGCTGATCGGAATAGACCGAGAACGTGATGCCGCTCTTCAGGAAGCTGGCATCGGCGAGCTTCTGCCGGGCTTTGAATTCGCGGATGCCGACAGCGTTCAGCAGTTCGACGGTGCGCGCGGCCTCGGGTCGGACCGAGCCATCCGGGGCGAAGAGTTCATCGAAGGCGCCGTCGAGGGGGGCGTAGTCAGCGAACAGCGTCTTCGACTTCGTCCCCGTAGCCATGCGGATCACCAAACCTCCGCGACGGACCGTAGCGGACCCGCACCTCGCAGCCATTCGCGATGCGTCGCTTCAACTCTGCACGAAGATCGATCAAGACCATGCAGGTTTTCCTGCACGCGCTCGACGCCCGCGAACTCGACCTCGTTGTCTTCGCGAACCTGGGCACAAGGCAGCACAAGCCACGGGTCCTGGAACGACGGAGCGACCGGCTCGCCGGTCGCCATCCGCCGGGACGCGCCATCAACGCGAAACGGGTGCGAGCAGCCGGCGCACGGCGTCGGCGCAGCGCGTCGCCGCGTCGTCCGGTCGAAGCGGCAGCAGGGCCTCGCAGAACACCTCGACACCGAGCGGGGCAGGGGACCGGCCCTCGCGGAGGAACCGGAGGATCTCGCGCAGGTCGATGTCGCCGTCTCCCGGAACGAGCCTGCGGTTCAGCGTCTCTTCGATCAGGTTCCGTTCGGCGACCCGCGGCGCATCGTTCAGCTGAATGGCGAGGATCCGCTCTGCGGGAACCTGCGAGATGAGATCCGCGTTCGTCAGCGGCCCCCGGAAGTGGTGCCACGTGTCGAACATGATGCCGCCATTCGGGCGATCGGCGCCGCGCACGATCGCGAGCGCGTCGAGCACCGTGGCGATCTGCGTCCACGGCATGAACTCGAGATGGATCAACAATCCATGGCCGGCGGCGCGGTCACACAGCGCGGCAAACGACTCCACGAGCAGATCCTGTGGCACAGGCTTCGGCGAGAACACGACGCAGTTGATGCTTCGGGCACCGATCGAATCCGCGATCTCGTAGCACTCGTCCTCGCTGGTCGCGAAGCGCCCGGTGCCCGGCTCGACGCCGGGCAGCCAGCTCATCAGTGGATCGAGTTCGGCGATCTCGAGATCGTGATCGCGGAGCAGTGACCTCAGCGTCGCGTCGTCCAGTCCCTCGGCGCGGGCGCGGCGCACATCCGATGGAAACAGCGACAGTCCCCGATAACCGCCGGCGACGGCCGCTTCGATGCGCTCGGGCAAGGACGCCCTGGCGAGGGTTCCGGCGCACAGGACGAGATCCCGGGGCCCGAGTGACATCGGGCCATGCTAACTCGACCGCGCGCGATCGAGCACGCCGACCAGCTATCTCGATGCGACTTCGAGCGGACGCGCCAGTTCGTCGACTTCGGGTCGAGCCGCCGTGGTGTGGCTCGCCGCGACCGCGTACGCGCGCGCGGGCGGCTGCTTCAGATCCCACACCAGACCGACCGCCGCGAGGGCGCGCAGGATGTAGTAGCTGACGTCGATCTCCCACCAGTAGAAGCCCTGTCGGACGCTGGATTGGTGGAAGTGGTGGTTGTTGTGCCAGCCCTCGCCGAAGGTCAGCAGCGCCAGCGCCCAGTTGTTCTTGCTGTCGTCACCGGTCTCGTAGCGGACCCGACCGAACACGTGGGCGAGGGAGTTGATCGAGTACGTGGCGTGCCAGCCGACGGTCGTCGAGACCACGAAGCCCCAGACCAGCCCGACGAAGCCGCCGACCTGATAGCAGAACACGGCGAGCAGGATCGGCGCGATGAAGTGCCAGCGATTCAGCCACACGAGCTCGGGGAACTTCATCAGATCCTTGATCTGATCCTCGTGGGTGGGATCCCAGCGATCGTCGAAGATCCAGCCCTGATGGGAGTACCAGAAGCCGCGGCGCGGCGAGTGCGGATCGTCGGGTCCGTCGGAGTCGCGATGGTGGAGACGGTGGATGCTCGCCCACCAGAGCGGACCTTTCTGGACCGCCATCGTGCCGATGAACGCGAGCACGAACTGCATCACGCGGCTCGTGCGGTAGGTGCGGTGCGAGAAGTAGCGATGATAGACGCCGGTGATCGCAAACATCCGCAGCGCGAAGGTACCCGCGAAGAGCGCGAGTGCGGTGGGTGTGACTCCGGTGAAGAAGACGAGCACGCATGCCAGTTGGATGCCGACGTAGATCAGGGTCGGGATCTCGGCCTTGATTCCCCGCCACTTCCGCAGCGGCGTGTGGGTACTGACCGGGGACGGCTCGTGCGGTCCGGCCGACGACTTCTCCGTGACACCTGTATCCATGTGTGCGTGTTCCCCGCAGTCGCAGAAGATGACGGGACGAACCGTACGCACTGGATCGGCGACACGCCGGGTCGTGGCTGTGAAACTTTGGTAAAACGCCGGATCGATCTCCCTGCGTGTGAAAATCCTGTAAAAGTCCGAGCGTACGCGCGGGGATCCCGGCTCGAACGTCACGATCGCGTAGCCGGGTCGTGCAGAAGCGCGCAGTGATCAGTCGGCCAGCAGACTCGGCGCGTAGTCGTCCGGCGCGCGCAGGCCGAGCAGTTGCAGCACGGTGGCGGCGACGTGGGCGAGCCCCGGCGAACGCAGTCCCGTTGCCAGACGCAGGGTGTGGGACGGCGCGTAGATGTGGAGCGGCACGGGATTCAACGTGTGGCTCGTCTTGGCGGCGATCCGGCCGGTGGCGTCGCGCTCGGGCTCTCCGGTCTTCGCGTCGATCTCGAACATGCAGTCCGCGTTGCCGTGATCGGCGGTCACGATCAGGGCGCCGTGCAGTCGCTCGATCACCGGCAGCAGTCGCGCGATCTGCAGGTCGACGGCTTCGACGGCCTGCACGGCCGCATCGAGGTGGCCGGTGTGCCCCACCATGTCCCCGTTCGCATAGTTGACGCGCGCGTGGCGGAATCGCCCGGTGACGAGTTCGGCAATCAGCCGATCGGTGATCTCGGCCGCGCGCATCCAGGGTCGCTCGTCGACGGGCAGCGTATCGCCGGGGATCTCGAGATACGTCTCGAGCGCGTCGTCGAAGCGCCCGCTGCGGTTGCCGTTCCAGAAGTACGTGACGTGCCCGAACTTCTGGGTCTCGCTGATCGCGAGCTGGGTGATCCTGTTGCGAGCGAGGTATTCGCCGAGCGTCCGGTCGATCGCCGGCGGTGCGACCAGGAAGCGACGCGGCAGAAGCAGATCACCGTCGTACTGCATCATGCCGGCATACAGCACGTCGGGCCGGGCACCGCGATCGAAGTACGGGAACAAGTCGTCCTCGAACGCCTGGCTGATCTCGATCGCGCGATCGCCCCGGAAGTTGAAGAAGATCACGCCGGCGCCGTCGCGGATCCGGCCGACCGGCTGGTTGGCTTCGTCGACGATCACGAAGGGCGGAAGCACCTGATCGCCGATCCCGGGGTGTTCGTCGCGCAGTGTCTCGATTGCCCGGCGTGCCGACTTGAAGCCGCGGCCCTCGCCGTGCACGTGCGTCCGCCAGCCGCGCGCGACGATCTCCCAATCGGCGCGGTAGCGGTCCATCGTGGTCACCATCCGGCCGCCGCCCGACGCGATGCGGTAGTCGCGGCCCGGGCTGCGGCGGAGCGTCTCGAGCAACTCTTCGAGGGCATCCACGTAGCCGAGCGCGCTGGTCTCGCCGACGTCGCGGCCGTCGAGCAGGATGTGCACGCGGACCCGCGGCACTTGTTCTTCGTCACAGCGGCGCAGCATCGCGAACAGGTGCTCGATGTGGCTGTGCACATTGCCATCGGACAGCAGGCCGATGAAGTGCAGCGGCTCGCCGGACTGGCGCGCGCGGTCAGTGAGCGACTGCCAGACCGAGCCCCCGAACAGGCTGCCCGATGCGATCGCCTGCGCGACGAGCTTTGCCCCCTGGTCGAAAATCCGGCCGGCGCCGAGGGCGTTGTGGCCGACCTCGCTGTTTCCCATGTCGCCGTCGCTCGGCATCCCGACCGCGTGGCCGTGGGCGAGCAACGTGGTGCTCGGCACCGTGCGGGCGAGTCGGTCGAGGGTCGGCGTGCGGGCCAGCCAGACCGCGTCCGAGATGTCCTTGCGACCGATCCCCACGCCATCCATCACGCACACGACGACCGGCCCTGCGACACCGGGAAACTTGCGGAGACGTTCCAGCTCGAAGCCCATCTTCCGGTCTCCCAGGCTGTGGCGTGTCGCGTGGTCGGCGGCCGAGTGTCGCAGGCGGGGCGGCGGATCTCAAGCCGAGCCCGGTCCGGATCGGATCGACCCGCAATGGGTGGTTGAAGTGCCGGTACGCATCGACGACCGTCTCGTGATCCACGAGCCGTCGCGCGTGACGGCGAAGAGAGGACGACCCAGTGACCGACCCAGGTGCTCCCGACGATTTCAGACCCGCCGAAGTCAGACGTGGAGAGGTCAAGCCCCACTACGACGCCACCAAGCGGACCGGCGCTGCGGCCTGGGCGCAGAAGCGGCGACTCGCCGATGCCATGCGACTCGTGATCGAACGGCTCGTGCCGAGCGATGCACCCGAGGCCGAACTGCGCGCCGCCGCCGACGGGCTCGAGCGCTACGCCGATGCACTGCGCGCGCATCCGCGCCTGAAGAAGGCGGTCGGTCACGCCGAGTCCGCCAACGCGGGGGACGTCGGGGCGTTCTTCGACCAGAGTCCGCTGATCGGCCTCGCGAATCCACTCGCGCCGCCGATCGTGGTCGGTCAGTCCGGAGAGCGCAGCGCGGCGGCGACGGTGACGTTCGGATCCGCCTACGAGGGACCACCGGGCTCCGTGCACGGCGGCTTCGTGGCCGCTGCGTTCGACGAAGTGCTCGGGTTCGTGCAATCACTCTCGGGTGGTTCGGGCTTCACGGGAACTCTCACCGTCCGCTACCGCCAACCGACACCCCTGCACGAACCGCTGTACTTCACGGCCGAGATCGTGCGCGTCGAGGGCCGCAAGATCTTCACGGAGGGCCGCCTCACGGCCGACGTCGGACTCTGCGCCGAAGCCGAAGCCATCTTCATCACCGTCGACCCGTCGAAGATCGCGCCGCTGCTCGCCCGACGCGAGGCCTACGAGGCGAAGCAGCGATGAGCCGGCCGGCCCGAGCCAGTGCGGAGAGGGAAGTCGAATGTGGGAAGTGATCAGTCTGGTCGCGGGGCTGGCCTTGCTGGTGGTGGGAGCCGAATGGCTCGTCCGCTACGCATCGAGGATCGCTGAGCGTCTGCAGGTTCCCTCGCTGGTGGTCGGACTCACGATCGTCGCCTTCGGGACCAGCGCGCCGGAGCTGGTCGTGAGCGTCATGGCGAGTCTGAACGCACAGCCGGAGATCGCGCTCGGCAACGTGGTGGGCAGCAACATCTACAACGTGCTCTTCATCCTGGGGATCTCCGCGCTGGTCACACCTCTGTTGATCACCGCACAGCTGGTGCGGGTCGATATCCCGATCATGATCGGTGTTTCGGTGCTGACCCTGGCGATGGCGGCCGACGGTGCCATCGGTCCCATCGACGGCTGCGTGCTGCTCGCCGGGATCGTCGCCTACACGGCGTTCCAGGTCGTCCAGGGTCGCCGCGGCGCCGCCGACGCGAAGACGGCGTCCGAGAGTGACGCCGCAGTCCCCGGAACTGTCTTCATCGACTTGCTGTGGGTGCTGGTCGGGCTGGCCTTGCTGGTCGGCGGGTCGCGTCTTTTCCTGGACGGTGCTGTCTCCGTCGCCCGCTTCATGGGAGTCAGTGACCTGGTGATCGGGTTGACGATCGTGGCCGCCGGCACATCGCTGCCAGAAACTGCGACGTCGATCATCGCCGCAATGCGTGGCGAGCGTGACATTGCGGTGGGGAACATCGTCGGCAGCAATGTATTCAACATTCTGGCCGTGCTGGGGCTGGCCAGCGTGGTGTCGCCCTCCGGAGTCGAGGTTTCCAGCTCCAGCTTCTACTTCGACATTCCGGTGATGATCGCGGTCGCGGTGGCCTGCCTGCCCGCGTTCTTCGTCCGCAACACCATCGCGCGCTGGCAAGGGGCGATGTTCGTCGCCTACTACGTCGCCTATGTGACGTATCTGATCCTGGACTCCCAGGCCCATGATGCGATCGGGGTGCTCGACCAGGTGATGGTCTATTTCGCCTTTCCGATCACGGCGGTCACCTTCGGAACCATCGCCCTGCGGCGCTGGCGCGGTCAGGCCACGAGCGGCTGAGTCGCTTCCTACTGCGCGGTCCGCTCGGGCGAGATGTCCTCGAGCTCGCGTCCGCTGGTCTCCGGGAAGAAGGTCCACACGATCAGCGGCGCCACGAGTCCCACCGTCATCAGCAGCGAGATCGCCGACCAGTGCGAGTGCAGCACGCCGAACAGGATCGACTCGATCCAGAGTCCGAGCACACCGCCGAGCGTCGAGGCGATCACCCGCGCCCCGGAGGCCGTCGAGCGATACGAAGTGGGGAACATCTCGTTCGCAAAGGCCGCGAGCACGACACCACCCGCGATGCCCGCGAACAACATCCCGATCCAGAGCGGGACGAGCGCCCAGCCGAAGGCGTGATAGAACGCCAGCACGAGCAGCGGCTGTGCGGTCAGGAACACGATCGCGACCCAGCGTCGTCCGTATAGATCCGACAAGCGGCCCGCGAACGTGGCACCGAAGATCCCGACGAATCCGCCCGTCAGACCGAGCAGCGCGTAGTTCCAGGGCTGCCAGCCGTGTTCTTCCTGCAGATACTTCGCGCTGAAGAAGCCCGCCGAGTTCTCGGCGAAGTTCAGCAGGAAGACCACGCTGGCGATCATCAGGAAGCGCCCCGGGTACATGCGCACGAGATCGATGATCGGCTGGATGGTGCCGGTCCTCACCGAATCGGCCCGACGCGTCGCGGCGTGGGCGGCGTAGCGCTTCGTCTCGGGGAGACTGCGCCGCAGCCAGGCGATCAAGGCCAGCGGGATCAGGCCGATCAGATAGAGCGACCGCCAGCCCATCGGCAGGATGTCGACCGCGGCGAACAATCCCAGTGCCAGCCCGTTGCCGAGCGCACCGAGTGCGGCCAGGGCACCGGCCCCCCAGCCGCGGGCGTCCGGGTCGAGTTCTTCGGCGATGACCACGTAGGCGAGCATCACTTCGGCGACCGCAAACGTGCGCGCCAGGAACTGCAGCACCACGAAGGTGGTTGCGTTCGGAGCGAACGCCGTGGCTCCGGTGAGTGCCGTGTAGGCGACGATCGTGATGAGCAGCACGCGTCTGCGCCCGATGCGGTCGGCCAGTACACCGAACACGAACGCCGGCAGCGCGCCGAGACGGATGATCGCGCCGAGTTCGCCGAGCTGCGCTTCGGGGATCGCGAGATCCGACTGGATCTGCTTCAGCGCCAGCGAGAACAGCATCAGGTCGTACTGATCGAAGATGTTGACGATGGCGATCAGCCCGACGACCCGCCACTGATGCCGCGTCAACGCCGGCGGGCGACCGAGAAACGGCGCGAACCGCAACCAGCGCGGCTGCCACGAGCGGTCATCCAGCTCGGCGGCGGACGGCTCGCTCATCGAGCGGCCGAGCCTTCAGCCTCGACGGAAGAGCCCTCAGCCTGCACGGAAGAGCCCTCAGTCTGCACCGAAGAGCCTTCAGCCTCCAAGAAAGTGCCGGACTCGGCTTCCCGCTTCACCCATGCGGTCGCGTCGATCAGGCCGCGCCTCGCGATCAGATTGCGGACGAATCCCGGCATGTAGCTTCGCGTCCGCATGTCGATGCCATAGAAGAGCCGCGACCAGCCGGGCTTCTCGGGATGCGGGATCACCGCCCAGTAGCCGACCGAATCGTCGAGATCGCTCTCGCGCGAATAGTCGAGCGTCCAGGTCACATAGCCCTCTTCCGGATGGAAGCTGTGGCGGATGAAGTACACGTACTCGAATCCGAGCACGCTGCTCACGAAGCGCACCCTCACGTCCTCGCCCTGCTCGAAGTACGGCTCGCACGAATCCACCCGGTCCACCCTTCGCGGATAGGCGCGGAAGTCGCGGATCAGGCGCCAGATCACCTCCGGTGTGGCGTGGATGTCCTGGACCGCGATGCCACGGCCGCCGGTGTCGCCGGGCAGGGTGGTCAGGACGGCGTCGTTCCGGGCGAGGGTCGCGAGTTGCTCGGGCGTGAGATCGAGCTGCGGCGGCGCGCCCGCGAATGCGGGCACGATGCCCCGGTGTGGATGCGGGCTGTCGGGATCCGCCGCGAGGGCGGGGATCGCGGCGGCGACTGCGCCGGCCAGCAGCCATCCACCACCCGCGGCGCGGACGAATCGCCACGCGCTCGAGAGGGAGCGTTGCATGCGGTGTTCGGAAGCCGTCTTCACGCCGCACCCAGTCTCGCGCGGATCTGCGCGTGCCCCGCTGTGTCCCCGCGTCGCGCTTGTGCGGCGAGGTCGAGCGCGAGCAGTCCGATCGAACGATAGATGGGCACCAGCGTCGGATCGATCCGCGCGATCGTCTCGAGGTGCAGGGCGACGATTCCGTCGTCGCCCCGCGCGATCGGCCCGGTCAGCGCGGCGGCGGGCCCATCACGAAGTGCTCCCGAGATCGTCGCCTCGACGAGGGGAGCCAGGGCCCGGAGCGCGACCGGGCGTTCGACGCCCGCGGCCGAGAAGCAGCGAAGCCCGGCTTCGATCAGCGTCACGAGCGAGCCGCACGCCAGCACCGCGCCTGCGTGATAGGCGGCCTTGTGCTGCGGGTCGATCGCGAAGGGGACGGCACCGATCGCGGTGAAGCACGGAAGCAACAGCTCGAGCGCGGGCACGTCGCCCTCGAACCCGCAGTACGTCCCGGCGAACCGTTCGACCGCGTGTGCGGGATCCGGAAATGTCATCACGGGATGGATGCTCGCGACGTGTGCATGCGCTTCCCTCGCGACCCGGAGTGCATCCGACGTGAGTGCGCCGCTGCAGTGGGCGACGCTCGCACGGGGAACGATCGCGCCCGCCGCGACCAGGGAACGTGCCGTCTCGGTGATCGCGTCGTCGCCGGTCGTCACGAGCGTGATGTCCGCGATCGGAAGCCGGTGGGCCGCGTCGACCGGTGCGCCGGCACCGATGAAGGCGATAGCCTCTCGGGCGCTCGCGAGTGAGCGGTTCAGCACGCCTCGGACTTCGAGGGCACCGCTCTGCACGAACAGACGTCCGAGCGTCTGCCCGACGTGTCCCGCACCGACGATGTTGACGGTCCGACTCATCCCCACCTTTCGCCGGGCGGCTCGCGCCGGCTCAGGCCGCCTTCTGGAGGATCAGCGCGCTCGTCGGGACTGCGGTGCCTGCGGTGACGAGCACGTTCTCGACGTCCGGCACCGGATTCGCCGCACTGCCGCGGACCTGGCGCACGCCCTCCGCGATTCCGTTCATGCCGTGGATGTAGGCCTCGCCGAGCTGTCCGCCGTTCGGGTTGATGGGCAACTCGCCGCCGAGCTCGATGCGGCCGTCGCGGATGAAATCGCGCGCCTCGCCGCGCCGGCAGAAACCGAACTCTTCGAGCTGCGGCAGCACGAGGGGCGTGAAGTGGTCGTAGAAGATCGCGGTCTGGATGTCACGTGGAGAGAGACCGGTATCCGCCCAGAGCTGTCGGGCACACAGCCCCATCTCGGGGATGCTCGTGATCTCGTCGCGGTAGTAGCTTTTCATCATCTGCTGGTCGTGGGCGCTGCCCTGGGCCGCCGATGCGATCACGACGGGAGGTTGCGCGAGATCCCGCGCCCGTTCGAGGGTCGTGATCACGAACGCCTGGCCGCCGTCGCTTTCCTGGCAGCAGTCGAGCAGATGCAGGGGCTTGACGATGAAGCGGCTCGCCTGATGCTCCTCGAGGGTGATCGGCTTGCCGTGGAAGAAGGCCTTCGGATTCGTGGCGGCATGCTTGCGATCGGCCACTGCGATCCGACCGAAGTCCTCGCTCGTCGCTCCGTATTCGTGCATGTAGCGGCGGGCGAACATCGCGACCCACGACGCGGGTGTGAGCAGTCCGAACGGTGACGTCCAGCCGAAGTCGACCTCCATCGGCGTCGGGGCGGGTGCGCGATGTTGCACACCGACGCCGAAGCGTGTCTCGGAGCGTTCGTTGAAGGCGCGATAGACGAGCGCGTAGTGGCAGGCGCCGCTGTGCACCGCCATGGCAGCCTGGTGGATGGTCCCGCAAGCGGCGCCGCCGCTGTGGTGGATCCGGCTGAAGTGTCTCAGTTCGGGGATGCCGAGGCTGCGGGCGACATCGATCTCGTGATTCTCCTCGACGGTGAAGAGCACCATGCCGTCGATCTGTCCGGGTCGGAGCCCGGCGTCGCGAATCGCTGCATCGCTGGCTTCGACCGCCAGACGAAGGGTGCTGCGCCCCGAGTTCTTCGAGAACTCGGTGGCTCCGATTCCGACCACGGCGGTCTTGCCTGCGAAGGCCATCGTCATGGGGTTCTCTTTTCGTTGCTGCGTCGCGGCGACCGGCGCGGTGCGCGAATGGGATCAGGGGACGCGTAGCCTAACGGACGAGTCGGTGAGGATCGAAGTGCCCGGGCGGCATGCCTGGACGAGTGCGTCGCGCTGATGGGCCGACAACTGCGCGAAGCGCGTCGGCGGCGCACCCCGGACCAGCGCGCCCGCCCGGGTGACCCATTTCTCGCGCGACGGACCGGACGAGCCCAGTTCGAAGAATCCCGCGATCTCGTGAACGACGAACTCCGGCGAACGCACCAGATCTTCGAAGGCCACCTCGAGCAGGCGGTCCGCGGGCAGCGCGTCGAGCGCCGGCTTGCCGCGCACGATCTGATCCGACCAGTAGCGCCCGAAGCATTCGGGGGGCGGCCGGGCGGCGAGGATCCGGCTGATCGTGTCGCCTGGATCGGGCGGTGATGCGAAATCGAGGGGCGGCGGTTCGGAGACCCGCGCACCGCCGTCCAGCGGCGCGTCGTAGATCAGCGAGATCGGCAGCCGGTAGGCGTGGTGCTCCCGCATCGACAGCGCAACCTCCGGCCCGGCGCGATGCAGGTGCACGATGCGCGCCTCCGGAAACGCGCCGAGCAGGGCAGCCGCGTAATCGATCGACGACCCCGAGCGCTCGATCCAGCACGACCGCCCGGCACGCGCGGCGAGCCAGTCGAACAGACGCAGATGCTGGGCCGGCGTCGACAGGCGCGGTCCGCTTCGCGCAAACTCGAGCACCGCATCGAACAGTGCGTCGGGGTCGTCGGACAAGCGCGGCAGCAGCGAGACCAGCAGCCAGGGCAGGGCATCCTTCGACGTGCGACGCCCGCGTGGTGGGCCGCCCGGCCCGCCGGCTTCGTCCACGAACGGATACGTGATCTCCTCGACTCGGTAGCCGCGTCGCAGCACCGCGGTGACGAACGGCTGCTCGGCGCCGATCAACCCGGCGAACGTCGCACCATCGATCGGAGCGGGATCGAAGCGGCGCGCCATGTCGAGCCCGTTGAAGTACTCGAACAGACTCTGCACTTCCGGGCACTCGGCGAGCATGCGCGAGAGCAGCGTCGAACCGCAGCGACCGGTTCCGACCACGAAGCGATGCACGCCGTCCTCCGGTTCGCTGATATGCTGATCGCCGATGTGGCGGGACCGCGCGCCAGCATAGACCGGAGGTTCGCGATCTGTCCGTCGATCCTTTCGATCCGAGCGATCCGAGCGATCCGCGTCTGATGGGCGGCGCCGCGTGGCGCGAGCTGTGCGCCGCAATCGAACGCTCGGCCGAGCGCGTACTCGCGGAGACGCTGCCGGATTCGCCGCGCGATCGGGCCGAGGGCTTCCGCCATCTGACGCGCTTTCTCGCTGCGGGAATCGTGAGCTGCGTGTCCCACGACGATCCCGACTATCCGGTGTTCGCCCGGATGATCGACTACACGATGCCGTGGGGTCTCGACAATCCCGACTGCCTCTATCTCTACGCATCTCTGCGCGGCGGCGCGGAGTACGAGGTGAGCGGCTTCCGCGGCAGCGCCAACCACCTCGACGTGCAGGTGAACTCCGGCCACTTCGCGAACGGCGACCTGTCGACCTGGGAGACCCTCTCGTCCCTCGACGGTCGCGATCTCGAGGTGGGCAAAGACGGTGCGTTCACGCTGCGGATCGGTGGCGAGAGCCGGGACCGCAACTGGCTCGCGAGCCGCGACGACGCCGGGTTCCTGCTGGTGCGTCAGTACTTCGACGATTGGGAGAGCGAGCGCCCCGCCGACTTGTTGATCGAGCGCGTCGGCGCCGGATGGCCGATCCCGGCGCCGCGGACCGATCAGGTCGCGGCTCGTCTCGACAAGCTCGTCCGCTGGCTCGATCGAGGCGGTGCACTGTGGCAGAAGATGAGTCTCGGGTTCCTTTCCATGGAGCCCAATTCGCTGATCGTCCACATGCCCGGGCCCGCGGCTGAGCGCGCGGGGATGCGCGGTCAGGCCTACGGGATCGGGCACTTCTGCTGCGCGCCGGACGAGGCGGTGGTGCTCGAGTTCGAGCCGCCGGCCTGTCGCCACTGGGGGGTGGCGCTGGCGAACGTCTGGTGGGAGGCCGTCGAGTATGCGAGTCGCCCCTCCTCGATCAACCGCGCCCAGGCACGCATCGATCCCGACGGCGTGTTCCGGGCGGTGATCTGCCACGAAGACCCGGGCGTGGCCAACTGGCTCGATCCCGGTGGCCAGCAGGACGGCACGATCACCGCGCGCTTCCTGCACGCGGATCGCGCGCCCGCGCCGAACTTTCGCGTCGTCGATCGCGGGAAGCTCCAGGCTGTCCTGCCGGCGGATACGCCGCGCGTCACGCCGGCGCAGCGGGCCGCGCTGCTCACCCGGCGTCGCCGGGCGGTGATCCGCCGGTTCCGGACGTGATCCGCCACGACGATCCGGCGGGACATCCAGGCTGCTCGCGAGTTGCATTCGCGGCTATCGTCCGGCGTTCGTCGGCCGCGACTGGCCGCGCGTTCGTTCGTCATCATCCCCCACTTCATCGACCCTGGAGAGAATCCGTGAAGTTCTACAACTCGCTCGGTCCGAATCCCCGGCTGGTCCGGATGTTCATGCTCGAAAAGGGCATCCAGCTCGACAGCGTCGAGATCGACATCATGAAGGCCGACAACCGCCGCGCCCCGTACATCGACAAGAATCCCGCCGGCGAGATGCCGTGTCTCGAACTCGACGACGGCAGCTACCTGGCCGAGACGGTCGCGATCTGCGAGTACCTCGAAGAGAAGCATCCGAAGCCCGCGCTGATCGGCGCTACGCCCGAGGAGCGCGCGAAGACGCGCATGTGGATCCGCCGCGTCGAGGCCCGCATCACCAATCCCATGACCGATGGCTTCCGCTTCGCCGAGGGCAAGGCGATGTTCGAGGGAAGACGTCATCTGATCCCCCAGGCGGCCGCCGACCTCAAGGCGATCGCGCGCGAGGGCGAGGCGTGGCTCGATGGGCAGATGGCGGGACGACCGTTCATCTGTGGCAAATCGCTTACGCTGGCCGACATCTTGTTGTTCGCCTTCGTCGAGTTCGCGGGCGTCGTCGGTCAGCCTCTCGATCCCTCGCTCGGCAACCTGAAGCAGTGGCTGGACCGGATGGCATCGCGTCCGAGCGCGGAGGCGAGCCTGCATCCGATCGCCAAGGCCGGAGGCATGAAGGCCTGAGCGAATCGCTGTCAGCGGTGCGCCGATCCGCGTGGCTGCCGAGAAGTTCGGTGCGGGCCGGGCTGATCGTGGCGCTCGTCGGAGTGCTGAGCGGTGCGACGATCGCCGCACGGCCGGCGTCGTCGGCCGAAACGGTGACGATCTCGGATGTCCATCCGCCGATCGGAGTCTTCGGCGACGTCGCCCACGATCAGGGCAGCGTCATGTTCTCGTATCGCTATCAGCGACAGGATCTCGGGAGTCTGCAGGCCGGCACCGCGGTGCTGACGACGCCGATCCCGGGCTTCAGTGTCCTGCCCACTTCGATGTACGTGAACGAGCACCTGTTCGAAGTGATGTGGGCGCCCCTCGAAGAGTTCACCTTCGTCCTGGGCCTGCCGTATCTCATCAAAGGTATGGATCAGAACGTCGTCGCGACCGGTCTGCAGTACGCCACGCGGTCCGAGGGCTTCGGGGACTTCCTGATCAGCGTCCTTTACGAGGTCTTCGAGGACGAGCGGAACCGCGTGCACCTGAACATCGGGATCAGTCTCCCTTCCGGCACCATCAACGCTTCGCAAGTCACGCCGATCAGCGGCGGCAACCTCGAACTTCTGCCGTACAGGATGCAGCTCGGCTCCGGCACGGTGGATCTTCGTCCGGGTGCGACGTACAACGGCGAGTGGAAGAACACCTACTGGGGCGGACAGTTCGGCGGGGTCCTCCACGCGGGTACCAACTCGCAGAATTATCGGCTCGGCAATGAATACGACATCACGGCCTGGGCGGGCCGCCGCTGGGCTTCCTGGTTCGCCACCGCGTTCCGACTCTCGTGGCAGCAGTGGTTCAACCCCGATGGCGCCGACCCTCTGATGAATCCGGGCGAGTCTCCGGCCGAGAATCCGACCCTGCAGGCGGGACAACGGCTCGACGCGATGTTCGGTGTCGACTTCTTCTTCGAGGGAGACCTCCTCCAGGGCACGCGATTGTCGGTGGAAGCCGGACTGCCCGCCTACCAGGACCTGTCCGGTCCCCAGCTTCGGACGCGCTGGCTGCTGACCGCAGGGCTGCAGTACGTGTTCTGACCGTCCCGGCCCCGACTCGTCCGGGGTGATCCGCTTCGACGCGCCGGTGGTCACGCGGCGTGAAGGCTCTACCCTCCGGGTCTATCCCCCTTCGTCCAGCAGGAGATCCTCATGGCGTTCATGAAGTCGATGGGCATGCCGACGCCCGACCAGGCGCTGCCCGGACGCAGCGAGCGCATGCGCGTCGCGTTCGCGCATGCGGTGAACGGCAACCGCATGGAGCCGCCGTTCGACGGCATGCAGCTGGCGATGTTCGGAATGGGCTGCTTCTGGGGCGCCGAGCGGATGTTCTGGAAGCTCCCGGGCGTGTACACGACGGCCGTGGGATACGCGGCGGGTTTCACACCGAACGCGACCTATCAAGAGGTCTGTTCGGGGATGACCGGACACAACGAGGTGGTGTTCGTGGTCTTCGACCCGAACGTCACGAGCTACGAGCGGTTGCTGGAGGTGTTCTGGCAGGGCCACGACCCGACGCAGGGGATGCGCCAGGGCAACGACAACGGCACCCAGTACCGCTCGGGCATCTACTGCTATTCGCACGAGCAGCGACGGCTCGCCGAAGCTTCGCTGCGCGCCTTCCAGCCGCAGTTCGATGCGCACGGATTCGGACCGATCACGACCGAGATCCTCGACGCGCCGCCCTTCTACTACGCCGAGGACTACCACCAGCAGTATCTCGAGAAGAATCCGGGTGGCTACTGCGGGATCGGCGGTACCGGGGCGAAGCTGCCCGTGGGCTGGTCGCAGTTCGTTCCCGCATAGAGGACGAGCACGACGAACTCGCGTACCGGCACCGTCCGAGAGTCCTGCACGCGGGCCCGGTCGCGCCCGGTCGATCGCCACGCCGGATCAGTGGAACGAGGCGTGCGACGTGCAGACCAGCAATCGCGTCGAGGCGAGACCTGCGTCGCGCAGCGGGTGCGCGGCGCGATAACGCGGGTCTTCGAGCATGCCGATGAACGCCGCGCGCGATGGATACTCGACCACCGCGACTGCATCCCAACGCGCTTCGGGGTCGCCCGAGAGGACCTGTGCGCGGCTGCCCGAGAAGCGGATCCGTCCTCCGAGCCGGGCGATCAGGCGTGTCGCCACTCGCCCATACGCCGCGTAGGCGGCGGGGCCCCGGGGCAGTTCGTCTCCGGTCGCTTCCTGGCTCGCGCGATAGCGCAGGTAGTTGACCATCACGACGCGCCCGCTCCGCTCACCCGCGAGCAGCGCGGTGGTCTGTTGCGGATCGGGACCGAGGCTCGGATCGCCGGCGGGCTCGATCAGGGGCCCCGACGGATCGCCGAGGACGGCCAACGGGGCCCCTCCGCCCAGGCGCAGAGCGGCGAACACCGCACGCGATGCGAGCCGCTGCCAGCTCGGCCACGGCCGCAGCGCCCAACTCGCGAGTTCGCTGACGAACGTCTCGGGTCGCCATTCACGGCGCAGCGCCATCGCGAGTCCGCAGGCCTCGGCGGTCGGGAACTCGCTGATCACGACGTCGTGGAAGGCCTCGAGTCCGTGCCCGATGAACTGCTGATCGATGCTGCCCGCCCAGCAGATGCGCCCACCGACGCGTTCGACGAGGTCCGCCATCAAGCGGGGATACGCGGTTCTTGCCTCGTGGCTCGGAGAGCGGACGAGGTCGAGGATGGCCACACGCCCGATCAGGGGCAGCCGAGCGAGTGCGTCTTGCATGGTCCGGTCGAGCCTATCACGCATCGATCGAGCGAGCGGATTGGGTGCGGATCGGACTTGCCGCGCCGGTAGGTCGGACGATCTTCACCGGCCCCGGGCCCTCGTTCCCGACAGGTGGTTGCCCGCGGCGGACAGGTTCTCGATGCTGTCGGCCGCGCGTCGTGATCGGATCGCGGGCGTTTCGTGATGATTGGATCGGAGAGTCGATGACCCATGAACCGCTGAGCGGAAAGGCCGCCACGCAGGAACGCATCCTGGCCGCGGCGACCGAACTGTTCCTGACCAAGGGCTACGAGCAGACCACGGTGGCCGAAGTCGCCGAACTCGGCGGCGTGAGCCGGGCGACCGTGTTCTGGCACTTCAGCGACAAAGCCAGTCTGTTCCGGGAGGCCTTCAACCGACTGGTCGAACCCTTCCGAGAATCGCTCGAGCGCAGCTTCGACGATCTCGAACCCGAGAAGCGCCTGCAGGAGCAGATCGCCATCTACCGTTCCTATACCGTGCAGCATCGGGTCGCGCTCGAGGGATTCATCCGCTGGGCGATCGAGGCTCCGGTATTCCGCGAATGGCTGATCACCACGCTGCTCGACATGCACCAGCGCTTCACCGGAGTGCTCTGCGAGACCATCTCGGAGCTGACCTTGCCCGAGAACGATCCCGGGGCGATCGCGACCGGTCTGATCGTGTTGCTCGACGGCGACGTGTTCCTGTCCTGGTTCGACACTTCAGCACGCAGATCCGACGAGCGCGTTCGTGCAGTGGACGCCTACCTGGCGATGATCCCGCGGCGCCCGCGCGGTGCGAACTGATCCACCCACCGGGATCCGCACAGACTGCCGGCTAGAGGGCGGCCCGACGCCGCGCATCTCGCGCGCGGCCGCCGTGTCTCAGCCAGAAGACGTCAGCACTTCGAGCAGCGGAGGCCCGAGCACGAGGAGCCCGACCGCGGCCGCTGCGGCGGCGGCGATCAGCACACCTCCCGCCGCGATGTCCTTGGCCTGGCCGACGAGGGGGTGTGGATCGGGAGAGGTCGCGTCGGCGAGTCGTTCGAGCGCGGTGTTGGCCGCTTCGGCGCACCAGACCAGCGCGAACGAGACGATCAGCCAGCGCCAGCCCTCGAGCGCGATCCCCAGGGCCGCCGCCAGACCGATCACGGCGATCGTGGCGGCGAGGTGGATCAGTGCGTTCGGTTCGTCGCGCAGCATCGATGCGAGGCCACGCGCTGCGTACACGAAACTCTGCAGGCGTGCAGCCGGGGTCGACCGTTCGTCCATCGCACCCTCCGCTCGCGCCGATCGACGGCCCGGTGTTCCGTGTTCGCGGCCCGTGCGGCCGACGTTAACACGCTCGCCCCGGCAGCTGGGTGCAGAGCGGCGCAGACCCTCCGACCGTGGCCCCGGATCGTTATGCTCGGTGCAGCTCACGGCGCGCACTGCGCGTGTCGACCGGAGGATCGTGGATGGATCGGCGACGGATCGACGCGCTCCGATCGACGGCGATGTTCGGTGCAGTGGACGACGAGGCCATCGGGTTCCTGCTCGAGCGGGCGAAGTCGCGCCGCATCGCTCCGGGCGCGCGATTCTTCGAACAGGGAGAACGGGGAACCTCGGCGTTCCTGCTCGAGCGGGGTCGGGCCTCGGTGATCAAGCTCCGGGACGGTGAGGAGCACACGCTGCGCGAACTGGCTGCCGGAGACTGTTTCGGCGAGGTGGCGCTGCTGGACTTCGGTCCGCGCAGTGCGAGTGTGCGCGCGTTGGACGAGTGCGAGGCCCTCGAGTTGAGCGCGATCGATCTCCGCCGACTCGGCGAACGGCACCCCGAGCAATTCACGTTGATCTACATGAATCTCGGTCGAGAGCTGAGCCGCCGCCTGCGCGACGCGGACGAGCGGCTCTTCCGCGCGCGATTCGAGACGGCCGGAACCCCGGTTGCGGAGGACTACGAGTTCACCGCCCACTGACCGGGGGCGTCGTCTGATCAGCCGGATCGCTGGACGGATCTAGAAGTGGCGCTCGGTGCCGAGATCCATCGGGTCGGGCAGCGCCGGCGAGGCAGGCGGTGAGACCGCGGAGCCGAGACGCTCGTCGTCGTGGTTCGGAGCCGGCTCGACGACACTCGGCTGTCCGCTCGTGTCCTCTGCGAGATCGAGTACCAGACCGGCCGAAGCCCTCGCACGTTTCGCGTTCTTCCGGACCGCCGCCTGCCGCTTCGTCCCACCGGCCTCGACGACATCACCGGAAGCCGACGGCGTGCTTGCTCGTTGGTGTCGTGCGAGCCGCTCGGCGGCGGGCGTCGGCCCGGTCGCTCGTGATGCGTCGGCGATCGGGGCCTCGGCGACTGCGGTCGCGAGTTCGGTCGACCCGTCGCCCGGGACGATGCCCGCGAAGTACAGCCCGGCACCGAGCAGAGCGAAAAGAGCCGCCGCGGCCGCCAACCAGCGCACCCGTCCGCGACGCGTGGCGGTGTCCGATTCGCTGGCAGCAGCGGATTCGAGCGGCTCCTGCGCCTCGGCGAGCGCGGGATCGGGCCTCGCATGCGCGGCCACGTGGGCAGCCTGGGACGCGGGCCCGAAAAACGCATCGAGACCCGCCGAACTGTTCGACGGTGCGCGCGCTGCAGGCGCCGGGTCGACTCTCGGATCCGGCCGCCGGGGGCGCGTGTCGCTGGCCACTTCGGCATCCGGGTCGAGGGTCGGTCGTCGCCGCGCGGATGTCCGGGTCGGTGGCGTCGCGACCTCTTCCAGCACGACTTCGGCGGCGTGGTCGGCAGAGGCTGCGGTCCGCTGATCCGTCGCATCGCGGGCCGGTCCCTCGCCACAGACGGCCTCGACGAAGCCGGCGTCGATCCGGTCGATGGCCTGCTCGGCGGCTTCGGTCAGCACGCGCTCGCACAGCTCGCTGACCGACCGCGGCACACCGCCGGTGATTCGGTGGATGGCGCGCGCCGCTTCGGCGCTGAACAGATCCCCGCCAGTCCAACCCGCCCGCTTGAGGTGTTTGACGATGTACGACCGCACTCCGTCCACGGGGATCGGAGCGAATTCGAGCTGCAGGGTATTGAGTGAATCGAGCCACCAGAGCAGCGGGCAGTCTGGCTGCTGTCGCGCCTGATCGAGGTTCGCCAACAGCACGCAGTGGACGAGTTGCTCGTCGCTGTCGGTCCGATAGGCGAGCAGCATGTCGAGATGCTCGAGGGATTCGCCGCTGATCTTCTCGGCTGCATCGATCACGATGACGATCCGCTGCCCGTCCTTGCGCCGCTCCGCCAGACTCGTGCGCGAGAGCAGGCCTCCCGGGAGATCGAGTTGCCGAACGATCGCCGCCTTCAGCGTGACCCACGAGAGGGCCGGGTTGAGGAGCAGCACCACCCGCGCCTGATCGCGCAGCAGCTTCGGCAGTGCCCGGGCCAGGCTGGTCTTGCCGAGCCCGGTCCCACCGTAGACGCAGATGCGAGGTGCCTGCTCGACCAGCCCGGCTTCGATCTGCGTGTAGGCGTCGCGAATCGCTCGCGTGCCGAGCACCACCGAACTCTGGGAGCCGGTGTCGAACGGTGAGCACTCGAGTTGGAAGAATTTGAGATACGCCGACAACCGGCCGACCTCGCAGAGGATTGGTGCGATCACCCGACTTCGGGCGCGCAGTTCTCCAACGTTCGGTCGCCCGAGCACGCTCGCTTGAGCTTTTCCGCTGCGGACGGATCGCCTGAAGCCGGGTTGCGTCGAGTGGAGATTGCGAGGCTCGGGCCTTGCACTACCGGAGGAGCGGATAGGCGCGAACCAGACGTGCGAGAGCCGGCAGCAGATGCACCTTCTGGTCGGTCTCGCTGTCGCCGAGCCGGACCACCACGAGATCGCGCTCGGGCACCATCACGATGTACTGGCTGCGAAAGCCGTTGGCCGAAAAGGTCCCGCTGCCGTCCTGGGCGAGCCAGAAATGTGCGCCGTACTGCGCGGCCGAATGCGCGGTCGGGGTGCGCGCGTAGTCGATCCAACCCTCGGGCAGGATGCGCTCGTCCTCCCAGACTCCGTCGCGCAGGCAGAACAGGCCGAAGCGGGCGAAATCGCGGGCCGTCGAGAAGGCGAACGACGAAGCGATCCATGTGCCGCGTTCGTCGAGCAGCGGCTTGACGCTCCGCATCCCGATGCGGTCGAGCAGCACCCGGCGCAGATGCGCGACGAACTCGTCACCGCGCAGACCGAGTGCGTCGTGGACGATGCGCGACAGGATGTTGGTGGTGCCGCTCGAGTAGTTCCACAGACTGCCCGGCGCCGCTTCGAGGGGCCTGCTGGCCGCATAGCCGGCGACGTCGGCCTTGCCGCTCTTGAACAGCATCTCGAGCGTGTCCGAGTAGCCCGAGTCGTCGTACACCTCGGCGAATCGGAGTCCGCTGCTCATACGCAGCAGCTGATCGAGGGTGATCGGACGCCGCGGGTCGTCTTCGCGCTGCCACTCGGGCACCGCGGCGGGCACGTCGACGCGGAGCTTCCCGTCGCCGACCAGGATCCCGATCAGGGTCTGCAGCATGCTCTTCGCCATCGACCAGGACGGCAACGTCGAAGTCTCGTCGTACGCCGGGCCATAGCGCTCCTGCACGAGGCGGCCCCGGTGGATGACGAGCAGTGCGTGCGTCACGCCGAGCTGCGGTTCGGCGCCGGGATCGAAGAAGCGCGCATGGGCGGACGTGGCGACTTCGCGGTCGACATCGGGACCGGGCGTGCCGACCGGCCACTCCGAGGTCGGCCACGCGGTTTCGCGCGGCTGCACGGGGAGCGGCGGGCGATCGATGGGCAGCGGCGACGGACCGAATCGGGGCACGGGGACACCTTCACCAGGGTCGATCGGGCCACCGTAGCAGTCGCGCGAGCGCGTCTCAGGTCCCCGCACGTTCCATCCGAAGCCGGTGCGAACCGACACGATCCGACGACCGGATCGCTCGAGGGGTCTCTATGCTGGTCGGGCAGGCGTTCGTTCGAACCGTTCGAACCGGAGGAAAGACCGATGCAGGAGCAAGCCCCGCTCGACGTCGCCGAGATTCGCGCGGCACTCGGCGGTGTGATCCGGGGCAAGAGCGAGGCCATCGATCTATTGCTGATCGGCGTGCTGTCGGGCGCGCACGTGCTGCTCGAGGACGTCCCGGGCGTCGGCAAGACGACCCTCGGCAAGGCACTCGCCCGGTGCTTCGGTGCGGATTTCGCGCGCGTGCAGTTCACGCCGGATCTGATGCCCGCCGACATCGTCGGCTCGCAGGTCCTCGATCCGAAGACGGGTCAGATCAGCTTCCGGGCCGGGCCGATCTTCGCGAACGTGGTGCTCGCCGATGAGATCAACCGCGCCTCGCCGCGCACGCAGTCGGCGCTCCTCGAGGCGATGAACGAGCGACAGGTCACCGTCGAAGGCGTCACGCACCCGCTGCCCGATCCGTTCTGTGTGATCGCGACGCAGAATCCGACGGGCTTCCACGGCACATATCCTCTGCCCGAGGCGCAGCTCGATCGCTTCGGACTGTGCTTCGGCCTCGGCCCCCCCGCCTTCGACGTCGAACTCGAGATCCTCTACGCCCATCAGAACGGCGAATCCCTCGAGATCGTCGAGCCCGTCTCTTCGATCAAGAGCTGGATCGAGGCCCGCCAGCGGATCGGCGCGATCCAGGTCAAACGGGAAGTCGCGGCCTACATGCTGCGGATCGTCGAGCGCACGCGCTCGCATCCCGAGATCGAACTCGGGATCAGCACGCGGGGTGCGCTCGCGTGGTTCAGGGCCGCGCAGGCCCGGGCCTTTCTCGAGGCCCGCCGCTACGTGAGCCCCGACGACTTCCAGGCGCTCGCCGAGCCGGTGCTCGCGCATCGCATCGGCCTCGGAACCGAGGCGCACTACGGCGGCCGCACCCGCGCGGCCCTGCTCGAGTCGTTGATCGCGGAGGTGGCGGTGCCGCTTTGAACTTCGCGCGACTCAACCACATCCTGATTCCATCGACCAAGGAGGCGCGCGACCGTTTCAGGCAGGGGCGCGTCGCACGACTGTTCGTCGGTCCGCTCGCCCGCACCTGGTTCGCCCTCACCGACGAAGGCCGAGGTCTGCTGGCGCTCTCGCTGGCGGCGAGCCTCGCGGGTCTCGACGTGATCCGCGGTCAGAATCATCTGCTCTTCGCATTCTGTTTCTCGCTGATCGTCGCCTCGGTGATGGCCCGCCCGCTGCTCCGGATCCGCGGCGTCCGGCTCGAGGTCGAGGGGCCGGAGCGTGTGGCCGTGGGGGTCGAGGCGCGCTTTCGCGTGCGGATCCAGAACGACGGCGACGCGGCTTGCTCGGCGCTGCGTCTCCAGCTTCCGTTCCTGCCCTGGGACGGGACGTGGATCCACGCCGATCGGGCGATCGCCTCGCTGGAGGCGGGCGGCACGACGCGACTCGAGGCGACCGCGCGGTTCGTCGAGCGCGGACTTCACCACATCGACCCCTTCGGCCTGGCGGCCCTCGTGCCCCTCGGCCTGGCGACGGGTCCATCGATCGAAAGCCGGGGCACGCGTTTCGTCGTCGTACCCCGGATCGCCCGGGTCTCGCGATTCGACCTGCCCGCGCGGCTCCGGCATCAACAGGGCGGTGTCGCGTTCGCGTCGCACACCGGCGAGTCGACGGAGCTCGCCGGACTGCGCGCCTGGCGCGACGGCGACCGGATCCGGGATCTGCACGCCCGCAGCTGGGCGCGCTTTGGCGAACCGGTGGTCCGGGAGTATCAGCAGGAGTACTTCTCGCGGGTCGCGGTCGTGCTCGACACCGATACGGCGAAGGCGAGCGAGTGGGCGTTCGAGGCGAGTCTCTCGATCGCGGCCGGTGTGGTCGAGCACCTGATGCGCGGCGAAGCCCTGATCGATCTGCTCGCGACGGGTGACTCCGCCGGTCCGGTCACGCTCGGGCGGAGTCTCGGGGGGCTGGATCAGGCGCTCGATCGCCTCGCCGCGCTGCGTCCGGCCGGCTCGTTCGATCCGGACTACGCGTTCGCGGCCCTGCGCGGTCGTCTCCAGCGGCTCAGTGCCGTGGTCTTCGTGACGCTCGCCTGGACTGTCGAGCGGTCGAGGTTCGTCGAGCGCATCGAGAAGTCCGGGGCCGCTGTCCGGGTGATCGGGGTATCCGAAGGGACGACTGCGTTCGGGGTTTCGGATCCGCGCCTCTGCGTGATCGAGGTCGATCGGATCGAAGCCGCGATCAGCAGTGCGCCGGGACTCGTGCTGTGAAGCCCGGGCTGCTCGTCCCCCTCGCCCTGGGCGCGCCGGTCGCCGTCGCGATGGCGACGCTGGGCGAGTTCGCCCTGATCGCGCTGCTCTCGGCGCCGATCGCCCTGGCGGCGGTCCACCGCGCGCGGATCGAGTTCGGAACACCCGCCCAGGTGTTGCTCGCCCTGGCGTGCGGATTCGTCGCCTTCGTGCTCGATCTGTTCTGGCCGCCGGGTCGCGGCCTGGCGAGCGAAGCGCTGCGTCCCTTCTACGTCCAGCTCGCGTATGGCTCGCTGCTGCTGATCGGCATCCGACTCCATCTGCGCGAACCGGCGCTCGGGTCGGCTGGTACGTTCGCGACCGGGTTGCTCGTGTTCCTCGCGTGCGGGACGGTCGACATCGGCGACGCGTACGCCGTGCTGCTGCTCGGCTACGCGGCACTCGCGTTCGGCGCGCTGCGCAGCGAGGACATCGCGCGGGGCGGCAGACCCGCGCTGAGCGTGGGCGATCGGCGGATGAGGCGGGCGGGCCTGCTCGTCCTCGTGCTGTCGGCTGGCTTCACCGGTCTGATCGCTGCAGCGGTCCCGCGGCTGCAATCGCTCGCCTACGACTGGGCGCTCGGCTTCGTCGACGAGCGCCACCGCGCGGGCTTCCACGAGGGTCCGATGATGCTCGGCTCGCTCGGCGATCTGCTCGACTCGGATGAGATCGTGATGCGCGTCGAGGGCGATGCGGGAGAGCGGCTGCGGGGCAGTGTGTATACCCACTACTCCGCCGGACGCTGGCTGCCGCCGCCATCCCGTGACGAGCGTGCGATCACGCTCGCATCCGCGGAGCAAGATGTCGGGCCGGGTGGATCCGTGCGGGCCGTCGTGCAGTTCGCGCGCGCGGAATCCGATCGATTCTTCATGCCGACGATCGCGGGTGCGGCGCGACTCTCGCCGAGTGACGTCCGCGTCGATGCATTCGGAGGGGTCCGCACGGTCGGCGACGCTGCGGCGATGCGGCTCGTCCTGCTCGAATCAGCCGGACCGCCGTTCGCGAGCCGAGGACCCGAGGCGGCCGATCTGCTCGTTCCCGCGGTGGTCCGCGAGGTGGTGGATCGGTTGGTGGCGCGCTGGACTGCGGACTTGACCGATCCGTCGGATCGCATCGATGCACTGCGGGCCGCGCTGGAGAGCGGCTTCGAGTACTCGCTCGACGGTCCACCGGCAGACGCCGACGGACGCGCGGATCCGCTGGTTGCGTTCCTGACCGATCACCGGTCGGGTCACTGCGAGTACTTCGCATCGGCGATGACCCTGCTGGCGCGGGGAGCGGGCATTCCGGCGCGCCTGGTGACCGGCTACCGGATCGCCGAGCACAACCGCTTCGGCGACTACGCGATCGTGCGTGAGCGCCACGCCCACGCCTGGACGGAAGTGTTTCTCGAGGGTCGGGGCTGGGTCGACGTGGATCCGACTCCGCTTCGCGGCGCGTCTCCCGACGAGGCGGAGTGGACGCCCTGGTGGCCTGCGCTGATCGACCGGGGCGTCGTCGCGTGGCAGCGGCGAGGCCCCGAGATCCTGCTCGCGGTGCTCGTCATCGGACTGGCGGGCGTTCAACTCTGGCGGATCCGCCGCGACCGGACCGCTGCGGACAGTCTGCCCGAAGTCGTCGTCGAGCCCCCGCCCGAGTGGTTCACGGGTCTGCTCGATCGGCTCGATCGGAGCGGGCTCGGGCGCGCCGACTCCGAGCCGCTCGAATCGCTGGCACGACGGCTGCGAGCGGGATCCCGGGGCGGATCGCGAGAGGCCTCCGGGTTCGGCGAGGCGGCGTTGCTGCTTCGGCGCTACACGGCACTGCGTTACGGCGGGGAGGGCAGCGCGGACCGGTTGCGCGAAGACTTCCTGCTGTGGACCCGTCGCTTTCGCGAGACGTCGCACGAGACCGACGAAGCCGCCTCGACTCCCGCCCCGGCCTCGACTACAGAAGCTTCCCCTTGACGAACATCGCCGACTGGTCGCCGTGGTAGACGAGCGCTTCGCCCTGCCAGAAGTGGAACTCGTAGCGGATCACGACCCGGCGCGATCCGACCCGCGTCCTGGTCTCGCGTGATTCGAGTCGGAGGGGAGGCCCGATCAAGGCGAGCTGTCTGAAGTCGGCGCGGTGCACGCGGTTGCCGAACCCCGCCCAGCCCTCGTCCCAGCGGCAGCCATGGAAGAACCAGGCGTGCATGCAGCCGAGACTGCCCGTCGCCATCAGGAGTTCGGGACCGGAGACGTGTGCCGGATGGTTGGCATCGACGCGTTGCAGTGCTGCGAAGGGCAGGGGGCGCGTCGTGTCGAGCCGGGCCTCCATGCTGCGCGATTCGGCATCCATCTTCACGACTTCGTCGATCAGGAACGCCTCCTCGCGATACAGAAACGTGTCGAGGAAGCGGCGCATCTCGGCGTCGGGATACGGCCCGGGGATCTTGTGCGGCACTGACGGCTCTCCATGCCTCGTCGGGGTCGGGCAAGCATAGGCGGATGAGGCTGCGAGGGCATCGGAACGCGCGAGGTCGAGCACTCGCCCCGATCGCACCGGCGCGCGTCGCTGGCCCGTGCTCCCTCGATCCGCTTCCATCTGAAACATCTCCATGACCAATCATGATCAAGAGCGATCGGACGCGGTTGGACCCGGTGGCGTGAAGTCACCGGCTGAAGCCGTCGATCCGGGAGCCGTGACGCGCGTCGGCGATGACCCGATCGCGGAGGCGGAGACCGTGATCCGCCCACGCGCGGGGGGCGGCGCAGGAGGCGGTGCGATCGGCGGCGCGGCGGCGGCGCGCGAAGCCGACAGCACGGCGCGATCGAATCCGCCCGCCGACGCGCGGAGATCGGAAGTGGACGGTGCCGTCGCCACCCGCGTCGCCCCGCGCGCCGAACGCCCTGCCCATCCTGCGCGCCCGTCCGCCGCACCGCAGATCGAATCGACTGGCATCGAACCAGGCAGCATCCTCTTCGGCGAGTACGAGATCGTCGAGGTCCTCGGCGCCGGTGGCATGGGAGAGGTCTACCGGGCGCGTCATCGCCGACTCGGCGAGTTCCGGGCGATCAAGATGATGCATGCGGATCTCGCCACCCGACAGGGCGCCAACGAGTTCTTCCTGCGCGAGGCCAAGGCGCTGCTTGCGGTGCGACATCCCGCGGTGGTGCACTGCCACGATCTGCTGAGCGACGAGCGGGGCCGAGTCTATCTGGTGATGGAGATGATCGAGGGTGTGTCGCTCAGCGAGCGCCTCGCCGAGGGGCCGCTGCCCGCCGATCAGGTGGTGCTGCTCGGAGCGCGGCTCGCTGCGGGTCTCCAGGCCGCCCACGCGTGCGGGGTCGTGCACCGCGATCTGTCGCCGGACAACGTCGTACTGCCCGGTGGCCGCGTCGAGCAGGCGAAGCTGATCGACTTCGGCATCGCGAAGATCCTCGAGGAGGGGCAGGGCACGATCATCGATGGTTTCAAGGGCAAGCTCGGATTCGCATCTCCCGAACAGCTCGGCTTCTTCGGCGGTCGGATCGACGGACGCTCGGACTTCTACAGCCTCGGGCTCGTGCTGATCGCCGCCGTGCTCGGCCGTCCGATGGGGATGGGGACGACGGTCGTCGAGGCGGTGGATGCGCGACGGGCGTTCCAACGGGTTCCGGACGAGATCCCGGTGGGCCTCCGAGCCACCATCGAACCGCTGCTTGCCCTCGATCCCGACGACCGCCCCCGCAACGTCGAGCCGCTGTTCGTCTCACCGGCCAGCGCGCAACGGGAGCTCGACTCGATCCGCGGTGGGTCCGCGACGGCGTCGAGCGCCAGCCGGCCCCGAGTCGGACGTGCGCGGGTGGCAATCGCGAGCGCGGCGATCGCACTGGGGGTCGCCGGCTACTGGCTCTCGACTCGCATCGAAACGGCGGAGCCACCCGCGGCGCCGATCGGCGCAACGATCGCGAGCCCGAACGTGACCACGCCGGCCGCGGCCCCGGTTGCCGCACCCGTCACCGCACCGGTCGCGAATCTGGCGCCGGTGGTCGAGCCCGTGAAGGCCGCGCCGGTCGAGAAGAAGCGGCGTCTCAGTGCGCTCGAGAACCTCCGCATCGTCGGCTTGCTGCGCGGCGCCGAAACGGCGCTCGCCGAGAATCGACTGCAGAGTCCGAAGGGCGACAACGCCTACGAGAAATATCGTGAGGTGCTGAAAATCGATCCCGACAATCAGGCGGCGCGCAGCGGCCTCGTTGCCGTGGCGGGCCGCTACCTCGGCCTGGTGGAAGGAGCGTTGTCGAAGTCGGATCTCGAAGAGGCGCGGACCTATCTCGCCCGCGCTGCCGCGATCGCCCCGCACCATCCAGACCTCGACACGGTGCGTTCGGAAGTCGAAGCCGCGAAGGCCCGCTGAAGCCGGCCCGTCAGCGCACGCTGCACTGGATCGAGGTCTCGCGCAGCATCGCCAGCATCGGCTCGACGTCCTGGCCCTTCTGTTCGGCGAGTACGATCGCCGAGGCGAAATCCTGCGCGGCGGCCTCGTAGTTGGCTTCCTCGACGGATCGCTCGGCGTTTGCCCGGTAGGTCTTCTCGGGGTCGGCGAGTACCTGACTGAGCTTCAGGCCGATCTCGGCCGAGACCTCGTCGGCGAGCTTCGTCAGGATCTCGCTATCCGAGGGCAGGCTCGCGAGCTTGAACTCCAGCTTGAAGTCGCCGAGTTCGACGCCCTCGCTGCTGGTGTCCTCGTGCTCGGCGGTGGCGCGCACCGAATCTGCGAAGGCCACCTTGGCAGTCTTGGCATCGATGACCCGGAACGACACCGAGAACATCGCGGCCTTGCGATGCACGGTGATTTCGATCGTCACGTCCTCACGCCGCGGCGCCATGATGGTCTTCGGCGGTTCGGGGGTCTTCGAGCGATCCTTCGACGAGAGATTCAGCCAGGCACCGTACGCGGGATTGCTCTGCTCGGAAGTCTCGGTGACGACGCGGCGCGTCTGCTTGCCGCTCTTCTCGGAAGTATCCACCTTGGCCTCGAGGATGGTGCCCTGGATCAGGTAGTCGGCCGAGGCCAGTCCTTCGGACTTCTTCGAACCGCTCTCGGCCTCGATCGTCTTCTCGCGCATGATGTCGGAGAGCTGCTCGCGCTCGATGACGCGGATGTCGTTCGGAATCGCTTCGAACAGGTGCTGGACGACCTTTGCCGCCACCGCATCGCCGAACTCGCTGTTCTGATTGTCCGGAGTCTCGAAAGGCGCAACGCTGAGTCGCTTGGTGGCCCGCTGCAGCACGATCTCCTGGACCTCGCGCAGCTCACGTCTCAGCGTCGGGCTCTCCGGGGTCAGCTCTTTGATGACGTTCAGGTAACCCCAGGCGAGACCCATCTGGTCGGCGTTCCGGGCACGCTCGAACTCGCGATTCAGCAGATCGATGAACGGAGCCTCTTCGGGGGGAGGGCGCCGGGCTCCGTCGCCGAGCAGCCTCTGGATGTTCCGCGCCTGGCTGAAGCGTTCATAGGCGATGGGCACGTTGCCTGTCTTCGTGGCCTCCGAGCCGAGCGCCACGTAGTAGTTCGCCATGGCGTCCGAAGAGGACTTGAGCCGTGGCCGGATCAGCGGAAACGAACTCGTGGCGGCCACGGAGACCAGCAGCTCGTATCCCTTGTCGGCGTCACCCCGCTCGAGGGCCTGGTAGAAGTTCCGTTCGAAGACCTTGGTGCTCACGTCGGCGAGTTTCTGCTGGGTGCCCACGTTCGAAGGATCGGCGCCGGCGACGGCGGAGAGCAGCCGCTCGGCCTCCTCGAAGTTCTCGGCCTCGATCGCCTTGGCGGCCACTGAATCCAGTTCGGTCATGATCTTCTGCCGCTCGGCCGCATAGGTGGCCGCCTGAGTGGATCCCGTGCCGGCAAGCGCGGTCAGCTCGTCGAGCAACTCCAGGCGCCGCGCCAGATTGTCGGCGGAGGTGGCGGCCAGTTGCGACTGCCGCGTCGCGATCGCGGCGCGCGTGGCCGCCGTTCGCTTCGACAGATCGTCTGACAGCGATCGGTAGGCGGGCTCCGACCATCTGCTCATCGGCTCGATCTGCGTGCGCAGCCCGGCAAGTGTGGCCTCGGGGAGCAAGCCGGGGTCCGGGCCGGAATCGGGCAGCGCGGATGGCGTCTCGGCCAGCGTGCGCTGGACCTGCTCGGTCATCTCGCTGGCGAGCTTCGCACCGAGATCGCGCTGGATCTGCGTGAGGCGGAGTTTCTCGTTTTCGTTCAGATCGCCCGCGTCGAGTCGGGTGGTGACCTTGCGGTACATCTCGTCGTTCTGTCCGAGCTGATCGGCCTGACTGATGTCGGCCGGAGTCAGGCCGGGTGTGGGCGTCGACCCTCCGGCGCAGCCGTGCAGCATGAGGATCAACATCAGGCAGACGGAAGTTCGCTGGATCGTCATCGCTTGCTCCGCATCTGCAGTCGATCGAGGATTGTCCGAGGCGCGCCATCGCTCCGAGCGTCGACGAGATCTGGAAACCACCGGCTCCCTCGCCTTCGGCAGTGGTTTCCGAGGGATCTCGGTCCGACACAGGGCGCACCGCATGGGCCGCGCGACGATGCATCAGATGGAATCGGGGATGGGGGCAGAAGCAACGCAATCCCGGCTGGTTTGTCAACTTGGCGGACCGACTTCACCCGCCCCGACGACGTCCGCTGGTCCACCCTCCCGCAGACGCGTACCCTGCGCCCTCCAGAATCGGAGCGGAACACGGCTGGCGCCGAACTCGTCGGCGAGCCTTGCGCAAGTCGGATGTCGATCCAACCGAAGCAGGTTTCATGAGCCAGTTCGTCGTACATGGCGGAAAACCGTTGGCGGGGGAAATCACCGCCAGCGGCAACAAGAACGCGATCCTGCCGATGATCGCCGCGGCATTGTTGACCGACGAGCAGGTCGTGCTCGACAACGCCCCCGACCTGCTCGATGTGGCGCGCATGCTCGACGTGCTGGTGCATCTCGGCGCGGAGGTCGAGCGCAGCAACGGGCGGATCGTGATTCGCGCCGCCCGTGTGAAGGACGACGAGATCCCCTACGAGCTCTGCGAAAAGACGCGCACCTCGTTCCTCTTCACCGCGCCGCTCCTGCACCGGACGGGACGCGCGCGTCTCAGCCCACCGGGGGGTGATCAGATCGGACGCCGACGCCTCGATGCCCACTTCTATGGGCTGCGCGGTCTGGGGGCCGAGGTCGACGTCGAGGCCTTCGACTTCAAGCTCGGCGGCCGCTTCCGCGGCGCCATCCTGTTCTTCGACGAGCCGAGCGTCACAGCCACCGAGCACATCCTGATGGCCGCCGTGGTGGCCGACGGAACGACGGTGCTGCGCAACGCCGCGAGTGAGCCGCATGTCCAGGATCTCGCGCGTCTGCTCGTCTCGATGGGGGCCCGCATCGAGGGCCTCAACACGGACACACTGACCGTCACGGGAGTCGATCGGTTGCATGGCGCTACGCACCGCGTCGTCTCGGACCACATCGAGGTCGGCAGCTTCCTGGCACTGGCGGCCGCGACCGGGGGTGGCATCACGGTGCACGACACCGTGCGCAGCCACTACTGGATGATCAAGCGCGTGTTCGAGCGGTTCGGACTCGAGCTCGAGATCCAGAGCGATCGGATCATCCTGCCCACCGGTCAGACCCCGCGCATGCGCCCGGACGCCGGTGGCGGTATCCCGCGGATCGACGATGGGCCGTGGCCCCAGTTCCCGAGCGACATGATGAGCCCGATGCTCGTCCTCGCGACCCAGGCCGAGGGTTCGGCGCTGTTCTTCGAGAAGATGTTCGAGAGCCGGATGTACTTCACCGATCCGCTGATCCAGATGGGCGCGAACGTGATCGTCTGCGACCCGCACCGGGTGGTCGTGACGGGTCGGACCGTGCTCCGCGGCCAGACGGTCCGCAGCCCGGACATCCGGGCCGGCATGGCGTTGATGATCGCCGCGCTCTGTGCGACCGGCCGCCCGAGCGTCGTACAGAACGCCGAGATCCTGGATCGAGGCTACGAAAAGCTCGACCAGAAGCTCTCGGCCCTCGGCGCAGACTTCACCCGCGAATGACCGCGGCCGCGGCGATCCGCGGCGCGTGCCATCGCTCCGAGGCCCCGCTCTCTCGTCGATCGACTTCCGTTCGCGTGGGAATGTCGCGGCGATTCGGGATTCGATCCGCACCGGGCGCAGACCCACCTCAAGGCAGAGGGGTCGATCGGTCGATGGGGAGACGGGCGCCCGCAAACCGGTGCCCTTGGCGAGGGGATGCCCGGTGCACTGCAAGGCCTGCAACACGCGAGTCAGCGCTGGTACACGGACGTGTCCGCATTGCGGTCACGCGCAGCCTCAGGTCCGGTTCTCCGAACAGTCGTCCCGATCCCAACCGACCGACGACCCGTCGGACTCGCATTCGCGGCTCTCGCCGTCGAGCTTCAGCGCGCCCCCCCCCGCGGAGGAGGCTGAAACGGATGTGGACCTGGACGAAGAAGTCGAACTTCCGCTCGAGGATGCCATGGCGATGGGTGGCGATGATTCTTTGCGAAGTGGCTCCAAGCAGGCGGTGAAGCAGCCGGCGGCTGCGAAACCAGTGCCGGCTCGCAATGAAAGACGCCGATCCGGGGTCGACCGTCGCGTCGAGTCCGGGGGGCGGCGCGAGACCGATCAGTCGACCGAAGCCGCACCGAGCCTGGTCGCCGCACTGCCGATGGATGCCGAGCAATTGCGACACTTGATCGGCGAGCAGCCGGACCTGCTCGAGCCGGGACTCCGCGTACTCGGGGAGGAAGGTCGTCGCCAAGTCGGGATCGGATACGGGACCGAGGTCGGCGAGATCGATCTGTTGGCGCGAAGCGAATCCGGTGACTGGGTGATCGTGATGGTCGCCGGGGACGACGAGGGATCGAAGATGGTCTCAGACGTCCTGCATCGGGTGGGCTGGGTGCGGAAGCATCTTTGTGAGCCGGGCGATCGCGTGCGCGCGATCCTGCTGCTCGACCGGGTGGACGAGGCTCTCGGCTATGCGGCCGCCGCCGTGGCCGACACCATTTCGTTCAGGACCTGGCGCGTCTCGATCCAGTTCGAGGCGATCGACGTCTAGCTGAGATCTGCCCGCGGTTGGCCGATCCCGCCATTCACGCGGTTCTGTTTCCCCCAGGGCGCCGGTTGCCGACACTGCTCGTCGGGTCCCGTTCACGCGTGTCCACGTGAGACGCATCCGAGTGTCCCGCCGGACTTCGTGATCGGCCTTCACCTTAATTGGTATGCTCGGGCTGGGCTGGGGGGCCCTCGCGTGTCACGGTTCGAGCTGCGCCGACGAGAGGCGGCGCATCCAAATAGCTCCCACCGGACCGGAGTATTCGTTTGTCGATGAGGATCGCGGATTCCGTCGCAGGTACGGGGACGACCCGGCGTCCGAATCGGCGCTCCGGGCGGCTGCTTCTCCTCGTTTGCCTCTGCGCTTCAGCGATCCTGACCCCCGCCCGGGTAGTGCTCTCGGATTCCCGCGCCGAGCGTCGTGCCAGCATGCTCCGGCAAGTCGAACCGATTCGTAGTCCGATGGCCCCGCTGGTGCCGCCGGGCCCCTGGCGGTCGACCACGCGAGCCGAGTACCTGGCATCCGTGCCCCTGCGCAGCCCCCTCGAAGATCGCGACGAGGGAATGCTGCGGATTCGCGATGCCTTTCCGAAGTTCGGCAGCGAATCCATCGAGCCGGATCTGAGCCGGCAGCTGGCCGCTGTGGATGCGGCGCGGCTCTTCGAGGCTGCCGGGGACTGGGAGGCGGCTCGGTTCTCGATCGAGCGGGCGATCGAGTTCGGCGCGAACGATTTCGACACCTGGCGCGCGCTCGGTCGGCTCGCCCTCCGGACGGGCGACGGTGCCCAGGCCGAGGCCGCGCAGCTCGCAGCGCTCTCCCATCTGCCGTCCACCACGGATGCGATCCTGTTCGTCGAACTGCGGGCGAAGGTCCACCGCGACCTGGCCACGATCTATCGACTCGACGGCCGTGATCGGGACGCCGCCATCGCCCTCGAGAACTCCAGAGGGCTCGCATCGGCCGGGCCCAGCATGTCCACCTGGATGAGTCGGCAGTTGTTTCCGCTGGAATTCCGACTTCGACCGGTGCCGGGTGCGGCCCCGCCGGTGTGGCCCGAGCCGTCGTCGGATTCGCGCTGGGCCGCGGTCGGTCGAATCGCGTCCGAGGTCTGGAACCTGATTCCACCGCAGGGCAGGGAGCGCGTCGAGGAAATGCTCGCCTGGGTGGCCGAGGATGCCCGGCGCCGGATGCTTTCCACGATTGCGTTCGTGTCCATCGGTCTGCTCGTCCTGCTCCGTTCGATTCGACAGCGCGGCGACCTGATCGTCACCGTCGAGTATCCCGAGGAGCTTCGCGGCGTGTTCCGGGTACGCGTCTCCAACGCCCGTGCTCGTCCACGGCGGGCGATGGGCGATGTCCGCAGCCAGATCCTGAAAGGTGGTGTCTCGACGCGCTACGAACGCCATCTGGTCAACCGGGAGACGCAGTTCCATCGCATGCTCTCCCGCCGCTATGCGGTGACGGTCGAGGGCGTGTTGCTCGATCCCGCGACCGACGAGATCCTCGACGACTTCGAGGCGCGCAAGCTGGTGCGTGTGAGACATCGCCGGACCGTACGGCTGGAATTCGACGCTCAGCCCGAACGCTGCCCGGTCGACGTCCACGCGTTCTGGCACGACCGACCCGCAGAGGACGTCACGATCGTGGCGGCCGACCAACCCGACACCCTGACGCGATCCCACGAGAATCACGTCCGGCTCCGGCTCGACAAGGGGCGACATCGGCTCGTGGTCGGTGCCGGGGATCGGATCGTGGAGCGCGAGATCGACGTCCGCACCCATCGCTCGACGCGCGTCCGGATGGATCTCGCCGGCGCGGACGTCGTGTTCAAGGGATGTCCTCCCGCCGTCGAGCCGTATCTGCACGGCGACATCGAGGGCGTTGCCCGCGCCCTCGAACGTGATGGTCAGGCTTTGCTCGCGTATCGGATGCTCGCGCGCCACCACGCCGAGCACGGTCGATCCGAGCGTGCGGCCGACTACTACGAGACCGCGGGCGACAGCGATGCCGCCGCACGGATCCGCGCCGAGCTCGGCGATTATGAGCGCGCGGCACGCTTGTACGACCAGGCCAAGCTGCCCCTCGAGGCTGCGCAGATGTGGCAACGCGCCGGGCGGCTCGTGCAGGCCGGGCAGGCCTATGAGACGGCACGCGACTTCGACCGCGCCATCGAGTGCTATCGCGAAGCCGATGAAGTGGGGATGTGGATCAACGCGCTGGAGAAGCGCGGTCAGGTCTTCCAGGCGGCCACACTGGCGCTCGAGAACGGACAGCGGTCGCGGGCGATCCGGCTGCTGCAGCTGATCGGCCACGACGACGCCGACTTCGCCGAAGCCAGCTGGTTGATCGTCGGTGCCTTCGAGCGTGAGGGGCACTTCGATCTCGCGGCCCAGAAGCTCGAGCAGCACATCGCGAGCCATCCGAGACTCAGCGCGCCCGCCGACCGCTATTCGAAGCTCGCCGAGCTGCACGAGAGCGCGGGCAACCTCGAGCGCTCTCTCGAAGTGCTCGAAGATCTGCGACAGCGCGAGCCGACCTATCCCAACATCGCCTCGCGGATCGAGCTGCTCAAGAAGCAGCGGAGTGCTGCGGATCGGATCGGGCGTTCGAGTTCTGCCAATCCCATCCCGGACACTCCGACGGAGTTCGTCGCGGCGTATCGCTACGAGATGCTCGAAGAAATCGGACGGGGAGGCATGGGGGTCGTCTTCAAAGCGCGCGATCGCCGGTTGGATCGCGTGGTGGCCCTGAAGCGGCTGCCCGAGGACCTGCGGCGCCATCAACCCCGCGCCATGCAGCTGTTCCTGCGCGAAGCCCAGGCGGCTGCCCGCCTCAACCATCCGAACATCGTGACGGTCCACGACACGGATCAGGAGGACGGGCACTTCTTCATCACGATGGAGTTGCTCGACGGGGAGCCGTTCAATCGGATTCTTCGCGAGCGCGGCAGCCTGTCGGTCGCGCACGCGGTGGCGGTGGGACTCCAGGTGGCTTCAGCGCTCGAGTACGCCCACGGACAGGGGGTCGTCCATCGGGACGTGAAGACCGCCAATCTGTTCCTGACGACGGAAAACGTCGTCAAGGTGATGGACTTCGGGCTGGCGAAGATGTTCGAGGACGTGCGCGCGGGCACCACGGTGGTCAGTGGCACGCCGTTCTACATGTCGCCCGAGCAGATTGTCGGGGGCGCGGTCGACCAGCGCGCGGATCTGTATTCGCTCGGAGTGACGCTCTTCGAACTCTCTACCGGTGCAGTGCCCTTCGCGAATGGCGACATCGCGTATCACCATCGCCACACACCGCCGCCGGATCCGCGCGACATCCAGCCCGCTCTGCCGGATGCCTTCGCGGAACTGCTGCTCGACCTGCTCGCGAAGGATGTCGATGCGCGCTGTCAGAACGCCGGCGAGGTGATCCGAAGGCTCCAGGCGATCCAGCGCGAGATCCGTGCAGCCGCGTCGCCCGTCGGGTCGGCCTGAGCGCCTCGCGCTCGGATCGGCAATGAGAGGCCCCTGGAAGCGGGGCTTCCAGGGGCCTGCGGGGCCAACTCCCGAATCGCTCGATCGGGTCATCCGGCGGCGATTCGACCGTGCGAATCGCGCGCCCTCCCGAGAGCAGGGAGCCTCCCGCCATGTTTCTTTCCGTTGCCTGTCCTCCGGCCGCCCCGGCGGGTCGCCTGTTCTGCCATCATGGGTTTTCGCCGGCCCGGGGAGCGGATTCTCACCCGAACCGGCGAGTCGGTGGAAGCGAAAATCTCGCTTGGGTCGGTCTGCGATCCGGGTTCGACAGGCAGAAGCGCGTGTATCCGTCGGATTCGCATTCGAGAACCCGTGCCGAGCCGAGATCGCAGATCGAGCGATCCAGAAGGCCGCAGAAAGCCCCGATGTCCGGCACGAAACAGTCGGTCGATCGGATCGACGATGGTGCATCGACGGCACGGACCCGTCAGACTGATCCCGCCTGAAGACCCGCAACCGGAATGATCCGCAGCGGTACCCCACCCACCGATTCGCAAGGAGCTGCGCTTGGCCAGTCAGAACAATGGAAGTGCGCTGATCGTCGGAGCGCTGTTGGTTGCCGCGTCGGTTCTCGGTTCGAGTTACTTCCTGTCCCGCTCGATCGATCGAGCCGCGGAGGGTCTGCGCCGGGTCGCCGTCGAATTCGAGGGCGCTGCCGGAGCGGGTGGCCGGGTCGCAGGCAATCCGTCCGATGGAGCCGGCCGAGCCGAACCGGAGCGTCGCTACGAGGTCGAGATCGGTCAGTCACCGGTGAAGGGTGCCGCAACCGCACCGATCACGATCGTGGAGTGGTCCGACTTCCAATGTCCGTTCTGCGCGCGGGTCGGACCCACACTGACGCAGGTCGCCAAGGAATACGGCGACAAGGTCAAGCTGGTGTTCAAACACATGCCCCTGCCGATGCATTCGAATGCTCCGGCCGCCCACGCCGCCGCCGAGGCCGCGCATCGTCAGGGCAAGTTCTGGGAGATGCACGACCGGATCTTCGCCGCCCCGGACCAGTTGAACGCCGAGCAGTTCCTCACGTATGCGAAGGAACTCGGGCTGGATCTCGAGCAGTTCAAGCTGGACTCGGCGTCTGCGGAGGTCCAGGCCCGGATCGCTGCCGACGCCGAGCAGGCTGCCAGCGTGGGAGTCACCGGCACGCCGGCCTTCTTCATCAATGGCCGATTCCTGTCGGGAGCCCAGCCCTTCGAATCGTTCAAGCGGATGATCGACGAGGAGTTGCGAAAGGATTCGTGAGTGGTCCGTCCCGCGATCCGCGCACTGGTCTTCGATCTCTTCGACACGCTCGTCGATCTGCACATGGAGACCGCACCGCGGGCCGAGTTCGCCGGACGGCGCGTCTCGCGCAGCGTGGTCGATATCCACGCGCTCGTCTGTGAGCATCGCTCGATCGAGCCGGTCGAGTTCCTCGCGACCCTGCGCGACGTCGACGGAGAGCTTCGCTCTTCCCGGTACGAGAAAGATCTCGAAGTGCCGACCGGGATGCGCTTCGAACGGCTGCTCGACCGTCTCGGGATCGATTCTGCGGGGTTATGTGAATCGCTCGTCGAGGCCCACATGGGTGTGGTGCGCGGCCAGGTCCGGCCGGTCGAGCATCACGCGGAGTTGCTCCTCGATCTGCGCAGGAGCGTGCGGATCGGGGTGTGCTCGAACTTCAGCCACGCACCGACGGCCGAGCGGATCCTCGCCGAAAGCGGCTTCGAAGGTCGCCTCGATGCCGTCGTGATCTCGGATCGGGTGGGCGTGAGAAAGCCCCGGCCGGAGATCTTCGAAGCCGTGCTCGACGCGCTCGGCGTCGCGCCCGAGGAGACGCTGCACGTCGGCGACAGTCTCCACGCGGACGTACGCGGCGCCGCGGCTCTCGGGATCCGCACCGCCTGGATCACGCGGCGCGTGCGCGACCCCGGCGCGGTGCTTCTCGGATTCGACGGACCGTCGCCCGACTGGCGGATCGGGGATCTCGCCGAACTGCGCGGGATCCTCGCGGGCGACGTGGCTCGAACGTGAACCTGATCCTGCTCGAACAGGCCGACTTCCTGTCGGCCGGCCGCGTGCGCATCAGCGGTCGTCGGCGTGAGCATGTGCTGAAGGTCCATCGGGCCGAAGTCGGAGACGCATTCAAAGTCGGCCGGATCGACGGACCGATCGGACGCGGAGTCGTCATCGCGATCGACGATCAGTCTGTGACGCTCGATGTCGTGCTCGACGGCGCGCCTCCCGGTGCGCTGCCGCTGACGTTGGTGCTGGCCCTGCCGCGGCCACCGGTGCTGAGACGTGCCCTGATCGCTGTCGCATCTCTCGGTGTCAAGCGCATCGTGCTGGTCGGGGCGCGCGCGGTGGAGAAGAGCTTCTGGCAGAGTCATGCGGTCGGCCCGGACTCCCTTCGCGAGCAATCGGTGCTCGGCCTCGAGCAGGGCTGCGACACGATCCTGCCCGAGGTGTTGATCCGACGTCGCTTCGAGTCGTTCGCCCGAGACGACCTGCCGGGCTGGGTCGAGGGGGCCGATGCCTTCGTCGCGCATCCCACGCCGGAAATCAGCTGGCCCGAACGGCGAGCCGGGCGGCCGGCGCTACTCGCGATCGGACCGGAGGGGGGCTGGAGCGATCACGAACTCGAAGCGCTGCTCGTCGCGGGGCTCCACCCGATCAGTCTCGGCCCCCGACCTCTGCGGGTCGAGACCGCCATTCCGGCCCTCATCGCGCGATTGCTGTGAGCGGACTTCATGGCCGGTCTGCACGCCCTCGCGCGGATCTGCACCGCTGGCGATCAGGGCGACGTGGTAGAGGACGAGGAGCGAGTAGATGCCCGCCAGAGCCCACAGGCCGATGCGTGCAAGCCTGAAATTCTTGTGGACGAGCAGGAGCAGCAACCACAGCCCGACCACGAAACTCTTCTGGATCAGGAATGCGTTGCTCCCGAGTTCCAGGATCCAGGCCATGGCCGGATTGCCCTCGCTACCGCCTCGCTGCAACCAGATCAGCGTGAACAGGGCATCCAGCACGTTGAGCAGGAGGATCCCGACGACCAGGATGACGTCGCGTCGCGTGAATCGATCGACGTAGGTGCGGTTGCTCTCACCCCATCTTCGTCCACCATGGCGCCGCCGAGGCCCGAGGAACGCGCTCCAGAACGGGGTGGGGCGGTGGCGCCGATCCGAGCCCGTTCGGCGATCGAGGAGGGGCCAGGCGTCGGGAAACGGAGCGTCCTGCGCGCCGTCCCGCTCCGGGTTGGGAAGCCCCTCGGCGTGGGCGGACGAGGTTCCCGCCTCATTCTGCGTCAATCTTGCGGGCTCCCGAGCGAGATCCAGTTTCGTCGCACGATCGATCGTGCGAGCCGGCTTCCGGGCGGGCGAATCGCCGAGTCGCCCGCCGGTACCCCGTATCGGAAGCTCGCGCCGTTCTCCGCACCTCGTTCGCGCCGAAAATGCTCAGGATGCGGACGAGCGCAGTCTCAGGCGACCTCGAACAGCGACGCGAGCCCCTGGCCACCGCCGATGCACATGGTGACGATGCCGTAGCGCTTCCCCTGCCGCTTGAGCTGCCGCAGCAGCAGTCCCGTCATGCGCGATCCGGTCATGCCGAAGGGGTGGCCGATCGAAATCGAACCGCCGGAGGGATTGAGCCGCTCACCGGGAATGCGAAGCTGGCGCTGGCAGTAGAGAACCTGGGAGGCAAATGCCTCGTTCAGTTCGACGATGTCGATGTCCTCGATCTTGAGGCCATGTCGTTTCAGCAGCTTCGGCACTGCGAACACCGGTCCGATGCCCATCTCGTCCGGGCCGCAGCCAGCGACCGCGGTGCCGCGATAGATGCCGAGAGGCTCGATGCCGAGCTGCTTCGCCCGGGTTGCGGACATGAGCAGCGTGGCCGATGCGCCATCGGAGAGTTGCGACGCGTTGCCGGCCGTGACCGTGCCGCCTTGTTCCGCAGGCTTGAATACGGGCTTCAGGGACGACAATCCCTCGAGCGTGGTGTCGGCCCGATTGCATTCGTCGAGCTCTACCGTGAAATCCTCGTCGTACGGCTCCTCGCCCTTCTTCATCACCTTGCGGGTGACTTTCATCGGGCTGATCTCCTGACGGATGTATCCCGCATCGACGGCCGCCGCGTAGCGCTGCTGGCTCTGGAGCGCGTACGCGTCCTGATCGGCGCGTGAGACCTTGTAGCGTTCGGCCACGATCTCGGCGGTCAGGCCCATCGGGAAGTAGAGACCGGGGAATCGCGCGGCGGCCGCCGCATTGGCGAGTCGGTTCGTGTTCTGCGTGCCGTTCTGCATCATCGTGATCGTCTCGACGCCGGCGCCGATCGCGACCTCGGCGCCCTCATGGATGATCTGATGCGCCGCCATGGCGATCGCCTGGGAGCCCGAGGAGCAGAATCGATTGACCGTCGTGCCCGCCACTTCTTTCGGGAAGCCCGCCGCCATCGCGGCGATGCGCGCGACGTTCATGCCCTGGCAGCCTTCCGGGAAGCCGGTGCCGACGACCACGTCCTCGATCTCAGCCGGATCCACCTTCGGATTCGCGGCAACGACCTCGCGCAGACAGTGCGCGAGATAGTCGGCCGGCTCGGTGGCGTTGAAGGATCCGCGATGGGCTTTGGTGAGACCTGTTCGCAGGCTGTCGACGATCACGGCTTCTCGGGCCATTTGTTCCTCCGTGGGGCTGTGTTCGAAAAAGGGCCGACCAGAATAACGCTTTCGGGACCGATTCGGACCGCGTGGAATCCGAGCCCCGACCTGCGGTGATCAGCGGGGCGGACGCGCGTCCCACCAGGGCTTCGCGGCCTCGAGTTGACCGGCGAGCTGGAAGAGCGTTCCCTCGTCGCCGAATCGTCCGGCGAACTGGACGCCGATCGGGAGGCCGTCGGCGCTCCAGTAGAGCGGGACCGACATCGCGGGGTGTCCGGAGGCATTGAAGACCTGCGTGTAGCCGACGGATCTCAGCAGGGCCGGCACCATCGCGGCGAGATCGGGATTCGCCAGCGACAGCGTGCCGATCCGCTCGGGAGGTGCACCCATCGTGGGTGTCAGGATGACGTCGAATCGATCGAAGTGGGCATCGATCGTCCGACCGATCGAGTGGATCGTTCGAATCGCCCGCGCATAGTCGCTCGCAGTTCGTTGCCGGGCACTTTGTACCGACATCCAGCTGAAGGGCTCGACGTCATCGGGCCCGAATTCGCGACCGAGCCCCGCGGCTCGATCCTCGAGCGTGGCGATCAGATTCGCACCCATGATGGCCTGACTCGCAGAGCCCAGAGCCGCCCGGTCGATCGTGAGCTTCATCGGTTCGACCCGATGCCCGAGCGATTCGCACAGTTTGCCCACGGCTTCCACGGCGTCGACGCAGTGCGGATGCGTCGGCGTTCCGTTGAATGTCTCGGTCAGCATCGAGATGCGGAGCGGGCCGGGTGTACGAGTGACTTCGTCGAGGTATGGACGAACCTTCGGCGGTGCCCAGTAGGGAGAACCGACTTCGGCTCCCTCCGAAGCATCGAGAAGGGCGGCGTTGTCGCGGACGGATCGTGAGACGGCGTGGACCGTGCTCATGCCGCTCCAGCCCTCACCCGCGTCGGGGCCGAAGGGCGTGCGTCCGCGTGTCGGCTTCATCCCGAACAGGCCGCAGCACGAGGCGGGCACGCGGATCGAACCGCCGCCGTCGCTTGCGTTGGCGAGCGGGACGATGCCCGCCGCAACGGCCGCCGAGGCTCCGCCCGATGAGCCTCCCGACGTATGGTCGCGGTTCCAGGGGTTGCGGGTCGGCCCGAACAGCGTCGATTCGGTGGTGGTCGTCAGGCCGAACTCGGGAGAGGCCGTGCGTCCGAAGGTCACGAGCCCCGCGCGGTCGTAGCGGGCGACGAGTTCACTGTCGTGATCCGCAACATGATCACGGAACAAGCGGCAGCCGTTGGTGGTGCGGGAGCCCTTGATCTGCAGCGCGAGGTCCTTGATCAGGAAGGGAACGCCGCGAAACGGCCCATCCGGCAAGCCGCGAGCGATGGCCGCCCGCGCGTGTTCTTCCAACGGGATCACGACTGCGTTCAGGTCGGGATTGCACTCCGACATTCGCGCGAGTGCCGCGTCGAGCAGTTCGCTCGCCGTGACCTCGCCGCGCGCGATCAATCCGGCCAGACCCAGTGCATCGTTTCCTTCGTACTCATCGGCGCGCATCGTCGATCCTCCCTCGGCCCATTCCGCGTGGAATCGCTGGACGCGGGTAGTCTATGCGAAACGATCGGGCAGGAGGTCGATCGCGGTCATCCGATGCCGGTCTCGAAGGCCCGGGTGAGGAACCAGAAGAGGCCGACTCCACAGATCGCCGAGCCGGCGACGTCCACGAGCAGCCGGTGGGGCCGCCCTCCGGCGATCGCCCTCAGCCAGACGAGTGCGGGCCAGACGAGTGCGGGCCACACGAGCGCGACCACTGCGAGTTGTCCGATCTCGACGCCGAGATTGAATCCGAACAGGGCAGCGAACAATCGATTCGCCGGGAGCTCCATTTCAGCCAGCACGCCGGCGAACCCGAAGCCGTGCACGAGACCGAACGCGAATGCCAGCACGACCCGCAGTGTCGCGGGCGAACGCGACGCGGTCAGCAGACCGAAGTGGCTCGCGGTGAAGAGCGCGAGTCCGAGGGCTGCGAACACCGGCAAGCTGCCGCGTCCGGTTGCACTGATCGCAGCGACAACGAGCAATCCGCCGAACGCGATCGCAGGGATCTTCCATCCCCGACCCGCTTGCAGCCATGAGTTCTCGAGTGCGACCAGCGCGACCGAGAACCCGATCATCGCTTCGACCGGACCGTTCAGCGGATCGACCCAGCCCAACACCGCGAGGGCGAGCGTGATGCTGTGCGCGATCGTGAAACCGGTGACGAGCCTGGCGACTTCGCCGAGGCTTCCGGCCAGCAACACCAGGGCGAAGACGAACGCGAGATGGTCCCAACCCGAGAGGATGTGCTCGATGCCGAGTCTCACGTATGCACCGAGAGACGTTCCGGTCGACTCGACGCGCTGCTCGACTCCGTCGTGGGGCGCGAGTTCCCACTGTGGATCGGATTCGGACAGTACGCGCTCCAGGATCCTCGCCGGCGTACCGTCTTCGTCGTGCCGGACGAGGCGGGCGAAGTGCAGGTGCGACGGTGCCTGATCGAGCAGGATCGACGTGCGAATCGTTCGCTCGGTGGGACCTCCTGTACAGGTCAGCGCCCAGCGATAGGACACCGAGCCATCCTCGGCCGGGTGCGAGACCGGTACGTTCGCCGGCAGGCAGCGCTCGGTTCCGCTGAAGAGTTCGAGGTGGTCGGCGAGGTAGAGACCCACTGGTGCGCCGGAAGTCTGATCGTTCAACCCCTCGCCGATCGGCAGTGGGATCCCGAGCCGCGACAACTCGAGCAGCGAGATGCGCGCCTGGACCCGGGCGCCGTCGTCGGTGAACTCCCAACTCGAGTACGAAACGCTCCTGGCATGGCCGGCGGCGTGATCGGGGCTGAAGGCGGCGATCACCAGAATGATCGTCAGTGACGATCCGATTCGCCGAAGGGCTCGAGCCATCCGAGCAATCTCAGCCGGGCGGCACAGGAACGCGGCGTGGCTGGAACGCGCTTGCGGGCTCGTGGGCACGCTTCGCAGAATAGCCACGTTGCCGACCAACCGATCGGCGGGGGATTCGAAGCAGATCGCCGCGGTATGGGATCGCGCGGAAACCATGTCCGTCGCCCGAGTCGATACCCCGCTTCGCAGACACAGGCAGCTCGAAGGCGTATGGTTCTGCGGCCGACCGGGGCCGCGCCCGCCCCGTGATTCGGGTGCGATCCGTTCAGGCAAGCAGGGGGACTGCCCGTGTCGCCGACTTCGACCATTCTGCTGCTGTGGGCGACCTTCGCAGCAACCCACATGCTGATGTCGAGCATTCGCTACCGGCCGTCCCTCGTTCGCGGACTCGGCGACCGGGGTTTCCAGGGGGTGTACTCGCTGGTCGCCCTCGGAATCTTCGTACCTCTGTGCACGGTCTACTTCGGCAACAAGCACTCCGGTGCCCTGCTGTGGTCGATTCCGATGTCGCCGGTGCTCTATTTCGTGATCCAGGTCGGGATGGGCGTCGCGTTCGTGCTCTTGTTCGCCGGATTGGTCACACCCAGCCCGACTTCGATGACCGCGGCACAGGGAGGTGATTCGACCGTACAGCCGAAGGGGGTCCACTTCATCACGCGCCATGCGGTCTTCATGGCAACGGCGATCTTCGGAGTCGTACATCTGATTCCGAACGGATTTGCCTCGGACGTTGCTTTCTTCGGCGGGTTTCCGGTCTTCGTCCTGATCGGTTCGACTCATCAGGATCGACGCAAGCTGGTCACGGACGCGGATCGATATCGCCCATTCTACGAGGCAACGCCGCTCATTCCGTTCACCGGAAAGTCGACGCTGAGGGGCCTGAAGGAGCTCTCGTGGCTGGCGATCGGCCTCGGGATCGGCGCGACTGTGCTGGTCCGGTATTTCCACGGGTCGCTGTTCGGCGGGTAGGGTCGGCTTCCTGCCCAGCGGTTCGACGCGCCGTCAGGTTCCCTGGCCCGCCTGCGTCGATCTCTTGTTGCAAATGATTTTCAATTTCTCTATGAATCCTGAGACGCTCGACCGTGAGGAATCGGTTCGGTCGTGTGCGGCTCCGCGACTTCATCCTGAGTCCCGTGGGCCGGAAACCGTGGGTCTATCGAGAGGGCGCGGGCGCGATGGGATCGACATCTGGAGCACTCGGGAAAACCTGCCGGACTGCGATCGTGGCGCTGGCGATCGCCTCGATCCTGGCGTTGCCCGCACTCGGCGAGGAGACGGCGCCGGGCGTGGTAGCGGCGACTCCTCCGGAAGCAGCGTCCGCCGACGAGACGGCGGAAGCGGACAGGCAGTCGAAGGCAGCCGCTGCCGACAAAGCGCGAATCGACAAACTCGAGAGCACGGTCGAAGTCATCGCCGAAGAACTCAGTCGAGCGGTCACTGCGGCCACGGTACCGGAGGACGTGGCGCTCACGAGTTTCAGCGGCCTCGGGCCGGCGGCCTCCAAGGTGTACTACCACGACAAGGGACTCAGCATCGGTGGCTATGGCGAGGTCGTGCTGAAAGCCACAGTCACGGACGAGAATGACGGCAAGGGTGGCACGGTTTCCAAGAACGACGTGTTCGATGCGCTTCGCGCAGTTCTCTACGTCGGGTACAAGTTCAACGATCAGTGGGTCGTCAACACCGAACTCGAGTTCGAGCACGGTGGAACGGGTGCAGGCGGCTCCGTGTCGGCCGAGTTCATCACGGTCGACTGGCTCCCGCGCGAGGAGTTCAACATGCGGGTGGGCCTCGTGTTGCTCCCGATGGGATTCATCAACGAGATCCACGAGCCGACGTTCTTCCATGGTGTCTTCCGTCCCTCGGTGGAGTTGCAGATCATTCCGACCACCTGGCGCGAGAACGGCGGCGGTGTCTTCGGAGAGATCGGAGGTCGCTTTCGCTACCGGATGTACGCGGTCAACGGGATGAACGCGAAGGGATTCTCGGTCTCCGGTATCCGTGGCGGGAGACAGAACGGAGGTCTGGCGCTGGTCAACAACTGGGCCTTCGTCGGACGCTTCGATTTCGACGTGGTCAACGGGCTGATCTTCGGCGGGTCGGCATACTCGGGCAAGTCCGGTCAGAACCAGATGTCCTGTGGACCGACTTGCGCGACGACACCGGCGAACATGGGGACCGTCGTGCCCGGCACACCGACCACGCTGTACGAGTTCCACGCCGAGTACAAGCGCTATGGCATGACACTCCGGGGCTTGTTCACGCAGGCATTCATCGGGGACGCGGCCCAGTTGAACGTCGCACTGAACAACACGCCGACCGGACAGAAGGCGATCGCGAGCCGGATGATGGGTTGGTACGCGCAAGGCGCATACGATGTGATGCCTTTGATCCTCGACGACACGCGCATGTCGCTCGAACCCTACTTCCGGTACGAGTACGTCGACACCCAGAACAAGATGCCCGTCGGATATCTCACCAACTACAAGTTCGCACAGGACATCTACACGGTGGGCCTCCAGTTCAAGCCGATTCCGCAGATCGTGTTCAAGCTCGACTACCAGAACATCCGACCTGAATCGGATCCGGATGACGTGGCTGATCTCGTCAACTTCGGAGTGGGATATGTCTTCTAGGATCGTGGCGCTGCTCGCCCCGGTTCTGGTGGCGCTGCTCGCGATCCCTGCCGAATCGAAAGTCTTCTTCACGCAGAAGGAGGCGCTCGCACTCGCCTTCCCCGACGCCGACCGCATCGACCACGCCACCTTCGTGCTCACCGCCGAGCAGGTCGAGGCGATCCAGAAGCGGGCGAGGTCGCGGCTCGATACGCGGCTCGTATCGATCCATACGGCATGGCGTGGTGAGGAAGTGATCGGCTACGCGCACATCGACGTCCATACGGTCAGGACCAAATCGGAGGGATTCATCGTCGTTCTGGGCCGCGATGGGCGCGTCGAATCGGTTCGTGTGCTGGCCTTCTATGAGCCGCTCGACTACCTGCCATCCGAGGAGTGGTACAACGGCTTCGCCGGAACGGACGGCGACGACGGACTGCGGATCGGACGCGACGTCGACGCGGTCTCGGGTGCTACCCTGTCCGCGCAGGCAGCGACGGAGGGTGTTCGTCGGATGCTCGCCTACTATGCGCTCCTGCTCAGCAAGTGAGCGTGAGCCAGACCCAGCGCGGATGCAGGAGCACGAGAGCGGGATGCGGTTCGTCGTCACGGGGGAGTGGAGCCGCAATCGACTGCTACAGACCATCGTCGTCATGTACGCCGTCTATGTCGTCCTGCTGTGGATCACGAATGGCATGTTGTACTTCGACAAGATGTCGCTCGATCCTTCATCCGTGACGGCCTACTACCTCGGCAACGAGGAAGAGTTTCTCTCCCCGCGCAGCTATCAGGGTCTCGCAGAGGTGTCCCACTTCCATCTGTTCGCGATGGGGATGCTGCTGCTCGTACTCACTCATCTCATGCTGTTCATCCCGGTCAGCGGAGGCCTCAAAGCATGGCTGATCGCCGTGCCGTTCCTTGCGGGCCTGGTGTCGGAGGGATCCGGTTGGCTCGTGCGTTTCGCGAGCCCGGCGTTCGCGCCCATGAAGGTTGCCGGATTCCTGCTGCTGCAGACGAGTCTCGCTGCGTTGGTGCTGATCTCACTCTGGTCCGTCTTCACGACGCGACAGGCTGAGAACTACACGGGCTTCACCGGCGACGACGGGGACGTCGAGGCCGATTGACGGGATGGCCCGGGGGTCTTGTCTGCGACGGATCCGTGTCGGATCAGTCATGGGCTTCCTGATTCGCGACGCAGCGCCGCCGCTTGGCCACGGTGCATTCGCAGCCCTCGCCTGCCCCACCACACGAACCCCGGAGGCTCCGGTTCGAGAAGATCACACCCACCGCCATGGCTGCCATGATGAGTGCGATGAAGACAGCGGTGACGATGAGTGTCTGCACTTCGGGATCCTCTCCATCCGATCGGCACCGACTGGATCGGTGATCACTCGGACTCGTTCGCCCCTTCGGTCGCTTCGGTCCGACTCAGCAGAGCCTGCATGGCCGTCGTCGGACGGCTCTCGAATCCGCCATCACCGCGTCGGATGATGAAGTAGGCCGCAATACCCTGGGTCTCGGCAACATGATAGCCGGCCGCCGGGCCGAGCACGTTGAGGCCCTTGGCCAACGCGTCGGCCCACATCGCGCTCTGGTCTACGACACTGACCGAGGCGAGCGGATGCGCGATCGGTCTTCCATTGCGGGGATCGATCGTGTGGGAGATCCGCTTTCCATCGATCTCATAGTAGTTGCGATAGTCGCCCGAAGTGGCCATGGCGAGATCCCGAAGATCGAGCGTCACGTGGATCTCGCGCGTCAATCCATCCGAGGGTCGTTCGATCGCCACACGCCAAGGCCTTCCATCGAGTCTGACACCGGATGCGCGCAACTCGCCCGCGACCTCGACGAGGTAGTTTCGATGACCCTCGGCCTCGAGCGCTCGTGCCACGCGATCGACCGCAAACCCCTGGACGATCGCGGCGACGTCGATCTCGACGAGGGGATCGCGCTTGGAAAGAGTCGGACCGTCGACGTCGAGTATGAGCAATCCGTGCCCGACGTGTTCCAGCATCCGGGCGATAGTGGCGTCGTCCGGCGGTTCGGGTGTCCCGCCCGCGGCCCCGAACCCCCAGGCAACCACCAGCGGTGAGACGGTCACGTCGAAAGCGCTGCGCGTCGCGACACTGGCACGTTCCGCGGAGGCGAGTACCTCGGCGGTGAGGCTCGAGATCGGGAAGGGTTCGATCGAATGGTGCGAGTTGAATCGGGATACGTCCGAGTCGGGATCCCAACTCGACATCCGCGCGACGACTTCGTCGATCGTAGTCTGGACGAGCACGGGCAGGTCGCGGATCTCGTCGGGGCCGAGTTCCTCGCTCGCGAGTTTGACCTCCCAGGTCGTCCCCATGGTCTCGCCGCCGAACGCCACGTACGGGCCAGCCGGCCCGGCGAACCACAGCCGATGCACCGACAGTCCGGCCAACAGGACCAACCCCACGCCGAGCAGGATCTGCGTGCGGCTCGTCAGCGCGAACGGAGTGGGCACTGAGACCTCGGCCGTCGATTGGCCACGGACGCGCGAACGAGTCCTCTCGGCACAGGTCGCCGGGTGGATCCCGTCACCCGCTCATCCACCGAAATCGTCGAACATGATGTTGTCGCGTTCGACGCCGAGGTCCGTGAGCATCTGGATCACCGCATCATTCATCATCGGCGGTCCGCAGATGTAGTACTCGCAGTCCTCGGGAGCAGGGTGGTCCTTGAGATAGTTGTCGAACAGGACCTGATGGATGAATCCCTTGAGGCCCGTCCAGTTGTCGGCCGGAAGGGGTTCGGACAACGCGAGGTGCCAGCTGAAGTTCTGGTTCTCGGCGGCGATCGAGTCGAAGTCCTCGACGTAGAAGGATTCGCGGAGGCTTCGTGCGCCGTACCAGAAACTGACCTTGCGCTTGGTGTGCAGCCGGCGGAACTGGTCGAAGATGTGCGAGCGCATCGGTGCCATGCCGGCGCCGCCGCCGATGAAGATCATTTCGTTGTGGGTGTCTCTCGCGAAGAACTCACCGTACGGACCGGAGATGATGACCTCGTCGCCCGGCTCGAGTCCGAACATGTACGACGAAGCCTTGCCGGGCGGCACGTCCGGCATACGCGGCGGCGGGGACGCGATCCGGACGTTGAGCATGATGATGTCGCGTTCTTCGGGATAGCTCGCCATCGAATAGGCGCGGACGATGGGCTCGTCGACCTTCGACACGAAGTGCCATTGATCGAACTTGTCCCAATCCTCGCGATACTCGTCTTCGACGACGAAGTCCTTGTAGTTCACGACGTGCGGAGGGCACTCGATCTGGATGTAGCCCCCTGCGCGGAACGGAACTTCCTCACCCTCGGGCAGTTCGAGAATGAGCTCCTTGATGAAGGTGGCGACGTTGTGATTCGATCGCACCTTGCAGGTCCACTTGCGGATCTCGAAGACCTCCGCAGGAACCTCGATCCGCATGTTCTCCTTGACCTTGACCTGACACGACAAGCGAACGCCCTGTCGCGCTTCCTTGCGCGAGATGTGTCCGGCCTCGGTCGGCAACAGCGACCCGCCTCCCTCGCGCACGACGACCCGGCACACGCCACAGGTTCCCTGACCTCCGCAAGCCGATGGAATGAAGAGCTTGTTGTCCGCCAGGGTCGAAAGCAGGGTGGATCCGGAGGCGGTGCGCAGCGCCTTGTCGGGGTCGTCGTTGATCGTGATCGTGACTGCGCCGGATGACACGAGTCGTCCGCGCGCGAAGAGCAGGATCGCCACGAGCGCGAGGATCACGACTGTGAAACCGACGATTCCGTAGATGACCGTCAGCATGGGGCGGGCTCCTGAATCGCTTCCTGAGTTGGCACCTGGACTCGTGCGGGGACGATCACGCCTTCGAGCGCACCCACGCTGATCCGACGGCTAGAGCTGGATCCCGGAAAACGCCATGAACCCGACGGCCATCAATCCAACGACCATGAAGGTCACGCCCAGGCCGCGAAGCGCCTGGGGGATGTCGTTGTACCGGAGCTTCTCCCGCAGAGCGGCCAGCGTGACGATGGCAAGCGCCCACCCGAGCCCGGAGCCGACGCCGAACACGGTGGCTTCGCCGAGCGTGTAGTCGCGCTGCACCATGAAGAGCGCCCCGCCGAGGATCGCGCAGTTGACTGCGATCAGCGGCAGGAACACGCCGAGGGCGTTGTAGAGGTCCGGCGAGAATCGGTCGATCGACATCTCGACGATCTGCGTGACGGCCGCGATCGTGCCGATCAGCACCAGGTACTGCAAGAACCCGAGATCGACGTCGGGCAGACCGGCCCACGCGAGACTACCGGGCTTCAGCAGGCGCTCGTTCAATATCTGGTTGATGGGCGTCGTGACGCCGAGCACGAAGATGACGGCGGCACCCAGCCCGATCGCGGTTTCCACCTTCTTCGAGACGGCCAGGAACGAGCACATCCCCAGGAAGAAGGCGAGGGCCATGTTCTCAACGAACACCGCTTTCGTGGCCAGGCTCAAATAGTGCTCCAACATGGAAATCCTCCTCGACCTGCTCGGGCTTCAGGCTGCGCAAGACCCAGATGAATGTGCCGATCAGAAAGAACGCAGCAGGTGCCAGCAGCATCAAGCCGTTGGGCTGATACCAACCGCCCTCGGTCACCAGCGGCAGAACCGTCATTCCGAAGACTTTGCCGCTCCCGAGCAACTCGCGGACGAAGGCCACCACCATCAGCACGAGCCCGTAGCCGAGCCCATTGCCGATCCCATCGACGAACGAGAGGACCGGCGGGTTCTGCATTGCGAACGCTTCTGCGCGGCCCATCAAGATGCAGTTGGTGATGATGAGGCCGACGAAGACCGACAACTGCTTGCTGATGTCGAACACGAAGGCTTTGAGGATCTGGTCCGTCACGATCACGAGCGACGCCAGGATCGTCAATTGGACGATGATCCGGATGCTCGACGGGATGTAGTTCCGGATCAGGCTGATGAAGTAGTTCCCGAGCGCAGTCACCGCCGTGACGGCAAGCGCCATCACGAACGCCGTCTCCATCTTCGTGGTGACAGCGAGCGCCGAACACAAGCCGAGGACCTGCAGCGAGATCGGATTGTTGTTGATCAGCGGATCGAGCAGCGCTTCCCGTGCCTGAGATGCCATCAAGTCCCCTTTGCAGTTCCAGACTCTCTCTGGCGGGCGATGTATGGGCCGAAGCCGGACTCACCGAGCCAGAAATGCAGCATGTTGGTCACGCCACGGCTGGTCAGCGTGGCGCCGGACAGCCCGTCGACCTGGTACGGGTCCTCGCTCGGCGGACCGGCGGGCCCCTTCTTCACCTGGATCTTCACGTTGCCTCGATCGTCGAACGCCTTTCGACCTGGCCAGAGCGCCTTCCATCGCGGGTTGTCGACCTCGCCCCCCAATCCGGCCGTCTCACCGTGAGCGTAGTACGTGATGCCTTTGACGGTGTTCAAGTCGGGCTCGAGCGCGATGTATCCGTACAGGATCGACCAGAGGCCCATCCCCTCGATCGGCAGGATGAACAACTTGACCTGACCGTCCTCGACCACTTCGTAGACCAACCCGCTATCGGGTACCCGACCCACTTTGGACGGATTCTCCGGGGCGCGGCGGCTCCGTGTCTCGTCCTTGGAGGCTGCGCGCTGATCGAAGGTCGTTGCATCGATCTGGTCGTCCTGTTCTCCGGTCGCCATGTCGATCACGATGGGACGGATCGAATCGTTGAATCGCTGCTGCACTTCGGCCGGCGTCAGTTTCTCGCCGCTCTCAATCAGCCCGGCGACCGCGAGCACGTTCTTCTGTCGATCGACCAGGATGTTCTGGTCCTGGAGGTCCTTCAGCGAGACCGCTGAGCCGGCGACGAACAGCGCGCAGACGACGCACACGATCGCCGAGAACCCGAGCACGTAGCCGGTACTATGCTGCACTGCGCACGAGCCTCCGGCGGATGTTGCCCTGCACGACGAAGTGATCGATCAAGGGCGCGAGCATGTTCATGAACAGGATCGCGAGCATCATTCCTTCCGGGTATGCGGGATTGACGACGCGGATCAGCACCACCATCACGCCGATCATGAATCCGTAGATCCACTTGCCACGGCTCGTGAATGCCGACGAAACCGGATCCGTCGCCATGAAGACGGTGCCGAACGCCCAGCTACCCAGCACGACGTGCCAGTACCAGGGCACGTCGAACATCGGGTTGGTGGTCGACCCCGAGATGTTGAACACCAGCGAAATGACGATCGTGCCGACGAGGATGCCCAGCATGGTCCGGTAGCTGCCGACGCCCGTGATCACCAGCACGGCGGCCCCCAACAGCACGGCGAAGGTGGACGTTTCGCCCATCGACCCCGGAATCCAGCCCCAGAAGGCCGCCCACCAGCTGTGACCCTCGAGCACGCCCTTGGTTGCGGCCGCCTGGGCGAGCAGGGTCGCGCCGCTGTAGGAATCGATGCCCTGGAGATCGGCGGCCATCCAGACCGAATCACCGCTCATCGAGCCGGGATACGCGAAGAAGAGAAAGGCTCGCGCCGTCAGGGCGGGATTGAGGAAGTTCATCCCGACTCCGCCGAAAATCTCCTTGCCGATCACGATTCCGAACGCGGTTCCGAGCACGACCATCCAGAGCGGGATCGTCGGAGGGAGCGTCAGGGGCAGCAATGCGCCGGTGACGACGAACCCCTCGCTGATCTGGTGGCCCCGGACGACGGCGAAGATCACTTCGCAGACGCCGCCGGCGATCATCACCGTGGCGTAGACGGGCAGCCAGTAGAGTGCACCGAACACGATGCACAGGAAGGAGCTCTTGAAATCGAAGGAGAGCCCGAGCCCCGACCACAGATCGGTCTGCCAGTTGTCGAGTGGCGCTGCACCGTAGGCGATCGCGAGCATGCCCTGATAACCGGTGTTCCAGCACGCCATCAGCATGCAGGGCAACAGGGCGGCAGCGACCGTGATCATCAGCCGCTTCATGTCGATCGCGTCGCGCACGTGGGAGGCCGAGCGGGTCACCTCGCCCGTCGTGAACAAGAAAGTGTCCTGCAGCTCGTAGATCGAGTGATAGCGCTCGAACCGGCCTCCCTTTTCGAACAGGGGAGCGATCTTGTCGAGCTGATTGCGGATGAACTTCATCGGAAGATCAGCCCTCGCTCTCGAGCAGGTCCAGGTTTCGTCGCAGGATCGGTCCGTAGACGATCTTGCTGTGGCAGACGAAGGTGCAGAGGCCGAGGTCCTCCTCGTCGAGTTCGAGTGCGCCGAGCGCCTCGGCCTTCTCGAGGTCTTGCACCATCATCGAACGCAGCAGAAACGTCGGGAGGATGTCGAGGGGCATGACCTGCTCGTAGGTGCCGACCGGGACCATCGGTCGCGCCGAGCCGTGCACCGCGGTCGTCATGTCGAACTCCTTCACGCCGAAGAACTTCGAGGCGAACAACCGGAGTACGGAGAACTTGCCCATGCCTGGCCCGAGCCATCCGAGGAAGTGACGCTCGCGATCTTCGGCGAGCACGCTGATCTGCCGGTCGAATCGACCCAGGAAGCCGAAGGTATGGCCGTCGGCCTTCTTGCCGGAGAGCACGTCACCCGCGATCAGCCGCACCTCCACGCCCGTATCCACCGCGGCAGCCGCGATGTCCTCGGTGGAGGCACCGAGCCGAGTCCGGATGAGCGACGGATCGCGCACCGGCGGGCCCGCGACCGAGATGACCCGCTCGACGTCCAGGAGGCCGCTCTCGAAGAGACGACCGATCGCTGCGACATCCTGATATCCGATGTGCCAAACCGTTCTGGTCCGGCTGACGGGCTTGAGCAGGTGGATGTGCAGCCCGGGTGTTCCCGACGGATGAGGCCCACTGAAGATCTCGACGGAAACTGGAGCATCGATCTTGTCGGGCAGGTCCGAGTGCTCGGCGACGCAAAGGTATGTCTCGCCGCTCGTGAGCTTCGCCATGATGCGCAGCCCGCGCTCGAAGTCGGCGATCCGATCCGCGAGCACGACCTCGGGCAAGGGGGCGAGCGGTGCGGTGTCGATGGCGGTGACGAAGATGGCCGCGGGTTCTGCGTCGATCGGTGGCGACTTGCTGTACGGGCGGGTGCGCAGGGCAGTCCACATGCCAGATTCGACGAGCAGGTCGCGGATCTCGAGTCGCGTCAGTGCGTCGATACGCTTGCCCGTGTACGACGCGAATGGGACCAGTTCGTCGGCGCGCGGGGTTCCGGCGCGTTCCGTGTCCGAAAGGTCGATCACGATCGACTGGAGGACGCGCCGCGCCCCGCGATGGATGCCGATGATGCGCCCCGCGCCCGGCGCCGTGTGCATCACGCCGGGAATCTTCCGGTTCTCGAACAACGCCTGGCCGCGTCGAACCGTCTCGCCCTCTTCGACGAGAACCCGGGGCTTCATGCCCGGGAAGTCGTCCGCCATCACGGCGACGCGCGTGACCGAGGCCCGTCCGCGGATCACCTGCATGGGCCGTCCGGCGATCGGAAGGTCCAGCCCCCTGCTGGTCTTGTGCGTGGCCATCTCTGTTCTTGCCCGTCAGTCGCGGGTCCGCGTGTCGGGAAGATCCCGAGTCGGGCGGTTGCCCTTGATGGTTCCGGCCCCTGCTTCCACGCCGTATCCCGGAGACATCGAGGGGTGCGTTCGAAGACGCGTTCGCCTCGTGTGGCCGATCGGCGGTGCACTCTCTGGGTCGGGGCGGGCGACATACTAGGGGGCGCAAGTGGGACCATCAAGCGTGCGCAGCACCACCGTGCACACAGCCATGATGCATCCGCGATGCGACTCCCACGGGACGAGTCGATGTGGCTTCGAAGATGAAAGAGAGTGCAGCGACCGCGCAACTGGAAGGCAGGCATGCAGGACCGAAGTTGCGGCTCGGATCGACGCCGATCTTCTGGATTCCGCCGTCGCGGGTGGATGCCTGTCTGTTCTTCCTTGCTTGGGATGAGATCCCGATCGTAGAATAATGAAGAGTGAAGCACGGGCAATCAGATTCGTACCGAGTGGATTATCGATTCAAGCACCGAACTGCGCGCAGTGGCGAATCCGCGGAGTGCGGCAGGGCTGACCCGGGAGGACAGAGCCGATGAGCGAGTGGAACCGCGTTCCGACCGCGCGAGACATCATGGCGACCTCCCTCGTCACCCTGAGAGAAGGCGACGGAATCGTCACCGCAATGCGAATCCTGCTGGCCAAACACATCTCGGGAGCTCCCGTTGTCGACGCGGCGGGCGCTGTGGTGGGCGTGCTGTCGGAGCTGGATTGTCTGCGGGTGCTGTCTTCGGACGAGTTCTACGCGGGTCGGCAGGAAGAGGCCGGCCTGGTCCGACACTTCATGACCACCGCCGGCCGGACGATCTCGCCCGAGATGGATCTCTATGCGATCGCCCACTACTTCCTGACCACGCCGATCCGGCGGCTGCCAGTGATCGAGGACGGGCGCCTGATCGGTCAGGTCAGTCGGCGCGACGTGTTGCGCGGAATCGAGGCGATGATCCGCAAACGCACCGCCCAGAAGCGACCCGATCTGCGTGAAATTTCGCGGAGTTGGTCCGCCCTGTAGGCGGCGCGAGCCGGGCTCGGTGCCGACTCAGACGATCATCTCGAGCGGCCTCTCGAGGCGCCGTGCGATTGCGGCGAGAAGCCTCGCCCCGATGATCACGCCGTCGATTCGGGGATTCGGCGCCAGGCTCAGCGTCAGCACCTTGCCCGCGAGCAGCCGACCATCTTCGACCACCGGTTCGGTCACGGCTGCGCCGACCCCCAACGCGTAGCTGTGCGACTTCGGTGCCGCGGGGCTCACGCCCGTGAGGCCGAATGCCCCGACGTCCTCGATGCGGAGCCCTGCTTCGGAAGCCTCCGCGGCGGCCGCCGGGTTCGGATCGGTCTGCCCGTTGGGCCTGCGGCGGCGCTCGGCCGCGAGCGCAGCGAGTCCCTGGTGTGCGGCGTCTCGAACCCGATAGAGGACGCTCGTGCGATCCGCCCCGAGAGAAATCTCGATGTCGACCCGCTCGCGCTGAATCGGCTCTGCACCGTTCCAGGTCGTGTTGGCCTCGGGAATCTCCCGGAGGGCCAGCGCCGCGGCCCGAACCACCAGATCGATCAGTCGGATCGACCGGTCGCCGGGATCTTTCGGGTTCAGTCGATCGAGGACCGCGAGCGCCGTGTCGACCCTGCATCGCGTCGCGAGGGTCGTCGCGTGCTCCGTCGAGCCCGGTCCGACACCTGCGGCCGAACCCGCCGGTGCGGTCGTGTGCACTGAAGAAGAAGTCGCAGCCGGTGGACGCGGCAGCCGTCCGTCGGGCACGTCGAGAGCCGTGACGCCCGCGATCTGCTGCTCGACATCATCCCGGGTGATCCGGCCTCGGGACCCGCTGCCGGCGACGCGCGAAAGATCGAGTCCGGCTCGCTCCGCGACGCGCCGGGCCAGCGCGGTCGCTGGCACGTCGACGGAGTGATCTGGCGCGCGGTCACCCTTCGTTGCGGGCGGATCGATCGTGGCCGCCGACCTGTCCGCACTCGGAGCAGGCGTTGCCTGCGGACTTCGAGTTCGCACCGCGGGAGGCGGCGCGGCATCCGTCGGCGCAGAGGGCGGGTCCACGCGAGCTTCCGATGCGTCCGTGTCGAGCATCGCGAGCACGGTTCCGACCGCCACGCCGCTGCTGCCTGCGGGAACCAGGATCTCGCGCAGCACCCCGCTTGCCGGCGCCTCGATCTCCACCGTCGACTTCTCGGTTTCGATCTCGTAGAGCAGTTCGCCCTCGGTGATCGAATCACCCGGCCCGGCGAGCCAGCCGACCAGATCGGCCTCGGTCATGTCCGTGGAGATCTGCGGCATCCGGATCTCGAACGACATGGTTGGCCCGCCCCCCGGCGTTCGAGTGTCGCAGACCTGTGGCGCTCGATCGATCCCGGAGCGGCAGGGATTCGTGGATCCGTCGCGCCTCAGTCGCGCGCGAGACGCGCGCCGATCTCTGCCAGTTGCACGCCGGCTCCACCCGCGGTCAGCTCGAGCTGCTTCGACCACAGCAGGTAACGGTGGATCGGGTAGTCGATGTCGGCCCCGATGCCGCCGTGCAGATGCATCGCAGCGTGTACCACGCGGTTGCCTCCCCGACAGGCCCACCACTTCGCAGCCGCCACCTCGGTGTCGGCGGGCAGATCCTGTTCGAGTCGCCAGACCGCCTGCCAGAGCGTCGAGCGCATGCACTCGACGTCGATGAATGCGTCGGCGCAGCGCATCGTCACTGCCTGGAACGTGCCGATCGCCCGTCCGAACTGCTTGCGCGAGCTCGTGTACTCGGCGGTCCTTCGCAACGCCTCCTCGGCCACTCCGAGATGCATGGCGGCGGTCGCGACCCTGGTGAGCCGATGCATCCAGCGGGTTGCTTCGGCGCCCCGTGTGGTGTCGGCAAGCACTTCATCGGATCCGATCTCGACGCGATCGAGTGTCACACGGAACTGGCGTTCATGGTTGTTGGCAACCGCGGCTTCGAGTGTGACGCCCTTGGAAGAAGGATCGACCAGAAGCAGCACGACGCCCCCGTCGTCGGATGAAGCCGGAACCAGGATCCGCGCGGCGCTCGCCGCAAGGGGCACGCAGACTTTCTCACCGTCGATCACCCACGACCGGCCTTCGGAACGGGCGGTCGTGCCGGGACGACTCGGATCACTGGATCCGAGTTCATCGAGTGCCGCCGTCAACAGCGTCTCGCCCCCGATGACACCGGGCAGCCACCGGTTGCGCTGCGCGTCGCTTCCGAAGGCGGCGATCGTCTGGGCGGCCTGGACGAGGTTCGACAGCAGCGGAACGGGCGCGAGCGCGCGACCGGCCTCTTCGAGCAGGATCAGCAGCGCGGTCAGACCGTAGTCACTGCCACCCTGCTTCTCCGGCAGCGCCACACCGAGCAGGTTCGCCTCCGCGAGCGAGCGGAGCAGATCTCGATCGATGCCGTCGGCGCGCGTGTCTCGCTCGAGCCCCGCGAGACGCTCGTTCGAGCACGCATCGGCGAAGATCTGTCGGGCGAGTTCGCGCACGGCGTTCTGCTCTTCGCTGAAACTGAAGTCCATGACGGTCGTGCTCCTGGGGATCGATGGCTCGATCGGGACGGGTGTTGCGGAGGAAGACGGGAGATTGCCGAGACGGATCGTCTCAGCGCGGTGCGCGCGGCATGCCGAGCCCCGCCATGGCGACGATTTCGCGCTGCACCTCGTTGACGCCGCCACCGAAGGTGTTGATCTGGCATGCGCGCGCTTCCTGGCTCATGGCTCCCTGTAGCGCGGCCGCCGGTGATCCGGCCCGCAACGCGCCGGGCGTGCCCAGCACTTCGAGCAGCAGCCGATAGACATCGATCAGCGATTCGGTGCTCGACACCTTCACCGCCGAGGCGTGTGCGGGATCGAGCTGGTCCTTCTCGAGCGCCCAGCCCATCCGCCAGTTCATCACCTTCATGGCCTCGAGACGCGCCTGGGCCTCGCCGAGCGCGATCTGCACCCTGGGATCATCGATCACGCGGCGCCCGGTCTGATCCTTCGTCTCCTTCGCCCAGACGATCACGTCCTCCATGCGTTTGAACGCGATGCCGCCGAACGCCGCGAGACCGATCCGCTCGTGGTTGAGCTGGGTGGTGATCAACCGCCAGCCGTTGTTCAGGCCGCCGACGATCATCGTCTCGGGAACGCGCACGTTCTCGTAGTAGCTCATGCAGGTATGCCCGCCGCCGACGGTGTGGATCGGCGACGCGCTGAATCCGGGTATCCGGGTGTCGACGATGAAGATCGTGATGCCGCTGTGCTTCTTCGCCTCCGGGTCGGTCCGTGCCGCGAGCCAGATGTAGTCGGCCTCGTCGGCACCGCTGGTGAAGATCTTCGTTCCGTTGATCACCCATTCGTCGCCGTCCTTCACGGCGGCGGTCTTGAGGGCCGCGAGATCCGTTCCCGCATCGGGCTCGGTGTAGCCAATCGCGAAGTGGATCTCGCCGTTCAGGATCCGGGGCAGGAACTCCCTCCTGTGGATCTCCGAACCATGGGCCATCAGGGCAGGCCCGACGGTATTCAACGTGACGAAGGGCAACGGAGCGCCCGCGCGCCTCAGTTCGTCGACGAAGATCATCTGCTCGATGGCCGTCAACCCGCCGCCGCCGTACTCCTTCGGCCATCCGACGCCGAGCCAGCCATCGCGTCCCATCTGCGCGACGGTCTCGCGAAAGATCTTCCCGCCCTCGAGATTGCGGATGCCCTGGACGCGCTCGGGAGTCATCAACTGCTGGAAGTAGGCTCGGATCCGCATGCGCAGATCCCGCTGCTCGGGCGTGTAGTCGACGTACATCGTGGTCTGCCTTTCGCGCGGTCGCGGACGCGCAGCGCCGTGGACCGCCGAGTCAGGCCGGGGTCCCGGTCGAGCATAGCCGGCGGATGGAACACGTTCTAGCCTGTCACCAAGACGAACGGGCAGGACCGATGCGTCGGGACCCGCGAATCCGGGGGCGTGGATGGAAGTCTGGGCCACGATGGATCAGCGGATGAGCCTCGGCGAGGTGTCCGCTCACGCGCGGCGCGCCGAGTCGCTGGGCTATGACGGACTGAACGTGCCGGACGCGGTGCACGACGGTCTGCTCGTCGCCCACGCCGCACTCGCCGCGACCACGCGGTTGCGCGTGGCGACCAGCGTGCTCGTGGTCTTCCCGCGCAGTCCGATGAACGTCGCCCACGCGACGTGGGACCTGCAGTCGGTCTCCGGGGGTCGGTTCGAACTCGGCATCGGGTCGCAGGTCCGGGGCAACATCGTGGGGCGCTACTCGAGCACCTGGTCACCGCCGGTTCCCCGCATGCGCGAATATGTCGCGTCGCTGCGCGCGATCTTCGACTGCTGGCAGAACGGCACACCGCTCGCAATCGAGGGCGACCACTACACGTTCACGCGCATGCAACCGTTCTTCGATCCTGGACCGCTCGACCTGGCCATTCCGCCGATCCATCTCGGAGGCATCGGGCCGGCCATGACGGCGCTGGCCGGCGAGGTGGCCGACGGACTGATGTGCCACCCGACCAACAGTTCTCCCCGCTATCTGCGCGAGGTCGTATGGCCGCGACTGGAACGGGGCAGCGCCCGAACGGGCCGTGACGCGAAGAGCCTCGTCGTGATGGCTGCCGAGCTGATCGCCACGGGTCGCGACGCCGATTCGGTGGCCCGGGCACGCGAAGGCATCCGCGAACTGTTCGGATTCCTGTTCTCGACACCGTCGTACTGGCCAACCCTCGAGCTGCTCGGACTCGCCGATGTCGGCGCGCGATTGCGGGACCTGACGCGAGTCGGGAAGTGGGGCGATCTCACGGATGCGATCCCGGACGAGCTGCTCGATGCGCTCGCGCCGGCCGCAACCTACGACGACATCGCGGACCTGTTGCGCGTCCGCCTCGACGGTCTGGCCAGTCGGATCACGTTTCCGCTGCCGGACGATCGCGCCGATGAACCGCGCGTGCGAGCGGTGCTCGCGGCTTTGCGTACATGAGCGGCGCGTTCGTGCAAGCGAGCCGCGAAACCGGGCGCGCGCGATCGTCGAACGTCTGCCAACCCTCTGCCCGGTCGTCGGAGGCCTGGATGTCTGCGCCGGAGCGGAGTCTGCCGAGGGAGTCGAGATGCGTGTCGGAGTGATCGGGGCTGGAGTAATGGGCGGCGGGATCTCACAGAGCCTCGCGGTCGCGGGTCACACCGTCGTCTGTATGGACATCGCTGCGTCGGCACTCGAGACCGCCCGCAAGGACGCCGAAGAGGGGCGCTTCGGCTTGGCCGGTGCAGTGGCCCGCGGAAAACTCTCGATCGAAGACGCCGCCGCGGCGCGCTCGAGGATCACATACGTCGATGAAATCGCGTTGGCCGTGGCCGCAGCCGATCTGGTGGTCGAGTGCGTGCCCGAGCGTCTGGACGCAAAGCTGGGCGTGTTCCGCCAACTCGACGAAATCGCGCCGCGACACACGATCCTCGCCTCGAACACCAGCGGATTCGCGATCGCGGCGATGGCCGGTGCCACGCGACGTCCCGAGCGTGTGATCGGCTGGCACTGGGCGTCGCCGGCCTTCGTGATGAAGTTTGCCGAGATCGTCGTGACGGAGGCCACCGCCAGCGACGTGCGCGAAACCGTCGTCGACTGCGCGAGGGCCTGCGGCAAGCATCCGGTGGTCGTGCGCGACAACCCGATGGCTTGGGGATTCGTCGCCAACCGCGTCTACGGCGCGATGCTTCGCGAGGCGGCCCGCGTCGTCGATGAAGGAGTCGCGACCCACGAAGAAGTCAACCAGCTGATGGTCGACTGCTTCCGCTGGCCGGTCGGTCCGTTTGCGATGGTGAAGGGCGCGACCACCGGTTGGAAGAAGAGCTGAGCCGCCGCTCCCTCGCCTCGGATTCCACCCGCGCTGCGAACTGCTCGCAGCGATCCGCTAGAGCAGATCCAGCTGCTTCGGCTGACCGAGCGCGGTGTCGAGGTTCTCGCCGAGTTCGAGCAGGATCGCGTCGGCGACCGGGCGGAGCACTCGTTCGACGTAGTGGGCCCGGTCGATGTCACGCCGCGGGGCTTCGCCGGTCCGCACCGGCTCGGGGCCGTTCGTGGTGATCACGTATCGCACGACGCCGCGCGGAGCCGTGCCGGTCTTCAGGGCGAGCTTCCGCGCGGCTTGCACATGCGGCGGACTCGAACTCGTGTAGCTCTCGAGCGAACCCTTGCGGATGCCCTTGCGATAGACGAGTTCGGCATCGAGTCCACCGCTGCGGGTCGAATGGATCACCTCGGCGACGAAGGGCAATACCGGTTCGTCCCGGAACAGCCGAGTGAGCATGCCCTCCTGCAGCCTGCGCGCGACGACGGGCCAGTCGCGTCGCACGGATTCGAGGCCGACGATCTCGAGCTTGCCGGAATCCGCCGATCCGATCCAGCCCGCGTAGCGCTTCTTGCTGCCACCCCCGCCTCCGCGCACCCGCGGCAGGAAGAAGCGGGAGAACACCTTCTCGAACTCGAGATCGAGCCGCGTCTCGACGTCGTACTGTCTGTGGATGCGCGCGGCGAGGGTCGCGGCCACGCGTTCGCGGACTCGCTCGCCGAGGTCGTGTGCCGCGTCCGGGTCGAGGTCGTCACCGAGCCTCACGAACACCGAATCCGTGTCGCCATAGATCACTTCGAGGCCTTCTTCGCGAAAGGCTTCGGCCGTCCAGGCAAGTGTCTGCTGCCCGAAGCTCGTGATCGCGTTGGCGAGTTCGGGATCAAAGAAGCGACACGACGGCGCGGCGAATACACCGAACATCGAGTTCATCATGATCTTGATCGCCTGGCTGGCGTGACGGTCGCCGCGGGACCGCGCTGCCTCGCGGCTCGCCATGAAACGCTCGATGATGCGCGGCAGGATCGTGTCCTCCCGCGACAGATGGGCGCCGTTGGGCGCCACGATGGCCGCGCCGCGGGGCGCTCGCCGACCCGACGCCAGCGCGAGCGGGTCGATGTTGAACGTGCGGATCAGGGTCGGGTACAGGCTCTTGAAGTCGAACACGGCGACGTTCTTCATCACGCCAGGCGTCGCATCGAGGACGGCACCGCCGATCACATGCGAGCTTCGCGGATCGCGCTCGGCATCGACGCTCGGCGCGACGAAGCCGTGTCGCCGCAGCTCCGGCAGGTACAGCAGATCGAAGCTGGCGATGCTCGCGCCGACGCGATCGAGTTGCATGCCGGTCAGACGGCTCCGCTCGATCGTCAGGTCGATCAGGCCCTCGCGCTCGAGGATGTCGATCACCAGGCGCGCGTCTTCGCGGTTGTAGGCGACGAGCGACTCCGGCTCCTCGCGGTACATGCGGGTGATCTCGGCGGCTGCGTCCGGTGCTTCCTCGTCGATCAGTTTGCCGCGACCGAGCACCGACTGCGCGACGGTGCCGAGCCGGTAGTCGTCGAGGCGAAGTGCGTCGCGCACCAGCGGGATGCCGTCGATCACCATGCGACCCGTCACGCTGGCCCGACCTTGACGGGTGAATCCGCCATCCGCCTGGAAGTCGATCGCGCCCGGCGCGCGGCCGATCGACGCCTCGGTCTGAGTGAGGCCATTGGCGCTGCAGCGACGCGCGAACACCTGCAGATCGAAGTCCACCACGTTCCAGCCGAGCAGCAGATCGGGATCGAGATCGCGGATGCGGCCCGCCATGCACGCGAGCAGGCCGCGTTCGTCGGGGTGTGTGATCGCACCGTCCACCGGTCGAGACGAGACGAGATGCACTTCCTCCACCGCACATCCCACCAGCGCGGCGGAGTAGATCTCGCTCGCATCCGGCGTGGTCTCGAGATCGATCGACAGCAGGCTGAGCCGGGCGCGGCTCTCGCCGCAACCGAGTTCGGGATTGTGGAAGGTCGCGAGGCGTCCAGTCCGGAGCGTCGGTTCACCGTGGATCACGATCTCGCTGCGGAGCGCATGATCCATCAGGAAGCGATACGGAAAGCGGATGTCGGCCTCGAAGCAGGCGATCCCCAGGGTGGCCAGGCGGTCCCGCATCGGTCGCACCGCGCCCGGGACATCGACCTCGACACGCACGAGGGCTCGTCCGCCGAGATCGTGGAGTTCGGTGTCACGCAGCGAGACACCATCCAGTGACGCCATGCGGTCGCGGTGCTTCGCACCGACATAGAAGTAGGGGCGGAAGCGGTCGTCCTCGACGAGGAAGGGAAGCCCGTCGTCGAGGCGGCCATACAGCTGCACGATGGGCTGACCGCCACGGACCCGGTACGTGGGATGGACGAGCGTGCCGGTGTGGGACGAGCGCATCGCGCGCGGTCACGCTTCCGCGGGGCGGGCCACGCGCCCGCCGAGTCGCGCCAGCGCCTGCGACTCGGCGAAGCGCACCAATTCGTCGCCCAGGCAACGGTCGATGAACAGCACGGGATCCGAGCTGAACCGCGCGCCGTCATCCTCGAGACTCGCGAGCTGAGGATGGATGACGCGCCTCGGTCCGTAGCTCGTGCGCTTCGCCGGAGCGATCCGGGTGAGGCGTCCCTCCATGCGGAAGAACGCGAGCGCGAGCTTCATCGCCGGTGCATCCGCGACCAGCGCGGCCAACAGGTCCGTGGCCTCGACGAGGATGCGGGTCTCGGTCTCGTGCGAGTCGAGCCATGGCTCGATCTCGGCCGCGAGCGCGCGGTCGACGAGTCCCTCGCGGATCGTCCCGGCTGCTGTACGACGTTCGTCGAGCGCGGTGCGCAGGGCGGCGAGTGCCGACGTCGACTCGACGTGCGCGCCGCGTTCGATCGCGCGCATCAGGGCGCGCGTGATCGGTTCCAGGTCTGGGTCGCGCTCGTCGGGCGAGAGCGGCGAGAAGCGATGGGCCGATGCGAAGATCGCAAACGCCTTCTCCGCGCCCGCACCGGCCGCGCGAAGCGCGTCGGCCCAGGCGCTCTCGGTGTCGTATGCGTCCGGAGAACGCAGATACGCAGCGGCCGTGGCGAGACCCGTCGCCGAAGCCCGGGCGAACTCCATCGGGTTCAGCAGCACGCCGCTCACGTGTCGCGCCAGATCGGAATCCCGACCCGTGTAGGGGCCGAGATGGAGTGTGTTTCGCATCGGTCCGTCGTTGACGGGGAAGTTGTCCCACACGAGCAGGCGCCGTCCGACGCTGGCGGCACGGAGTGCTGCCTCCTCGCTGCGGATCTGCGGACTGAGAACGCTGCGCCCGGTCCAGCCCAGCTCGATTTCGGGATCGAGACCCGTGGCGAGGGTCTCGAGGTAGGACGAGTGCGCGGTGCCCGCGTAGTCGGTCGGCACCAGCCAGAGCGTCGCCTCCGGCGGAAGATCCGCCTTCACCGCATGCGCCAGATCGCGATGGGCGGCACCCAGGGAGCCGAAGCGGGCGCGGTCGACCGCATGGCTGAGTGTGCTCGGTACGTCGTCGAGGGCGAGGCAGAAGAAACGCGCACCGATCGCCGCGAAGGCGTGCAGCTTGTCACGGAGCGCCCGACGGTCGGACTCCGACGAGTACTCGATCGTCAGACCCGGCGCGATCGCGAACCCCACCCGGATGCCGCGCTTGCCGCCGTGGTCGATCAGTTCCCTGAACTGTTCGAGGACCTCGGCGGGGTAGGGGGTGCGCCACTGCTCGCGATGCAGGGGATCCTCCTTCGGCGCATACACGAAAGTGTTCATCCCCCAGTCGGCCATGCGTCCGATCAGCCAGCGCCGATCGGCGTGGGACCACGGGCGTCCGTAGTAGCCCTCGACGATGCCGCGATGGATGAACGGGGAATGGGACATCCGGAGCTTCCGCCTTTCGTCTTGTCCGCCGAGCGGTGGCGGACAGTTCTCGCGGATCGGCGAGGTCCGTACGAGCCCGCCCGCCTTGCTGCAGCGAACTTCGAGGATGGCATAGATTCCGCCGCACGAACGACTGCAGATCACACGACCCTGCCGGTCGCCGCATCGCTGGCAGCCGCAGCATCGCTCTTCTACGCTGCGCGACCGCATCGAGGGGGCGATCCGCCCCGAAGCGACTGGAGGTACTCGCATGGCCCTCACTGCAAGAGATGTCGCGGACCGGATCGAGATCGACGATCTGCTGATCCGCTACACGAGGGCCATCGATACCAAGGACTGGAATCTGCTCGATACGTGCTTCGTTCCGGACGCCGAAGTCGACTATGTGAGCAGCGGTGGCATCGCGGGCAAGTACCCCGAGATCCGTGCCTGGCTCGCGAAGGCGCTGGCGATCTTCCCGACCACGATCCACGCGATCAGCAACTCGACGATCCAGCTCTCGGGAGACCGAGCGACGGGACGCACCCTGGTCAACAATCCGATGGTGCTTCCGAAAGGCGAGGGCGGGTCGTTCATCTTCACCGTCTACGCCTACTACAACGACGATCTCGTCCGCACGGACGCCGGCTGGCGCATTGCGAAGCGCATCGAAGAGCAGGTCCTCGTCACGGGCGACGTGCCCGGGGGCCTGAAGACCGGGGCCTGATGCTGTTCGATCTCGCCGCCCGCGATCCCGATGGCCTCGCGGTCGACGACACCACCCGCCAACGCAGCTGGTGGCAGCTCGCCGATCGAAGCGTTCGCGTCGCGCGCTTCCTGCGCGAGGAAGCAGGGCTCTCGCACGACGACCATGTCGCGGTCCTGATGGAGAACCGCGTCGAGTACGTCGAACTGATCCTGGGCGCGATCCTCGCCGGTGTCTGGATCACGCCGATCAATTGGCACCTTCGCCCGGACGAGATCACGTACGTGATGTCGGACTCGGGGGCGCGTGTGCTGTTCGCCTCCGCCGACTATCGCGAGACGGCCGAACGCGTGGTGGCCGAGTCCGGCTCGCGGGCACGGCTGATCGAGGTCGGTTCCGAACTCGATGCCGCACTCGCTCGCGCGTCGGACAGACCGATGGATCCGCTGGGTCCCGCCGGTGGCAACATGATCTACACGAGCGGCACGACCGGCCGACCGAAGGGCGTGAAGCGGACACGACCCGCCAGCGTGGGCGAGGCGCTGCTGCATCTCGGACGCCTCGGCCGGAACGTCGGGCTCGACGGTTCCGGGCCGCATCTGATCACCGGTCCGATGTACCACGCGGCCCCGCTGATGTTCGCCATCTACGACAACGCCAACGGCGCGCCGATCATCATCATGCCGCGCTGGGACGAACGCGAAGCCCTGCGAATCATCGCCGAGCGCAGGGTCGCGCATGTGCACCTCGTACCGACGATGTTCACGCGCCTGCTGCGACTCCCGGACGCCGAACGCGCGGCCTTCCATGCTCCCGCGCTCGAACTCGTGCTCCACGG
>JANOFF010000123.1:0-43105 GCA_031413515.1 bacterium
GCGGCGACGTGACGATCACGTCTCCGGTGATCGAGGTGACGGACGCCGCCGCGATCTCGAGCCGCGCCGACGACGTGCGGTTCGGCGGCGGCAACTCGGGCGACGTGAAGCTCTTCGCGACCGACTCGATCCGCATCGTCGGATCCGTGAATGCCGCGAGCGTCACGGCGCGCGGTTCCGCAGGCCGCGCGGGCAACGTGACGCTCGCGGCGCCCGAGGTGAACGGCGTCCTCGGCTCGGTCGCGAGCGTCGAACTGCTCGACGGCGGCATCGTCGACGTGAGCGCCGGCTTGCAGGACGGTGGGCTCGTCTATGTGAAGGCCGACACGCTGCGCATCGCCGGGCAGAGCGGCACCGGCATCCCGTCCGGGCTCGGTGCCGAGGCCGTCTCGACCGGCAACGCCGGTGGGGTCCGGGTCGAAGCGAGCGGGCTCGTGCGCGTCGAGCAGGGCGGCGCGATCAACGCGATCGCCCGGATCGGCAGCACGGGCACCGCGGGCGACATCGAGATCAGCGCGCAGCAGATCGAGTTCCGCGGCGGTCGGGGCACCGCGGACTCGTTCGACTCGAACATCGGGGCGGGCAGCATCCGGCTCGCGGCGACCGAATCGATCCGCGTGCTCGACGGCGCCGAGCTGACGGTCCGTTCGGACTCGGGTTACGACGCCGGCAGCCTGAGCCTCGACGCACCGCGGATCGACGTGCGCGACAGCGCCCTCACGGCGGATTCCGGCGGCTTCGGCGGGAACATCGAGATCTCGACGGATCGCCTCGAACTCCTCCGCGCGACCGTCGCCGCGTTCTCGGAAGGCTCCGGGACCCCCAGCAGTGCGACGACGCCGGCCGGCGGCAACATCACGATCCACGGCGGCGCCGTCGTGCTGAACCAGTCCCGGCTCGACGCGAACGGCTCCGGCAACGCGAACGGCGGCTTGATCGACATCACTGCGAGTCCGTGGCTCCCCTCCGGCGACAGCATCGTCACCGCGTCGTCCGCGTTCGGGCTCGAGGGCATCGTGATCGTCAACACGCCGTACGGCGAGGTGACGGGCGATCTCGCGGCGCTGCCCGAGGGCTTCCTCGATGCGTCGAGCCTGCTCGAGACGCCGTGCCTCGCGCGCGGCGCGCCGTCGGGCAGCTTCGCCGTGCAGCGGCTCGGCCAGGTGCTGCCGCCGCCGGACGCGCCGCTCTCCAAAGAAACGGGCGCCGTGCGCTCAAACGCCGCGCTCACATGCGGTGCCCCCTAGGCGCGAGACTCCGAGGCACAGCCGGTGCGCAGCTGCGAGCACGAAGTCGCGACGCAGTCGGCCTGCAACGGGTCGCGCGCACTGTTCGCGCTGTCCAGTCTGCTCGGCCTGCTCGCTCTTCTCGGGTTCGCCGACGTCGCGACCGCTCAGGGCATTCGTCCCGGCGACGAGCGTCCGACGTTGCCTTCGCCCGCCGTGCCCGGCGCGGAGCCGCCCGCGCTCCTTCTGCCGGCGATCCCCGAAGCCCCCGCCGAGAAGCTCGGCGGGGGCCTCGCGGTATTCGTCCGGGAGTTCGAGATCACGGGTTCGACGGTCTTCTCAACCTTGGAACTCGCCGCCGCTGTCGCGCCGTTTCGCGGCCGCGAGATCCGCTCCGAGGAACTGCTCGTCGCACGCGACGCCGTGACGCAGCTCTACGTCGCCCGCGGCTACGCGACCTCGGGAGCGACACTGCCGGACCAGAGCGTCGAGGGCGGTGTCGTTCGGCTCGTCGTCACCGAGGGAGCGCTCACCGAGGTGGAAGTGACCGGCAACGAGCACTTCCGCTCGAGCTATTTCGTCTGGCGGCTGCGCCGCGCCGGGCGCGCGCCGCTCGACGTTCACCGTCTCGAGTCGGTGCTCGAGATCCTGCAGCGCGATCCGTGGATCGAGCGCATCGAGGCAAAGCTCGAGCCGGGCGCGCGGCTCGGCGAAAGCCGGCTGCGCCTGCACGTGACGGAGACGCGCGCGGTCCACCTGCGCGTCGGCGCGGCGAACGACTACTCGCCTGCCGTCGGCAGCTTCGGTGGCAGCGCCGAGGCCTGGTACGCGAACCTGACCGGGCTCGGCGACGTCGCCTCCGTGTGGTTCCAGGGCACCGAGGGGCTCCTCGACGTCGAAGGCCGCTGGGAGATCCCGATCACGCCGTGGGACACGCGGCTGCGCGTCCGTCTGCGCAACACCGAGACGAAGATCGTCGAGGAACCGTTCGACGGCCTCGACGTGAAGGCCTCGTCGCGCACGTACGGCGTCGAGCTATCGCAGCCGCTCTTCCGAAGTGAGCGCGACCAGGTCTTCGCCAGTCTGGTCGCTGACCACCGCAGCACCAAGACGTCCGTGCTCGGCCAGGACTTCTGCTTCGAGCCCCAGACGTCAGCCTGCGACGATCCGACGGTCTTCGTGTTGCGCGGCAATCTCGAGTGGACGCGCAGCACGCAGCGCGACGTCTTCGCAGTGCGCTCGCTGCTCTCCGTCGGCATCGCCGCGCTCGGCGCTACACAGTACGGAGACGCCGACGTCGCGGACGGGCGCTTCGTCGCCTGGCTCGGTCAGGCGCAGTGGGCACACGTGCTGCCCGAAACCCTGTGGAGCACGCAGACGGTGTTTCGCGTCGACTCCCAGCTCTCGAACCAGCCGCTGCTCTCGATCGAGCGCTTCGCGATCGGTGGGCTCACGAGCGTGCGCGGTTATCGTGAGAACCAGCTCGTGCGCGACAGCGGCGTCGTCGTGTCGGGCGAGCTGCGCATCCCGGTCTGGCGCGACTCGCTGCGCAGACCACTCGTCGAGCTCGTCCCGTTCATGGACTACGGCTACGGCTGGAACGACGGCGCCGAACCGCCCGAAGACACGCTGTGGAGCCTCGGAGTGGGCGCGCGCTTCACGCCGGTCAGCTGGCTATTCGCCGAGATCTTCTGGGGAGGCCGCCTCGTGCAAGTGTCGAACCCCGGCCACGACCTGCAGGACGAGGGCGTGATGTTCCGCGTCTCGATCAACGTGTTCTAGCCCACACATCTCACCAGCGCGCTGCTGCGTCGGCCGATCGCACCGGATCTTCGCGACTTTCTTCTTCCCGCCGGCTGGACGTGCGCCAAATTGCGTGATCATGCGCGCGGCAGGGAAACCACGACCGTGCCGGTCGCATGATCGCCGAGGTCGTTCGCGGCGCGCACCGCCACATCGAAGACCCGCTCGTCGGTCTCCTCCACGATCGCACTGACCTGACCGCTGAAGTGCAGCGCTTGTCCGGGGATCGCGGGCCCGCCGAGCCGGATCTTGATGCTGCGGATCATCGATTCGGGGCCCGCCCAGTCGGTGACGAAGCGCGCCACGTAGCCGTTGGTGGTGAGGATGTTCATGAACATGTCCGGCGCCCCCTGACGGCGGGCGAACTCGGGATCGTGGTGCGCGGGCATGAAATCGCGCGACGCGATGGCGCCGGCGACGATCACCGTCGAGGTGACGGGCAGATCGAAGCCGGGCAGCTCATCGCCCACGGCGATGTCGGCGCTCGAAGTCTTCGTCGTCACGTCGAGGCTCCGAGGCGGCTGAGGTCGATGGTGGTCGGATCGAACTTGAGAATGCGAAACAGTTGTCGCCCGACGAGTTCTCCGTCCGCGGTCCAGTAGGAGGTCACCCAGGTCACGAAGTAGCCGAACCCGAGCCCGGTCTTCTTGCGCGGCGAGATCGACTCGAGCTCGCTCGTGATGTGCAGATGGTCGCCGGGCCGCAGGTAGCGGAAGAAATCGAGCTCGGAGTTGGTCGCCAGCGTTCCCACATAGCCCTCTTCGTCGAGCACGGCGATCGGATTGTCGTTCGTCAGCTCGCCGGGTGCGCCGCCGCGCTCGGCGATCCCTTCGATCTTGGGCCGCGGCATCGTCCATGCCTGCAGCATGGCGGGCGGCGCGACGATCCCGCCGAAGCGGCTCGCGCGCGCCACCTCCTCGTCGAGATAGACCGGATTGCGATCATCCAGCGCGTCGACCCAATGGCGGATCATCGGCAGGTTGACGGGATCGGGCGCCACGGTGGGCGGGCCCATCGGCCTTCCCACGTACTTCTCGAGTCGCTCGCGAAGTGCATCCATTGCAGGGGATCGGTCAGCGGTCATCTCGCGTCTTTCCACCGGGTTCCACCCTCTTCCATCCCCTGCTTCCCATTCCTGTCTCGTGCACGGAGCCGGTCTGTCGAGCCGCGGCCAGCATACGAGATCGGGCATCGCGAATCATGCCGTCAGACCGCGTCGATCCGGTACGAGCGATCCACATCGGATCCGGTCCCGCGTCGTCGTAGACGGTTGCCCGCCCGATCGCGCGAGAGTACGGTACGCCGGGCCAACGGCCGATCGAATGCGGCCGGCCATCCGCGCAGCGGCATGCCCGATCCCCCGGAGTTCCGTGACGAACGCAGCCGTCGGCTTCTCCAAACCGTCCCCCCGCGACGATCTCCGCTTCGTGATCATCGGCGCCGGCATGTCGGGTCTGCTCGCCGCCATCGAGTTGGAGAAGGCGGGCTTCGATGACTTCGTCCTGTACGAAAAGGGCGACCGCGTTGGCGGGACGTGGCGCGAGAACACCTACCCCGGCATCGCGTGCGATGTGCCCTCGCACTTCTACAGCTACTCGTTCGCGCTGAATCCCGATTGGAGCCACCGATTCTCGCCGGGCGACGAGATCCAGGCCTATTTCGAGCAGATTTCGAAGCGCTACGGCATCGCATCGCGCATCCGGTTCGGCCAGGAGGTCGTGTGTTGCGAGTTCGACGAGGGCCGCTGGAAGCTCGAGCTTCGCGACGGCTCGACGGACGTAGCCGACTTCGTGATCGCCGCGACGGGCGTGCTCCACCATCCGGCGATTCCCGAGTTGAAGGGGCTCGACCGCTTCGAAGGTCCGGCCTTCCACAGCGCGCGCTGGGACCCGGAGTTGAAGCTCGCCGGCAGGCGTGTCGGTGTCGTGGGAACCGGCTCGTCGGCGGTCCAGATCGTGACGGCGGTGATCGACGAAGTGGCGAAGCTGTCGCTCTTCCAGCGCACCCCGCAGTGGATCACGCCGATCGAGAATCCCGCCTACACGGCAGACGAGAAGGCCGGGTTTCGAACCCACCCCGAATCGATGCAGGCGGTTCGCGACGAGATCGCCAACGCGTTCACGCTGGGATTCGCGAACGCGCTCGTCGATGCCAACTCACCGATCCTCGCCCTGATCCACCAGAGCTGCGTGGCCAACCTCGAGAACAGCGTGCGTGATCCCGTGCTGCGCGAGAAGCTGCGGCCCGACTATCGCGCGACGTGCAAGCGTCTCATCCTCTCCGACGGCTTCTACGAGGCCATCCAGCGCGACAATGCCGAACTCGTCACCGATGCCATCGAGTGCATCGAACCGCAGGGCGTTCGCACCCGCGACGGGCGCCTGCACGAACTCGATGTGCTGGTGCTCGCCACGGGATTTCGCGTCTCGAATTTCGTCCGGCCGATGCAGGTGATCGGCCGCAACGCCGCGCGCCTCGACGACGTCTGGCAGGACGGACCCTTCGCGTATCTGTCGATCTCGGTGCCCGGCTTCCCGAACTTCTTCATGCTGCAGGGGCCGACGTCGCCGGTCGGCAACTTCTCGTTGATCGAGGTGGCCGAGCTGCAGGTCGGCTATCTGCTGCGCCTGATCGAGTCCGTCCGGTCCGGGGCCTGCCGCGAGGTCTCCGCCACGCCGGCCGCGATGCGCCGCTACGCGGACGAGCGTCGCGAGGCCGCGAAGTCGACGATCTGGGCCAGCGGTTGCCGAAGCTGGTACATCGGTCAGGATGGATTGCCGATCGCGTGGCCGTTCACCTTCGATCGCTTCCGCGAAGAAATGAAGCAGCCGCGGCTCGACGACTATGAGCTGCGCTGATCCAGCGTCCACGCGTTCGACCCCGTCCACCTCTTCCGCCCTCTGCAACGCCTCGAGCCGCCCCAGGAGAAGCACCCATGCAAGCCGCCGTGATGCGCGCCAACAATGCCCCGCTCGAAATCGAGGAGGTGCGGATCGATGATCCCGGCCCGGGCGAAGTGCTGATCAAGACCGCCGCATCGGGGATCTGCCACAGCGACCTCACGGTGATCGAGGGTGGGCTTCCGATGCCGCCGCCCTGCATCCTCGGTCACGAGCCCGCCGGCATCGTCGAGGCGGTCGGTGCGGGGGTCAGCGAGTTCGCCCCCGGTGATCACGTGATCGGCTGCATCACGTCGTGGTGCGGGGTGTGCAAGTTCTGCACGGGCGGCCGCCCCTATCTCTGCCTGACCCAATATGCGGGCCGGGCGCCGGGCCTGAAGTCGCGACTCTCGGGCAAGGACGGCGGGCCGCTCTTCCAGTTCGCCAATCTCTCGTCCTTCGCCGAGAAGATGCTCTGCCCGGAGCGTTCGCTGGTGAAGATCCGGCACGACATGCCGCTCGATCGCGCAGCGCTGATCGGCTGCGGGGTGACGACGGGCCTCGGCGCGGCGCTCAACACGGTGCACATCCCGGCCGGGGCGAGCGTGGTGATCATCGGCTGCGGGGGCGTCGGGCTCTCGGCTCTGCAGGGCGCTCGCATCGTCGGCGCTGGCAAGATCATCGCGGTGGACGCGCAGGCCTGGAAGTTCGATCTGGCGCGCCAGCTCGGTGCGACGGATTGCGTCGATGCGACCGACGGCGATCCGGTGGCCGCCGTGCACGCGCTGACGGGCGGTGGCGCCGACTTCGTGTTCGAGTGCATCGGCCTCGTGCCGACCGTGCAACAGGCGGTCGCCATGACGGGCCGAGGGGGCACCACGGTGCTGGTCGGCGTCGTGCCGATCACGAAGACGGCGCAGATCTCGCCCGCCGATCTCGTGCTGCAGGAGAAGAAGATCACCGGTTCGTACATGGGCTCGAACCGCTTCCGCTTCGACATGCCGAAGTACGTCGAGTTCTATCTCGACGGTCGGCTGCACCTCGACGAGATGATCTCGTCACGCATCCCGCTGTCGGAGATCAACTCGGCCTTCGACAAGATGCGCCGGGGCGAAGCCGCCCGACAGGTGATCCTCTTCGACTGAGGGAAACAGCCGGGTGCGTGGTGCCGCCCGCCCGCCGATGCGGCGGCCCGGAGCCGATCGAGCGATCCGCCACAGGCCCGAAGTCTACTGAGCAGGTTTCTGATTCATGGATGACGCCGGGCCGGCTCGAGACGGGGTGCGCGCTCCGTCGCGTGCCCGCTCCGCGCGCGCCGAAGTGCTCGGTTTGCTCGTGCTCGCGCTGGCGTTCGTCTGGACGTACCGCGGCCTGATCGGTCAAGACACGACCGATCGGGTGCCGGTCCTGATGACCGAAGCGGGCGGCAATGAACCGGCCGTGGGATTCTTTGCGCGGGTCGATCAGCAGTTCGCCGTGTGGCTGATCTCGCGCAACGCGCGCACCTGGGCGAGCGCGCCGGCGCAGCTCTTCGACGGAGGGCTCTGCTACCCCGCCGAGGACGGGCTCGCGCTCGGCGAACCGGCCCTGACGCTCGGACTGCTCGGCGTGCCGGGTTGGCTGGTCAGCGGCGATCCGATCTTCACCTACGACAGCGTGGTGCTCGCGATGACGGCATTCGCCGCGCTCGCGATGTACGCACTGATCCTGGCCTGGACGGATCTGCCCGCCGCCGCGACAGTGGCTGCGCTCGCCTACGCGTTCCATCCGCTGAAGCTCACGGATCCCGCCCATCTCTACGCGGCGGACACGGCGTGGCTGGTCTTTGCCCTGTTCTTCTATCGACGCTGGCTCGAGACGGGGCGCTGGCGCGACGCGCTGGCTCTGGCGACCGCGTGTGCGCTGCAGATCGGGGGCAGCGTGCAGCCACTGATTGCCGCCGCTGCGATCGGGGCGCCGTTCGCGGTCTGGGGCGCGTGGCGGATCGGCGTGCGGCGGACACGACCGCTGCAGTGGCTCACGGTCGCGCTGCTGATCGGTGCGGTGGCGGTCGCCGTGTTCGAACCGTACGTCGCCCAGCTGGCGAGCGGCGACCCGGCCGAGCAGCGGGTCCAGATCTTCCTGCCCTGGTCGGCCATCTGGGACGGCAGCGGGGCGACACTCGGCTTCGGTCTGATCGCGCTGGCCGCCGCGGCCTTCATTCCGGCGCGCCACCGCCGAGTGTCGCCCGATCCGCACTGGCCGCTGCTTGCGGGTCTGGTGCTCGTCCTCCTGCTCGCGACCGGCGGAAATCAAGCCGCCGTGAGGCAGGCGATGGCGGCCGGCACGCCGCCGCCGTTCGAGCTTCCCGACCTGTTCGCCGGGCTTGCGAGTCTGCTGCCCGGACTGGCCCACGTGCGGGCCCCCGGCTGGATCTCCCACGGCAGCTATCTCGTCCTCGCACTGCTCGCCGGTCTCGGCACGCGGCGCATCCTCTCATGGCTGCCGGATCGCGTCGCCACCGCGACGGGCTGGCTGCTCGTCGCGACCACGTTCGTCTACATGCTTCGACCGGGACTGCCGGGTGCGCTGCCGCTCTCCACGTGGTCGCTCCGACCGCCGCCCGGGAAGCTCGAGTTCTTCGCGGACCTCGAGGCCAGAGGCAACGTCGGCCCGGTCGTCGAACTGCCGAGCCCCGCGCGACCCCATCCCGTCTACGGTCTCGCGATCCTGACGTCCGCCTACCACCACCGACCGACGTCGCGCTGTCCCAACTCGTTCGATTCGCCCGAGAATCAGCGGGCCGACGCGTTGTCGCGCGAGCTTCCCGCTCCCGACGCGATCCGCGCGTTGCGTGAGATGGGTTTCACGACCGTCGTGCTGCACGAGAACGTGCTGGATCCCGAAGCGCCGCGGCTGCGGGAGCAGTTCGAAGCGGCCGCGCAGGAATCGGGCTCGGGTCTGCGGTTCGTGCACCGCGCCAACGCGCTCAGCGCATGGGCGCTCGAGGGGGACGGGGCGGGCGGCTGACTCGAAGACCCGACCGGCCCGTCAAGCGGGTGTCACGTAGGGGCGGAGCTCCGCGACCAGGGCCAGCCAACCGCGCGAGGCCGCCATCTCCGCGATCTCGCTGGCCACGTGCCGCGCCTGATCACGTTCACCCGGCCGATTCCGCTCGATCAGCATCCGGGCCCGCGCCGCGCGGGTCCGCGCCTGCCAGAGCCGCGCACCGGCGCGCTCCTCGGCGGCGTCCGCGGCGGCGAAGTGCGTGAGGGCGGTGTCCCAGTCGGCGCGTACCGCGGCGAGCTGTCCGAGATGGTGGGCGACGGGGCCGTAGTAGAGCAGTCCACTCCCGGCCACCACCGACAGTCGGGCGTATGGCCGGAGCGCGTCGTACAGCAATCCAGCGGCTTTCGTATCGCCAAGCTCCCGTGCGACTTCCGAGGCAAGGGCAAGAGTCGGCATCAACCCGCGATCGCGCGGTACCCGGTCGAAGCCGGATGCGGTGAGCTCTGCGAGTTCGTGATGAGCGTCTTCGCGTCGACCGCTCGAGATCAGGAGCCGCGCCAGGGTGGCGCGCCAGGCCGGCATGTCGGGGAAGCGTCTCACCTGCGATCGCGCGGCTTCCTCGATCTCGGCGGCGCGCCCCTGTTCGAGCCGCAGGTAGGCGGCCTGTGCCAGCATCTCGACGGCGACGTCGGGTGAATCGGCTCGTTCCGCCGGTTCGGCCGACGCCAGGATGTGTCGTTCCGCGCTCGCGAAGTCGCCGTCCATCAAGGCGCGGGTGGCGTGCATCGCGGCGCCGAGCCAGCGCGCATAGGGGGTGCGCAACTCTCCCGCGGTGCGCTCGAGAGCATGCAGTTCGCGATCCATGGCGTTCACGTCGCCGAGTTCCAGGAATCCCGTGACGCGTCCCTTGTGTCCCATCAGCTCGAGTTCGAGATCACGCGCGGCGCGTGCAGCGCGTACGATCTCGGAATTGAGAGCCAGCCAGCCCTCGGGATCGAGGCTGCTCGGGCGCACGAACGAGCAATCGTCGAGGGTCTGGGCGAGCAGGGCGGGATCGCCGATCCGGCGGGCGTCGAGGATCGCCTCTTCGATCATTGCACTCGAGCGTTCCTGCGCCGAGTAGCGGAGCTCGGCGGCCAGCCGCGAGCGCACGCGCACCGCCAGTGCCGCGTCGATCCGCGTCGCGTGGGGCAGGGCTTCCTCGAGCAGGGCGATCACCTCGGCATCGCCGCTGCCGCTCGAACTCGGCCGATGCGCGAACCCGAGGGCTGCCTGGGCGAACAGATCGGGGCGATCGATCGCGCGCGCGTGGTCGGCGGCCTGCGAGTAGCTGACGCGCGAGCTGTCGAGACCGAAGGCCTGGATCTGTGCCGCGCCGAGGCCGAGCAGGATCCGCGCACGCATCTCGATGTCGTCGTCCGGGTCGAACTGCAACGCATCGAGTGCTCGCTGATACCAGTCGGCCGCCCGCTCGAAGCCGAGTTGGCGTGAGGCCTGCTGGGCAGCCGCCATCGCCAGCTTCGCGGCGATGTGCGGCTCGACACGCGGCACCGCCATGCAGGTGTGATGGGCGCGCGCGGCGAGCGCTTCGCCGGCGGCGTCGCCGTCCCCATCCTCGTCCAGCGCGGCCGCGATTCGCGCATGCATGACCCGACGCGCGTCGCCCTCGGGCACGAGCTCGGATAGAACGGCCTCGCGGACCAGCACGTGGGGGAAGCGAAGTCTGCTTCCGTTCGCGTTCGGCAACAGCAGATCGGCTGCCTCGCAGGCGCGGCGGCTGTCTTCGACATCGCCTTCGTCATCACAGCAACGAACCAGCAGCGCCCATTCGCTTTCCAGGCCTCGCGTAGCCGCGCAGCCCAGGAAGTCGAGCGCGGATCGGGACAGGACCTTCAGTTTCGGAGCGACCAGGTGACGGATTCCGATCGGGAGCAGCGCCGCCCACTCTGTCTTGCCGCGTGTCGCCGTGAGCAGGCCGCGGTTGTCGAGGGACCTTAGACTCTCGGCGAGCAGCAGCGGGTTGCCAGCCGTCTGCTCGGCGAGGGTGGCGATCAGCTGCGGATCGGGTTCGTCGACTTCGGCCAGGCGTACGAACTCGCCGATCTCCTCCCGCGTCAGACCACTGAGAGGCCAGCGCTCGAGCGCAATCGAACGAAGCAGTCGATCGAGCGCCCGGCTGTGCAGCACGCTGTCGCGACCCTCTTGATCGCGGCAGGTCGCCACGATCACGATCGGCAGCGAGACGAGCGCCGGTGCGACGAAGTCGAGCAGCCAGAGCGATTCGCTGTCGGCGATGTGGAGATCTTCGAGGATCAGCGCGAGGGGACGTTTCGCCGCGACGCGCGACACGAAAGCCTCCGCGCTCTCGAAGAATCGAGCGCGCAGCGTCGATCCAGCATCGTGGTCTCGCAGCGACGACTCGGCTCCGGGCTCGGCGAACACCCGGGCGAGGTCTGCGCGCTGATCGGCCCGCAGCGAGTCGAAGGCCTCGGGGTCTGCCGCAGCGAGACTCCTCAGCGCGCGCGCCCAGGGTCTGTGGGGTGAATCGCCTGGCTCCGCGCCTGTCGCTACCACCAACGCCCCGAAACCGCGGGCCCGCTCGGTGAGCAGTTCCGCGGTCCGGGTCTTCCCGATCCCCGCCTCGCCCGTCAAGAGCAGGATCCGACCACGACCCGAAAGCGCGGCGTCGAGACTCGCTGCGAGACGGCTGCGGATCTGCGCTCGCCCGACATAGCGCGCCGCCACCGACTCGCGCGCGAGGCGGGTCGAGATCGCCTCGACGGTTGAATCGAACTTGTACCCGATGCGGGGCACGTTCACGATCGCCGTCGCCGGTGCGTGATCGCAGAGGGCATCGCGCGCCAGGCTCACTGCGCGGGTGAGGGAGCTCTCGGTCACCACCGCATCCGGCCAGATCGCGGCCAGCAACTCTTCTTTGGAGATCACGCGGTCGCGATGCCGGACCAGATGCACGAGGAGTTGCAACGCCTTCGGCTGCAGGTCGATCGGTTGGTGGTCGCGATGCAACTCCATCCGGCCTTCGTCGAGTTCGTAGTCTCCGAAGCGGTACTGCATGGCGAGTGGAGCCCCTCAAAGATCGCGCGATGGAGCCCGCTCGCCCGACACAGGCTCCGGTTGGAGTCGCCTACTTTACCTGATGGATCAACGGGTTTGCGGCTTCCGGACCGGCTGCGAGTGGCATTCTCGGGAAGATCCTTGGCGCGACTGACCGGCTCGGTTCCCTTGACCCGCCGTCTCGAAGATCAGCGAATGGTGAGAACTTCTTCCATCGCGCACGTCTAGGGTGGGATCGATTCGCGCGCGAGTCGGTGAAGCCACGTCCCCTGCTTCCCCCAAGCGCCGGGAGCACGGCCTGGAAATCTGGTATCCGGCACTCAGTTGTGTGAGGCGGTTGCGCCTCTGTGCGGCGGTCTGCCTCGTCGGATGGATTTCGCTCGCACCGCCCGCGGCCGCCCTCGACCTGCTCACGTCCACGCCCGACGTCCGGTTGTTTGCCGTCGACGTCTTCGCGTCAGCCGACGATCGGTTCAGCGTCCACGTGCCGATCGAGCCCGCGGACCCGGCGAGTTTCGACCCAGGAGCCGTGCCGGTCACCGTCACCGTCGGTGGATTCTCCGAAATCATCCCGGCTGGCGGCCTGGTTCCCCGCTCGACGAGTACGGGCGAAAAGTGGGCCTATTCGAGCGGCTCGGGCGGACTGACCCGTGTGGTGATCTCGCGCTCGGGCGGTGCATGGGGGTTGCGGGCGACCGGCAAAGGGCTGGAGTTCCCGTCCCTCGTGAATCCACTGTTCGTCGCGCTCGATGTCGGAGCCGATCATGGGCAGGTGACCGTCCTGTGTGCTGAACGGCTCACCCGCCGCAAGCTGGTGTTGAGGTTCGAGCCGATCCAGAGCGACGACGCCGACGGTGACGGTGTGAGTGCGAGTCTCGGCGATTGCGACGATCAGGATCCGGACGTCTATCCCGGTGCGCTCGAACTCTGCAATGCCGTCGATGACGACTGCAGTGGCAGCGCCGACGAAGGCTTCGCGGTGGGGGCGAGCTGCTCGGCAGGCTCCGGTGTCTGCCAGGCTGATGGTGTGCTGGCGTGCTCGCCGGATGGCAGTGCGACCGTGTGCAGCGCCATTCCCGGAGCTTCGGGACCCGAGCTCTGCCAGAACTCGGTCGATGACGACTGCGACGGCGAAGTCGACGAGGGCTTCGAGCTGGGTCTGCCGTGCTCGGTCGGCACGGGGCAGTGTGCGCGCGACGGCACCACGATCTGCTCGGCGGACGCCACCACGGCGGTCTGTGACGCGGTACCCGACCCCGATTGTGTGCCCGGTCCTGCGATCGCGATCGTCGATCCGCCGAACCAGCTGTTGCTGAATCGCGCGAGAATAGTCGTGACGGGCACGGTCGATGCGTCGGCGGTCCAGGTCGAATGCAACGGGCGGATCGCGGCGATCGACAGCGCGGGTTTCGACGTCACGCTCGACCTCGACGAGGGGCAGGACATCATCGTCTGCGTGGCCACCGACGCGGATGGATTCACCCGCACCGCCACCACCTCGGTCACGATCGATACGATGCCGCCGCGCGTCACGATCGGTGCACCGCTCGACGGCGCGACCGTCTACGACTCGCCGATCACGGTGTCCGGGCTGATCAACGACGTCGTGGTCGGCACCGTCAACGGGCAGGAGGCGCAGGTCGTCTGCAACGGGGTGGTGGCGCAGATCGCGAATCGCAGCTTCGTGGCGACCGGCATCGCGTTGCAGTCCGGCGTCAATTCGATCCTGTGTGTCGGCACGGATCGCGCCGGCAATGCGGATACCGGTCGGGTGGACCTGACGCTGGCCAGCGCGGCCGGGCCGACTCTCGCTCTGGTCTCGGGCAACGGACAGACGGCGCCCATCGGGACGACGCTCCCGCAGCCTCTGGTGGTCGAACTCCGCGATGGCGGGAATCCGGTGCCGGGCCGTGCGGTGATGTTCCAGGTGAAGGACAACGACGGCGTGGTGGCGAGCACGACGGAAGCCGGCCGGCGGGTGGTCGTGATGACCGATGCCGGCGGTCGCGCCGAGATCGACTACACGCTCGGCACCTGGGCCGGCGCGGGCGCGAGCCAGGTGCTGGCCGTCGCACCGGGACTCCCGGGAGAGGTGCTGTTCAGCCAGACGGCCACACCGGGTCCGGCGGCGACGATCGTCGTCGACTCCGGGGGCAATCAGACCGGGGTGGTGGATGAGCCGCTTCCGCTGCCTTTCGTGGCCGTGGCGGTGGACGAAAGCGGAAACCGCTTGGCCGGTGTCGTCGTCACGTTCAGTGTGGTCGAGGGCGGCGGAAATTTTGGCGGAGCCTCGACGGTCGACGTGACGACCGATGGCGATGGGCGCGCGCCGGCGGTCCTGTCTCTCGGTCCCGACGCGGGAACTGCGAACAACGTCGTCGCAGCCACGTTCCCGGGTGGCTCGGGACAGCTCGCCGTGTTCGTGGCTTCGGCCCTGTTCGAGGGCGATCCGGACGACACTTCGATCAGTGGCGTGGTGCTCGACAACACCGACCAGCCCATCGCCGGCGTCACCGTCGGAGTCGAGGATCCCACGAGCCTGACCCAGCCCCGTCAGCTCCTGACATCGACCTACACCGACCCACAGGGCCAATTCAAGCTGTCCCCGGTGCCCGTCGGCCACCTCGTCCTGCAAGTGGACGGAGCCACAGCGGCGCGCGCAGGAGTCTGGCCGCGCCTCGAGTACGACATGGTCGCAGTGTCCGGCCAGGACAACACCGTCGGCATGCCGATCTATCTGCTTCCGATCGACGTGGCGAGCGGTCTCGACGTAGACGACACGAACGGCGGAACGCTGACGTTGTCCCACATCCCCGGTTTCTCGCTCACTGTCGCGCCCGGATCCGTGACCTTCCTGGATGGCACCACAAGGGGCACCATCAGCGTCACGCTCGTGCATCCCGACAAAGTCCCGATGGTGCCCAACTTCGGCCAGCAGCCGCGATTCGTGGTGACGATCCAGCCGGCCGGTGTCCACTTCAATCCACCGGCTCCGCTGACGATCCCGAACGTCGATGCGCTCGCGCCGGGGCAGAAGACCGAGATGTATTCGTTCGATCACGACCTCGGGCAGTTCGTCAGCATCGGGCCGGGGACGGTGAGCGACGACGGAGCGGTCGTGGTGTCGGATCCGGGCGTCGGGGTGATCAAGGGTGGCTGGCACTCGGCCGGCGCTCCGATCCGCAACGGAGCGCTCGCATTCTGCGACGACGGAAATCCGTGCACCGATGATTCGGTCGTTCGAAACGCCGCATCGAACACCGTCAGTTGTCGCAACACCGACGCCCAGGATTTCCCCGTACCGCGGGCGTGCGATGCGAGTCATCGCGCCGGGCGCGTGATCGCCGATTGCGGGAGCAAGAAGGTCACTGTCGAGATCGACCCCTCGTGCGATGGATCGGATGGGAAGTGCCAGATGGGTGTGTGTATCCCCGAGAACGGCTTCAGTTCGGGGAACATCGCCGGCGGTATCGCTGGCGCGCTGCAACAGATCTGCAACCCAGGCTGCATGGGTGAAGAACTGCGGAACCGGGCCGCCGGCTGTGTGACTTCGACAGGCGTAAAGGTCGTGTGCCGGGACGTGATCTCCACAGGATGCGCCGAGATGCAGATACCGGATGCCGCCTCTTGTGCGTCGAGCGAGCCGACGGAGCGCTGCCAGAACGAGATCACGCTGTTCCGGAACCTGAGCGAATGGCCCGAGTGTTCGAGTGTGCCCATCGGCGCGTTGGTCTTCCACGAGTTGATGCACGGTGTCAGCTGCCTTGCACACGAAGAGGGTGCAACCGAGCCGACCGAAGACAAGGTCTGGAACTGCCAGGAGAGCTGTTTCCCCGGTTCGGGGCCGACGAACAACGGAACGCCAGTGGGCGCGAACCCGCGCTATTGCCAATGAGAGAGCGTCGATCAGCGATGATCCTCCACAGTCCATTCCCGGTCCGGATCCTGTTGCTCGCCGTGGCACAGCTGACGCTGTGGTCGGCCCTGTCCGCCGACGCCCAGATGCTGGACCAGAACTCCGTCGCACCACCCGGGTCGGTCTTCCCGGCCGTGCCGACCCCGGATCCCTACCTGGGGTCGCACTGCGTGATCTCGCTGCTCAACCGCACCGTCCGAGTGCGTGAGGACGGCACGTTCGAGCTCCAGAACATCCCGAGCAATTTCGGACCGGTGCGCGCGCGTGCCGTATGTGCCGTCGATGGAGTCACGACGACAGGCCAGTCGAATCTCCTGACGATTCCACCCGACGGCACCGTGGTGATGGGATCGCTCGCGTTCGATGCGCCGGTCGCCATCCCGGAATCCCTGGTGGTCAGCTCGACGCCCCCGATCCTGACGTCTCCCGGCTCGAGCGCGACGCTCAGCGTGCGGGCCGTCTACGGGGATGCGAGCGAGCTCGACGTGTCGACCGATCCCGCGACCACCTACGTGGTCAGCAATCCGGCGATCGCCACCGTCGACGTCGCCGGCGTGGTGCGCGCGGTCTCGGGCGGGCCCGTCTTGATCACCGTGCTGCACGAGGGTGTATCCGCCTTCACGCGCGTCGTCGTCGACCTCGGCACCACCGATCGCGACGGCGACGGCATTCCCGACGACGTCGAACTCGCCAACGGTCTCGATCCCGATGATCCGCTCGACGGCTTTGCCGATCGCGACGGAGACGGGCTCACCAACAAGGAGGAACTCGTCGACTTCGCAACCGATCCGGATGTCGCCGACAGCGATGGTGATGGTCTCGCGGACGTGACCGAGGTCCGCACGCTTGGTACGAATCCGCTGGTCGCCGACACCGACGGCGACGGCGTGCGGGATGGCCTCGAGCTGCAGACCGGAAGCGACCCGCGCAGCGCGCAGAGCCTCAACCTCGCGTCGGCCCTGTCACGCATCGAGATCTCGCCCGCACAGTTCGTGATCACCGTCGACTCGATCGTCGGCGAGGCGGGTCTCCAACTCGCCGTCACGGGCCGGCTGATCGACGGCACGACGATCGATCTGACGGCGACGTCCCGCGGCACCGCCTATCAGTCCAGCGACCTCGCGGTCTGTGGCTTCGACGCGACGGCCGGACGCGTGCGCTCGGGCGGCAACGGGACCTGCGCGATCGACGTGACCAACAGCGGCTTCAGCGCATCGGCCGACGGCCGGGTGCAGACGTTCGCACCGACCGCGCTCTCCTTCGTGGCGATTCCCGGCTTTGCGAACAACGTCGACGTCCAGGCCGGCTTCGCGTACGTGGCCTCCGGCAGTACAGGACTCCAGATCGTGAACGTGTCCAATCCCCTGGTTCCGCAGGTCGCCGCCGCCCTCGATACCCCCGGCAATGGCAATGACGTCAAGGTCGTCGGCACGACCGCCTATCTCGCAGACGATGCGAGCGGATTGTCGGTGATCGACGTCTCGAATCCGCTGCTGCCGATCCTGCGAGGCACGGCAGACACGCCCGGTACCGCACAGGACGTGGCGATCGAGGGCTCGCTCGTCTACGTGGCGGATGGCGCGACCGGCCTGCAGATCGTCGACGTCTCCGACCCGACTGCGCCCACCGTGATCGGAGCGGTCGATACCGCGGGAGTCGCCAAGGGCGTCGATCTGATGCCGGGCCGGGGCATCGCCATCGTGGCGGACGGCACTGGCGGCATCCGGGTCGTGAACGTCGCCGATCCGACGGCGCCGGTGATCGTCGCCTCCCTTGCGATGGGGGCCAGCAGCAATGCGCGCGATGTCGTCGTCCAGGGCAACTACGCATTCGTCGCCGATCCCAGCCGCGGCTTCACCAGCGTCGACCTCAGCGTTCCCACGCAGCCCGTGCTGCGAGGCCAGTTGACTCTGGCCATCGGCGGCGTCCAGACGAACGTCGTCGTGGTGGGGCGATTCGCGCTCGCCTCGGAGTACTTCTTCCTCAACCACGTCCCGATCATCGACGTCGGGAACCCCGCGACCCCTGTGCTCCGCACCTCGCTGAACTTCTCCGGCTTCCGCAACGACGAGGGCGTCGGGCTCACCGCCGACGCGAGCCACGTGTACCTCGTCACGGCCTCGACCCCGACCGAGAACGGTGTCACGGGAAGCTCCAGGCTCTACATCGGGCAACACCTGTCGAGGACCGATGACAACGGGATCGCACCGAGCGTCGTGATCACGGCGCCGACCCAGGGCGCGACGGTGATCGAGGACGACGCGCTTTCGATCACGCTGGCAGCAACCGACGACGTCGCCGTGCTCAGCACCGACTTCATGGTCGACCGCGTACGCGTCCAGACCGACGGCACGTCTCCCTACCAGCACACCATCACCGTCCCGACCGGCGTTGCGGCGATCACCCTCGACGCCACGGCGATCGACTTCGGCAACAACCTCGGTGTCGCACCGAGCGTCACGCTGAACGTGATCCCCGACCCGGATACGACGGTCGTCGGGCGCGTCGTCGATCAGGCGAACGCGGGCGTCGTGGGAGCGACCGTCAGCTGCCTCGGTGCGACGGGGACGAGCGGGGCGAACGGCAACTACTCGATCGCCGGCGTGCCGACGATCCGCGGCAACGTCATCTGCAGTGCGACCTGGCTCGATGCATTCGGCCGGACGCTCACCGGATCCGTGACCGGCGGCGCTCCCGTGAGCGGGGGTTCGACGGCGATCGGCAACCTGGTGATCGCACTGCGGGTGTCGTTCGCTCCGGAGCTCTCGTTCCCGACCGGGTTCTGGCCCACCAACCTGCAGGTTTCCGATTTCGATGGGGACGGCAATCTCGATGTCGTCAACAACAACTCCGAGACCAACTCGCACTCCGTGGGCGTGCTTCGGGGCAACGGCAACGGCACCCTCCAGACCAGAGCGCTCATTCCAGTCGGACTCACTCCGGGCGACGTCGCCGTGGGTGACTTGAACAACGACGGCCATCCGGACATCGTGTCGGTCAACACAGCTTCGGACGACGTGTCGGTGTTGCTCGGTGTCGGGAATGGCAGCTTCCTCGCGCAACAGAGATATCCGGGCGGTGCGGTGAACGGTTCAGTGGAAGTCGGCGATCTCGACGCCGACGGCGCGCTCGACGTCGTCACGACCGCTGGCGGGTCCGTGTCGGTTCTGCTCGGCCGGGGCGACGGAACCCTCGCGGCATTGATTCCGGTCGCCACATCGGCCGGCTCCGGCAATCTCACCGTCGCCGATCTCGATGGAGACGGAGACGCCGACATCGCGAAGACGGGTGCCCTCAGCGTCTCCATCCTGATCAGCAATGGCGACGGCACTTTCGAGACTCCGCGGGTCTTCGCTGTGGGCATCAACGCGTATGACGTGGCGTCGGGGGATCTCGATGGCGATGGCTTCCTGGACCTCGTGGTCACGAACCTGAGCAGCAACGACTTTTCGGTACTGCGCGGGCAGGGCAACGGCAGCTTCCTGCCCGAACAGCGTTATGCGTCGCCGGGCAATGGACCGAGCAAAGTCGCCGTGGCCGACATCAACCGCGACGGCTTCCCCGACGTCGTGTACACGAACTTCAGCACGTCGGGGTTCTCGGTGCACCTGAACAGCGGCGTCGGCACGTTGCTACCGCGTCAGGGCGTCACCATCCCGGGTGGCAACATCCGCGGCCTGGCGGTCGGAGACATGAACGGAGACGGGCGCCCGGACGTCCTGGTCGTCGGCTATGGATCGTCACGCGTGTATGTGTCGTTGCAGCAGTAGGACAGGACCCGGATGACGGATCTCACACGCCGCCGCTTCATCTTGTCGGCGGGCAGCCTCGCGACGGCGGGTGTCGCACTGCGGCGTGCCGACGGGTTCGCGTTCTTCGACGAAGCCTCGACCGAAGCCACCGCCACGAGCGTTCCGATGGACACCGTCGGCCGGCGCGACGCCGCCTATCGGCTGCGGGTCGCCGCCGCCGCTGAACAGCGTGATCGCCCGGCTCCCGTCTTCCCGACCAACGGCGACGAGGAGCGCTATCCCGACCACATCGCAAGCTTCAGCAAGTGCCTGATCCACGACGAACTGGGGCATGTCGAACCGGCGAGCTACGAAGCGTGCGTGAGCGCCATCCGGGGCGGCCGCTTCGAGGACGTCGAATCGCTGGTCCTCGGTGGCCGCGTGAAGCTCGCCAATCCGCTGGCCGCTCATGCCTTCGACCTCGACGGCGCCGACCCCCACCAACTCGCGATCCCTCCGCCACCGGCGTTCGCCAGCGCCGAGATGGCGGGCGAGATGGTCGAGGTCTACTGGCAGGCACTGACCCGCGACGTGGCTTTCGCCAACTACGACACGGATCCGCGCATCGCCGCTGCCGCTGCGGATCTGTCGCACTGCAGCGCATTCCGCGGTCCACGAAACGGCTCGGCGGTCACGCCATCGAGCGTCTTTCGCGGCCCCGCCGCGGGCGACGCCGTCGGCCCGTACTTGTCGCAGTTCCTGTGGTTGGATGTTCCGCAGGGCATCCACACCCTCGAGCAGCGTGGTCGGGTGACGCTGCCGGGCGACGATCACGTCAGCACACTGCCCGAATGGCTGGCGATCCAGCGCGGGGCGATGCCTTCGCGCATCGTCGCGTACGATCCGACGCCGCGATTTCTGCGCAATGCCCGCGACGTCGGTGAGTACGTCCATCGCGACTACAGCTACCAGGCGTATCTGAATGCGGCGCTGATCCTGTCGGGCATGGGGGTGCGGCTCAAATCCGAGTATCCGTACCGCTTCTCGAAGACCCAGGCTGGCTTCATCACGTTCGGGCAATCGCAGGTGCTCGACACGGTGGCGCGGGTCGGCAACGCGGCACTCAAGGCCTGCTGGTGCCAGAAGTGGCTGGTCCACAACCGGCTGCGCCCGGAGGCCTATGCGGGGCGCGTCCACAACCATCTGGCGAAGCGGGCCCGCTATCCGCTGCACGACGACGTGCTCGACTCGGAAGCCGTCGGGCGCGTCCTCCGAGCGAACGGCACCGCACTGCTGCCGCAGGCCTTTCCAGAGGGATCCCCGACGCATCCGTCGTATCCGGCCGGTCATGCGGTGTTGGCCGGCGCCTGTGTGACGGTCCTGAAGGCCTTCTTCGACGAGGGACACGAGATCCCCAATCCGGTCGTCGCCGGCCCGGACGGCACGACTCTGGTGCCGTGGACGTCCAGCGCGTTGCGTGTCGGTGGCGAGCTCGACAAGCTGGCGAGCAACGTATCCCTCGGCCGCGACGCAGCGGGCGTGCACTTCCGTTCGGATGGCATCGAGGGAATGCTGTTCGGTGAGACGGTGGCGATCGAGGTGCTGCGCGAGTTGCGGACCACGCTGCCCGAGCCGATTCCCGCGTTCACGTTCACGAGCTTCAGCGGCGAGACGATGCGGGTCTGATCGGGAGCCGCCGCCGCGTCGACCGCGGAAGACCGGCACTCCGGTCGCTCTGGCCTGGACCGGCGCATCGGACACCGCCGGGTCGGATTCCGTCCGATCCGGCCTCTGCGTGTCCGCCTCCCGACCGTGCGAAGTCGGTTCGACAGGGGCACCATGTCGCGCCCCCTGCCCGGTCGAAGAGGAATCCCGCGGATGGTCAGATCGATCGCGCTCGGCCTGACGGCCCTGACCGGCTTCAGCGGCCTGGTCTACGAGGTGGCGTGGCAGAAGTTCGTCGCGATGTTGCTCGGCTCGCACAGCGAGGCGACCGCCGCGGTGCTGGGCCTCTTCCTCGGTGGCCTCGCGATCGGCTATTCGCTCTTCGGTTCGGTGACGCGTCGCGTGGTGGCAAGGGCCGCCGCGCGCGGCCGCGCTCCGCACCTGCTCGGTCTGTATGGGCTGGTCGAGGCGTCCGTCGGACTCCATGCGTTGCTGTTTCCGTGGCTCTTCGGGGCGGTGACGACTCTGTCCCTCGCGATTCCCCATCAGGTGTCGGGGACCGGGTTCGCACTCGACGTGGTGCTGGTCGGAATCCTGATCCTGCCGCCGACCATCCTGATGGGCGCCACGATTCCGATCCTCACCCAGGCACTGTCGAGCAGTCTCGCCGACTCGACGCGTCTGCACGCACTCGTCTATGCCTGCAATACCGCGGGCGCTTTCATCGGGGCGCTCGCTGCGGCCTTCGTCCTGATCCCCTGGCTCGGCCTCGAGTCGGTCGTGCGCGTGATGGGCCTGATCAATCTCGCCGCGGGTGTGTCGTTCGGTCTGCTCGCCGTCGTCCGTCGCCCCGCGCTCGCGGACTCGGACCCGTCGTCGTCGGTCCCGGTGCGTCTCGGGTTGTTCGCCCCGATCGCGCTGCTGAGCGGCTTCGCCGCGATGGCGCTGCAGACGGTGTTGATCCGTGTCGGTGGGCTCGCGATCGGTTCGTCGCAGTTCACGTTCTCGATGATCGTCGCGGTCTTCGTCCTGTGCATCGCGATCGGCTCGTTCACCGTCTCGGCCCTGCCGCGGATCCCGCGCAGTCTGCTGGTGGTCGTGCAGGCATCGCTCGCGCTGTTGTTGTTCGCCTTGTACCCGGTGATCGGCGACAGCCCGTACTGGATGCACGTGATCCGCACGGCGTTTCGCGACGAACTGGTGAGCTTCTACTTCTTCTACGCGTCCGTCTTCATCGCCGTGCTCGGCGTGCTCGCGGTGCCGATCGGTCTCTCCGGCGCGACCTTGCCGCTGATCTTCCACCAACTGCGGCAGGAGTTGCGCGGTCTCGGCGATGCCGCGGGCCGACTCTATGCCTGGAATACCGTGGGATCGCTGATCGGCGCACTCGTCGGGGGCTACGTGCTGCTGTTCTGGCTCGACCTGGATCAGGTCTATGCGGTGGCTCTCGGGGCGGTGCTCGTGACGGTCGTGTTGCTCGCGGTCCGGCTGTTCGCGCTGCCCGGGGCGACGACCGTGGTCCTGATTCCCCTGCTCGCCCTGCTCTGGCTGCTGCCGCGCTGGGATCCACAGATGCTCTCCTCCGGTCTGTTCCGGACTCGCACGGCGAACCGCGCCACGCTTCAGGGGCCGGTAGCCGCGCTCGAACTGGTGAGTCAGCGTCGCAGCATCGAGTTCTACACCGATGATCCGGCCGGATCCGTGGCCGTCCTCGGCATCGGCGAGTCGGAAGGGGTGCTCGACCTCGCGCTGCTCACCAACGGAAAGCCCGACGGCTCGATCTCCGGTGACTATCCGACGATGGCGCTCCTGGCGCTGTTGCCGTCGCTCTTCGCAGACAGGGTCGAGCGCGCCTTCGTGATCGGCTTCGGGACGGGGGTGACGGCGGGCGAACTCGCGGCCCTCGACTCCGTGGACGAAATCCTCATCACGGAGATCTCGCCGGGAGTGATCGAAGCGGCGCCGCTGTTCGAATCGTCGAATCTCGGCGCGTTGTCGGACCCGAAGACGACGGTGATCGTCTCCGACGCGTTCAGGACCCTTCGATCCTCGCAGCAGCGCTACGACGTGATCATCTCCGAACCCAGCAATCCGTGGGTGGCGGGCATCGAGATGCTCTACAGCCGCGAATTCCTCGAAGCCGCCCGCGACCGCCTGACGCCGGATGGCGTGTTCGCGCAGTGGTTCCACCTCTACGAAACGGACGACGAGATCGTCTCGCTCGTATTGCGAACGTATGCATCCGTCTTCGATCGCGTGTCGGTCTGGTACACGATTGGACCCGATGTGATCCTGCTCGGATTCAACGACGAGGTGCCGAACGTCTCGCTCGACGCTCTCGAACAGCGCGTCGCGCGCCCGGACTTCGCGGCCGGTCTGGCCCGCGCCGGCATCGGAGGCTTCACCGCGCTGCTCGCACACGAGATCCTGCCCGAGGGTGTCACGCGGGCTGCGGCACTCGAGGGCGAAATCCACACCCTGCTGCATCCGCTGCTCAGCAGTCGCGCAGCGCGCGCCTTCTTCATCGGCCGATCGGGGAAACTGCCGCCGATGCCGCAGCCCGCGGCCGTCGAGGTGGCCGAGCAGAACTCGCTGCTGGCCCGTCTGCGGGCGAGGCAGGGCGGGATCCTCAGCGAGACCGACTACGAGACCTGGGTCGGACAGGTGTGTGGCGCGCGTGCCCATACCTGCGCGAGCGCGTTTGCGAAGTGGCAGGTCGATCATCCCGGCTCGAAGCGGCTCGCGAGTGCAATCGAACAGCAGCGAACGCAACGTCCGGATGCGAGCGAGCTGGATCCGAAACTGCTCGCCGACCTCGCCATCCTGTTCGGCGCACCGGGTCTGCCCGAAGGTCGGATCTCGGACGAGGCCGCACGTCGCTACACGAGCCTCTTCATCGACTTCCAGATCCCCGGGACGCCGTTCGATCGCAGCGTGCTCGAGGAGATCTGGCGCCGCTGCAAGGACGCGAATCAGGGCATCGGCTGCGCGGAAGCCCGGCGCGAGACCGAGAAGCGGCTCGGTCCCCTGCGCAAGCACGCCGCTGCGCCGCCAAACGGAGCGATCGTGCGCTGAGGCGCCCGGATGCGGACGGCCACGTCGACCCGGCGCGCTAGTGTTCGCCGCCCTCTCTCATCCACCTCCACCCAGGAGTCCTTCATGTCGCTCTCGATGCATTCGGCCAGTGTTCCCGTGTTCGTCCGCGCGTTGAAGAACATGCTGGCCTGGCTCGACAAGGCCGAGGCCTTTGCGAAGGCGAAGAAGTTCGACGTGAACAACTTCGTCGGTCTGCGGCTCGCGCCGGACATGCATCCCTTCTCGCGACAGATCCAGATCGCCAGCGACGCCGCCAAGGGTGGTGTGGCGCGCCTCGCCGGCGTCGACGCGCCCAAGTGGGCCGACGACGAGACGACCTTCGACGAGCTGCGCGCGCGCATCCAGAAGACCATCGCGTTCGCCGAATCGGTGCCGGCCGCGAAGATCGTCGGTTCGGACGCGAAGGACATCACGCTGCCGATCCCCGGGCGCGAGCTGCACTTCAGCGGTGAGGCGTTCCTCACAGGTTTCGCCCTGCCGAACTTCTTCTTCCACGTCACGATGACGTATGCGCTGCTGCGCCAGGGCGGCGTCGATCTGGGCAAGGGCGACTACCTGGGCATGCCCTAGGTCGTTCGCCCTCGATTCGGGGATGGATCGAGGCATTTCGACCGGCCCAGTTGCACGTCCTGATCACGAGTAGAGGACAGCGTTCCGCGAGCCTTGGCTCGCGATCGCCGATGAGTTGAAACCATCGGCAGGACGCAGCACACTGGGCCCGCGGAGCCCCCCAGCAAGGCAGGAGTGCATGCAGGGACCGGACCGCTCCGATTCGACCAGCCTCTACGTGCGTTTCCTCGTGTCGCTGGTCAACGGCATCACGGCGAGACCAGGCCTGTCGCTCGCGTTGATCGTCCTCTCGGCGGTGCTTTCGGCGTGGTACGCCTACGAGAATGTCCGGATCAACTCGGACAACACGCAGCTGGTCCGACAGGACGCCGCCTTCCGACAGCGCTACTCGGACTATCTCGACGCCTTTCCGCAGTTCCGGGATACCACGCTGGTGGTGCTTTCGGGCCGCTCCGTCGATCTCGTGTCCGACGCGCAGCGCCTGCTCGCCGAGCGGCTCGCGTTGCGGACGGATCTGATCTCGAGCGTGTACGCGCCCGGTGCCGATCCGTTCTTCGAGGATCACGCATTCCTGTATCTCGACCCTCCCGAACTCGAGGCGGTGATCGAGCGGCTTGCGCGGGCGCAACCGGCGCTGGTCGCGCTGTCCGAGGATCCGAGTCTGCGCGGCCTGTTCGGTGAGCTCGAACTCGGCGTCGAAGACGTGAACCGCGGCAATCAGCCCCCCCTCGGACTGGTCCGCATGTCCGACCGGATCGGCGAGATCGGCGAGAGTCTGCTGGCGGGCCGGCCGGTTCCGCTGACCTGGTCCGACGAGTTCTTCGACGACGAAGAAACCGTCTACCGGCTCATCGTCCTGCAGGGGCAGACCGACTTCGGCGAACGCGTGCCCGCCGAGAAGCTGATCTCGGGCATCCGGCAGACGGCGAGCGAACTCGAGCTGACGCCCGAGAACGGCGTCACGCTGCGGTTGACGGGCATGATTCCGCTCGCCCATGAAGAACTCGCGACGATGCGGTCGGGGCTCGCGTTCGCGGGCACTCTCTCGACCGTGTTGTTGATCCTGATCCTCGGATTCGGACTGCGCTCGTTGCGGATCTTCGTGGCGACCGTGGCCGCGTTGCTCGTCAGCCTCGCGTGGACGCCGGCCTTCGCCATGGCGGTGGTCGGCGAGTTCAACACGATTTCGGCGGCCTTCGGCGTGCTGCTGCTCGGGCTCGGCGTCGATTTCGGCATCCACATCGGTCTGCGTTACGAAGAGGAGACGCGGCGCGGCGTCGAGGTCCGCGAGGCGCTGGCGCGGGCCGTTTCCGGCACGGGCGTGGCGATCTCACTCTGCGCCCTGACGTCGATGATCGGCTTCGCGTCATTCATCCCGACCGAGTATCGCGGACTCGCCGGCCTCGGGATCATCGGCAGCGGCGGCATGTTCTTCGCATTGATCGCAAGCTTCACGGTGTTTCCGGCGGTCCTCGCCCTGATGCGGCAGCCGAGCCACTACGCTCGCAGCCAGGGCTCGGGACATCGCTGGCAGGAGGCGATCACCGAGCATGCAGGGGTCATCGTCGCCTCGGCCGCCGTGATCACCGCGGTGACCACATTCATGACCGTCCGCTACCTGACGTTCGACTTCAGCACGCTCTCGATGAAGGACCCGAACGCCGAGGGCATGGTCACCTTCAACGAGCTGCAGCGAGAAGGCATCGTGACCGACTACTCGCTGACGGTGCTGGCCCCGGACCGCGAGAGTGCCGAGTCGCTGGCGCTCGAACTCGCGAAGCTGCCGACGGTGGCGGAAGTCAGACCACCGTCGTACTTCGTGCCGTCGGACCAGGACGCCAAGCGCGAGATGCTGTCCGATGCGGCGTTCTTCCTCGAGGGTCTGCTCGATCCGGCCCCCCCCCTCGATCCGCCGGACGACGCGGCACGACTCGCGGCGATCGAGCAGCTGCGAGCCACGATCCGCGAACTGCCCGCCGAGGGCGTCGATCCCGAACTGCAGATCACGACCGCCCGACTCGCGGCGGTGCTCGACGCCATCCTCACGTCTCCCGAACCGGCGGCGCGGGCCCGCGAACTCGAGTCCCTCGTGACCGCCCGGCTCGGGGATCGGCTGGACTGGCTGCGTCGCGCCATCGACGTGGATGCGGTCACGTTCGACGATCTGCCCGCCAGCCAGCGTGAGCGGGTGGTCGATCGATCGGGCCGCTACAGCGTGTTGGTGCTGCCGTCCGGCGACATGAGTGTCGTCGAGGATCTGCAGGCGTTCGTCGACGACGTGACGGGCATCGCGCCGGACGCGACGGGTCGGCCCGCCGTCGAAGTCGGGGTCGGGGAGATCGTGGTGCGATCGTTCCGGGTCGCGATCGCGATCTCGTTCGTCGCCATCCTGGCTGTGCTCATCTCGAGTCTGCGCAGCCTGGTCGACTCCTTGATGGTGCTCGCTCCGATCACCCTCGCGGCCTTGATGACGATTGCCTTTGCGATCTCGTTCGACGTGCCGTTCACCATGGCAAACGTCGTTGCGGTGCCGCTCGTGCTCGGGCTCGGGGTCGACGGCGGGATCCACGTCTTCATGCGGTATCGCGACGATGGAAAACTCGACGAAACCCTGCACTCGTCGACGCCCCTGGCCGTGTTGCTCAGCTCGCTGACCACGCTGGCGGCTTTCGGTGCCCTGTCGATCTCGCCGCACCGCGGGTTCGCGGGCCTCGGGATCCTGTTGTCGATCGCCATGATCGCGCTGCTCTTCTGCACGCTGATCGTGCTGCCCGCCATGGTCGCTCTGCGCGATCGCTGGGCGGGGGCGGAGTAGAGGGGGCGACGGTTTCTTCCCTCTGGACCACCCGGTGTTCCCGTCACGTCGACGAATCGAAGTGCGCGCTCCTGCGACAGCGAACGGCCATCGCCGCGAGGCCTATTCCGAGCAGGAGCCCGGTGCCCGGTTCGGGCACCACGGCGAGTCGATAGGAGGCGGACGCGTCGTCGGCCGCTTCGAGGTGCGTGCCGTCGCTGAACGGGTCCGCGTCGAACCAATCGGCGGCCAGCGTGAACAGGCCTTGATTGACGAAGCCTGCGGGTGCGAAAGGCGACCAGGTGAACGCGAAGAGTCCGCTCGATCCGTCGTACGGCACGGTGATCGACGTGCCGGGCGCCAGGATGGGGAAGTCGAAGAGTCCGGCGTCCGGTGTCCCCTGTCCGAAGACGCCGGCATCCAATGCGGCCAGGACGAGCCAGCGATCGAGGCTCGTGTTGGTGATCTGATATCCGAAGCCCACCGTCTCGCCGGCTGCGGCCACGATTTCGCCGTCGGCCGGCAGCGTGTCGAACGTGAAGCCGAGGGCGCGCGCGGGGCCGGCGCCCAGACTCAGCGTCAGCGCCAGCGCGACAACCGAGCAGGCGAGGGCAAGTGCGCGTCGCGTTCGAATGCCGTGCATCGATTTTCCCCTGGATGATCTCATCGGATCACTGCCTGCGAGAGCGCGAACTGGAAGTCTCCACCGAGTTCGCCCTGGCTCGTTCCCCGTTCTGCCACGGCGAAGCGCTGCACGCCGGGTGACAGCGAGAAGTAGAAGCGCACCGTCGTGGTGGCGCCTGGTGCGAGCCAGGGGAGATGCATCGGCAGTGTGGGAGAGAGCGTGCCGTCGAGCTGGACGAAGCCGCTGCCGGTCAGGACTCGCGGACTGACGCTCTCGAGCAAAGTGTCCACGGCCGCACTATTCCCGGTGTTCGAGAACAGCAGGTCGACATAGACGATGTCCGACGTCGGACCTGCGCCGCGCCCGCCCGCGCGGGCCGAGATGCGCGGCGTATCGGTTCCCCCCTGCGCCTCGCGAAGCAAACTGCTGAGCAGGGTGCGGCGACGCGCGAGCAGGCTGGACGGCGGTTCCTCGGCATCGGGATTGGCGACGTAGAAGGCGAGCAATGCGTCTCCGACATGACCAAGGGCCTGTTGGAGATCGCCCGCCGACTCGTCGAGATCGCCGAGCAGCGCGAAGCCACGCGGGCTCTCCGGGTGGAGCAGGCTCAGATCCTCGGCGGCGAGCCGTGCGGCGACCGGATCGCCCGTCAGGGCGTGATAGCGGGCGAGCAACTCGAGCCCGCGGATCTCGTCTGTGGCCGCGAGCGGACTGGGCGGGGTCGCGATCGTGATCGAGACCGGAACCGCTTCGACGATCCCGGCGAACGCGCCCGGCACAGTCGTCGCCCGGGTATCGAGCCGCATGGTCACCCCGTAGTCGCCAGGTGCGAGCGACGCCGTGCTGGTCGGCGAGAGCCAGAAGGTGAGGGCGCCCTCGCCATCGCGGTCCAGCGTGAGCGCGCCGACTTCGGCGGGTGCGGATTCGATCGGCCACACGACGACGCTGCCGGTGTCGGTCGTGATCTCGAGACTGACCGCCTGCTGCCAGCTCGTCGGCTGTGCGCCGATCACGATCGGCGAAGCGTCGGCTGACGGGTCGAATGCGTCCGGATGGGAGAGCGACACGTTCAGCACCAGCGGCCAGCCCTGGATCAGGCGGCTGTTCGTCTCGCCGTTTGCGGACAGTCCGAGCACCGGCTCCGGAGACAGAGCCGGTGTCGAAGCGGACGGGATCGCGCAGCCGGACGGATCCGCGCCGAGTGCAAGCGTGGCCATCAGGAGCAGGACGCCGAACTGGGTCAGACGCGCATCGAGAGTCTGCATGGGTCCGCTCCTACCGTGCCCGGTCCGTCAGTTTGTCGTTGACTCGCAGCTGGTGGACGCAGTCCCCGCGCTCGAGGGCCGTATCCGCGTCGCCGAAGCGCGGACCGGGTGGGCTCTCTCGTGGCGGTTCGTTCACACCGGTTCCGACCGGACTGCTGCAGAGCTGTTCTCCCGCCGTCTCGCGGGCGATCAGATATCGGACACTCGGCGTAGTCGAGAACGCGGGTACGAACGCGACGGCATCCTCGTAGCGCATGAAGCACTCGTGCACGCCGCTGTGCTCGCCCTTCTGGACGCCCACGTAGACGGTGCTGGGCAGCCCGAGCGCGCTGGCCGTGATCGGCTGGCCGCCCTCTTCGGTCAGGACGACGATCTGCCGAGCCGGACCCTCGAGCTCGACCGTGCCGTCGCTCGACTGGCTCCCGATCGCCTGTTCGACGATCAACCCATTCTGTTCGCGCCACTGGACGGGATCGAGGTCGCCCTTGCCGTGGTGATAGACATTGACCGCGTGCCCGAGTTCATGGGCGACCGTTCGCACGTACCGGGCTCTCTTCTCCACGTCGATCGTCACCGCTGCGCCGTCTGGCGTCGCACTCTGCGTGATGCCCGAACCATCGGCGATCACCACTCGGCTCACCTGTCGCGGCAGGCCGGGCCCGCCGCGGGCTCGATTCGCATCCGCGGCGGTGCTGGCGATCAACACGATCGCATGTTGATCGACGACGTGGGTGGCCGCAGTCGAGTTGAAGTTGATGATCCGGTCGGCGTCCGGGGCATCCACGTCTCCGGGACATCGCTTGCCGCTCGACAACTCGCTGTCGCGGATCTGCGCATGCACGCGCAGTGAGGTGCGAGCCCCGAATAACGCGATGCCACGGTCCGCGTCCCCGCCGATGCAGTTGCGGACGAACACGTCCTTCAGCAGGGGATCGACGGTGGCGTCATTCGCGCTCTGGCGCGAGTGCTTGCCGTTGAGGATGAAGCCCCTGTACTCCTCGTAGAGCGACAGCCCGTCGCCGGCCCCGCCGTCACCCACAGGCTCCGTCTCGCCGTCGTCCATGTCCTCGGTGTCCAGCGGGACGCCCTCGTTGTCCTTCCACTCGTCGGCCACCTGCAAGGGCAGCGTGCGCTTCGGGATCTCGATCTCGGTCTTGGTCCGGTCGGTGTCTAGTTCACCGATCAGCCGCGTGCCGTCGGCCGTCAGCGCAGTCACCTGGAGGATCCCGTACGCCCCCCAGTCATAGGTGGAGAGCACGGCCGTCGCCGTGCCATTCAGAGGCGGTGTGAGGGTCCGCGCCGTGGCGCCGTCCGCATCGGGCACGCTGAGCTGGCGGGCGAGTTGGAGTGTGGGGTCGAAGCGAAGATCGGGCTTGGCCGGATTCTGGAGCTTCGACTTGACCGGTGAGTTCATCGCGACGCCGGGTTCCCGCGAGGCCGAGAGCAACGTGAACTCGATGCTCTGGGGCGGGAACGTCAGCTGGCCACCGCCCACCTTCTGCAGCGTGGCCCGGAGCTCGAGTTCTTTGCCGACGGCGCGCGTGAGCTCGTCGACGCCCGCCTCGGGCAGCCACGTCGCATGCGTCGGGATGCTCACGATCAGTTCGAGGTCTTCCGGCGGACCGGGCACCAGACTCCAGTCGGTCGCCGCCGAACTCGGCGGATCATCGAGATCGACAACCGTCACGTACGCATCTTCTTCCAGACCCTGGAAGAGCCACAAGAGCCCGCGTGCCTTCAGGTTCGGAGTGGCCTGCAGGGGAGCCGGGGGTCCGCTCGGAAGCGCGCGGCGTCCGCCCTGGATCTTGCCGAGTCCGAGTGTCAGGACGGGAGCAGGCACGCCGACGTTGACGGACCAGAAGAGCGAGTACTCGCAGGTGGCCAGGTCGAGCATCAGATTGATGCCGCCCTGGCCGCCGTCGTGGACCGGCGTTCCGCTGCCGTCGAACGACGTGACCTCGCCCGTGATCGTGTCGGTGAAACGGTCGTGGATCGTGGCTGTCCCGATGCCGGGTCCTTCGAAGGTGATCTGGGTAAAGCCGGGGAAATTGGGCGTCTGGCGTACGAGATGGAGCGACACGCTCGCGTCATGCCGTCGCCGCACGTCTGTCTCGTCCAGCGCGTAGTCGGCCGCCCAGGTGTAGTGGAGCTGGCCGTTGAACTCCTGCACGGTCGCGTAGCCGCTGCAGTCCTGGGCGATGGCGGTACGCGGCATTCCGACGAGCAGGGCGGCGAGCGCGAGGTTCGAGAGCACGACGAGGCGCGCGAGAAGATTCCGCGGCGGCTCCTTCGGGCCTGTCCACATCGGGCTATTCAGCCTGGCGGATCCAGTCCGGCCAGCGACACGCATCTGCACCCAGGCGCCCAGCATGTCGAACCCCGAGCGCCGGTGACGACACGCTTCGCGGGCTGCCAATCCGGGGTGGATCGGCCGTGCGCGTGCTCGTGTGCCCGATGGGCGTCTCCCCAGGATGTGGCTGGATCCGGGCGAAAGTGGCGAAGCGAGATCCCGAATCGGTGCCGACGGACGCTCGGCAATGCGCAACTGCGGCAGCGAGTCGCGCAGTCGGGTCGCCCGGCGCAGTCGGCTCGCGATGCCGGCGAAGCGGGGCTCCGATCAGCGTCGGCGTGCGGACGGGGCCGACGGCACGCCGCGCCGAGGGGGATCGACGAGGGGGCCGATTTTCTTGCAGATCACCCGGGGCCGCGGCACCGGGGTTTCCTGTCTGGCGAACATCTCGTCGTCCAGCCGCTTGATGGTCATCTTGCCGACGATGTTGTCCGCCTGCGACTGGTACGAGAAGTTGATGATCTTGCGCTTCCGCTTGTAGGCGAGCACCGCAGCGGTCGTCGAGGGGCCATAACGACGGGCAGTCTTCTCAGCGGCCGCGATCTTGGCACCGTCGAGATCCTCGAGGGCCAGCTGGATCTTCGAGACGTGGTCGCCGACGGCGCCCGGTGTCACGTGCGCCGCGTCGCGGAGAAGGCAGGCCTCGAGGGCGCGGTCGCTCCGAAAGAGGTTCGATCTCAGCGGCATCGGCGGATCCTCGGCCAGGCATCCTGCTTCATTCGTTCGTCCCCGACGGATTGACGAGATCGATCTCGAATTCTCCGAGCCGCGAGCTGGTGGAAGTGCTGGTCGGAAACATCAAGCGATCGGCGATTCCGGTGTGATCGAGCCCGAGCGCGTGGCCGATCTCGTGGGCGAAGATGTGGCCCGTCGTCGGGTCGCCGGCGGGACGCGGGTCGTCCTCGACGAAGGTCACACTGAGATCGCCCCGGCCGATCGTGCTGGCCAGCACCTTCTTCGCGAAGTGATGCTCGATGTCCCAGGTGCAGTAGACGATGAGATTGCTCACGGTGACCACGACTCTCGGCGTCGCGAGCAGGATCGGATCGACGATCTCGACGTTGTCTCCGACGTCGAGTGGATTTCCGAGGTCTTTGCGGACGAAAACGTTGCTGGTGCCAAGGAAGTTGAGCTGGACGTTGGCCTGCGAGAGGTAGAGGGTCCTGGCCGCCACGAGGTGTTGCGCAGCGTTGTCCTGGCTGCGGCTCGTGGCGCGCCGGATGTCGCTGAGCAGACACAGCGAGACGTGCACCAGCCGCTCCTTCTTGACGCTGATCACCAGGCTCGACACCAGACTGCCGTCCGGGTTGGTGACCACGAGCTCCGTCCGGCCCTCCGAGATGCCCATGATGGAGAACGTCGCGCTCGCGTTGGGAGGGATCGCGACTTCACTCGCGGTGCTGTCGATCCGCGGCAGGCCCGGCGAACCGCGGAGGTTCGCCAGTCGCGCCACCGAGGGCTTTGCGACTCGCAGCACACAGCCGGCGCGGTCGCTGATCGCCGTCAGTTCACGTCGGCTCCCGAGCGGGACCATCTGGTAGAGGTTCAGCGGATCGAAGCCATCGACCGACGAGCCCGTAGTCTTCTTCAGGATCGCCGCCATGATGGATGACTCCGATCGATCCGTGGCCTCGCATCGGCGTTGACTGGACCGGGTCCAGTCTCCGATTCCGCGTCCGGGCTGTCAACGAACGTCCGAATCACTTCGGTCAGGCGCAGGAGCGGGTGCGGCCCGCTAATGTCCGAATGCGGCGAGCCGCGCTCCCTCGAGGCGCGCATTCGAAGCGGCTCCGATCCGAAGCCCGCCGCCACGCCGCGGAGCAAGACCCCATGACGACGACCGCACCTCCCCGTCCCCGCGCAGTCCTTCTCGGCGTCCAGCTGCCCGCCGTGAGCGATGGCGAGTTCGAATCGTCGCTCGAAGAACTCGCCCGACTGGCCAAGACGCTCGGGTTCGAAGTGATCGGACGCGTCACCCAGAAGCGGGCCAAGTTCGCTCCGAGTGCGGTGATCGGCAGCGGAAAGCTGCGCGAACTGTCGAAGTGGACGGGTGGATCGGGCGTGGTCGCGATCGGACCGAGCGCCAAGCAGCAGCAGGCCGACGACGACGCCACGCGGGCCGATGAGGTCCCGGACGACGATCCCGATGCGATGCAGGCCGCGGACGACGAGTCGGACGAACACGCCGCCGCCGACGCGGGCGTCGAAGAGTCCGTGGAAGTCGAAGTCGGCGGTGCCGGGATCGGGGACGGCCCGCGGGCCACCCTCGTGCTGGTCGATCACGACATCAGCCCGTCCCAGGCGCGCAATCTCGAGCGCGCGACCGGCGCCGAGGTGCTCGACCGGACGGCCGTCATCCTCGCCATCTTCCAGCGACATGCGCGCAGCCGCGAAGCGCGGCTGCAGGTCGAGATCGCGCGGCTCGAGTACATGGCGCCGCGCCTGCGTGAGACCGGAGCGGGACGCGATCGTCAGGGCGGTGGGATCGGTGGCCGCGGTGCCGGTGAGAGTTCGAGCGAACTCGACCGCCGCAAGGTGCGCGACCGGATCGCCGAACTGCGTGCCGAGCTCGCGGGGATCGAGCGCAATTCCGAGAGCCGGCGCAAGCGGCGCGGCGACGTCAACACGGTGGCGCTGGTCGGCTACACGAACGCCGGCAAGTCGTCCTGGATGCGCGAGCTGACCGGCAGCGACGTGCTGGTCGAGGACAAGCTCTTCGCCACTCTCGGCACCACGGTGCGTGTGCTGCAGCCCGAGAAGTCGACGCGGGTGCTGGTGTCCGACACGGTCGGCTTCATCAAGCATCTGCCCCACGACCTCGTGGCCAGCTTCCGATCGACCCTCGACGAGGCGCGCAACTGCGATCTGCTCGTCCACGTCGTGGACGCCTCCGACCCGGCCTTCGCCTCGCAGATCGAGGTCACCTGCGAGGTCCTGGCTTCGATCGGCGCCGACACGAGCGAGCGGTTGATGGTGCTGAACAAGGCCGATCGGCTCGACGAGCTCTCGCGTGCGCGCTTCAAGGCGGCCTATCCCGAGGCCCTGCTGCTGTCGATGAAGGATCCGGCGGATGTCGTGCGGCTGCGCGAGCGACTCGTCGGCTTCTTCGAGCGCGACCTCGAGGAGGCCGAGCTGATCGTTCCGTATGCGCTGCAGAAGGTCGTCGCCCAGGCGCACGAGAGCGGCCATGTGCTGAGCGAGGTGTACGAGGCCGAGGGCACGCGGCTGCGTGTGCGGGCGAGCGCACCGGTGCTGGCGCGACTGCGCGCTGAACTCGAATGACGCCGCCGCGAAGGGCCGCTCAGGCGTCGAGCGAGATTCCCAATCGCGCGCCGTGGCGCGATAGATAGGTCTCGAACTCGCGCTTCATGTCGTCGTCGTAGCGATCCTCGAGGCGGATGATCCGGTCGCCCTCGAAGGTCACGAACTCCTCGAGGACGAGGACCAAGTCGGGCACACCCGCGGCGCGGTAGGTGGCGCTGCCGCGGATCCGCACCGTCTGTCCCGCTTCGTCCGGGCCTTCGAGGAGGGCCAGTTCGCGGCTCGCGAAGCGACGGTCGAAGCCGTCGAGCGCGGCCTTGAAGTAGCCGAAGATCGCATCCCTTCCCGCGAAGTGACCGCCGAGGAATATCGCGCTCCCCGAATCGTAGACGGCGTTCTCGGCAAAGAAAGGTTCGAGCGCCGACCAATCGTCGCTCGCGTAGGCGGTCTCGAAGGCGGCCGCATAGCGGACGAAGCGTGCGATGTTCGACATGGATCACCCCGAGCGAACCGGATGACTGGACGAAGAAGATCGCATCCGCGGCGAGCCGACCGCGGATGCGATCGCTGCAGCTCCCGCTACTTGACTTCGATCGTCGCCTCGGCGGCGGGATGCTCTTTGATCCCGATCTTGTAGACGCCGGGCACGTCGAAGCTGTGCGACCAGCTCTGGTCCTTGGCGAGAGGCGGACTCGTGAACGAGCCATCGCGGGCCACGATGGTGTGTCCGCCCGACATCTGGGCGACGCAACGGAACGTCACGCTCTGACCCACGCCGATCTGGACGGTCGCTGGAACGAGGCTGTTGTGTCCGACGTCGATCGAGGCACCGGCTGCGGTTGCCGGAGCCTCGACCCCGCCGGCCTTCCCGGCCTGATCCGCCTGTGCGAAGGCGACGGTGACGAACACGAGACCGAGCAGCAGGCCGGGGATGAGCAGGATGGATCGACGAACGAACATGGGCACTCTCCTCGAATCGGGCGCGATGCTGCGCCGCTCGACGAATGTAACAGGGGGACGCGCTTCCGGCGCCGTCGTCGGTGTTCGCGGCCAGGGTTCGCCGACGACTATGCGTTCGCGATGTCCGGGTAGAAGCGCTCGACCGGATAGGTGGTGCCGGCCAGGCGTTCTCGACAGAAGCCGAGGATGCGCTGGCGATCGGCTTCGTCGAGTTCGTTCTCGCGGGTGCGCGAGCCGGATTGCAGGAATCCCCGCGTATCGAGCTCCGAGAAGAGCGTCGGCGGCGCCATCTCGAACACCTCCTCGCGCGCCTTCATGGCGTCGAAGCGGCTCTTTGCGACGATGCTGAGATGTTCTTCGGCGCTGAGCGCGACCGCGAGGTGATCCGCCACGCGGCTCACGATCCCGGGCAGATCCTCGAGCATCTCTTCGTAATGGACGAACAGCACGTTCGGTCGCTGTTCGGCCCAGGCCCACCAGCCCGCGACGTGCTCCGGCCAGGAGCGCCACCAGAAGCGATCGCTGCAGTACCAGTCGACCAACACCGACATCGGCGGGAGGAAAGGTCCGGCGAGCTTGCCCGAGAAGTCGGCCGTGCTGGCGAGACAGGCGACCGGATGGCGCGCCACATAGATGTAGCGAGCCTCGGCAGACCACGGGGCCAGCCGCGTCGGCATGTGGGTCTTGATGAGGCGTAGCTGCCGTTCGCCGAGGCGCGGAGCATTCTCGAGCGAGACACTCTGCTGCACCTCGATCCACGGGCTCATGGCATACAGATGACCATGGCCTGCGTCGCTCAGGTCGCCGCGCCCGTGGAGGATCACCTCGTAGGCGATCTGTTGCATCCAGGTCGTCCCGCACTTCATCTGGGTCGCGACGAAGACGTCGCGTGCATCGGGCTGGAATCGCTCGGTCGCGCGATACCGCTCGACCGTACAGGTGCCGCGCGGCCCGGTGACCCCCGCGTACTCGATGCTCGGCATTCCGCGCGGTTCGATGATCCGGCGGAGCAGCCCGAAGAGCGACTCGAGCCGTCGGCCACGTGCCGCGATCCTTGCACGAATCAGTCGGCGTTCGGCGAGCGGGCGTCCGAAGTACCGATTGCCACTCGTTTCACGCAGGGTCGCCCGCATGGCGCGGAACAGGATGAAGGCGGACAGCGCGACGGCGAGCAGGGCCACGATCGCGATCAGGGCGACGAGTTTCAGGATCGACATGCCGGCCGGATCTTGGGACAGGACGTGCTCGCGAAGCAAGTTCCGGCATGCGGTGTGGACCAGCGGGCGATTCGGCGGCGCGGCCCGTTCGCCGCGCCGCCGAAGTGTGGGGTCATCCGGAACCGGGACGAGCCCGCGCCGGGATCGCCGCTACGCACGCGCTCGTCGCTGCAGGGCGATCGCAGTCAGGCCGAGACCGAGCAGCAGCGCGGTCGTCGGCTCGGGCACGATCTGCGTGCCGATGATGCTGGCTGTGCTCGGCGGATAGCCGAGCGAGCCGCCCGCGAAGCCGCCCACCGAGTCGAACGTCAGGAGCGGCGGGATGTTCGCGGGAAAACTCACGTTGGTGACGATGAAGCTCCAGGTCTCGCCCGGCTCGAAGATCTCGTTCACGATTCCGCTCTCGCCGAACAGACTGTTGTTGGTGCCGAGGGTGACGGTGCCGTCGATCCGGAACGCATCCGCGAATACACCAGGCGCATTCAGGACGTCTTCCGCCGTGCCGTCCGCGTTGCCGATCGAGATGCCGGCGTCCGCCACGAAGAACAGGTTCGTGTAGGCGTACTGGCTCAGATTCGTCATCTGCACGGTGAAGTCGTTCAGGAAGCCGTCATCGGCCACGCACTGGTAGGTGGTGGTCGGCGAAACGAACACCTGGATCCGTTCGTCGATCGGGAACCCAACGGTTTCGCCGATCTCGTGGGGGATCGATTGATTGGGGCTCGCATCGCAGCGCGAGTCGTCCACGTAGTTTCCGTTCACGGGGACTGCGCGGGCCGTCCCGGGTGCGCCGACGGCGAGCGTGAGCAGTGCAGAAAGAACGATTGCGAAGTGTCCGAACAGGGTCGAAGCCGAGCGAGAGATCAGCGAGTGCATGGGTTCCACCTTCCCGAGGGTTGATTGCATCCAGGAAGGGGCGTCGCCGACGACATCGCCGGAACCCCTTCCCAGGAACCCATTCTATGACCGGAGTCGGGAGGGGTGGACGCGGAAATGCCACACACGTCTCTTGACCGGGCGTTCCAGCCGGGTGTCGCCGGGCGGGAGATGCCGCGTCGCTCGCGGCGCTGGACGGCTGCCGCCGGGGAGCGGCCGCGGGATCACTTCGCCGAGTGGCTGAGGGCCTCGAGGACCGCCCACTCGGCACCGAGTTCGCGGGCGGCGATCGCGCAGGCCTCGTGGATCGAGGCCGCATCGACGCACACGACCCGCGTGCGCGGTGTCGACAAGTGCTTCAGACGCACGCGGTGCGGAACCAGTGCGATGCCTTTCGAGACCTTCGTCGGGCGCTTCGGCTCGTCCACCGGAGGCTTCGGCTTCTCGTCCTCGATCACCACGCGGGCACCGGGTCGGCCCTCGGGTACGAGGGCGAGGAACTCCTTCGGCGCTTTCGCGAGCATCATGCCCAGGAACTGGATCGGTGTTCCCGTGTCGCGTCGACGACCTCGACGGACGTGCCAGACGAGCGCTTCGACGTCGACCTTGCCGTGACCGGGCACGGCCATCCGCACGGTCACGGATTCGCCCTGCTGGACCTCTCCCTCCGTGCGCACCGCCAAGCCACCTGAGGAGATGTCGACCACGGTGCCGGCGATCGGGCGACCGCTGCCCAGCAGCTCGCAATCGAATCGACACTTGACGCGTTCACTTCGGCGGCGCTCGGCCATCTCGGGATTCCCTCTTCGTGCGCGTCGGCGTTGGAGCGGCTGTCTGGGTCGGGTGCCCTCGACCTTGATTCCTCCGGTCGAGGACCCGGACGTAGCTCGATGACGACATCCGATTTAATCGGAGCAAATTGAATCCAGCTTGATCACTCGAACGGGGGAACCTCGGGTGAAACCCTGAGGAGAGGGGAATTTGGTCGACTGGCCCGGAATTCCGCCGCTCTTCGGTCCGGGGGACCGGGCCGCATCCGAGCCGGATCGCGGCGCGATCCGACTCGGACGGGGCGCGGAACCCCTATGATCCGCGCCCCATGCCGCTCCTCACCTTCGAACACGTCTCCATTTCCTTCGGCCGCCACGCGCTGCTCGACGACGCCAGCTTCCAGATCGAAGCCGGCGAGCGCGTCTGCCTGATCGGCCGCAATGGCGCGGGCAAGTCGACGCTGCTCAAGATCGTGCATGGCGAAGTGCACACCGACTCGGGCGAGATCTGGCGCCAGCCCGGTCTCTCGGTCGCGCGACTCTCACAGGATCTACCCGCCGACGACGAGGCGACCGTCTACGACATCGTGGCGACGGGGCTCGCCGGGATCGGCCGCCTGCTGGCGGAGTTCCATCACGTCACACACGCAATCGCCGACGACGAGTCGTTGATGAAGCGGATGGAGGTGCTGCAGCACGAGATCGATGCCTGCGACGGCTGGAGCCTCGGGCAGCGCGTCGACGACATGCTCGCGCGTCTCGAACTGCCCGCCGACGCCCGCATCGGCGAGCTCTCGGGGGGTTGGCGCCGACGCGTCTCGCTCGCCCAGGCGCTGGTCAGCAATCCCGATCTGCTGCTGCTCGACGAGCCCACCAACCACCTCGATATCGAGCTGATCCAGTGGCTCGAGGAGCAGCTGGTCGACCTGCGCGGCGGCGTGCTGTTCGTGACGCACGATCGCGCCCTGCTCACACGGCTCGCGACCCGCATCGTCGAACTCGATCGCGGCCAGCTCACCTCCTGGCCGGGCAACTACCCGACCTTTCTCGCCAAGAAGGCGGCCGCCCTCGAAGAGGAGGCGCGTCACGCTGCGCTGTTCGACAAGAAGCTCGCGCAGGAGGAAGTCTGGATCCGCCAGGGCATCAAGGCGCGCCGCACCCGCAACGAGGGCAGGGTGCGGGCCCTGATGGCCCTGCGCGAAGAGCGCGCCGCGCGCCGGGAAGTCGAGGGCAAGGTGCGTCTGGCGCTGGACGAGGGGCGCGGCTCGGGCAAGCTCGTCGCCGAGGCCGAGCACGTTTCCTACACCTGGCCGGGCAGTGACGTACCGGTGGTGCGCGATCTATCGCTCCGCATCATGCGCGGAGATCGCATCGGGCTGGTCGGCCCGAACGGCGTCGGCAAGACCACGCTGCTGCGACTGCTGCTCGGGCAGCTCGCGCCGACTTCGGGCAGCGTGCGGCTCGGGACGAAGCTCGAGATCGCCTACTACGATCAGCTGCGCGCGGCCCTCGAACTCGAGAAGACCGTGATCGACAATCTCTCAGAGGGCCGCGAATACATCGAGATCAACGGCGAGCGCCGCCATGTGATCGGCTACCTGCAGGACTTCCTGTTCAGTCCCGACCGCGCGCGCACGCCGATGAAGGCGCTCTCGGGCGGCGAGCACAATCGACTGCTGCTCGCGCGCTTGTTCGCCGCGCCCGCCAACCTGCTGGTGCTCGACGAGCCGACCAACGACCTCGACATCGAGACCCTCGAACTGCTCGAAGAGCTGCTGATCAACTACCGCGGAACGATCCTGCTGGTCTCCCACGACCGGGCCTTCCTCGACAACGTGGTGACGTCGACGCTGGTCTTCGAGGGGGATGGACGGATCCAGGAGTTCGTGGGCGGCTACTCGGACTGGGTGCGGCACCGCGCCAGGCCGATGGCCGTGGGCGCCAAATCCGTCGAGCCGACGAAGCCCGCGCCGGTGCAGAAGTCGAAGCCCCGGAAGCTGAGCTTCAAGGAGACCCGCGAGCTCGAACAGGCGCCCGCCCGGATCGAGACTCTGGAAGTCGAGCAGAGCACCTTGATGGAGCGGCTCGCCGATCCGTCCTTCTACAAGAGCAGCGCCGCCGAGCAGTCCAGGATCACCGACCGACTGGCCGAACTGACCCGCGAACTCGAGACCGCCTACGCGCGCTGGTCCGAGCTCGAGGCACTGAGGGACGGGAAGTAGCGGGCCGCTCATCATGTTCCTGCTGCGATTCGACATGCGCGCACCTGATTTCGGCGCCCACCCGAGCGACCTGTATGCCGCCGCGCTCGAGATGGCGGTGTGGGCCGAGCAGAGGGGCTGCCTGCAGATCGTCGTCTCCGAGCATCACGGCAGCCCGGACGGCTATCTGCCATCGCCGCTGATTCTGGCCGCCGCGATGGTCGGGCGGACGACCCGGATCCCGATCCAGGTCGGCGCGTTGATCGTGCCGCTCCACGATCCGATCCGGCTCGCCGAGCAGATGGCGGTGCTCGACCTCGTGAGCGGCGGACGCGTCTCGTATGTGACTGCCGTCGGCTACGTGCCCGAAGAGTTCGCGATGGCGGGCGTGGCACTTGCAGAGCGCGGGCGGCGGATGGACGACTGCCTCGACGTGATGCGAAAGGCCTGGTCGGGCGAAGCGTTCGAGTACGAAGGTCGCCGCGTACGCGTCACCCCGAAGCCGACTTCACCGGGTGGCCCGATGTTGTGGATGGGAGGCAACACGCGCGCAGCGGCACGAAGAGCAGCGCGCTTCGAGATGGGGATGCTCGCGCAGGGGTTGAATCCCGAGCTGGTGCAGATCTACAACGCCGAGTGCTCGAGCCTCGGCAAGGCGCCGAAAGCCTGCCTCAATCCACCGCCCTCGATGGTCACGTCGGCATTCATCGCTGAAGATCCAGACCGCGCCTGGTCGGAACTCGGTTCGCATCTGCTCCACGACGCGCGCATGTACGCGAGCTGGCTCGGCGATGCAGCGAGCGTCTCGAAGTCGACGGCGAAAACCGTCGCCGAACTCCGCGCGCAGGAGGGCGCATACCGGATCTTCACACCCGAGCAGGCGGTGGCGTACGTCAAGGCGAACGGCGTGCTGCTGCTGCAGCCGCTGTGCGGCGGTCTGCCCCCGGAGCTCGCGTGGCCGAGTCTCGAACTGCTCGACTCGCGGGTGCTGCCGGTCTTGCGCGGCTGAATCCGATGCCAGGGCCTGCAATCCGCTGGGCTCTATGCCTTCAGGCCTCGATTCGCTGCCTGCGATCCGCGGCTCGCCCTCCGTCGCTCAGTCGGCCGGATGGAATCTCGCGTCGAGCATCTGTCCCCAGACACCGCCGTACGGATGGACCTCAGCCACGCGCACGCCATCGCGCTCGACCGGGCGGCCCTCATTCGCCCACTCGAAGATCCCGCCCTCCAGGTTGTAGGCGTGGCTGAAGCCGGCACGGGCGAGACGACGCACCACGGCGGCGCTCCGGTAGCCGACCGAGCAGTACACCACGATCTGCGTGTCGCGCGGCAGGTCCGTCGGATCGAGTGCGTCGTCGTCGGGATCCACGCGCAGCGCACCCGCGAGGTGACTGACCGCGTACTCCGCTTCGGTCCGGGCATCGAGCAGCAGCGGCCGCTCGCCAGCATCCGAGGCCTCCATCACCGCGGCGAGGCCCGTCGTGTCGATCCACTCGATGCCGGGATGTCGCAGCGAGATCATCGGCCGCAGGCGTGCCGCGGCGCCGTCGCCCGCACGGGCCACACTCGACATGGCGAGGATCCCGCCGAGTCCGACGCCGATGAGGATCGACCACTGCGACATACGACTCCTCGCGACTCCAATCCCGGACCGAGGCGGAGAATCGCGCGACCGGGTGGCGCCGGCCAGGCCAAGACGAGGCGACGGCTCCGGTCCGCATCGGGCGGGGTGTCGCTAGGCTCCCGATTCCCTTCCCCGATCGAACCCGGAGAACCACATGCCGCATCCCGGACTGCCCGCGAAAATCCCCGCCGATTTCACGGCCGCTCTCGGCCA
>JANOFF010000124.1:0-21914 GCA_031413515.1 bacterium
CCCCCCCCCCCCCCGCCCCCCCCGCCCCCCCCCCCCGCCCCGGCCGCGCGCGGCCGCCCGGGGGCCCCCGGGGGGGGGGGGGGGGGGGGGGGGGGGGTCCTGCTCGGGGCCGCCCCCCCCCCCCCCCCCCCCCCCCCCCCACCGCAGCACCACGTCCGCAGTCAGCCCACCGAACAACCGCGCCCGATCACCCGGCGATCGGCAGCGCCCTTCCGGCGACGTTGCCCTCGACCAGCATCCCGTTGTCCATCCACTTCTGACGGGTGCGATCGGTGATCAGTCCGAGGCGCAGCAGGTTCGGCACGACGGTGTGCATGTAGGCCATGCTGTTCAGCGCCTTCCAGTCGGGAAGTCCGATGATCATTTCGGTCACCTGATCGGCATCGAAGCCATACTTCGGCCCGAACAGGCGCAGCATGTCGATCTGCTGGGAAGCGTTCAACGCCTCGAGGACACCGAACGCCCAGTCCTCCATGTGGTTCATCAGTTCGGGGCTGGCCTGGCGGACGACGCGTCGCATCGTGAGCACGCCGAATGCTGCGTGGCGCGACTCGTCCATTTCGGCGCGGCGCACCATCTCCACGAACAACGTGTTCTTCGATTCCGAGCGAAGCATGTCCATGATGCCGACCGCCATGCCCTCGAACAGCGTCTGCATGCCGAGCGTCTTCATGTGGTAGCCCTCGACGGTGAGCAACTCATCGAGCAGCACCTTGAGGGTGGGCATGATGGGGTAGATGGTGCCCATCTTCTCGCCCACGAAACGCGCGAAGATCTCGACGTGTCGCGCCTCGTCGTTGACCTGATTCGCGGCGTAGAGCTTCTCGTCGGTGGTGGGACAGAGCGACGTCAGCTGACCGCAGAGTTGCAGTGCGGCCTGCTCGCCATGCAACAGCTGCGAACACGTATACGCGACCTCGTCGAACATCGCGGCCTTCTGCTCGGCCTCCGACTTGCCCATCAGCTTGAGGACGTTCGCCATCATGGACATCTCCATGTTGCCGAACCACTCGTCCCTGCTGACGGGGGTGTTCCAGTCGAGATCGGTCGACGAGTTCCACTGGTTCTGCTTGCCCTTCTCGTACAGGGCGCGGAGTTCCTGTACTTCGCTCCCGTACTCCCAGTGGTTCCACTGGACGTGGGTGGGCGCATCCACGTGGAGGTGGCTGCGCAGACCGTCGATCCGCTGCTGGTCGACCAGATCGATCAACTCGAAGTTGCCGACCTTGCGGCGGCTGTCGCCGAGAAATTTGATGTCCATGGGATGTTCTCCTTGATGTGTCGGGTCAGGCCGAGTGGGGTTGATGGGAAGGGTTTCACGAACGGGCCGCCAGCCCGTTCGCAACGAACGACGTCACGAACTCCTTGAAGCGACTGATCTCGGCCGCCGAGTAGACCGGTGCACCGAGCACATCGTCTCCGAACTCACCCGAGGCGAAGTGGAAGACGAGCATTCCGACCAGGCCCTGCAGCGCATGGGCGACCGGGATGGGACGGAACTCGCCAGTCGCGACACCGGCGTCGAGGATCTCCCTGGCTTCGCCCAGGATCCGCGCCAACAGCGCATCCGCGAGCGGCGTCTCGCAGCCATCGAGCACTTCACCCTCGAACAGGGAGCGCAGCAGCAGCGGCGCGCGCGTGGGCAGCGCGGCGAGTGCGTCGATGGTCACCCCGATGAAGCCGCGCAGGCGGATCGGAGCAGAGACGGCCGCGTGCCCGCTCGATGAACCGTGAGCCGAGATGGCCTCGTGCAGATCGCCGAGGATGCGCTCGATCACCGCCGCATACAGGTCGACCTTCGTCGGAAAGTGATGGAACAGGGCCGACTTCGAGAAGCCCGAGGCGAGGGCGACTTCGCGCAGGCCGACGCCGCCGAACCCGCGGCGAGCGAACAACGCCTCGGCGGTATCGAGGATCTTGTCGCGGCTCGACGGCAGGGCATCGAGGATCTGGGCCGGGTCGAGTCGGGGGGACAGGGCCAGTCTCCTGCGTCGGTTGGGGGGCCAGGGATCGCGCGTGGTTGCCGACCGACCGGTCGGACCGTAGAAGAAGCCGACAGTGGGGGCAAGCGCAGCCCTGCTCTGGTCGGTCTTTCGGAGTGTCTGCCCGAGCTGTTTTCCGCTGGATGGATCCACACAAACACCTGCCATCAATGATGTTTTCCACCAGTCGACGACTGGCTTGCGCTCCCCGATCGGACGGACCCCGCTGATCCGCGATCCGTGCAAGCCCCTGCCGAGCTGGCTGTTCAGTGGTTCTCGCGACGCCCCGCGCTCGGTCACGGCACCCCGCCGCGACGCCACGACCGCGCTCGATGCCCGCGCTGCGGACTCGAGGGCGCGCTCGCGCTCCATCGCGAGTGCCGGGCCGAGGGGCAGACTCATGCCATCGTCGATCAGCCGCTTGTACTCGCGCAGCGTCTCGGGCACGCACGAGGCCATGTCCTGGGCGAGCTTCCGCGCCGCAGGCAGCAGCTCTTCATGGGCCACGACGCGATTCACGATCCCCCACGCCAGCGCGTCGGCGGCCTCGACGAAATTGCCCGACAACGAGATTTCCTTCGCGCGCGACACGCCGATCAAGCGCGGCAGCTTCTGGCTGAGCCCCCATCCCGGCAGGATGCCCACGCGCGCGTGGGTGTCCGCGAAGCGGGCTCGCTCCGAGGCGATCAACACGTCGCAGGCGAGCGCGAGTTCGAAGCCGCCGGTGATCGCGAATCCGTTGACCGCTCCGATGATCGGTCCAGCGAAGGCCGCGATCGCGTCCGCCATGTCGCTCTCCGCAGACGCCGCGCTGTCGCCAGTGGCGCCCGCGGCGAGCTCCGCGAGGTCGTAACCCGCACAGAAGGCGCGGCCTTCACCCGTCAGCACGACGACGCGAATCTCGTCGTCCGCCTGGAGGGCACGAAAGCCACGGCCGAGTGCGTCGCGAAGCGCCGCCGAGAGCGCGTTCATCGCTGCCGGCCGATTCAGCGTCAGTATCGCCACAGCGCCATCGCGCTCGATCCGAAGCACTTCGTCGGACATCTCGTCTCCTCGCCGGACCCGGGTCGGCGAACGGCTCGGTTCGCACAGGCTTTCTCTTCCGGCCGCTACATTGGATTTTCCGAATTCCCGAGACGGACCTTCCGGCGAGCGAAGATCGCCCCTTCCGGGTCGTCGCGCGAGCCACGTCATGCCAATCGGAAATCCGACACAGGACGACTCACAGGCGATGCTATCCCTCGCAAGCGAACACTGGCCGGCGCTGCAGGTCGGACTCGATCCGGAGCGGTGCTGTTCGCTGCACGCCCCGCACGTGATCGCCACAGGGCATGGCTCCATCTGGGTCGACCGCTGGCCAGCTCCTCGCGCGGTGGCCGCGTTCACCGGAGGCAACCTCGGACTGACGGGTGACCCCCGAGCCGTCTCGCCCGGGTCGATCGCTGAGGTCGTCGCCGGCCTGCTCGTCGAGTGGGATCGGGTGTTCATCGATCCCGGACCGGATTTCGAACCGACGGTCCGGCGTGGCATCGACGCCCTGCGCCTCTGGCCGCGCGTCCTCTATTCGCTCGCGGGCGAGCCTTCGACTCCACGGTCGTTCGCGAACGGAGTCGTGCGCGCGATCGATCCCGGCGACGAAGCCGCGCTCTCGTCCCTCGATGCCTCGATCAAATGGATCAGCGACACCCACGATGGAGCGGCCGGACTCGCCGCCAGCGGGCGGGCCGTCGGCGCCTTTTCGGACGGGCGACTCACCGCGGTGGCCACCGTCTTCTATACGGGTACGCGCTTCGAAGAACTTGGCGTGGTGACGGATCCCGAGTTCCGGGGATCGGGGCTCAGCACGGCGTGCGCGGCGTTCTTGATCGAGCAGATCCGATTGCGCGGACGGACCCCGTGCTGGTCCACCACGCCCGACAATCTCGCCAGCCAGCGCGTGGCCGAGAAGCTCGGGTTCGGCTTCGTCGGCGCGCAGCGCCACCTGATGGCGGGCGAACCGATGGGTGGAACCCTGCCCCTCGATTGACGCAGCCGGTGCATGGCCCCTCGCGCGGCGCTACTCGTTGGCCGGTGAGCGACGCCCTGTGCCTCCGCGCGGCCACCCCGTCGACCGGCCAGCCGTCCCACCAATCGCCCTTCGCCGGTCGCATCGTCGACGGCGTAGTCATCGCATTCGCCGGCTTCACGCTGCTCGCGAACGCGGTCGTCTGGTTCGGCGGCAGCGCCGAGACGCTGCTGGTGGCGAGCGACGTGGCCCTCCTGTTCGCGGGGACACTCTTCGTCCTGGGCTGGCGGCTTCGCGGGCGTTTCGTACCAGCCCGAACCGACGCCCCGTGGATCACGCCAACTGCGGAGGACTGCGACGACGCACTGCCTGCCCGTCTGCGGGCGATCCCGATCGCCGCGGCGGTCGCCGCTCTTTGCGTTTCGCTCCTGACGGGCTCGCTGACGGCGTGGTGGGGAGTCTCCCTGATGGGTGCCTTCGCCGCGTTCGTCATCACGGCGCGGAGCCCCGTCCGCCACGCACCGATGCAGCGCAGCCGCGCAACCGACGTCCTCCTGCTCGGCCTCGGCCTGTCTTTCGCGGGCGCAGTCGCGATCGCGCATCGAGGAGATGCCGACGATGCGTTCTACGTGAATCTCGTCGTGGCCGCGATCGATCATCCCGGAGCCACACTGTTCGCCGACGACACGCTCCACGGCTACGCCGATGTCCCCATGGCGCTGCCCGTCTTCGAGCTGCTGTCATGGGAACTCTTCCAGGCGAGTCTCGCGCGGCTGTTCGGAACCGATGCCGTGACGATCGTCTACCGGTGGATGGCCCCGCTGGTCGGATTGCTGGTCCCGCTCGCATGGGCGCGACTCGCCATGCGACTGCTTCCTCGCAGCTGGCCGATCGCCGTCACTCTCGTCGTGATCGAGATGCTCGCCGTCGGCGATGGGCTCGCTGGCTATGGGGACTTCGGCGTGCTCCGCCTGCATCAGGGCAAGTCGGTGCTGCTGCACGTTGCTCTGCCGCTGTGCGCCGCCTATGGGATCGAGTTCGGGCTGGCAACGACGCGCTGGCACTTCGGCCGACTCGTTGCAGTACAGATCGCAGCGGTCGGGCTCTCGTCGAGTGGATTGTGGCTCGGCCCGGCCGTGGCAGCGCTCGGTCTTGTGTCGACCCTGCCACTGACGATGCACGCGCTGCACCGGAACGTGCGCGTGCTCGCGATGGGGTTGGCGTCGTCCTTCTACCCGCTCGCTCTCGCGATCGCGCTGCGCGGCGCGACGCTGGCCGCCATGCGCGACGCGGTGCATCCGATGGACGGTGCAGCGTTCGACGGTGCGCAGCTGATGGAGCACGCGTCCGACCTCGTGCTCGGCCCCGGTGCCTTCCGCCATGCGGCGTTGTTCGCGCTCGTCGCGGTCAGCGGGGTCGCGGCCTCGTCGTCGATGCGTCGCTTCGCCGCGGTGACGGGTCTCGCGTTCCTGTTGCTGTTCTTCGATCCGTTCACCGCCGAGCGCGTCGCCAGCGGAATCACCGGCGCGGACACCTACTTCCGGGTCTTCTGGTCGATCCCTTTGCCCCTTTTCCTGGCTGCGCTGATCGCAGGCCCGATGCAGTTCACGCGCCCGGCGCTGCTGGCTTCTTCGTGGGCACGCATTGCGATCACCGGCGTTCTCGCGATCTCTGTATTCGGCTTCCTGCCCCGGGTGTGGAACCTGTCCACGGAAAACGAAGCAAGGCTCGGGGCGCCCGGACCGAAGCTTCCCGAAGAGGAGTTCGCGGCTGCGCGCATCATCGCCGACCACGCCGACTCCGGCGCTTTCGTGCTCGCGCCGCTGCAGATCGCCCGCTGGATCCCGCTGATCCAGCGACACCCGCGGCCGCTGATGGTGAGAGAGATCTATCTCGACCGCCTCCACGCTCGGCTCGGCGCAGCCGAGCTCGAACGCCGACGCGCGCTCGTCCACTACGTCGGTGGGACTGCGCGTCCGGCCGACGGCCCCGCCTTGCTGGCCGACGCGATCGATCGCTATCCGCTGGACGTCGTCTGCGTGTCGGGCAGAGCCCTCGGATGGCCGGATCTACGACGGGTGCTGCTCGACTCGCCGCTCGAGATCGCAGAGCGGGATGCCGATCACGAGATCTGGATCCGGGCCCCGACCGTGGAACGCTGATGTGATGCTCATCCGATTGCGCCGTCTCGCCGAGGTAACATGCCGACCATGACGGCGACCGACGACGGCACCGCATTGCCCAGACCGGCACCCGCCGGCCGCTTCCACCCGCATGCGGATCCTGCCCTCGAACCTCTGCGCATCGCCGTGGTGATCCCATGCCATGACGAGGCGGAATCGATCGTCCGCGTGGTCGAAAGCTTCCGCGCGCTGTTGCCTGGCGCAGATGTTGTGGTGGTCGACAACGCCTCGCTGGACGACACCGCTGCGCTGGCTCGGGCCGCTGGCGCACGCGTGGTCGGCGAGTCGCGGCTCGGCAAGGGGTTCGCGCTGCTGACCGGATTCGCCGAGACCCGCAGCGCCGATTTCACCGTGATGGTGGATGGCGACGATACGTATCCCGTCGCCCAGGTCACGGGCCTGATCGAGACCGCGCAGCGCGAGCGCGCGGACATGGTGGTCGGTACGCGACTCGACGGCGCGGGGCCATCGGCCTTCCGTCCGGGACATGGGCTTGGCAACCGACTCTTCATCGCGCTGGTGCGGGTTCTGTTCGGCATCCGCACCCGCGACCTGTTCTCGGGCTATCGCGTGCTGAGTCGGCGTTTTCTCGAGACGGTTCCACTGGTCGCCACCGGCTTCGACGTCGAGGCCGAACTCTCAGTGCAGGCACAGGTGCACGGCTTCGTGGTCGCCGAGGTACCTGTCGAGTACCGCGCGCGCGGCGCGGGAAGTACCAGCAAGCTGCATACGATGCGCGATGGGTATCGGATCCTGCGTGGGATCATGATCCTGTTCCGCGACTATCGCCCGATGGCATTCTTCGGCTGGCTCGCGTTCACGCTGCTCGCTGCGTCGCTCTACAGCGGGTACGCGCCGATCGACGACTTCCTGCGGACGGGTCTCGTCCTGCATCTGCCGCGCGCCGTTCTGGCGGCGGCGCTGTTCATCCTGGCAGCGCTGTCGATCGCGCTCGGGATCCTCTTGTCGTCCATCAACCGTCGCTCGATCGAGTTGGCAGCCCTGATCCGGAAGCGACCGACTTGATCGACGCATTCGAGACGCGCCCCGATGTCTCGATCGTCGTGGTGAACTTCGATGGTGCCCGGTCGATCGAGGGCTGTCTCGAATCGTTGGTGATCGACGATTCGCCCCGCCGCGAGATCATCGTGGTCGACAATGCCTCGACCGACTCGAGCGCGAGCCTGGTCGAGCGCTTCGCCGCCAGCCGATCCGACGTCAGACTGCTCCGCAGCTCGACCAACCTCGGCTACGCGGGCGGGGTCGACCATGCGCTGCCCCACTGTCGCGGTCGCTACGTGGCTGTGCTCAACATGGACCTGGTCGTCGAGTCTGGCTGGCTCGAGCCGCTCGTCGCCCACCTCGATCGCCATCCCGGTGTCGCCGCCGTGAATCCGCTCGTGATGCTTCGGGACGGCCGGCGCGTCAACGCGGCCGGGCAGTGGATCCACGTCTCGGGGCTCGGGTTCAATCGCGGGCTGGGGCGCGATCGGGCGACGTTCGGCGCGGCGGCCTTCGAGATCAACGGACTGAACGGCGCCGCGTTCGTGGTTCGCCGCGCGCTGCTCGAGCAGATCGGCGGGATGGACACGGGCGGGTTCCTCTATCACGAAGACGTCAATCTCTCATGGCTCCTCCGACTGATGGGCTTTGAACTCGCCTGTGTCCCGGGCTCGGCGGTGCGCCACGACTACTTCCTCTCGATGCATCCCGAGAAGCTCTACCTGCTCGAGCGCAACCGCGAGGCCATGCTCGAGACCCATCTCGAGCCGTCGACCCGTCGGCGCATCCTGGGCTGGCTGTTGATCACCGAGACTTTGATGTGGACCTACGCGTTGATCCGCGGACCGTCCTTCTTGCGCGCCAAGGCGCGTGCCAGACGATGGGTGCGCGAACAGCGCGAGCAGATCGACGAACGCCGCGAACTCGTCGCGCGACTCCGTGTGCGCTCGGACGCGGACGTGATGCGCAGCATGATGCGCCGCTACCCGCTCAGCCAGCTCGCGTCGCTCGCCACGGAACGGGGTTCACCGCGAAGACCCTTGCGGGACTGACGCGACGCGGGCGTCGCTGCGCACCGGTCCAGCGCGCGCTCAACGAGTCTCGGATGCGACGTCCTCATCGGGACCTGCAGGCTCCACCTCGTTCGCCCGCTCGTCTATCGCCTCGAGCTCCATGCGACGCAGGCGGTACGAGACGTTCTCGAGGATCGATCGACTCGAGTTGATCAGGTCCGCGACGATGCCGGTCAGGATCATCTGGAAGCCCGCCAACATCAGGATCGCCGCGAGGATCAGGGACTGGACGTGCAGCTCGCCGGTATCGGTGAAGGCGAAGTAGTAGAGGAAGCGCAGGCCGAGCAGCACGCCGACCATCAGCGTCGCGATCCCGATGGTGGTGAAGACCCGCATCGCCCCGTAAGACGAATAGACCCGCACCATCACCGCAACCGAGCGACCGACGAACTCGGCCACGTTTCCGAACAGACGCGAGTCGCGAAGCTTGTCGTTGGTCGCGATCGGGACGGAGAGGGTGGGAATCCGCCTGCGTCCCGCCTGGATGACGTGGTCGACCGTGTGATCGAAATCGGTCGACATGTTGATCAGAGACGCGGCTTCTCGCGAGTACGCCTTGAAACCGCTTGCGGCGTCGGGCACGTCGAGGTTTGCCAGACGGCTGACCGTCCGGCTGCCGAGCCGCTGCAGCAGCTTCTTGCCAGCCGAGAACTCCTCGATGTCGGCGGTACCGCGATCGCCGATGACCAGCTCCGCGCGCCGTTCGAGGATCGGGCGCACGAGCTTCGCGATGTCGGCCCCGCGATACTGATTGTCCCCGTCCGTATTGACGACGATATCCGCTCCGTGGCGGAGGCAGAAATCGATGCCCGCCGCGAAAGCGTGCCCGAGGCCGCGGTTTGCCGCGAAGCGCAGCACGTGATCGACCCCATGCTCGCGGGCGACGTCGGAGGTGCGGTCGAGGCTGCCGTCATCGATCACCACGATCTCGACCTGATCGATACCCTCGATGTGATGCGGGAGGTCACGCAGCGTGGCGGGCAGCGTGAGTTCTTCGTTGAAACAGGGGATCTGGATCATCAGCTTCACGAGTCATCCCTTCCGATCCCTGTTCGAGCGGCCTGAGAGTACGCGATTTCCGCGATCACCCACCGGCTCCCGGATGCCGTCGCATCGGCAACGCCCGCGCCGCTCTTCGATCCCGATCGGACCTCTGCTAGTTTGGTCGGCGCCCCCCCGAAATCGGCACCTCACACCATGGACCGGTACGCGTCCGGTCCCACACCGGGATGTCGGCGGATCGCGCCGCGAGGACCGCAGCCGGCGATCGGTGAAAACAAGGGGGATCCCCGTGATGACTTCCATCCGGACTTGCATGGTTGCACTGTCGCTGATGTCGCTGCTCGCTGGAACCGTGGCTCAGGCCGACGAGTTCGGGCGCAGCGGCGCCTATATCGGTGCCAATGCCACCTATGCGTTCGACCTGTTCCAGACGGAGATCTTCGCCGCAGCCGGTGCTGGAACCGTTCCGCTCGACTACTCGGACGCCTGGGGGTTCAATGTCCGCGCGGGCTACCGGATCTGGAGCTTTCTGGCGATCGAGGCCCAATATGAGTGGCTCGACGGAATCGACATCTCGGCTCCGGCGTTCGGTCCGATCGGCACATACGAGCCAGACGTCCTGACCGGCAACCTGAAGCTCATCCTGCCGACCTGGCGCTTGCAACCCTACGTGCTGGCAGGCGTCGGCATGACGAGCTGGGACCTCGACCTAGCACCGAGCACGTTCCTCCCGGACTCGTCGGGGACGGGATTCGCATTTCGTGGTGGTGCGGGGCTCGACATCTATCTGTCGAAGAACCTGATCCTGAACGCCGAGGGGACCGCTGTCCTCAACACCGAGGACTTCACGGTTCCTGCGACGGCCAACGTCGTCGCCCTCCAGTCCAATCTCTACTACTTCTCTCTGAGCGCCGGCCTGACCTATCGCTTCTGAGATCGCCCGACCCCTCTGTCGCTCGATCTCCCGAGCTGCAACTGGGCCCGTGGATCGCCTGCTTCCTCTGCTAGCCTAAGCGGCCATTCTGCCCGCCATGAACCCGCACGGTCGGGTGCCGGAGCCGGCGCGGCGGATCCTGATGAGAGCGCGACTGCAAGGGGAGATCTCCACGATGCGAAACCATCGAAGCCGCGCGATCGCCTTCGCTGCCGCAGTAATGCTGCTCGCCTCCACGGCACACGCCGACGAGTACTTCCGCAAGGGCTACTACCTCAACGCGAGTGTCGCCGGTGGCTTCAACCAGATGGACACGACGACGTTCGTCCAGAACTTCGGCGTTCCATCCCCTCCGTACGATGCGAACGATTCCTGGGGCCTGAACGTACGGGCTGGCTCGCAAGTCTACGACTGGTTGGCGTTCGAGCTCGAGTACGAATGGATGAAGGGCCTTGTCCTCCAATTGCCACCTGGAAGTGCGGCGCTCGTTGGTGGGGGCAGAGGGCCGTTTGGAACGCCATCGTCCGCACTCATGAGCATGACGTACAACCCCGACATCATCACCGTCAATGCGAAGTTCGTCCTTCCGTTCTGGCGAGTACAGCCCTACCTGCTGATCGGCGGGGGCCTCGCCCTCTACGACGTCGAGGTGTCGACGCCGTACGAGACCTTCAGCGATTCTGGACAGGGGTTCGCGTTTCGTGGTGGTGCAGGTGTCGACTTCTACATCAACGAGCACATCGCGCTGAACATCGAGAGTTCCTACCTGCTGAACACGAGCTCGTTCGACATCTACACGGTTCCCGCGATCGAAGATCTCAATTACATCTCGTTCAGCGCCGGCGTCACGTACCACTTCTGATTTCGACGAGCCGGGGCGAATAGCTGGCCCATGCTGCGTCGCGGGGCTGGACGATCGTGGAGATCCGGATGGATCTGCGTGGCGGGTCTTTGCGAACGGCCCGCCGCCGGGTCGGAACGTCCAGGCAGAACGGTGCCGGGTGCCCGGCGCCCGACTGGCTTCCCCGGATCAGAGCGCCTCGGAATCGCGCGCCGCGGCGTTGAAGATGCCCTTGGCCATCAGGCTGCTCTCTGCTGCCGCTCGCGCCCGATAGACGGCCGCCCGGACTCCCGCCACGCGCCGGTCCTCGGGATCAGCCTGCCAGGCGAGTTCGACCAGCTCGCAAGCCACGGCGAGATCGCCGTCTGCGCTGTGGCGCTCGGCGGCGTCCGCGAGTTTGCGTGCGCCGCCGCACAGACCGGCGACGACGCGAGCCGTATCGCGTTCGTGCGCCGGGAGGAGGTGTGCAGGGTTGCCGTCGTACCAGCCACCGTATAGACGCCACAGATTCCGTACGATGAAGATCGGGTCATCGTAGATCGGACGCAGGTACGGTCGCTCGAGCAGAGCGTCCGGCAGTTCGATCGAATGCAGGATGTCGTTCAGCGTGCGGCCATCGTTCATCATCGCGAGCGTCTGCACGGTGATCGATTCGAGCAATTCCGCGCTTTCACGCAACGCCTGCGCGACACGACCGGCGCCGATGATCGGCGGACCGTGACCCGGGAAGAGCAGCTCCGCGCCGAGTGCCTCCATGCGTCGCAGTGCTCGCGCCCACTCGCGCGGGAATCGCTGCACCTTCTGCGGATTGCCACAGTTGGGCGCCGCCCAGATGAAAAGATCACCCGTATAGATCGCACGCCGGTCGGGGAGCCACGCCCACAGATGGTCGTCGGTCTCGCCCTTGTCGTGCTGCAGTTCGATCCGCTCTCCACCGATCTCGAGGGTACGCGAAGCACCCACGGTCTCGTCGGGATAGCGGAACTTCCGCGGGAACACCGGCTTCGGAAAGCCGAACTGACGCGCGTTGATGAACCCGTTGTATCCGTTCGTCAGTTCGTAGCGGTCGAAACGTGCCGGACAGGCCTTGTGGGCGATGATGCGGATGTCAGGCCAGCCCTCCGACGCCGCCTCTTCGTGGAAGCGCACGAGCCCGAACACGTGATCGACGTGGCCGTGGGTGTAGATGCCCGTGTGTATCCGTGAACTCGACCACCGCCTGACGGATTCGAACACTCGGTCGGCGTGGAACAAGCTGCTCGTGTCAATGAACACGAGACCTTCGGGACCGTCGACCACCAACGCGTTCGAGAATGCCGACATGAATCCGAGGCGATCGGCGAACTCCTCGAAGGCCACCAGCACCCGCCCCGGATGGATGTTGATCTCGCCCAGGTCGCCCGACCACGCCCGTTCCGAGAGATCGCGGATGTCGCCCAAGCTTCGTTCCTCCACGGCGACGCGGTCGGCCAGGGATGGATGGAGATCCAGAGTTTGCACGTTAGCAGGACGCGCAGAGGCGACGCACCACGTACGCAGCCGACACGCAGGACGCGGAAGAACCTCCAGCGGGATGTGTGGCCCGACGATGAAGGCTCGACCACGCCACCCGAAACGCGGGATGAAGCGACCGAGCAAAGGCCATCGATGCCGCGACCGACGAGCTCGTCTGGATTCACTCTGGTCGAACTCATGATCGTGGTCGCGATCATCGGGATCCTCGCATCCACCGCCATTCCGAACTTCCTGCGCTTCCAGCTCCGCTCGAAGTCGTCCGAAGCCAAGATCAATCTCGCCGCAATCCGTACCGCCGAGATCGCCGCTCGTTCCGAACGCGGCTCCTTCGTTCCTGCATCGACATCGCCGGCCCTGTATGGCGGAAGCTCTGCGATCGAGTTCCTCGACACCGGTCCGGTCGGCTCGAACTTCGCAACCATCGGATTCGAGCCCGAGGGCCGCGTCTACTTCAACTACTCGGTCAGTGCCGTGGGTGGCGCGTTCACCGCCGAGGCGAGCGCCGATATCGACGGCAATTCGGTGCCCCAGTTGTGGGGATACGTGTTCCCCGATGAAGCCGGCGTGATCGCGCCACCGATCCTCGGATGTTCCGGTGTCTTCGATCCGACTGCGGGAACCTCGAATCTGACGAGCATCGTCGGACCGTGCGCGCCCGGTCATGGGCTGACCGAGTTCTAGCCCTTTCGGCAGTGACCTTCGTGCTACATGTGCTCCGCCATGTCGCGACCGTCTCCGACGAACGCCGCCCCAAACCGGATCCCGCGTCGATCGACGATCCGACGGGCGATCCGGTCGGGCGCCATCGTGGGTCTCTCGGCGCTGGCGTCGTGTCTGACAGCATGCGACGAGTCAGCGCCGCGGCGACCGAACGTGCTGATCTACGTGATCGACACGCTGCGAGCAGACGGCGTCGGCAGCTACGGCAATCCGGCAGCCAGCACTCCGCACCTCGACGCACTCGCCCGACAGGGCGTGTTGTTCGAGAACGCATACGCGAACGCTTCCTGGACGCGCGCATCCGTCGCGACTCTGCTCACCGGGCTGCTTCCATGGCATCACGGCGCCGAATCCCGCGACGATCGCCTGCCGGAGGTCGCCCGGACCCTCACCGAGATCTTCGCCGAACAGGGCTACACGACTGCGCTCGTCAGCGCGAATCCGAACGTGGGCCGTGTCTTCGGATTCCAGCAGGCCTTCGACGAAGTCAGCGAATTGTTCGCGCGGTCGAAGCCCGGCCTCGTCCAGGGACGCGAACTCGTGACGCCTTCGGATGTCGTCACCGGTGATGCGATCGCCTGGCTGCGCGGGGCGCCCCGACCATTCTTCCTGGTCGTCCTCGCCATCGATCCCCATTTTCCCTATCGACCGCCGCCCCGCCACGACCCCGGTCTGCATCGCGCGAAGGACGAGCCCGTGCTTTCGCCGGCGGACGGCACGAGCGCCGGTGGAGTGCGCACTCCCGAGACCGAGAGACGGACGCGTGAGCTCTATCAGGGCGAGATCGCCTTCAACGACGAATCGTTCGGTGCGCTCGTCGAGGCCATGAAGGAACTCGGAATCTGGGACGACACCATCGTCGTCGTCACGGCGGACCACGGCGAGGAGTTCTGGGAGTACGGGATGGGCGGCCATGGCAAGTCGCTCACCGAGCAGGTTCTTCGCGTGCCGCTGATCATCCGCGACCCGAAGAACGAATCGTTGCCTCCCGGCACTCGTACGACACGACGCATCGCGCTCGTCGACCTCGTCCCCACGCTGCTGGGCCTCGTCGGAATCGAATCACCCGAGAACCTCGACGGCGCGGACTGGTTCGTCCAGGCGGACGACCGGTCGCTGCCTTCGCTCGCGGGACTCGACCTCGATGGCCATCATCTGCTTGCAGCGATCGACGACCCGTACAAGCTCGTGTGGGATCTGGAGGCCGATCGGCGCGATCTGTACGACCTGCGATCCGGGCGACCCGAGGCCCGGCCGATCGACCCCGCCAGCAGTCCCGAGGCGCAACGTGCGTTCGAGTCGCTGACGGCCGTGCTCGCGACCAGCCTGTCCGAGACCGATCGGGCACTCGACAAGAGCCGCGCCGGAGCGCTCACTGAAGACGTCGAGCAGTCGCTTCGCGCACTCGGATATCTCGACTGAAGACGGGCCGTTCGTCGCGGCTCGGCTCCGGGCGGGATGGAGGCTCAGTCCGCGACGAGATAGAGACTCAGCCCGGGCCAGTACGTGATCACCAGGACGGTGGCGAGCAGGATCACCAGGAAGGGCAGCGTGGCGCGGAAGACGTCGAGCACCGATCGCTCGAACCGATAGCTGGCGATGAAGAGATTCATGCCCACCGGCGGAGTGATGTAGCCGATCTGCATGTTCGCCAGGAAGATGATGCCGAGGTGGACCGGGTGGATCCCGTACCCGATGGCGATCGGCAGGATGATCGGAACCACGAGCACGAGTGCCGAGAAGATGTCGAGCATCATGCCGAGTATCAGCAGGAAGATGTTGAGCAGGATGAGGAACGTGAACTTGCTGTCGACCCGCTCCCGGATGATCTCGAACAGCCGTGTCGGAACTTCCGTGTCGATGAAATAGTTGGTCGACGCGAGCGACACGCCGAGGATGATCATGATCGCCCCGACCAGCACCATCGATTCGCGCATCACCTCGGGAAGCTTGCCGAGCGGGATCTCGCGGCGGATCGCGACTTCGACGATCAGGACGTAGAGAGCAGTCACCGCGGCCGCTTCGGAGAGCGCGAAGAAGCCCGAATAGATTCCGCCGAGCACGACGAGCGGAAGCGGGATCTCCCAGGCGGAATCGCGCACCGCCGCACACGCCTCGCGATAGTCGAACGCGCGCTTCTCCCGCACCTGACCGCGTACATGCCAGACGCTGTACAGCGAGAGCGCCACCATCATCAGCAAACCGGGCAGCAGGCCCGCCGCGAACAGATCGTCGATCTTCACGGGCGGATCGAGATTCATCTGTTGGGCGACCACGCCGTACAGGATCAGCGGCAGGGCGGGAGCGAAGAGCAGGCCGAGGCTTCCGGATGTCGTGATCAGTCCCAGACTGAAGCGTTCGGGATAGTTGGCCTCGCGCAGCGCCGGATACAGGAGCGCGCCGAGTGCGACGATCGTGACCCCCGAGGCACCGGTGAACGCCGTGAAAAGCGCACAGGCGACGAGTGCCACGATCGCCAGCCCGCCTGACATCCAACCGAGCAAGGCATTGGTGAGCCGCACCAGGCGACGCGGGGCCTGACTCTCGCCGAGCAGATAGCCCGCGAAGGTGAAGAGAGGGATCGCGAGCAGGACCGGCATCTCGGCCAATCGATAGATCTCGATCGCCACCACCGAGAGATCGACTTCCTCGCGCGAGAAGCCCAACAGGGCACTCGCCGCGATCACCGCGAATAGCGGCGCGCCGAGCAGGGCGGCCAGCAGCAGAAGAAGGCTCCCCATCATCGGGGATCTCCGGCCGGCTGGGATCTCGTGCCCGGTTGGCGCAACCCGAGCACGACGCTGCCCTCGGCCGCGGCGTACAGCGCGTAGCGGATCGCGATCATCGAGAACGCGAACGGCAATATCAGCTGGAGCGTCCACGATGGGACATCGAGGAAGGCGACGCTCCCGTACTCGCGCTCGGTCTGGACGAAGGTCCAGGAATGCCAGGCCACGATCAAGCACACCGTGGTCGTGAATACATGCACCGCGAGACCCAGCATGGCGCGAGCGCGGCCGCGAAGGATGCGCGACAACACGTCGACATTGATGTGCCGATCGCCACGACTCGCCGAGATGGCACCGAACATGCCGACCCAGAGGACGAGCACGCGCAGCAGCGGATCAGCCCAGGTCAGCCCCTCGTCGAAGAACAGGCGGAGCCCGATCTGGAACGGCGCCAGCACGACCATCGCGCCGAGCAGCAGCGCAAGCACGCCGTCCTCGATGCGGTGGAGCACTCGCTGCGCCCGGGCGAGGGCGCCTTCGGCGGGCACATCGTTCATTCGGTGTCGCTGTGGTCTGCGCGATACTTTTCGAGCAGCGAGAGCATCTCTTGCATGGTCGCCTCTGTGTAGATCCCCATCTCGCGGAGCTTCGCCAGCGCATCCCCGCTGATCTGCCGCCAGCGATCCACCTCTTCGGCCGAAGAAGCCGAGACGAACTCGATTCCCTGGTTGGCCAGTGCTTCCCGCGCGTTCTGCTCACCCGTGCGGCTCTCGGCGTCGAGTCGAAGACCGGCCAACCGGCTCTCTTCGCGCACGACAGCCTGATCGGCGGGCGACAGCTTGGCGAACGCCTTCTGGTCTACGGCGAAGATCCCGGTCAGGTACATGACTGGCACGTCCGTCAAGTACTTGACCTTCGTGTGCCACTGGAACGCGATCGCACCCATCGGAGGTGCCGCCACGGTGTCGATCAGCCCGGTCTGGAGCGCGGTGTAGACGTCTGCGATCGGCAGCGGCACGGGCGAGACACCGGCGAGTTCGAGCGCGATCTCGCTCATCTTGTCGTCCTCGACGAGCCAGACCTTCGCGCCCTTCATGTCCTCGACCCGACGGATCGGACGCTGGGACATCGCGTATGCGAAGCCGCCATCCGTGATGCTGAGCGCCACGAATCCATTCTTCTCGAGCGCGGCCTCGAGCTTGTCGTCCATCTGCGAGCGCACGAAGGCAACCTCGCCGTAGTCGCGGAACAGGAACGGCAGGCTGTAGAGTTCGATGTCCGGTGCGATGGTGGCGAGGGCGCCGCTGGTGAGCGCGCCGCCCTGCAACTGACCCGCGCGCACCTTGCGCAGCACGGTCTTGTCATTTCCCATCACGCCGCCGGGATAGAACTTCAGCTTGACGCGGCCTTCCGTCTTCTTCTCGATCTCTGCGGCGGCCTTTCGCATCTCGACCATCCAGCTGCTGCCGTCAGGCACGATGGTGGCGATCTTGAGCGTCGCAGCCGACGCAGCGCCGGCAACGGGCGAGCCGACGACGACCAACAGCAACCCCGCGACGAGCGAGGCGCCGATGGCCTGGGCGAGGCGGACTGGGCGGTGGGACATGCTGACTCCTAGGATCTCGAGCGACTGGACTGATGTTCGCGCGACGCCGTGCGACGATGCGCCCGGTGCTCTACCGATGGACTTCCAGTGTTCTACCGGCAGTGTTCTACCGGCAGTGTTCTACCGGGGGACTTCCAGTGTTCCACCGGGAGAGGCGACCTAGAAGTACTCATCGGATTCGGCCAGGAGCTCTCGCGCCATCTCCTGGGCCATGACGTTGGACAGGGTGTAGCCCCTCTCGACGGGATCGGCCTCGATCACCTCGGCAAGGAGCGTGTCGTGCAGTTCGCGATCGAATACCAGCCGCGAGTACTGGCGCGCGAACAGGACTTTGGCCATCAGGTTGCGACCATCGGAAAAAGCGATGGCCTTCTCGAAGTGCTCGCGCCCGAGTTCGGGCTTGCCGCCGAGACTCTCGGGCCGAAGCGTGTACAGGACCCCCAGGTAGAGGTGCGCGCCGCCCTGCTCGTAGCCTTCGTCGAGCGCGACGATCCTCTCCATCAGGGCCTGTACCTTCGGCAAGTCGGCGATGGCGTTCCAGTCGGCGGAGTTGGTCTGCACCCAGGTCGCCCAGGCGCTCCCGTAGCCGAAGAGAGCCGGAAGGTCATCCGTCGAGGTGTCTGCGAGCGCGAGCTCGAAGACATCGAAGCTGCCCTCGCTGGCATCACAGACGGGTTGGCTGCGCGAGCACATGGCTCGCTGGCCATAGCGACGCGCGCGGGTCGTGAGCCGCTTCGCGCGAACGGGCTCGGACACGAATGCCGATGAGTAGGCGGAGTAGAGGCGCGCACCCGCGAGCAGCAACGTCTCGCTCTCCGGGTCGCCCTCGATCAGTCCGTCGATGGCGATCAGGTAGGCGGGTGCGCCATCGCGCACCAGCAGTGCATCCTCTTGATCGAGGACGGCGGCACTGACGTTCTCGGCGAGACTCGTCGTCGCAGAACTGACCAGCGTCCCACACCCCAGGGTGGGCGCACAGCTCAAGGCGATGAGGATGGCGGCTACCCGCAGACGCATGGCGGGCGCAGCTTAGCAGGCAGAGCCGCCGTCGCTGCGCGTGGCGACACCCGGGGACGGGGCGACGGAACCGAATCGGGCCTCCTATCCTCCGCCGGCGCAGTCGGGATTCGCAGATCGGAACCCGGGAGTGCAGTCAGGTGACCGATGGTCCGATGCCTTGCCCGGATTCGTCACGACGATTGGCCCACAGGCCGTCTGGAGCCGCATGAGCGACGCGAGCCACGATGCCGTCCATCCCGAGACGACGGGTGCGCGCCGGATTCGCATCGTGAGCTGGTCGTTCGCGCTTCCGTTCGTCGCGATCGCGGTTTCGACGCTCGCCGGTCTCGGGCTGTCTCGCGGGCTGTCGACCCCGGTGGCTTTTTTCGTGGGTCTCGCGCTGACCTTGCTGCCGGCCGCCGGGCTGTCCCGACTCCCGCTCGGCGGGGCCGCCGGCCCGGCTCTCGCCGCGGCCGTCTGGAGCCTTGCCGTCCTGATCGGCCTGCCGGCGTACTTCCCCGGCGAGCGCGCCGCAGCCGCTTCGCTCGGACTGCGCTCGATCCTGGCGAGCGACCACGGGGCCGTCGCGACGGGAGTCGGCCGGACCGGTGCAGCCTTCGTGGACCGACTCGGTGCCGATCCGGCACCCGCCGCCCCGGGTGAGCCTTTCGCGCAACCGACCGCAACCGCGTCGTCGCATTCGCCTCGACGCCGAGCCGCGCCCCAGGCAGCCAGCGACGTGTCGCCTCGGGCGGGGACTCCGGTGTTGCTGTCCTACGAAGGCGATCAGGCGAGTCTCCGCATCCGGGTCGATCTGGACGGTCCCGAGGTCGGCGAACAGGTGGAGATGATCTTCGATACCGGCGCGACGCTCACGACCCTCGACCGGGCGACCCTCGACCGTCTCGACATCGCGGTACCCGCGGATGCTCCCCGGGTCACGCTGCGCACCGCGAACGGGGAGATCGAAGCCCCGCTTGTCCTGGTGGACGCGATCTGGCTGGGTGACGAGCCGGTCGAGTGGGTGACGGTCGCCGTCTGCGACGGCTGCACGGGCGCGCCGGCGGTCGGACTGCTCGGACTGAACACCTCCCAGCGATTCCACATCGCGCTCGATCACGATCGTCGGCGCGTCGAACTGACCCGGCGCGCGCGCGAGGACGACCGCGGCCTCGATATCGGGCAGTGGCTGCAGATCCGGTCCCGTGCCACGCGCCAGTGGACGGGCTCGGTCGACGTTGCATTGACGGCGACGAACTCCGCGCATCGGCGGATCGCGGAAGCGGTGGTGGATCTGTCCTGCGGCGATCAGGTGTTCGCGGTCCAGATCGACGACATCCCGGCCGAGGGTGAGCGCACGACCGAGATCTCGTTGCCACGGGGCACGGACTGCAGCCAGCAGAAGCTCGAACTCGCCCGAGGCCACTGGTTGCTCGATCGCTTCTGATCATCGGCTCGGGCGTTGCGACGCGATATGCGGTCCCATACGCTGGGCGATTCCCCACGAGTGGCCTGGATCCGCATGCATTCCGCGCGCGGGCGGCAGCGGCGAGGAGTATCGGCGAGCATGGAATCGACCCGCATCCCGGTCCTGATCGGCGTCGGGCAACTGCAGCAGCACATCGACGATCCCGACAAGGCCGCGGAGCCGCTCGCGCTGATGCAGCAGGCGGTCGCCCTCGCCGCCGCCGACACCGGCCGGTCCGATCTGCTCGCGCGAACCGACACCGTGTATGCGATCCAGGGTGCCTGGCGATACGGGAATCCGGCGCGCGTGATCGCCGAGCGAGTCGGCGCCACCCACGCGCTGACGGTCGGCACCGGCTTCGGCGGCAATCTCGCGCAGGCCTGCATGAACGACGCGGCGCGCGCGATCACGCGCGGCGAGATCGGGCTGGCGTTGCTGGTCGGCGCCGAGTGCGGCCGAACCCGCGCCCTCGCCCGCAAACTCGGCAAGCGCGTCGGCTGGGATTCGGCGCCCGGCGAACCGGACCAGCGCATCGGCAGCCTCGCAACGATCAACCATCCCTCCGAAGACGCCCACGGCATCGTACGGCCATCGCATGTCTACGCGATGTTCGAAACCGCCATCCGGCATCAGCGCGGCGAATCGCCCGCCGCCCATCTCGCACGGATCTCGGCTCTGTGGGCGCGCATGAGCGACGTCGCTTCCGGAAATCCGCACGCCTGGATCCGCAAGAGCGTGAGCGCCGGGGAGATCGCCACTCCGTCCGCGAGCAATCGCATGATCGCCTACCCGTATCCGAAGCTGATGAACTCGAACAGCAGCGTCGACATGGGCGCGGCACTGGTCGTCTGCTCGCTCGCGCTCGCCGAGAGTGCGGGGGTGGACCCGAGCCGCTTCGTGTTCCTGCATTCCGGCACGGACGGCCATGATCACGTGGCCGTCTCCCATCGCGATTCCTTTCACGCGTCGCCCGCCATCCGCATCGCCGGTCAGGCCGCGCTGCGTCTCGCGGGCACCGCGATCGACGAGATCGACCACGTCGATCTCTACAGCTGCTTTCCTTCAGCCGTGCAGGTCGCCGCGACCGAGCTCGGGCTCTCGGAGGATCGCCCCCTCAGTGTGACCGGGGGGCTGACGTTCGGCGGCGGTCCGCTGAACGACTACGTGATGCACTCGATCGGCACGATGGCGCTGCGACTGCGCGCTGAACCGGGCACTCGCGGGCTCGTGACGGCGAACGGCGGTTTCCTCAGCAAACATGCTTTCGGCGTGTACTCGACCGAACCGCCGACGAGGGGCTTCGCATACGCGTGCCCGCAGGACGAGATCGATCGCACACCGCCGCGCGGACTGAGCGAGGATCACGAGGGGACCGTCGAGATCGAGGCCTACACGGTCGACTACGACTCGAAAGGCCCTTCCCGGGGCATGGCGGCCTGCCGGCTCCGGGACGGACGACGCGCGTGGGCGACCAGCGACGATCGCGGACTCGCGCGGGCCATGACCGAATCCGATTTCTGCGGGCGGACAGGACATCGGGACGCCGGCGGGTCGATGCGAATCGGCTGATCGTTCACTGCCCGCGCGCGACGCCGACCGCCCCCGAAGCGATCAACGCGTCGATCCGCCCGGGTGCACAGCCGATTTCAACGAGCACTTCGCGCGTATGTCGCCCCGCCACGGGCGGAGCGCGCCGCACACCGGCCGGAGTTTCCGAGAAAGTCACCGGATGCCGGAGGACGTCGATCCCGCCGATCTCCTCGTGCTCGACATGTCTCGTCAATCCGAGCGCCTGCACCTGCGGATCCGCGAACACCTCGTCGAGCCCGAGGACCGGTCCGCACGGGATGTCGGC
>JANOFF010000125.1:0-5078 GCA_031413515.1 bacterium
ACCGCGACGTGAAGCCGGACAATGTGATGCTGTCCGGGGACGCGGCGGTCGTGACGGATTTCGGGATCGCCAAGGCAGTGAGTGCGGCACTGACCGGTGCTGCGGGACCGACGCTGACACAGACGGGATCGGGCATCGGCACGCCCGCCTACATGGCGCCCGAGCAGGCGATGGGCGATCCGGCGACCGATCATCGCGCCGACATCTACTCCTTCGGGTGCCTCGCCTACGAGCTGTTCAGTGGGACGCCGCCGTTCCCGGAGCGGACCTCGCATCAAGTGTTGGCGGCGCACCTCACGCAGGTGCCGCGGCCGGTGACGGAGCTGAGGGCGGAGGTGCCGCCGGCTGTGGCGGATCTCATCGCACGATGCTTGGCGAAACTACCAGCGGACCGGCCACAGCACGTCCGTGAGGTGTTGGGTGTGCTGGACGGCGCCGCGAGCACGGGTGCCGGCACCCGCATGACATTCCGACGGTCCGTCCGATCGCGAACGCTCTCCTGGGGAATCGCGGCGTTCGTCGTCGTGTTCATCGGAGTGATCGGCTACCTGATCAACCGTCCGCCAAGAGCCGGCGCGCCCATCACCCTGTCCGTGCTCCCGCTAGGGAATACCACCGGCGACACCGCCGTCGACTTCCTCACCGATGGACTGCCTGATGAAATAGCGTCGGCACTTGGTCGAGTGCCCGGCATTCAGATCCGGAGCCGAAGTGGTGCGCGTTTGTATCGCGGGCGACTCGGCGTGGATGCCGCCGAGGCGGGGGCGAGGCTCGGCGCCGACTATGTCATGACCGGCGTGGTTCGGCGGGATGGCGGTCGTTGGATCCTCTCTGCCGACCTTTCGCGCGCGGCGGACCGGACGAGCATATGGGGAGAGAGTTTCACGGTCAACCCGGATCAGCAGGCGCGTACGGTGCAGATCATCGCCGCCAGCGTGCTCGCGAGCCTGCAGAGCCAGTTCCCGAACTCGGTCGGGGCCATCGCGACGCGCACCTCCACCCAGCAGACATCGAACAATGAAGCGTACCGACTGTACTTGCGCGGACAGGAGCGGCTGAATCGGAGAGGCAGATCGGTCAGAGAGAGCGCCGAGCTGTTCCGACAAGCGATCCACGAGGACTCGTCGTTCGCGGCGGCGTACTCCGGCCTGAGCCTCTCCCTCGCGCTATTCCCGTATTTTCAGGGCGTTCCCGCTCACGAGATCCTGCCGGATCTGCAGAGCGCCGCCCGTCGTGCGCTGGCGCTCGACCCATCGCTGGCACAGCCTCATGTCGCACTCGGGATATCGCATTGGTTCGCGAATCAATGGGATAGCGCAGGCACCGAGTTCGAGACCGCGATCCGGCTCGACCCGCTCGACGTGGAAGCCCGGGTGCAGTACTCACGACATTTCCGCTTCCTTGGCCGTCACTCTGCATCGATGCGCGAGCTCCAGATAGCTCGCACGCAGGATCCGGCGTCGGCGCTCGTGCTGAGTCACATCGCCTACTCGTTCTATCTCGATGGCCAGCTGGACAGTGCGTTGACCGAAAGCCGCCGGGCACTGGAGAACGACTCGCTCAACCTGACCAGTCTGGGTCTCGGTGCCATGATACGACTGCACAGCGGCCTTCCACGTGAGGCCCGTGCGCTCACCTCGCGGGCCTCTGCCATGCCGAACACTCTCTATATCATGGCGAAGTCGGGCGACTCGGCCACAGCAAGGCAGCTCCTCCGCGAGTTGGAAGCTAGCACTCCCCGACCGTGGCCGTTCCACACGAGACGGGCGATCGCCTACCTCGGCCTCGGAGACACCGCGAGCGCCCTGAGCGCGCTGGAAGAGGCGACGGTGGCAGAGGAGAACTGGTCCAGCCAGAATGGTGTCTTCGATCCGATGTTCGCCACCATTCGCCGCACGGCGCGCTTCCAGGCCCTCGTCCGTAGAGTCGGTCTCGTCGACCCTGGTCAAGGTCGCCGGTAGCGTCGCGGCAAGACTACCGTACACCGATGTCGGCCAGCCCGAGCGTGAGTTGCTGTCGGCTGATCGGCCCCGACACGACCCGCCTGATGACGCCCGCGGTATCGATGAACACCGTGGTCGGAAGGCCGAGCAGCCGATATGCTCGCCGCGAGCGCCCCTTGGCGTCGAGTACCACGGTGAACGGAGCCGAGAACTCATCGACGAACTCTTGGACGTCGGTCGTTCTCAACTCCTGGTCCCGCTGGTTCACCGCCACGATCTCCAGGCCTGCGGCGTGGTACTTCCTGAACGCGTCTGCCAGTTCAGGGAACTCGTCGCGGCAGGGTGGACACCAGGTGCCCCAGAATGTCATGACCACCGGACGACCCTTCAACGCGGACAAACGGAAGCGGCTACCGCCAAGTGTCTGCAAGTCGACCTCTGGCGCCACGGCACCGACGCGAAGCTGAGCGTTGGCCTCTGACACCGAGAGTGCAAGCGCCAACAGCATCGGCGCGACCGACGGGTATCTCATGGGAGCTCCAGTTGAGTCGATGACACGGCGGCTTTCCGGCGGCGCCGAGCGCTCACAGCCGCCGCGAGTAGCTTGCGAAGATCAGGTACTTCGCGAACCCGCCACCGTTCACTCCGTTGTTCTGCTGCTCGTACAGGCTCTTCAACCGGTTCACCTTCACCCGCCAAGGCACGCTCAAGGTGAAGCTGTCCCTGCCGCGCGAATACGAGAGGCCTGGCTCTGCGTACAGGATCCGCGACGTTCGCTTGATCGTCGTCTCATCGCCACCACCGATCAGGTCCCGCACCGGAATACCATCGAACCGCGCGCCGAGGCTGACCGATACTCCCTGATCGGGCAGCAGATTGAACGCGGCGCCGGCCCGGAGGGAGTACACGTCGGGCACGGACCACTTCCGGTTGAAGTTGGGGGCGGGGGCCGGAGCTCCCGTGACATCGCTTTCAGTCTTCGGACTCAGCATGTACGACCCGAAGGCGTAGACCGAGGTCCGCTCACCGAACTGCTGAAACGCCTGAACCTGGGACAGGATCGCCCAGCCACCATCTCCCGGTTGGATCGTTTGATCCGCAGGGAAGTCCACGGGACCGGACCCCAAGTAGAACTGGCTGGGCTTGGTGTAGCTCCCCGTTGGCGCCTTGAAGCCGAGCCCGATACCAACGTTGCCGCGCTCATGGGTGCGCGGATCGAAGACCCAGGCTTCCCCCTGCACGCTGATGTCTCCGATGCCGCTCGCGGTCTGCGCATGCTCCTGCCCATCGGCCCATGTGCGAGTGAGTACGCCTCTGGAGAAGGGGACGCTGATCCGCGCGCGAACGCGATTGTTGAACCCATACGCGAGATCGAGCAGAGCGGTGTGGATCTCGAACACAGGGGAAGAGCCGCCGGGCGCAGCGGCGTCGCGTTCTTCCGTGCCGATGAACCAGTCGTTCGACAGCAAACTCCGATAGGCGAGCGTCGCCCGCCACTCCCGGCCGGGCTGGTACGTCTGACCTTCGCCGCCCAGACTGATCGGGACGACGAAGCGAATCGGCTCGCACCCTTGCGCGCTCACTGGTCTGGGAACCAGGCCGAGACCCAACGCCCCGAGCGTCGCTGCACCCGCGGAAATGAACTTGAAGGACCTCATGGATCGGATCTCCTTGAAGACGAAGTAGTCGGCTCCGGAAACGGTGCCCGCGCTTCAGCCTATGGTAGTGCCACGATATTCACGACTGGATCACGACATTCGGATGCGAGGGCTGGTGCGATCTTCGGGGCGTCCTCGGATCGCCAAAGGGTAGGTCCCGCCATGCGGTCGAGCGAGACATTGAGCGGTCCAGCGGGGCGTGGGGGGTGCCGTGGCAGTCTCGAGCATCGGCATCGTACTTGGCCGATAAGCCACCGAACATTGGGTGCAATGGAAAGTGCGCTCGTCGACGTGAGTACCACCTTGCGGAAGCACCACTCTGTGAACCCTGCCGTGACATGCACCGCCTCGCCGAGCCCGTCATGGCGCCAGTGCCGACGAAAGCGGTCGCGTGGTACCGCGAGTGGTCGGACGCTGGGCCATCGTGATCAGAGAACGTCGCCGCGCCGCCGCACAGCATAGCTTCGCCATTTGGCAGTGTATCTACAGCGTATTACAATCCCTTCCGAGTTCGAGTGGGACGACGCAAAGGCCACTGCGAACGCCGCCGAGCATGGCACCGACTTTCGTGAGGTCGTGCAGGCGTGGCGCGACCCGTTCGCGCTGGTGCTCGCTGTCACCTCCGAGTCGGAGGTGAGGAATCGACTCATCGGTGCGATGGACGACCGCATCGTGACCGCGGTCTTCACCATCAGAGTACAGGCTTTTCGTTTGATCTCTGCCCGTTACGCCAGCCGCCAGGAGCGACGACGCTATGCAGAAACGCCTCGTGATGCGTAAGCCGAAGATCGTTCGGGTTCGGGCCGATATGGCCCCCACGCGGCCACGCGGCACAACGCGCAAGCCCGTGCCGAGCGATGAGGAGATCGAGCGTCGGGCGAAGAGCGATCGAGACAATCCACCGCTCACCGCCGCGCAGCTCGGCTCGATGCAGCGACTGCAGGACGCACCACCGAAAGTACTGTTCAGTCTGCGGATCGACGCGCACGTGCTCGCGGCGTATCGCCGCGACGGGAAAGGATGGCAGACGCGGATGAGCGAGGTGCTGGCGGCGGCCACGACAGGTGAGTCAGGCGAATCGGCGGTCGTTGACGAGCTCGTCGCATCGGCACGGCGCATGCTGGCCCTCGTGCGCAAACTGCAGCGACGCGAAGCGGCAGATTGGTGGACGGTTCTCCGGCCTCAGTGCTTCTTGCGTCCAAAGCCCGGGATCGCCGTGGCTTGTCTCATCCACGACGCGACCTGGCGTTCGTTGATGTCATCCACCGACGCGAGGTCCACTCCCCGCGAGGTCTTGCCCATCCCGATCGGCGTCACCGGTGGCACCGGCTTGAGCTCGGTGCCATGCCCGAATGTGAGCTTGACGTGGCCGACGAAGCCGCCGCAGCTGAAGCACCAGCCATCGCCGACGCCATACCAGGCGATGCCCCACTTCACGCAGCGTCGCAAGGCCGGCAGCGTCTTGGCCGCCAGGACA
>JANOFF010000126.1:0-10593 GCA_031413515.1 bacterium
TGGTGGGTCAATACCAACGTGATGTTCCGCTTCAACTACGTGCGCGCCATGATGGATCCGACCACGGCGTACATGCCGCAGATCCCGAACATCACCCCCCCGCCGACGACGGTCCCGGCGCCGGGCGGCGGGCTCGACCAGTCGATCAATGCCTTCATGGGTCGCGTGCAGATCGTGTTCTGACTTCGTTCGCCCGTGTCAGAAGTGCCAGGGGAAGCGCTTGAAGTCCCGCGGCCGTTTTTCGAGGAAGGCGTCGCGCCCCTCTTCGGCTTCGTCGGTCATGTAGGCGAGCCGCGTCGCCTCGCCGGCGAACACCTGCTGGCCGATCAGGCCATCGTCGATCAGGTTCAGCGCGAACTTCGCCATCCGTTGCCCCGTCGGGCTCTTCGTGTTGATCTCGGCCGCCCACTCGAGAGCCGCATTCTCGAGTTCGACGTGGGGGACGACGCGGTTCACCATCCCCATGCGGTGCGCCTCGTCGGCGCTGTAACTCTGGCCGAGGAAGAAGATCTCGCGGGCGAACTTCTGCCCGACCTGGCGTGCGAGATACGCCGACCCGAATCCGCCGTCGAAGCTCGCCACGTCGGTGTCGGTCTGCTTGAAGACCGCGTGCTCGCGGCTCGCGATCGTCAGATCGCAGACCACGTGCAGGCTGTGGCCGCCCCCCACCGCGAAGCCCGGCACGACCGCGATCACGATCTTCGGCATGAAGCGCACGAGCCGCTGCGCCTCGAGGATGTGCAGGCGTCCGCTGCGCGCGGGGTCGATCGTCTCCGCGGTCTCGCCCTCCGCATAGCGGTAGCCGTCGCGGCCGCGGATGCGCTGGTCGCCCCCCGAGCAGAACGCCCAGCCCCCGTCGCGGGGCGACGGACCATTGCCGGTGATCAGCACACAGCCGACGTCGGACGTCATGCGCGCGTGGTCGAGAGCCTGGCAGAGTTCGTCGACGGTGTGGGGTCGGAAGGCGTTGCGGACCTCGGGCCGATCGAACGCGATGCGCACCGTGCCGTGGTCGACTGCGCGGTGATAGGTGATGTCGTCGAACGCGAAGCCCGGCACGGGCTTCCAGCGCGTGGGATCGAAGATCTCCGAGACCATGGCGATTCCTCCGGTAGGAACACGCGAGGATAGCCGGCACGATCCGTCGCCGGATGGTGGGCGGAGCGCTCGACGCATACCATGCGCGACGCGTCCATCGGAGGGAGCCCATCTTGACGAATCCGCGCAGGACCCTGCTCGCCGTGTACTTTGCGCTCGCCATCTCGCTTCCGGCTTGCGGGCCGCTCGGGCCGATTCCGGGCGGAGCGCTGCGCGGCGCTCCGGCCAACCAGCCGCCGGCTTCGTGGGACGACGTCGCAGGCGTCGAGCAGATCCAGCTCGAATCGCGCCCGTTGGACCCGTACTCGGTCAACACCTGGTGCGGCGTCTACGCCGGCCACCTGTATGTGCCCACATCGATGATCCTCGGTGCCGACGACCCGATGGAGCGCAGCTGGGTGAAGAACGTCCTCGAAGATCCCGACGTGCGCGTCCGCATCGGCGACATCGTCTATCCGCTGCGCGCGGTGCGGGTCGAAGACGAGCAGGAGTTGCTCGCCGTCCGCCAGGTGCTGCTCGCCAAGTACGAGATCGAATCCGACCCGCACGTAGACAAGGGCTGGATCTTCCGTCTCGAACCGCGCTGACGGCCCGCGGACGGTGCTTCTCCGCTCAGCCGTCCAGGAACTCTCGCGCGCCTAGATCGAGGGCGTGGCGCGCGTGGCGTCGCGCCATGGCGGTGAACATCTCGTCGCCCCGCGCGGTCTGCACCACCATCATCGAGGCCACCACCGTGACGGCGAACCCTGCGAAGACGCCGCGGCGATAGTCGGACCAGCAGCGCGGCCACGCATAACCCGTGACCCCGGCGGCTGTGAGCGCGGCGTGGTAGCCGCGCACGATCTCTTCTTCGACTTCGCGTCGCACCTCGGGCACGAGACCCGCGCCCATGAAGTACGCCACGTCGCTCATCGGATTGCCGAGCGTGATGCTCTGCCAGTCGACGACCGCCACCGAGGGCGGCTCGCCGCGCTCGTCGATCATCAGATTGTCGAGCCGGTAGTCGACATGCACCAGCGAGAAGACGTCGCCAAGAGGCTCGAAGGGCGGGCCCTTCGAATCGGCGACCGCGCGGAGGATCGCTGCTTCGTCCGGGGCGAGCAGGTGCCCGTAGCGCGCCATGAAGGGCTCGATCTGGGCGCTATACAGCATGCGGCCGAGCTGGATCATCAGCGGGTTCGGCTCGCCGAGCCACTCGACAGCGCGGAGCCCGGCGTCGCACCAGCCCGGCGCATGCAGACCGACGAGCTGTTGCACGGCCGCCCGCGCGACCCGGGGCGTGCAACCGCGCAGCTGATCGCCCTGCACGGCGGGTGCGAGATCCTCGAGCAGCAGGATGAAGTCGGGTCCCTCGCCGTCGATTGCCGCGAAGTAGCAGCGCGGGGTGCGGGTCGTGACGCGGGCTGCGAGCTCGCGGTAGAAGGAAACCTCCTTGAGATAGTTGCGGAGCGTGACCCCCGTCTGACGGCTCTGCGGATCATCGGACGGGAACTTGCCGACGAGCCGACTCGGCGCGCTCCCGTCACCGCCCGTCAGCTCGAGCGTGTAGCGGAAGCACTGCCCGATCTGTCCGGTGCCGATCCGCTCGGCGTCGAAGCGGCGCACCTCGACGCCCGCGTGTCCGGCTGCGCGCAGGCGCTCGGTGAGGAACGCGGCCGTGACCGCATCGGGCATCGGGATCGCGTCACCCACGGCGCTACTGCCCTGCCGGATTCGCAGCGAGCGCGTCGAATCGGCCCTTGGGCCGCGCCTTGCGATACGCGCCGAGGATCGGAACGAGCTGCTCGGGGCTCGCGCCGTGCAGGATCACGCCGTCGCAACCGAGGTCGAACTGCGCCTGGATCTTCGCCACGCACTGCTCGGCGGATCCGGTGGCGGCCGCGGCCAGCCAGTCTTCCGGAATCAGCGTCGCCACGTGCTCGAGCTGCTCGGTCGTGGCGAGCTGATCGATGGCACCGCGGAATCCCGCCACGAAGGAGTCCTCGCGAAAGCGCTTCAGCACCGAGGGATCCCAGCCGTTCGTCTCGACCATCAGATCGCCGTAGCCCTGCAGATACGTGGCCATCCGGCCGACCGTCTTCTTGAGCCGGAGATCCGCGGGCAGGTGGTCGCCGATCGTCGCGAAGCACGACCACACGCGCACCTCGCCCGGATCGCGCCCCGCTTCTTCGGCGGCGCGCTTGACGGCAGCCACGCAGCGCTGCGTGGTCTCGTCGGTGAAGAAGGTGTGGAGCACGACGGCATCGAAGACCCGTCCACCGAGGGCCAGCGAGTTCGGACCGAACGCGGTGTACGTCATCGGGATGTTGCTGTTGTAGCTCGGCCCCATCGTGAGCAGCGGAAATTTGCCCGCCGGTCCGTCGTGGCCGATCACGACCTCGCCGCGCCAGATCCGGCGCATCAGACCGACGAAATCCTCGATCTGCGCCGTCTTGATGCGCGGCAAGCCGAAGGCGTCGAAGAGCGGCGCGATGCCGCGCCCGAGCCCGAGCGAGAACCGCCCGCCGGTCAGCTGATGCATGGTCATCGCATAGGCGGCGGTCACCATCGGGTGACGGGTGTTGTGGTTGGTGGCCGCCGTCGCGATGCCGATCTCGTTCGAGACCGCGCCCGCAGCCCCCGACAGGGTCGCCGCCTCCTTGATGTTGAAGCGCTCGGAGATGAACACCGAGCCGAGCCCGAGCGCCTCGCCCTGCTGCACTTCGGCGATCAGCTCGCGCGGGGTCTTCGGCGCACCGGCCAGGGTGTAGAAGCCGAGTTCGTTCATCCGCTGCATCGTCGTCTCCTTGCCGCCGTCCGGAACGACGCGCTCTAGAACATCTTCTTCGCCATGTTGGTCTTCCGCGCGGTGTACGGCGGGTACATCATCCGCGGATCGAAGCCGAAGCCCCGGCGCAGCACGGCCTTGCGATGGCTGAAGGTCTCGAAGCTGAAGCGACCGTGGTAGGCCCCCATGCCGCTCGGTCCGACGCCGCCGAAGGGCATCGCCGAATTGCCGATATGCATGATCGTGCCGTTGATGCAGGCGCCGCCGGACGTCGTGTTCGCGAGCACCTTCTCCTCGGCGGCGGCATCGGTGCTGAAGAGGTACAGGGCGAGCGGCTTCTCGCGTCGGTTCACGAACTCGATGGCCTCGTCGACGCTGTCGACCGCGAGCACCGGCAGGATCGGCCCGAAGATCTCGTCCCTCATGATGGGCGAGTTCGGCGAGACGTTTCGCAGCACGGTCGGCTCGATGTAGCAGTGCTCGACGTCGGTCGCGCCGCCGAACGCGATGTCGTGACCGGCCATCAATTTGCTGAGGCGCTCGTGATGGCGTCGGTTGACGATTCGCGTGTAGTCGGGATTCGACGCGATGTCCTGACCATAGAACTCACCGACCGCCCGCTGCAGACTCGCGACGAGTTCGTTCTCGACGGAGCGTTCGACCAGCACGTAGTCGGGGGCGATACACGTCTGCCCGGCGTTCAGGAACTTCCCCCAGGCGATCCGACGCGCCGTCACATCGATGTCCGCAGTGCGATCGACGATGCACGGGCTCTTGCCGCCGAGTTCGAGGGTCACCGGGGTGAGGGTGCGAGCCGCCGCCTCCATGACGATCCGGCCGACGGAACCATTGCCCGTATAGAAGATGTGATCGAAGCGCTCTGCCAGCAGTGCAGTCGTTTCTTCCACGCCACCCTCGATCACCGCGATCGCATCGGTGTCGATGTACTTCGGCAGCAGCTCGGCGATCGCCTTCGAGGTGTGCGGTGTGACCTCCGAGGGCTTCAGCACCGCGGCGTTGCCCGCCGCGATCGCACCGACGAGGGGCGAGATCAAGAGCCCCACCGGGTAGTTCCAGGGCGCGATGATCAGCACCACACCGAGCGGATCGTGCTGCACGAAAGACCTGCCGAGGATCGGAATCCAGCCGGCGCCCTGCGGCTTCGTCCACTTCGTCAGGTTCTTCAGCGCGAGCTTCGCCTCGGTGGTGATCTGACCGACGTCCGCCGCGCGGGCCTCGAGTTCGGGCTTGCCCATGTCGGCCTGCAAGGCGGCCACGAGGGCGTCCGAGTTCTCCTTCGCGAAGGCGATCAGCCCTTCGAGCTGCTTGCGTCGCCAGGCGAGGGGCCGCGTCCGACCGGAATCGAAGGCTTCGCGCAGGCGGGCGACGGTCGGTGCAATGTTGTCGACCGGGTGGCTCGGAACGGGGATTTTCGTCGTGGGGCTCGCGTTCATGGGGTGCTCCTTCTTCTTCTTGGATACTCGGACCGTGGCCTCTGGCCTGCGATCGCGTGGAGGCTAGCGCGCATCGAGGGTGGGTCGGCACCGCGCGCGCGGTCGCCGCGCAGGCGATCCGGGTCTTCGTGTCCCACGGCTGGGACGCTGCGCCGCAGGCTCGCGGCCCTGGGCCGTTCAGACGGGTGCCCTGCTGGCATGGCGGATGCATTTCCAAGACAGCAGGAACAGCAGGCGAGCGACCGTCCGAACGGGTTCGATCGGCCGACAGGCCCGTCCGGTGGGTCGCCCGCGGCCCGGATCTACATCCCACACGACGGCCGGAGGGCAGACGATGGAGCGAGCCGTCAGGCCGCTGAACCCGGGGCAGGTGCGCGACCGGATCCTCGCCGAGCATGCCGCGCTGCGCTCGGCGCTCGACGAACTCGATGCCCTCTCCGAGGGCTTCCGCCAGGGCGAGAAGGGGCTTGCTGCGCGACTGCGCGAGCACGGCAAAGCGTTCGTCGAGGTCTTCGCGGCCCACATCCTGACCGAGGACACCCTGCTCGTCGACGCCCTTCGCAGCCTGGGAGAAGGCGATGGCCTGGTCGACCGGCTGGCACACGAACACCGCGAACAGCGCGAGCTGATCGGCTATCTGCTCGGTCGTCTGACCGATGACGCGCGGCCCACCAGCCTCGTCGCCAGCGAGATGCGCAGCTTCTCGCGCCTCGTGCGCATCGACATGGAGCACGAGGAGGGCACGATCCTGCACGAGGATCTGCTGCGCGACGACTGACCGATCGGGCGCTGGACGAAACCGATGGCGCGGATCAGCGATCCGCCTGCAGAGCGCGCCACCACTGCTTCAGTTCCGCGAGGTCGACGACGCGTGCTCCGGCGTGACGGCTCGCGACGAGGCGGGCATCCTCGACGCTCGCGTAGGCGAGCACAGAGGCGCCCATGATGCTCGGGCGGTCGATGCCGATCACGTAGGTCGCTTCCTCGGCACGTCGCCACGGGCGGGCGGCGGTGTGGGACTCCTGCGGATCGTCATCGGCCCGCAAGACCTCGACGAAAACCACCTGGACTGAACCATGCGGCGATGGCGCCGAGAGGTGCACCAGCAAATCGCCGACTGAACAGAAGAACGCCCGCTCGCCGTCCCGGTGGATCACCTGTGCGCGCGGGGCGGACTGCTCGCGGACCAGCATGCCGCAGACTGCGTCCTCCTGATCCGCGAGTTCGATCGGGCTCGCCGCCTCACGGTCGATTCCCTCGTCGCCAGGCCCGCAGCCGGAGACGACGAGCGACGAGATCAGCAAGAGCGGTGCGCCGAATCGAGAGAGCGGTGCGCCGAGTCGAATAAGCGGTGCGCCGAATAGAAATAGAGCCGCGCCGAGTCGGGCGAGCAGTGCCATTCAGACGACCTTCCGCCGCGACAGCAACGCACCACTCAGCAGCGCCGGCACGACGAGCCAGCCGCCCCACAAGAGCCACGTGGTCGTCGCACCCGGCAGACCGGCCTGCAGGCCGAGATCGCTCAGGACTTCGGGACCCGCGAAGGCATTCATCATCTGCACGCGGTAGAGGCCGGCGGGATTCCCGATCACCAGCCAGGAGATGGTCTCCTGCCCGACTCCACCGTCGCTGACGACGAGCAGACCGAGCAGACCGAGGTCGTAGAAGAACACGAGACCGAACCAGACGACCACCACGAGACTCGACGCCGTGATCTGCCGACGCGTCAACGTGGAGATCAGCAGTCCGATCGACAGGAATGCCAGGCCGAGGAGCAGCGTCGGCCCGGTCAACGCGAGCAGCGCCTGCAGGCCCGCCGGATCGCTGACCAGCATTGCGGCACCGAGCCCGAGCGCAACCGCCAGCGCGAGCCCGCGACCGATCAGCTTGGCGATCACGACTTCGAGTCGACCGACGGGCAGCGACAACAGCAGGCCGAGCGTGTTGCGCTCGCGTTCGCCCACGATGGCATCGTGGGAGAGCACGAGTGCGACGAGCGGAACGAGCAGACTGGCCAGTGTGACGAGGCTCGGTCCGGTCAGCTTCGAGACCTCGGCTTCGGCACTTCGCCCGTACAGCCCGACCGCCGAGGCCAGCAGCGCGAACAGCACACTGATCACCAGCACCCAGCGATCGCGGGTGCGTTCGAGGAATTCGTGCACGATCAGAGCCCGCCCCACCCTGCCCATCATCACGCCGCTCCCAGCAGTTTGTCGTAGACGACGTCGAGGGTCGGCTCCTCGACGCGAAGGCCATGCACGACGCCCGGGAATCCCGCCTGGATCTGCATCAGTTCGAGGATCTCGTCGGGTCCGACTTCGACCTGGATCCGGTGCCCCCTGCGCTCGATCCGACCCTTGCCCCACTTCGTCATCGCCGCGCACAGCAGTTCGATCCGCGCTTCCGGAGCGTTCTCGACCTCGAACTGCACCCTGTGCGGGATCTGAGCATTGCGGCGAAGCTCGTCGGCAGTGCCGTGAGCGAGCACGCGGCCGGCTCTCAATACGCAGATCTCGTCGACGCGGCGCTCCATCAGGGCAAGATCGTGGGTCGATGCGATGACCATGCGACCCGCAGCGCGCCACTCGTCGATCACCGACCAGAGTACGCCGAGGCCCTCCTGGTCGAGGCCGGCCGTCGGTTCGTCGAGCACCAGCAGGTCCGGCGCAGACAGGATCGCGACGCCGAGCCCGAGCCGTTGCCGCATGCCGCGCGAGTAGCCGCGGATCGCGCGGCTGCGCGCGTGCGTCAGGCCGATCCGCTCGAGCACTGCGTCCACCCGGCTGCGTTCGACGCCGCGGGCGCGGGCGAAGAAGCGGAGCAGTTGGCGCCCGCTCAGGTTCTCCGAGAAGGCGACAGCTTCGGGCAGATAGCCGATGTGCTCCTTCCACTGCCGATCGATCGCGATGCGCGCCCCGTCCGCTTCGAAGACGGCGGAGTCGGGCCGCACGAGCCCGAGCAGGACTTTGATCAGCGTCGACTTGCCGGCGCCATTGGGGCCGACGAGCATCGTGGCCTGTCCAGACGTCAGCGCGAAGCGCATGTCATCGAGCGCGCAGACTTCGCCGAAATGCACGGTCAGGTCGCGTACCTCGAAGGCGCGCATCATTCGGTCTCCGTGATCACCGGTGCGACGTCCACGACCGTGGGAACCCGCAACAACGGCATGGTGTCCGACAGGTGCGACAGCAGTTCGAGGGCGGGGCTCCGCAGCAGCAGCACGGCGCTGGGGTAGCGATAGAGGAGCCCGGCCACGAAGCTGTCCACGCGGTGCGGGCGGTCGCCGATCCCGTCCCCGTCCTGGTCCCAGCCGAGATAGTCGCCCCAGGTGTTGCCGGGACCTGACTCGCCCCAGATCTGATCTTCCGACCCCACGTAGAAGACCTGCTCGCGATTGCCGCGGATCACGTTGCCCTCGACGCGGTTGTCCTTCGTTCCGGCCCAGATCTTCAGACCCATTTCGTTCCCGATCACGACGTTGTCGATGATCTCGTTGCCGACGCTCGAGAAGAAGAACATGCCGACTCCGTTGCGCTCGAGTCGGTTGCGCCGGATCTGCGAGCCTTCCACATCGCGGAACAGCAGGCCCTGACGCGTGTTGTCGCTCGCTTCGTTCGCCTCGACGATCAGATGCCGACTCTCCATCAACGCGATTCCGACAGTGTTCTGCGTCATGACGTTCGAACGGATCGTGTTGGAGTACGAGTACATGTAGTGGATGCCCATGCGGGCATCGTCGGCCCGATTGGACTCGATCAGGCTGTGCTCGGTGGCCCCGACGTAGAACGCATCGCGCGCAGTGGCGACGACGTTGTCGCGCACGATCAGGTTCGATCCGTTGAACAGATGGATCCCGTTGCCGCGATCCGACCGTCTCACTTCTGCGCGCCCGTGGACGCGATTTCCGACTACCTGCGCGCCGTCGGTCTGGTGGACCCAGATACCGAACGCGCACTCTTCGAGGAGGTTGTCCTGCACCACCGCGCCCGTCGCCGTGGCCTCGACATAGACGCACGAGTCCGGCGCGCCGATGTCGAACCCGCTGCGACGGATCGTGACTCCCTCGATGCGCGCACCGGCCGCACGGATCCGCAGCACGGTGCCGTGGTTCTCGCCGTCGATCACACCGCCGCGGCCGCGCAGAGTCACCGCCTTGTCGACGAGAACAGGGCCGGGGAAGGTTCCCGGCAGAAGTTCGAGGACATCACCCGGAAGTGCGTCGCGCAGCGCCGCATCCAGAGCACCGGGCCCCGCCTCGACGGCCACCACGGCGGCGGTCCCCGGACTCGCCGTCACGACCAGCCACGCGAAACACGCGAGCGATCGGGCGATCCGTGAGAACGGCCTGCTCGTGCGTGCTCGACTCATCGATCGCGCACCTCGATGCGGAGCCTCACGAGCTTCTCCTGATCGTGGGGCGTGAGAGTCTGCATTCCCTCCAACCGCGCCAGACCGATCAGAGGCGGGCACTTGAGATCGTTCCGATAGGTCGCTTCGCAGTCCATGCACGACAGACATTCGCGCGAGTCGATGGTGCCGTCGGGCCGGATCGCGCGCGGCTCGCAGCCCCGTGAACAGATCTGACACGAACTGCAGAACTCGCGGCGCCGCGGACCGGACGGACGGAAACTGCCGAGCAGCGCCAGTCCACCGCCGAGCGGGCAGAGATAGCGGCAGAACGGCCGGTAGCTGACGAACGAGATCCCCAGCAGGAAGATCCACCAGGCGAGGAATGGCCAGCTCCGAGTCCAGGCCGGCACGAGGAACGTGGACTTGAACGGCTCGACCTCGGCCAGACGCTCACCCAGCACCCCGTCCCACAAGAACACGGCGACCAGACCGAACAGGATCACGTAGCGCAGGTAGCGAAGACGCAGGTGGATCCAGTCCGGAAGCTCGAGGCTCTTCCAGCCGAACCGATGCGTCAGCTTGAAGGCGAGTTCGCTGATCGCTCCATACGGACACACCCAGCCGCAGAAGACGCCGCGTCCCCACGTGAGCGACACGCCGAAGATGAAGATCCACAGCACGAAGATCAGCGGCTCGCTGAGGAACAGGCTCCAGCGCCACTCCTGGGCGAGCGAACCCGCCACGGTGAAGATCTGCGTCACGGAGGGCTGGGCGCGCATGAACACGCCGACCATCGCGAAGCCGACGACGACACTCGCCAGGTGCAGGCGCCGGATCCGATCGGGGTCCGCGGTCGTCCAGCGCCGCGCCGAGAACACACCGATCACGCACAGCAGGTACGCGACGAGCAGCACCACGTCGACG
>JANOFF010000127.1:0-13388 GCA_031413515.1 bacterium
AAGAACTCGACCGAGAACCCCCGACCCGCCGAGATCGCCGACGCGGGCAGCGGCGGGGTCGTCATCTCGGTCCAGCAGCCGCGCTCGTGCACGATCTCGATGCCGTCGCCCACGTACTCGCGAATCGCATCGAGGGGCGTCTTCCAGTAGTGCGGGCGGAGCGCTGCGGATCCGCCCCCCATGATCTGCGCGCGATCTGCGTTCGGTCCGATCACCGCGATCCGGCGCAGGGTGGCGCGATCGAATGGCAACAGTCCCTCGTTGCGCAGCAGCACCATCGAGCTGGCCGATGCCTCGCGTGCGAGTTCGCGATGCTCCGGTCGATCGAGGCTCCGCTCGATGCCGTCGTCCGACGAAGCCAGCGCGCCGATGCGCGACCAGACTTCGAACATGCGTCGCACCTGGCCGTCGAGCACCGCTTCATCGACTTCGCCCGCGCGTACCGCCTGCGCGAGCTTCGCCCCGAAGAAGCGTCCGGGCCCGGGCATCTGCAGATCGAGACCCGCCTTTGCCGAGCCCACGGTCGATCCCGCGGAGAACCAATCCGTCAGGACGAATCCCTCGAATCCCCAATCGCTGCGAAGGATATCGCTCAGCAATTCGGCGTGCTCGGAACACCAGGTTCCATTCAGCCGGTTGTAGGACGTCATGATCCCGAGCGCGCCGCCCTCCTTCACGGCGATCTCGAAGGGGACGAGGTACAGCTCGCGAAGCGTGCGCGCGTCGACCACCGAGTCGATGGTGTGGCGCTCGAACTCGGCGTCGTTGGCGACGAAGTGTTTCGCAGTCGTCGCCACACCCTCGGACTGGACGCCGCGGATGAAGGCCGCAGCGATCTTGCCTGCGAGCAGCGGATCTTCGGAGTAGCACTCGAAGTTGCGTCCGGCGAGTGGCGAGCGGTGCAGATTGAGAGTGGGGGCGAGCAGCACGCGACACGACTTCGTGCGGGCCTCCTGGCCGAGCATCCGTCCGACGCGCTCGATCAACTCGGGCGCGAAGGTCGCGCCGAGCGCGGATCCGCACGGCACGCAGACCGCGCTCGCATCGCCGAGGCCGAGCAGCGATGAGCCCCGCGCGCCGTTCGGGCCGTCGGTGACCCGGATGCGGGGCAGGCCGACGCGCTCGATGGCCGGCACAGACCACATGTCTGCCCCGGCCGTCAGTAGAGCCTTCTCGTCGAGGGTCAGGGCGCGGAGCAGTTGTTCGGGATCCATCGTTTCTCCTCTCGTGTCGAGGGTTGCAGCGACAGACGATCGAGTGCGCCGCCGGAGCACATCGATTCTACACCCGTCGGTCGATTCCACGGTGACGAAGCCGAGTTCCCTCGTTGTCCGGCGCGGCGGTGGCGGATATCGTCTGCGATTCCTGCGCACCGGAGGCGGCACCATGTCGAACGACCCGCTCGCGAAGGTGGATTCCGCCGAGGCCTGGAGCGATTTCTGCGATCTGCTCAAGAAGGCGGGCAATGTCCTGCTGCGCGAGGACCTCGAGACGACCACCTTCGACAAGGGCGAGGGGCTCCGGTATCTGGCGCGCCTGGTCCGGGCCGGGCTCCTCTCGTTCGTCGAGAATCCGGGTCCGCTTCATCCGGTCTTCGCCACCATGCCGAGTGGCGTGAAGATGGGGCTCGACAATCCCGACAACTACTATCTCAGCGCCAGCGTGAATCCCGCGAACACGTACAGGATTCGCGGCACCCGCGGCACGATCCACTACCTGAGCTTCGCCGCGCAGAACCAGAACTTTGCCGCCCGCGACAAGATCACCGGCGGCGCCGGCCACCTGAACGACGCCGAACTCGAGATCGGTGCGGACGGCCGATTCGAGATCATCGCGAGCCAGAAGGAACATCCGGGAAACTGGCTCCGCATGACGGAGCACACCCGGCAGATCCTGCTTCGACAGACCTTCCTCCACCGGAACAAGGAGCAGCCGGTAGAAGTCGAGATCGAATGCCTGGAGGCCGATGGACCGCCGCCGCCGCTCGATCCCGCCGAGATGCCTGGACGTCTGCTCGGCGGAGCGATGTACGCACTCGGGTGTGCGTCCTGGTTCGCCGACTGGGTGATGGACTTCCTGAATCACGCAGCCGTCAACGACTTCCATCTCCCGGACATCGAGAAGCACCGCGTGATGGGTGGCGATCCGAACATCAGGATGTGGCTCGGCCGCTGGGAACTCGGCCCCGATCAGGCGCTCATCATCGAAGCCACGCCGCCGCGCTGCGACTACTGGAACTTCCAACTCGGGAACATCTGGGCAGAGTCGCTCGACTTCCGTACGCGACCGGTGCACGTCAACAGCGGGAGCGCGGTCTATCGCAAGGACGGCTCGTTCCGTCTGGTCGTCGCGCATGAAGATCCGGGCGTCCCGAACTGGATCGACACGGCTGGTCACCACCACGGCGTGATGGCGCTGCGCTGGGTGCGGACCGACAGCCATCCGAAACCGGCGGTCCGCGTGACGACCCTCGAGGCAGTTCGCGCGGCACGCGACTGAGCGAACGGATCCACCGGCGACAGGGCGGCTCCGGGCCCTTCTGTTCATGGCCGATTCGAGTCGCGCCGGTAGGGCAATCCCCTCGCAACGGACCGGGAAACGCTCGGCAGGCGATCAGCGGCTCAAGGGACCTCGTCGATGAGTCGAAGGGACTCGCCACGTACGCGCGCTGTCGCGTCCGCAGCCGGGGGGCCCGCATCCATGTTCGGAGTTTTCGCAGCAATCGGTGGCGGGCTCTTCGTCATCGCGAGCCTGGTGGTCGGTGGGCGCCTGATGTGGATGGCTCGCCAGACGCGCGGGCTTCCCGAATTGACACTCGGTGCGGCGCTCTTCCTGATGGGCGGAGTCGGCTACCCGCTGATGTCGGCTGCGATCCTGGCGCGCTCGCTCGGCAACGACACGCGGACGGCGATGCTGGTCGCACAGATGATTTCGACCCTGATCGGAATGGGCGGAATCGTCTGGTTCACCCGCAAGGTGTTCCGTCCCAACGCCGGCTGGGCGACCGTTCTGTGGCTCGGTGTGATCGGTGCCTACATCGGCCTCGCGGTCGCGCAGGCATTCGGACCCGGCCTGCTGGCCTTCCTGCACGCTCCCGAATCCGGACCGTGGGCCATGGGGATGTACGTCGGCATCATCGCAATGAGTTGGGCCGGCATCGAGTCGATCCGCTACTGGCGCATGCAGCAGAAGCGTCTCGCGTTCGGGCTCGCGGATCCGGTGGTGGCGGATCGATTCCGGCTCTGGGGCACGGCGATCCTCACCGCTGACGCGATCAGCCTGATCAGTGGCGCGTTCCAGTCGGCGGGCGTGCAGATGGCCGGCACCGCGGCGGGCGCATTGGTCGTCGGCACCCTCGGCCTGTTCGCTGCATCGATGCTCTGGCTCGCCTTCGTGCCGAGCGAGCGATATCTCGAACGCGTGCGACGCCGAGCCGTCACCGCCTGATCGGGACCGCTGGAGCAGGCCCCTAGGAGCCGTCCTCGCGATCGCTGATCGTGGGGTACCAGTCGAAGTCGGTGCGGCGCGTCCAGCCAGGCATCTTCGAGCCCTTCTTCATGCGCTCGACCATCGGTACGCTCAACTGGCCGTTCTGCATCATCGCACCGAACACTGTGCCCGCATTCATGTGGTCGAAGAAGTCGCGCTGCCAGCACCACTTGAAGTCGCCCGCATAACGGAACCATGAGCCACCGGTCCCTGCGATCTCGTAGGGCAGACCCTGTGCGTCCTTCAGCGGGGCGATCTGACGCCAGACGCCGAGCACTTCACCTTTCTGGTCGTCGATCAGTGTGCGCACGTACGGATACACCCAGTGCTCGAGGCCAGCCATCTCGGTGCCGAACACCCAGTCGTGGATCTGCTTCCTGCCCCGGGCGACGAACTCCCACTTCGGCCCGGTGTTCCAGGTGTAGAGCGCGTCCTCCGTGTAGAACTGCGACATCTTGCTCCAGTCACCGGTACGACCGGCTTCGTCGTTGCCAGCCACCCACCGAGCAACCATCTCCTCGAGTTCCGAGCGCTTGAAAGCGGACATCCTGTTTGCTCCTCATACTTCGTTCCGGGGCGACTCTGGCCCCACGTTCATCATGATCGCCGGTCGAGTCGATCGACGGCGCGCCCGGTCCGGGCCCTCTGGACGTTCAATTCGCGAGGGTGATGGCCCGGGTCGGGCAGAATTTCGCGGCCTTCTCGACCTTCGGTCGCAGGGCTTCGTCGGGCTGCTCCTGCAGCACTTCGAGTTCGCCATCGTCGTTCAGCGCGAATACCTCAGGCGCCTCCTCGCAACAAACGCCGTGCCCCTGACAGAAGTCGAAATCGACTTTGATCCGCATCACTTCTCCATCGCACGATCGACCACCGGAGCGACCCGACGTCGATACCGGAGCCGACACGGCTGGGCGAGCTGGACCACCATCTTGCTGTGATCGTTCCGATAGCTGTCTGCCGGTTGCGCGAGTTCGAACTCATAGCCGCGCAGCAGCTCGCTGAAGATCGCCTTCAACTGCATCATCGCGAAGGCCGCCCCGACGCAACGATGCCGACCCGCGCCGAAGGGGATCCATGCGAACGACTGCCGGTCCTCCTCGCGGCCGGCGTCGTAGCGCGACGGATCGTATCTCTCGGGATCCCGGAAGTACTCGGGCATCCGGTTCGAGATCGCGGGTGACACGGCTACCAGCTTTCCGGCAGGTACCGTGAATCCTTTGAAGTGGAAGTCGTGCATGACCTTGCGCATCAAGATGATCAGCGGCGGGTGCAGGCGCAACGCCTCCTTGATCGCGCTCTCGAGCATGGGGATCTCGCGGAGGGCCTGATAGCTGACGTCGCTCCCGTCTGCGAAGAGCGCGTCGAGTTCGTTGCCGACGGACTTCATGGTGCCGGGGTTGCGCAACATCTCGATCAGAGTCCAGGCCGCCGTGCCGGATGTCGTGTGATGACCGGCGAACATCATCGAGATGAACATGCCGGTGATCTGATCGATCGTATAACGCGGGCGGCCCTGCTCGTCGCGGATCGTGAGCAGGATGTCGAAGAGCTCCTTCTTCGCACCCTCGCCCCGCGCCTGTCGCCGCTCGAATACCCCGGTCAGAAGCTCGACGAGATGTCTCCTCGCACGATCCCGCTTGCGGAAGACGGGAAGCGGAAGATCGGGATTCACGTAGGCGAGCGCGTCCGTGCCCTTCTCGAGCTCATAGAAGACGCGAAAATACTCGGCAGTCAGTTCCTCACGGAACTCGCGACCGATCAAACATGCGCTCGATGTGTAGACGGTGAGTTCAGCGAAGAAGTCGAGGACGTCGATCTCACCCTGCTCTCCCAGACGATCCATCATGCGTCGGGTCTCGCCGGCGATCACCTCCGCATGGCCACGCATCATCTTGTCCTTGAGGGACTGGTTCTTCATCGCCTGGCGACGCTGCTCGGGCGACGCGTCGAACACCACACCCCGACCGAAGACCGGTGTCATGAACGGATAGGCGGCTGCCTGATCCAGCTGTTCGTCGGTCGCTCGAAAGAACGCCTCCTGCGCGTCGACGCCGCAGAGCAGGACGACACGGTTACCGGCAAAGTTCATCTCACCGATCTCGCCGCACTCGTTCCGGACGCGCCAGAAGAGATCGATCGGGTGCTTGCGCAGCTCCTGCAGGTGGCCGAGCAACGGCCACCCACCGGACAGGACCGGAGGCGACATTCCGCGGGCAGCCGCCGGACCGGGCTCGGTCGCAACGAGGTTCGATGCGGTCATGATTCCCCCTCCACGGCGCTCACGGGCGCGTGATCTGTCCGCCATCGACATTGATGATCTGGCCCGTCAGCCAGGACGAAGCGTCGGAGAGCAGGAACAGACATGTCTCCACGAGATCCTTCGGTTGCCCGAGCCGCTTCAGCGCGAGCTGCGCCACGATGTGCTGTGCGGCTGCGCCCGCAGTCTTGCCGAGCGCTTCGGTGTCGGTCGGACCCGGGGCGATCGCGTTGATCCGGATCCCCCAGGCGCCGAGCTCGCGCGCGAGCGCGTGGGTGAGACCGTTGATACCGAGCTTGGCGAGCCCGTAGTAGCCGACACCCATCCACGCCGCAGTCGAGGATTGATTGACGATCGCGCCGCCGCCGCGCTCCCGCATCGAGCGGAAGCAGGCACGCGTGCAATGCAACGCGCCATCCATGTTCACGTTCATGAAGTTCTTGTAGTACTGCCAATCGACACGCAGCAGCGACTCGAACTTCATGTCTCCGAAGATCGCGGCGTTGTTGACCAGGAAGTCGATACCGCCATGCAGGTCGACCACCCGTTTCGCCATCGCGGCGGTCGATTCAGCGGATCCGACGTCGACTTCGACGAAGGTGGCATCGCCGCCCGAGGCGCGAATCTCCTCGGCCACGCGCTCGCCCTTCTCCTTCTTGACCTCGGCGACGATCACCTTTGCGCCGTGTATGGCGAGTCCCTTCGCGTAGGCCTCGCCGATCCCACCGCCCGATCCAGTGACGATCGCCACTTTGCCGTCGATTCCGTCGTACTGCATCGATCCTCCTTCTTTCTTGCGCCGCGCACCGGCGGGCACAGCCTCGAATCACACGCCGGACTGCCTGCTCCGACCGCCGGGCATCACCTCGATCACGGTCGGATAGGACTCCTCGACGGGGACATCGAGTGTGTTGGCGATCGCACGCGCGACGCTCTCGGCGGGCATCCAGTGCAGGTGCCGCAGCACGCCCCAGTACTTCCACGATGCGAGGATTGCGGGCAACTGATCGGCCGGCATGCGTGTCCCGAATTCGCTGCCGGTGGGGCCCACGCGAACCAGCATCGAGCGCACGCCGCTGCCCTCGGTCTCCATCTCGACGACGCGCGCGAACGCCTCCAGCCCCGCCTTCGCGGCCGAGTAGGCGCCCTGATAGGTACGCGGGCGTGTCGCACTGTCGGATCCCACGAAGACGACGTCGCCCGCGCGGCGAGCCAGCATGCCGCCCAGTACACGTCGGGTCATGTACATCGGTCCGAGAAGGTTGATCTCGAGATCCAGACGCAGTTGTTCGTCGCTCGCCTCGGCGACTCGCGCCGACAGATTCTGCCCGGCATTATTGATCAACACTTCGATCGGCCCGAGAGTTCGTTCGACGGCGGCGCAGAACGCGTCGGCGGAAGCGGGGTCGGTCACGTCGAGGGAATGTGCGAAGGCCTCGCCTCCACTCCCGAGGATCTGTTTCGCCACCGCGCCGATGCGCTCGGCGCGCCGAGCACCCAGGGCCAGTCGATAGCCACGGCGCGCGAGTTCGATCGCCGTGGCGGCGCCGATTCCCGACGAGGCACCGGTCACGACGACGACACGTGCGGGCTGCTCCATGCGGCTCCTCAGACCTTCACTGGCAGATGGGCAAAGCCCCGCACGTTGACCGAGTGCACACGCACGGCACCGACCGGCTCGATCGCGTAGGCGGGGAAGCGTCGCCACCATTCTTCGAGCGCCACCCGCGCCTCGAGACGCGCGAGGGCTGCGCCCAGACAGAAGTGCGCTCCCTTGCCGAACGAGAGCATCGCCGTCGTATCGCGCCCGATCTCGAAATGATCGGCGCGCTCGAAGACCGATTCGTCCCGATTGGCCGAGCCGACCAGCAGCAGCGCGAGCGAGCCTGCTTCGAGGGTCGTGCCGCGGATCTCGACGTCCTCTGTGACGAGTCGCGCGAGCATCTGCGTCGAGTTGTCGAAGCGAAGGGTCTCCTCGATCCATGCGGGAATCGAAGCCTCGTCGGTCGCCACGACGGAGCGCTGAGCCGGGTATCGATCCAGCCAGTAGAGCGCGTTCGCGATCAGCTTGGTGGTCGTCTCGTTTCCGGCCACGATCATCAGATTGCAGAACGAGAGGATTTCTGCGTCGAGCAGGCGATCGCCCTCGAGTTCGATCTGCATGAGGACGCTGAGAAGATCGTCACGCGGATCTGCGCGGCGCTCGGCGAGCAGATCGGTGAAGTACGAGCGCATCTGTCCGAACGCGATCATGCCCTCTCGTGGTACGTCGCGCAGACCCTCCTCGCGGTGCACGAGCAGATCGGCCTGCCGACGGAGCGTGGCGCGATCGGCCACGGGAACACCGATCAGCTCACTGATCACGTCCATCGGGAGCAGTCCGGCGAACTGGTCGACGGCGTCGAATCCACCCGAGCCGACCAGCGCGTCGAGATGGCGGACCGTCATTTCGCGGATGCGCGGCTCGAGTTCGGCGACGCGCCGCGGTGTGAATCCCCGCGAAACGAGCGCGCGCATGCGCGAGTGCTCGGGCGGGTCGAGGCCGAGAAACGACATGCCCGTCATGGCGGCCTGGGGGCTTCTCGACGTCGGATCCAGCGAGACGCCCTCGCGATTCGAGAAGCGCGCGTGGTCCTTGAAGGCCGCGAGTACATCCGCGTGACGAGACAGTGCGTAGAAGCCCTGTTCAGCGTCGTGGTAGACCGGCGCTTCGTGACGAAGCTCGGCATAGACGGGATACGGATCTTCGTGGATCTCGTACGCGTAGGGGTCGTAGCGCGGCACCGAGGCTCCTTCGCGAGCACCCTATCTCATTTACATAGCGGGTGCAATGCAAATGGGGTAGGGTCGAGTGGCGCGCAAAGACACGGTCCACGGGGCGTCCGTGCACGCGACGAGGAGTCCTTCATGGCGATCCGCGCCGGCTTCATCGGGTTGGGCAATCAGGGCAAGCCGATCGCGGCCCACTACGCGCCCGACGGGTTCGAGACCATCGTTTACGACATCGATCCGGCGCCCGTTGCGGAACTCGTCGCGGGAGGCGCACGGGCGGCAGCATCCCCTCGCGAAGTCGCAATCCACTCCGACGTGATCGGCATCTGCGTGCCCGAGGATCGCCATGTGCTCGCGGTGGTGCTCGGTGAGGACGGCGTGCTTTCCGGTGCCGCGCGCGGATCGGTGATCGCGGTCCACAGCACGATCTTGCCCGAGACCGCACAGCAGCTGGCCGACGAGGCCGCGCCCCGAGGCGTGATCGTGCTCGATGCCTGCGTGACCGGCGGTGCCGCACGGGCCGTGAGCCGCCAGCTCACCTTCCTCGTTGGAGGCGACCCGGCCGGACTCGAAAAGGCGAGACCTCTCTTCGAGCGGAGCGCCGTCCGGATCATCCACGCGGGCGAACTCGGGAACGGCGCAAAGCTGAAGCTCTGTCTGAACCTGATCACGTACATCCAGTGGGCGGCCGCCTACGAGTCGCACGCCCTCGCGACTGCGATCGGATTGCCGGCGGATCTGCTCGAGGAGGCGGGGCAGGCCAACGGGCAGATCACACCGCTGATGGTCGCCTATCTCGTCGGCACGAAACTTCCGCCGGCAGTCAGAAAGACCGAGGGGGTCCAGGCTCTGATGCGCGGCCACATGAGCGTCGCCGAGAAGGATCTCGCCTGGGCGCTCACGCTGGCCCGCAAAGCCGGCGTAGCGCTGCCGGTCGGCGGGCTCGTCTCGCAGTTGATGGCGCGGCTCTACGGCGTGGAGGATGCGGGTCGGAGATGAGCTCATCCGACAAACTCTCCTCCCCACTCGTCCGGAAGCGGCGATCGCACGCCACGCGGACGGCCGAGACCCGCGCACGGATCATCGCAGCCGTCGTCGAGTGCATCGCGGAAGTCGGTTTCGGGCGCACGACCGCGGCCGAGATCTGTCGACGCGCGGGTGTCACCTGGGGCGCCGTACAACATCACTTCGGCGGCAAGGACGGCATCCTGCTCGCCGTCCTGGAAGACTCGTTCGGGCGATTCGCCGAGAGGCTGGCGGATGTGCAGATCGAACGTACCAGCCTCGACGAGCGAGTGGATCTCTTCATCGAACGGGCCTGGGAGCACTTCGGAAGCCCGCACTTCCAGAGTACCTTCGAGATTCTTCTCAGCTACGCCGGTGCCGAGGGGCCGGATCCGGACATGCTGTGGCAGACCGAGATGTTCAAGCAGTGGAATCGGATCTGGAACAGGCTGTTTGCGGACGCCGACCTGGCGCGACGCGACGCAGTCACGCTGCAGTACTACACGATCTCGGTCCTGGCCGGGCTCGCAGCAATGCGCATGGTGCGGGGAAGACCGGGACGGAAGCCTTCCGCGGAACTCGACCTGCTCAAGCAGACCTTGACTCACGAACTCGGACGACCGGACGGTCGCACGACTTGAATACGAGCACAGCGACCGCCACGGGTCGCCGCTCGATCTGGATCGCGCGGCCGGCCGAGCGACCCCGGTCCGGTGCGGCCGCCCTCGTGCTCTGCGTGGTGCTCGGACTCGCGCCGGGCGCAGGTCTCGCCGAGCAGGCATCCGAACTGGCCAACCCGAGCGAAGCACCGGCACTGGACGTCGAGGGAGCCGTCGCCGCGCCCGCAACCGACTCGGCGGAGCCGACGCACCACGAGTCGCCCAAACCCGAGCCCGACGCCGAGACCGCGCACGGGGCTCCCCGGTGGTCTCCGCCGGACGCCAGACCGGAGAAGGACGAGTGGGTGAAACTCAAGAGCGGAGAGTGGCTCCGCGGCAAGATCACCGTGATGAGAAACGAGGAACTCCAGTTCGACAGCGAAGAACTCGACGACTTGAAGTTGAAGTGGGAGGACATAGCCGAGATCCGCTCGCCCCGGATCAACACGTTCGCCTTCACCGATCGACGGACCGCACTGGGCATCGGCCAGATCATCGGCAAGGAAGTCATCGTCCTGACCGCACTGGGTGCGCAATCGTATTCGCGAGATGACCTGCTCTCGATCGTAACCGGCGGGGAGAGTGAATGGCACCACTGGACCTTCGAACTCAGCGCCGGATTCACCCTGAACAGCGGCAATACGAACCAGTTCAGCGGTCTGCTGACCACGGACATCGAGAGACGGACGGCCTTCAATCGATTCATCGTCGACTATACGGGCAACTACGGTACCCAGAGTGGCGCGACGACCGCCAGCAACCAGGGGGTCATCGCGCGAGTCGATCTCTTCATCTACAAGCGCTTCTTCGTGACGCCGCTCGTCACGGACTTCTATACCGATCAGTTCCAGAACATCCGGTACCGGCTGAGTCCCGGCGCCGGCGTGGGCTATGAACTGCTGAAGCAACGCTGGATCGAGCTGACCGTCGGTCTCGACGGGACGTACCGCGCCACGAAATACTTTTCGGTCCAGCCCGGTTTCGACCTCATCGATCGAGATGCTGCCTTGCGCTTCTCGACCTCATGGGAAGTCGACATCACCACGATCGTCGAACTCGATGGAGGTTATTCGGTGACGATGGGCATTCCCGATCCGAGCAACACGAATCAACACTTCGATTCGACTCTGTCGGTGGACATCACCAAGGTCCTCGAGGTCAATCTGACCTTCATCTGGGACCGTGTTGGGCAACCCCAACCGGACAGCCAGGGCGTGATTCCCCTGAACGACGACGTCACGCTCTCCCTCGGTCTGGGAATCGAATTCTGATTCGCGCGCAGAGGCTCGTCGCTCGATCGTGCGAGCGACGACGGGCCTTCAGATTTTCCGAGCGGTGCCGATGAGTCTCCCGGAGACGGCAGAAGGCTCAGCCAACTGCCCGGAATATGGGAAGGATCTCGATGTCGACGCCCCTCGTATCACGCCCGGGCCTCGCCTGGGTGCTGCTCGCCGCTCTCGTGCTGCTCACGCAACCGGCCGGGGCCGAGAAGTATCTGGGCGCCGCCGGCGGTGCGTTCGTCCCCTACGCGGGCGACGTCGGCTGGACGGTCTTGCTGGAAATGGGTGCCGACCTGCCGAGTCCGCACTTCCGCCTCGGAGGCGAAGCGGTCTTCGCAACCGAAAGCCGCGACGTGAACCTCGCCACTTTCGGGGTGGGTACCGGCAGCGTCGAAACCACCATCCGTGTCTACCAGCTCAATCTCGTCGGCCGCTACCTGCTGTTTCCGGGTCGATTCTCACCGTACATCGGGGCCACCGGAGGTTTCTCGGTGGTCGAACTCGACGACTCCGACCTGTACGCGGCGGTCGGAAATCCCGCCATTCTTCCCTCGACCAATGGGGTCGGATTCGCGGGCGGCGTCGGTGGACTGATCGGAATCGAAACGCCCATGTTCAGTCGCGATCTGAACCTCTTTCTGGAAGGCCGCGCCGACTACGGCTGGGAGATCACCGACAATCTGTCCCCCGTCGCCGGCCAGGATGATTTCAACGGTATTTCGGTGGTGCTCGGATTGCGCGGCCGATTCTGAGTCGGGCGCTGAACCCGAGTATCTCCAGCAAGGTCGAGCGGTCGCGAGCCCGCAGACCGGGATCTTCCCGCGCCGGCTCAGCTGCAACGAGTCGTCACAGTCCGGGACGCCCGGCGCCGAGCGCGGTCAGCTGGACGCAGCGCTCGAGCGTCTCGAACGAATCGATCAGCGTGACGCCGGCAACGGGCTCGATCCGGGTGGCGAGAATGCCGCCGGCCCAGATCTGGACCGTGCTCGGCAACTGCTCTCGGAGCGTGCACAGGTGCTCCCGAGCCGTAGCGGGGTCGCTGGCGACCATGCTGAGTGCCAACGCGGCCGCACCCGTGATGTCCGCGGCGCGCACGAACTCGACGATCGGCAGATCCGGTCCCAGATAGACCACCCGCCCTCCGGCCGAAGCCGCCGTAATCGCCGCCACCAGCAACCCGAGTTCGTGCCGCTCACCTGGCAGGGTGCCGAAGAGGATCGGCGCGCCAGACGTTCCCACCGTGCTCGGTCGCAACGAGGCACCGAGCACGGATCGAAGGACCGAGGTCGCCATGTGCTCGGCCGCGATGCACGTCTCGCCAGCCGCCCAATCCGCCCCGATCCGCTCGAGCACCGGGACAGCCACACGGCGCGCAAACCGGCTCGGACCGAGCGCCGCGAGCTGCAGTGCGATCAGTCTCTCCGCTTCTTCGCCGTCCAGTCGGGAGAGTGCGGTGACGATCGCCTCGGACACCCCCGCCGAAGAATCGCTTTCTTCAGGGTTTGCGATGATGCGAGCGAGTTCGACCGGGCCGAGGCGAGCAACGTCTCCGATCCGATGACCTGCATCGACCGCGGCCTTGACCTGGCGGAGTCTCTCGAGATCGCTTGCCCGATAGCGACGGGTGCCTCCCTCGGTGCGCAGCGGGACGACGATTCCATAGCGACGTTCCCACGCGCGAAGCGTGTCGGGTGGGAGCCCCGTGAGCCGGACGGTGGCCCCGACGGGATACGTCATCTCCTCGGTGCGGCTCTTCGAGTCATGCCCCATATCCCTGCTCCCGCCCCATTCGGGCGATTGTGCCTGTCTAGATCAGATCTCGACAGCTGATTCGCGCGAATGCTCACTGTCCCGCTCGCTGAGTGTGTGGAATTGTTTGATATTTGTCCATATAAATTATTGATTTTTTTGGCTATACGCTGAACA
>JANOFF010000128.1:0-101790 GCA_031413515.1 bacterium
GGGGCCACTCCGGAGACGATCGAGAGCGAGGTCAGCGACCCGATCGAGGAGCAGCTCAACACCATCGGCGGCGTCGAGGAGCTGCGCTCGATCAGCAGCGAGGGGATCTCGCAGGTCTTCGTCCGCTTCGGGCTGCAGGAAGACGTGGATCAGCGCGCACAGGACGCGCGCGACAAGGTGGGCCGCGCGCGCGCGGATCTGCCGCTCGACGCCCAGGCTCCGATCGTCGAGAAGATCGACCCGGACGCCGCGCCGATCCTGTCGGTGATGGTCTCGGGCGAGCTGCCCATGCGCGAGCTCACGCAGTTCGCCAAGCACGTGGTGAAGGAGCGCATCCAGCGCATCCCGGGAGTCGGCTCCGCCACGCTGGTCGGCGGTCGCGAGCGGGAGATCCGCATCTGGGCAGACGCCAGGCGCCTGCGCAGCTACGGCCTCAGCATCGACGATCTGGTCCGCGCGATGCGCAGCGAGCACGCGGAGGTTCCGGGCGGTCGTCTCGAAGCGGGGGACGGGCAGAGCGAGTTCGCCGTCAAGACGAAGGGCGAAGTCGAGAGCGTGCGCGATTTCGGCTCGGTGGTGGTCGCGTTCCGGGACGGCTCGACCACTCATCTCTCGGATGTTGCACGCGTCGAGGACGGTGTCGAGGACGAGCGCAGCTTCGCCGAGCTCGACGGCGTGCAGGGCGTCTCGCTCGAAGTGCGACGCCAGTCGGGCCGCAACACCGTCGAGGTGGCACGCGCCATCCGCGCCGAGATCGAGACGCTGCGCGGCGAAGCGCCGCAGGGCGTGCGCATCAGCATCGCGCGTGACACCTCGCGCTTCATCGAGGCCTCCGCTGCCGACGTGGGCTTCGACATCGTGCTCGGCGGCATCCTTGCCGTGCTGGTCACCTTTGCGTTCCTGCGCAGTACGCGCTCGACGCTGATCGTGGCGACGGCGATCCCGGCCTCGGTGATGGCCACGTTCTTCTGTTTCTACCTGATGGACTTCACGCTCAACATCATCACACTGATGGGTCTCTCGGTCTCGATCGGCCTCTTGATCGACGACGCCATCATCGTGCTCGAGAGCATCCAGCGCGAGATCGAGGCCGGCGTGGAGCCGATGCGGGCGGCTTCCGTCGGCACGCAGCGCGTCGGATCGGCGGCCGTAGCCGCTTCGGTTTCGGTGCTGGCCGTCTTCATCCCGATCGCCTTCATGCAGGGCGTGATCGGCCGCTTCTTCTACGCCTACGGGCTCGCGATCTCGTTTGCGGTGGCGATCTCGCTGCTCGTCGCCGTGACCCTCACCCCGGCCCTGAGCGCGCGCGTGCTGCGCCGCGAGGATCACCACGGTCGGGTCTTCCGCTGGCTGGAGGAGCGCTACAGCGCACTCGAGCGCGCCTACGGGCGCTGGCTCGTGGTGGCGCTGCGTCATCGTGTGCTGACCCTCGGAGTGGCACTCGTCACCTTCGTGCTCGGCATCGGTCTCGCCCGCGGCATCCCCTTCGCGTTCGCCGGGACCGCGGACCGCAGCGAGTTCGAGGGCGTCGTCGAGCTTCCGCTCGGTGTCGGCGTCGGTGAGAGCAAGCGCGTCGCCCGCGCGGTGGGAGACTCGCTGCGAAAGCTCGACGAGGTCGAGACCGTGTTCGTGACGGTGGGCGCCGGCAGCAGGGCACGCGTCAACGAGATCGGCTTCTACGTCGCCATCACGCCGAAGAGGGGTCGCGCGGTGAGCCAGCTCGCGGTGATGGAGCGCGCGCGCGAGGTGCTGCGCCGCGCCGCGCCGGAAGCCCGTGTGATCGCCGTGAGCGAGGTGTCGTGGATCTCCGGCGGCGGCTTCTCGTCCTATGCCATGGAATACGGCCTCACCGGCCCGAGCCTCGACGTGCTGCAGGAGAAGAGCGCGGCCATCGTGGCGGCGATGCACCAGGACGCGCACTTCGTCGATGCGCGCTCGAGCTTCGAACTCGGCAAGCCCGAGCTGCGGATCCACGTGGATCGTGATCGCGCGGCCGATCTGGGCGTGTCGGTGCGCGTGCTCGCGGACACGATCCGCGCGCTGGTGGGCGGGCTCGACGTCGCGAGCTTCCAGGACGAGGGTCGCCGCTACGACGTGCGGATCCGGCTCGAGGAGTCGCAGCGCGACGACCTCGCCGAGCTCGAGCAGATCCAGGTGCGCGCCGGCGACGGTGCGCTGGTGGATCTTGCCAACCTGGCGACCCTCACGGTCGGGAGCGGGCCGGCACAGATCGAGCGCGATGCGCGCACCCGCCGCGTCACCCTGTATGCCAACCTGCCGGAAGGCGTGGCGCTCGGCGCGGCGGCGGATCGGCTCGATCAGATCGTGGCGGAGGTCGGGCTGCCGGCGGGCTACCGCGGCAGGCACGGCGGCCAGACCGAGCGCATGAAGGACTCGGTCGACGCCGTGAAGTTTGCGTTCGCGATGGCGCTGGCTGCGCTCTACATGATCCTGGCCAGCCAGTTCAACAGCTTCATGCAACCTGCGGTCATCATGTTGACGGCGCCGCTCTCGTTCGCGGGTGCCTTCGCGGCACTCCGTCTGTCGGGCCTCGAGCTGAGCATCTTCGCGCAGATCGGGCTGGTTGCGCTGATGGGCCTCGTGATGAAGAACGGCATCCTGCTGGTCGACTACGCCAATCAGCGCCGCGAAGAGGGACTGTCCACGCGCGACGCGATCCTCGAAGCCGGCCCTGTGCGCCTGCGCCCGGTGCTGATGACCACGCTGGCCACGATCGCCGGCATGATCCCGGTGGCGCTCGCGCGAAGCGATGGCGCCGAGTTCCGCCAACCGATGGGTGTGCTGGTGATCGGCGGGCTCGTCTCGTCGACGCTGCTCACGATGGTGGTGGTGCCGGTCGCCTACGTGCTGGTCGACGAACTCGACGGGCTCGTGCCGCGTGCGCGCGCCCGGCTGGCCGCATGGCATGCGCGTCGTGCGGAGCTGCAACGAAGGACGTGATGTCGCCGAGGATGCAGACGAAGGCCGGCGTGATCTGCTGCGCCACGGTCCGCTCGGCGCGAAGACCCGCGCGAGGAGCAACAGAGTGACGCCCTCGAACAGATCCGGGGGCCTCGGATCGCTCCGAGACCCCCGGATGTGCCTACGTCAGAGCGCGGCGTCCCCGCGCTCGCAGGGCCTGCGCTTCAGGCCCGCTCGTGCCGGACCGCGCTGACCGGAGCGAACGCCAGCGAGCCCGTCATCCCCTCCGCCGCGCCGGCCCCCATGCCGGAGCCGGTGTGGTGCGAGTACGCGCTCTCGCTGTGCTCGGAGATGTCGAGGCCATCGAACTCGGCCTCGTCGCTGACGCGCAGCGATCCGAACACGACCTTCAGCAGCATCAGGATCGCGAAGGAGATCACCGGCGCGAAGACCATCGTGAAGCCGATGCTCTTCAGCTGCACCAGGATCTGTGCGCCATTGCTCTCGATCCCCGAGCCGAGCGTGGTTGCGAAGATGCCCGAGGCGAGCGCCCCCCAGGCACCGCCGACGCCGTGGACGCCGAACGCGTCGAGCGAGTCGTCGTAACCGAGGGCCGGCTTCAGGAACGTGACCGCCGAGTAGCAGATGAGGGTGACCCCGAGGCCGACCGCCATTGCGCCGAGCGGACTCACGTTGCCGCAGGCCGGTGTGATGGCGACCAGACCGGCGACGGCCGCCGTCGCGGCACCGAGCGCCGTCGGCTTGCCGCGGTGCAGCCACTCGATCCCGGCCCACGCGACCACGGCCATGGACGCCGCCGTCGAGGTGTTCAGGAACGCCAGAGCCGCCAGCGGCGTGGCACTGAGGGCCGAGCCCGCATTGAAGCCGAACCAGCCGGCCCAGAGCAGACCCGCGCCGATCAGCACGAGGGGCATGCTATGCGGCGCCATCTGTTCCGACCCGTAGCCGCGCCGCTTGCCCACCACGAGCGCGGCGACGAGGGCCGAGAAGCCGCTCGACATGTGGACGACGAGGCCGCCCGCGAAGTCGATCGCACCGGCCTGGAAGATCCAGCCACCGCCCCAGACCATGTAGGCCAGCGGGCAGTAGACGAACAGCACCCACAGCGAGATGAACGCGATGAAGGCCGAGAACCTCATGCGCTCGGCCACCGCGCCGAGGATCAGCGCCGGCGTGATGATCGCGAACATGCCCTGGAACATCACGAAGATGTACTCCGGGATGTGGCGGACGGGATCGGTGCCGTAGTTGGCGATCACCGAGCTCAAGTCGACGCCGGCGAGGCCCCGCCTTCGCGAAGTTGCCGATGTAGGCGCCTCCGCCGCTGCTGAAGGCGAGGCTGTAGCCCACCAACACCCACAGCACGCCGACGACGCCGGCGGCGAGGAAACACTGCATGAACACGTTCAAGACATTCTTCGCCCGCACCAGGCCGCCGTAGAAGAGCGCGAGGCCCGGCAGGGTCATCATCAATACGAGCCCCGTTGCAGCGAGCACCCAGGCGGTATCGCCCGGATTCGCGACCGGGGTTTCCGCCGCCTCCTCAGCCCAGGCCGCGCTCGCCGCGAGCAACGGAAGGCCGAAACCCAGCAGACCGCCGCCGAGGCGTCGCGCGGTCTTCACGATTGATCCAGTCATGTTCGAAGTTTTCCTCCACGGCGACGGTACGGCGCCTGGAGACCGCTAGAGCAACTCGCGTGCCATCGAAGGCACACCGGCTCGTGCCGCTGAGGCGCTTGCGTGCCGTGTCCGGCCCGGAATGGCTGCCTGCTTCCTGGGCGAGCCGCCCGTTTGCTGGGCAGCGACGCCGCGCGAATCCGAGATTCCGCGCGTACCGGCGGGCCGGGCACGGAGACTTCCCGACCGTGCCCGATCCCGCTGTCCGGGATGAACGACCGACTTGGCGATCAGACCGAAACGCGATCGCGGATCATGTCGTACAGCGCTTGCGCGGCCGGCGAGAGCTGCGACGATCTGCGCGAGATCAGTACCAGCGTTCGCGAGACGACCGGGTCCGTCAGTGCGACGACCCGGATGCGAGGATGGGTGCCCTTCTGGATCGCGAGGCTCGGCACGATCGCCGCCGCGACCCCGGCCGCGACCAGCCCGACTGCGGTCGAGCTGCGCTGCACCTCGTACTGCGCCGCGAGCCGGAGGCGTCGCGCCGACAGCGCCGTGTCGAGCAACGGCCGATTGCCGCTGCCGGAGCCGACGAAGATCAGCGGATGGGGTTCGAGCTGTTTCCACGGCAGCGTCCGCGACTTCGCGAGCGGGTGATCGTCGCGGCAGATCAGCACGAAGCGGTCCTTCGAGAGCGGCACGCTCGCGAGCTCTCGCTGCAGCGTCCCGCCGATCTGGATGCCGAACTCCGCCTCGCGGCGGAGCACCGCGTCGGCCACGCCGGACGAGGCGTGGTCGAGGATCACGATCCGGTTGAGCGGGAAGCGGGCCGAGTAGGTCTCGATGATGCGCGGCAGGTACTGGACGCCGATCGTCGGTACGCACGCGAGCGTGACGTTGCCGCGCTGGGCCTTGCCGGTTTCCTCGATCTCGACGAGTGCAGCGGCCAGTTCGCCGAGCAGACGCCGCGCCTGCGGAAGGAAGACTTCGCCGATACTGGAGAGCGCGACCGAACGCGTGGTCCGCTCGACGAGTTTCACACCGAGCAGCGACTCGAGATTCTGCAGCCGCCGGGTCAGCGCGGTCTGCGTGATGTGGAGCGCACGAGCCGCCTGCTGGAACCTGCCGTGCTCCGCGATGGCGATGAAGGCCTCGACGCCGAGGATGTCGATCCGCATGCACGCTCCGTCCGTTTGATGCATCGGATGCATCAATCCAGAAAATAAATCCATTTTACTTGCTCCCGCCCACGGCCGAAACTGCGCTCCATGACGACGATCGAATCGACTCCCGCCATGGCCGCTCGGATCTACGAACGAGCCGCACGCAACCTCGAGACCGTGCGGCGCCGGCTCGGCCGCCCGCTCACGCTTTCCGAGAAGGTGCTCTTCGGACATCTCGACGATCCCGAGAGCCAGGACCTCGAACCCGGCCACAGCCAGCTGCTGCTGCGACCGGACCGCGTCGTGTTCCAGGACGTGCTGGGGCAGACGGGCCTGCTGCAGTTCATGCAGACCCGCCGCGAGCGCGTCGCGATCCCGACCACGATCCACTGCGACCACTTGATCGAGGCGCGCGTCGAGGGAGCGGCGGATCTTCGCGCTTCGCTCGCCGAGAGCGACGAGGTCTACGCGTTCCTCCGCGCTGCGGCGGCGCGCTACGGCGCGGGATTCTGGGAGCCGGGCGCCGGCATCATCCACCAGGTCGTGCTCGAGAACTACGCGTTTCCGGGTCAGCTGATCCTCGGCACCGATTCGCACACGCCGAATGCGGGCGGACTCGGCGCGTGCGCGGTCGGTGTCGGCGGTGCGGATGCGACAGAGGCGATCGCCGGGCTGCCGTGGGAGCTGCTGCATCCGAAGCGGATCGCGGTGTTCCTGACCGGACGGCTCTCCGGCTGGACTGCGCCCAAGGACGTGATCCTGCACGTCGCCGGGCAGCTGACCGTCTCGGGCGCGACGAACGCGATCGTCGAGTACATCGGCCCCGGAGCCCGCACGCTCAGCGCGACCGGCAAGGCCACGATCACGAACATGGGCGCCGAGCTCGGTGCGACGACTTCGATGTTTCCCGCCGACGAGCGGATGGGCGCGTACCTGCGCGCGACCGGGCGCTCCGGCCTCGCCGCGCTCGCCGAGCAGCACCGCGCGCTGCTCGAGCCGGACGCCGCTGCCGAGGGCGCGCCCGAGAAGTTCTACGACCGCGTGATCGCACTCGACCTGTCGCGGCTCGAGCCGCACGTCGTGGGACCGCACTCTCCGGATCGGGCGCGCCCGATCTCGCAGCTCGCCGCCGAGGTCCGCGAGCCTCGGAACGGGCTCGTCGACGCGATCTCGGTCGCGCTGATCGGCAGCTGCACGAACTCCTCGTACGAGGACATGAGCCGCGCGGCGGACGTCGCCGCGCAGGCGCGCGCCCGCGGCGTCGCGGTCGCGTCGCGACTGCTCGTGACGCCGGGCTCCGAGCAGATCCGCGCGACGACCGAGCGGGACGGACAGATGCAGGCGCTGCGCGAGATCGGAGGCACGGTGCTCGCGAACGCCTGCGGGCCGTGCATCGGCCAGTGGCGGAGACCGGACGCGGGCGACGCTCCGAACACGATCGTGACTTCCTACAACCGCAACTTTCGCGGACGGAACGACGGGCACGCAGCGACGATGAACTTCATCGCGAGCCCCGAGATCGTGACCGCGCTCGCACTCGCCGGCCGCCTCTCGTTCGACCCGCAGAACGACTCGCTCATCGGCGCTGACGGGCTGCCCTTCCGGCTCGATCCGCCGAAGCCCGCTCCCGAGGTCCCGGGCGCGGGCTTCGAGCGCGGACGCCAGGCCTACGTGGCCCCGCCCGAAGACGGTCGCGCGGTCGCACTGCGGGTCGATCGGAACAGCGAACGGATCCAGCTGCTCGAGCCGTGGCCGGCCTGGGACGGACGCGACTTCCTCGAGCTCCCGGTCCTGATCAAGACCCGCGGCAGGACGACGACCGACCAGATCTCGCCGGCCGGAGCGTGGCTGCGCTATCGCGGGCATCTCGATCGCTTCAGCGACAACTTGTTCCTCGGCGCGGTGAACGCATTCACCGGCGAGACAGGCGTGGTCCGGAACGTGCTCTCCGGCGAGACGTCGCAGCCCGTCGCTGCAGTCGCGCGGGCCTATCGCGGCCGCGAAGTCCGCTGGCTCGTGGTCGGCGACGAGAACTACGGCGAGGGCAGCAGCCGCGAGCACGCCGCGCTCAGTCCGCGCCTGCTCGGCGGCGCGGCCGTCGTCACCCGGAGCTTCGCGCGAATCCACGAGTCGAATCTGAAGAAGCAGGGGCTGCTCGCGCTGACGTTTCGCGATCCCGCCGACTACGACCGCATCGGTGAGAGGGACCGGATCAGCCTCACCGGTCTCTCGCATCTGGCACCGGGCAAGTCCGTCGAGTGCGTCGTACGACACGAGGACGGAACCAGCGAGCGGCTCGAGCTCGCGCACTCGTACAGCGAGTCGCAGCTCGCGTGGTTCCGGGCCGGCTCGGCGCTGAATCTGCTCGCGCCCTGAATCAAGCGGCTCGCCTCGAACCGCGACGGGCCTGATCGGAAGAGCGGTGACGCCGCGTCAGGAGAACGAGCAAGGCGACTCCCGATCCGAGCATCCACGTCGAGTCGGGCTCGGGCACGCGAAAGACCTCGCCATCGACGAGGTCGAGTACGTAGAGATTTCCCGCGGCGTCCTCACTGAACGACGAGATCGTGTCGATCGACCCCACGTCCGGCAGGTAGTCCGGATCACTTCCGTGATCGGTCAGCTGCAGATAGTTGGTCCCATCGAAGGTCGACGGCGCGGATCCGTCCCACACCAGCGACCACAAGCGGCCGGTTCCGAAATCGCCGAAGAGGTAGCGACCGGCGAGCTGTGGGTCCGGTCCGCGATAGACATAGCCGCCGGCGATCGCCACACCCAGGAAAGCACTTCCGGACCCCGAGAAGCGGCAGGTCTGTGATGAGTTGTGGGTGTAGTCGAAGATCGGATCGATGGCGCCCGGCGGCTTGCTCCCACCGACAGAGCCGGGTGTGGCGATCGTCCCCTCGCGTCGACGCCAGCCGTAGTTCTCGCCGCCCGGGCTTCCGGCCGGCTGGACATTCAGCTCCTCGCAGACACCCTGACCGACATCGCCGACGTAGAAGTCGCCAGTCTGACGATCGAAACTCGCGCGATAGGGATTTCGCAGCCCGTAGGCCCAGATCTCCTCGTCGTTCGCACTCCCCACGAATGGGTTGTCGGAAGGAATCGCATAGTTGTTGTCCGGATCGCCTGGGAATCCATCACTGGCCACGTCGACCCGCAGGATCTTCCCGAGCCAGTTCGACGTGAGGTCCTGCGCGTTCCCGCCCGGCTCGGTGTGTCCCGTGCCGGTGTCGTTGAAATTGCCCCCGTCTCCGGTCGCGATGTATAGAAAGTCGTCGTCCGGACCGAAGCCGATCCAACCCCCGTTGTGGTTCGTCTGGGGTTGCTGAAAATCGAGGATCGGCGTGTCGCTGTCCGGATCTGCGAGGTCCGGATCACCGGGCGTCACCTGGTAACGGACGATCCGCGAGCGAGATCCCGTGTCGGTGTAGTTCACGTAGAAGAATCCGTTCGTCGCATAGTCGGGATCGAACGCGAGTCCGAGGACGCCCTGTTCCTCGCCCGTGGAGAGGCCGGGAACCGTCAGGAACGGGGGCGACAGCAGCGCGAGGTCTGCGAGTCGGAGAATCCGGATGTTGCCCGTGTGCTGCTCGACGATGAAGACGCGTTCGCCATCGCCCGGTGGCGCCGTCAAGAAGACGGGCCGCGAGAGCCCGGTGGCGACTCGCTCCACGAGCGAACCCTGCGCGTGCGCGGCGGGGACGGCGTCTATCAGCATCGTCGCAGTGATGGCCGCGAGCAGTGTCAGAAGAGGGAATGCACGTTCGAACGCGGTACAGAGCATCGGAGAACTCCCGCAAGTCGTCGTCGTGTCGCCTGGCATCGATCCCGGTGTGGGTCTAACGGAGGTTCGGGGCGAGGGATTCCGTGGCCACTGATCCGTGATCGGCTTTCGCGCTTCGGACGGTACGTGCGCTGCGTCACGCCACACCGACTTTTCTACAAATCGGATGGTCCGATCGACCTCTTGCGACACGCGTTCGTCGATCCAGATCCCGTGGCTCCTCGTCATTTCCGTCTCCCACGAATTGGTTCGAAACGGATAAAGCAAATCGAGTGCCAGAGTGACGAACATCCATCGAGAGATGGGAAATCGCGGATTCGATCGTGGTCACGGACCGGTATGCTCCCGCGCAAAGAGGAGGTCCCATGACTTACAAGAATGCGTTTCGTCTCGTGGTGCTCGCTGTGCTGCTCGCCCTGACCACACCACTGCTGGGCTGCCCGACGCAGCAGAAGTCGCCGGTGGAGAAGCTGAGCGACTCGACCCAGGACGCGCTCGACATGCGCGAGAACGAGAAGTTGAAGGACGCCGGCGAGAACGTGGAGGACGCCGTGAACGACGCCGGTGAGGCGGTGAAGGAAGCTGCGGAGTAGTCGTCGCCTCCGCGCCGACACCCACGGCTCCGCGCGTTTCACTGGCGGCAACCACGCGATCGCGCTTGCTGCGACTCGCGCGCGCAACCGCTTCTCGGCCAACCCGATCGACACGCGGCGGGGGTTCCCACGAAGAGGGGACATGACTTCGTGGAATGGGGTGGGTGGTTGGCTCCTCTGAAGCCCTGCGTGTTCATCATCTGCCAGGACGGGAGCGCGGTCGCGATCGACACAGTCTCGGGTGTCGCGCCTCGATGTCGGGCAAACCGAAATCAAGCTGCGATTCTGCTGAACACCCGACGACCGAAGTCAGATCGAACCGCCCCGGAGAGCCTGCGACGGGAGGCAACGACCGGCACGCCGAAGGGATGAGTTGGAGCCGATGCGCTCTACCCGATCGCTGATCCATGAAGACAAGCAACGCCGATCAACTCCGGCTGGAAACCAATCCGACCAGGCGGGCAATGACGATGGCGGGAAACAGGATGCCCAGAGTGGATAGAAACGTGGCCAGCATCTTGGCCGGTGTACTCACGGCATAGATGTCTCCGAAACCCACCGTCGTCAGTGAAGTCAGACTGAAATAGATGAAGTGGACATAGTCATCGTCCGTTCCATTCAGCACGACATTGCCGCCTATGGATACGCCGGTCGCGGCGTGGATGATTTCCAGGGTCAGCGCACCCATGAGGGCCAGCAGGAGATAGACATTGACCGCTCCGACGATCCGGTAGGTGTTCACGATCTGGTCGCGAAACAGCAGTCGGAGGTTGATGAAGATGAACACCAGCGTGTTGGCGATCCCTACGACATTCTCCAGAACAAAAAATGAGTACGGATTCTCTCCGAAACGAATGATTCGCAGTGCAAGATGGATGCTGAACAGCAATGCCGAGACGAAGATCAATCCCACATTGCGCGTCGAAAAAATCCCCGACAAGAACACACTCAGCAACAGTATGTTGAACAGCAGCACTCCCCGGGCACTGACTTCCATCACGATCGGGAGCACGAACACTGCCGAAATGAGCATGATCAGCAACGTGACGAAGCTGGCGTCAGCCAACCAGTAGGACTGCAGCTTTCTGATCAACTTGCGCATGACGTGTTCTGCACCCTTCTGATTCTTGTTGCCGCGACTGTCGCCTGCGATGGGACATCCCCTGCACGAACACGCTCGTCGCTGCGATCGAAACCACCCTGACGATGACACCGGCCGCGAAGACGATCAGGATGTCAGTCGCATCGAAGAGAACGAGCGTATCCAAGCCGACCTTGCCCGTCTGCCCGAACGTCCATTCTCCGCCGATTTCGCACGCCAGGGTGGGGCTCCCCGTCGTCAGTACGATGATGCCGTTCCCTGGTCGCGCGCTCGGCGACCCTCTTCCGCCAACGCCATCACGCCCCAGGCTGTGAGCCACCTGCTCATCGAGGCAACCTGCAAGCGCGTGTGCTCATCCACGATTCGGCCATGATCCACCCGCGCACTTCCTGCTGGGGCGAGTTCCCAGGCGGTCCCGTAGCGATCGGCGACGAGGTCAGCCACGACTTCGCGCAGTCGAGTAGCGGTGTGGGTGTCCTGCGGCTTCTCCATCCGACAGGACGCTGCCAGGAAGATCAAGCCCCGTCTTCGCATCGGGGACCGATCACACGCTGCCATGTCGAGCGGAGGTGTGACGAGTGAGGGAACGATCTTCAGTCCCGGCGGCGGACGCACGCCCGGCGCCGCACAAGGGATGCGATCGCGCCGATCGCAGCGGCGAGCGACGTGGCGCCGCCGGGCTCCGGCACGGGCGTGACACCGGCGATGCCCTGCCACGCGACGAGTTCACCGTTCGGCGAATCGAGTGTGACCGAGATCGGGGCGCTGGTGCGCGCATCCAGATTGCAGGCCATCGCGCCCTCGCAGTCGGAGTCCGTCGAGGTCGTCACGTAGAGCTGCACCCACTCGTTGGTCGGGATCTCGAGCTCGAGCTGCGTCGAGCCCGGCAGCGTGCCGGTATCGCTCGAGACGAGATCGAGGCCCCCCTCGCAGCCGAAGGTATGCATCTCGCGCTCGCGGCTGACCGTGTGCGTGCCGAGCGGGACATCGACCCACTCGTCGTTGCAGACCGGCTCGCCGCCCTCGCCGTCGTCTTCGCACACCTCCTGGAAGCTCCAGCGCGTCAGGTCGATGTCGAAGCGGAACCGCGTGTACTGGATCACGTTGGGTTCGATCGGGTCGTTGCAGAACACTTCGCGCAGATCGCCGCTGCCCTGCGTGATCCACTCCGACGGAGTGACGTCGTCGGGGTCGTCGTCCGGCGCATCGATGGCAACGGGCAGCGTCGCCGCGACGACGACCATCGCGGTCTCACCGGTGCCCGTCGCGAAGATCCAGTCGCCGAGCCGTGCCGACGCCGTGGAGCGGAGCGCGTGATAGAGGCCCTCGGTGTCGTCTGTGACGCCGTAGTCCGGCGTGATCACGCTCGCGTCCACTTCGAGCGTGCCGCCCACGTGGTCGTAGCTCGACTCGGCGCGGCTCTCGATCGGAGATTCGAGCCACTGGCTACAGACGACGCCCGAACACGTGATGTCGTAGCCGTACGTGCCGACCGGGACGTATGGCGCGTAAAGGCCTGGGGTCACGCTCGGCGACTCGAGCACCAGGATCGATCTGGTGCCACTGTCCTGGGGCTGTACGGAGAGCAGCGGGCCGCCCGTGGTCGGGAGCAGCACGGTGGCGATTCCGAGCGGAAACATGAGAAGACGGCCCGTCCCACTGACGCCGTTGCCCAGAGTGGTGCGATTCAACGTCATCTGGAATTGCGAGTCGGCCCTCATTTCGTCGAAGTTGGGCGACGCCTCCTCCGGGTCGCTCAGGCCGAGCTGCATCCGAACGACCTGCACCGAGCGGCTGGCGTCGTCCGGGAGCTCGAAGGGCGGCGGACCCTGCGCGAGAGCAGTCGTCGAAACGAGCAATCCGGTGATGAGAAGCAGCGGTCGCAGCATCGGCATCGTGTGCATCGGGTCCTTCTTTCGCCATGGCGGGGATCCTGGAGCTTGCTTCGCTGCCGCAGCGCGATCAAGACCGGCATCAGCCACAAGAACTCCGTCCGCGGATCAGGAAGAACAAGCCCCGTCTCCGACTCGAGGACCGATCACTCTGCGCTATGTCACGCTGGTATGCGTGGAGACCCGGCTCGACCCCGGGAACTGAACTCACCCGACGACGGGCACACCCGCAATGGGAGATCACAGACTTGTTGGTTCTGCCCCGGCGATCGTTTCTCCTCGTCAGCGCGATGCTGCTCGCGTGCGGTGGTCCCGAGGCTGGATTCCGCGACGGCTCGCCGCGGGACCATCTGCCCGATCACATCACGGAGCTCTCGGATCTCGGCGCCGTCGTCCGACCGGCGTGGTCGGCCGACGGGAAGCGATTCCTCTACCTGGACGCCCTCGTCGGGAACGTCTTCGAGTTCGACATCGCGAGCCGGGCGTCGCGCCCGATGACAGACCATTTCGAGCACCACGGCTTCACGCGAGCCCACTACCTGGCGAACGGAGACGTGCTCCTCTGCGGTCCGACGAAGGTCGATCCAGATGATCCGGAGCGCGGCCGCTGGCGCGCCGACTTCTGGCTGCTCGCCGCGGACGCCGCGAGTCCGGCCCGACCGCTCGGGGAGCGCTGCTTCGAGGGCCCTGCCGTCGCGCGCCATTCGATGCGCATCGCCTGGGTCCGGACCGATCTCCCGGACAAGCTGCTGACCGCGCGCTCGGAACTCTGGACGGGCCTGATCGAGCCAGGAGGCGACGCACCGCGGATCGTCGAGGCGCGGAAGCTCGCGAGTCGCCGCGATCTCTTCTACGTCGGCATGTTCGAGCCGCAGGATTTTCGTCCGCCGGACGAAGGGGAGCTGCTCTTCACCGCCTACGGCTATCGCGGTGGCGAGCCGATGGGGATCGATCTCGAGACGGGAGGGATCGTGAACTACTCCGACAGCCGGTGGTACGAGGAGATCGAGGGCGTCACGCCGGACGGGCGCTTCGCCATGGTCGAGCGCGAGTTCACGCTGCGCATGCGGCCGAAGGGCGCGCTCGACGTCTGGCTCCTGCGACTCGATGGCAGCGGCGAGTACACGCGCATGACGCACTTCAGCGAGTTCCGGGGCTTCGGCGCCAACAATCCCGTCGTCAGCCCGGACTGCCGGACGATGATCATCGCCCTGCGCCAGACCGGCGGAGAGGAGGGCAACAGCGCCGGACTCTTCCTCTACGACCTGACGAAGTCTCCGTTCTCGCCGCAGGATCTTTGCGCGGAGCGAGGCGCCGGCTAGCGCGCGGAAGCTTACGGCCTGCCCCGCGCGAGGTCTCGCCAGAATCAGTTCCACCGGCTCGCCCGCCGCTCGACTCGCAGTGACGGAATGCCGCATCGCGGCGCGGCGCGACTGCGCATCGTCGACGGCTCACTGCCGGGCCACTTCGTTCGAGTGGCAACCCAGGTTCAGCGGGACGCCGACCTGCCACGGCCGCTGTTCAACGCGCTCGACCTCGCCGCCACAAGACGACGCTGCCCGCTGCCGTCAAGAGCGCCGCCGCGAGTGGGCCCACGAGCGAACCGGAGGGAACCAGGACGGGCGTCGTCGTCTGGACTCCGAGGTCATGGGTCGCATTCGAAGCCAGTGAGCCGACCGCGTCGGTCGAGGTCAGCACTCCGCCATCGATGTCCGTCACCCGCACCGACAGCGGAGCCACGAACGCATTTCCCGTGCTCGCCACCGCCCACTGATTCGCCGAGTCTCGCGTGGCGGCGCGCCAGGTCGGACCGCTGGCGTCGCGGACCTCGACCTGCGCGATGCCGAGGTTGTGGTCGTGCAAGACGAAATGGAGGAACCAGGGATTCATGCCCGACGTCGAGACGAACTGGATGTTGCCCGCATGGCTGCCCGTTACGAACCGCCAGTGCACGTTCTGGAGCAGCCCCGCAGCGGGTGCAGCCAACTCGCCGAAGGCTGCCTCCGACAGATCGAGGTCCGGCTGCGTCGAAAAGAGCTGGTCGCTGATCATCACCACCACGCGGTTGCCGGTGAAGCCGCAGGGAGGCCCCGGGCACGTCGCAGCGCCGGCATCGATCTCGATGAAGCGCCCGCACGCCGCGGAGTCCGCATAGAGGGGCGTCCCGACCGCGGCGATCAGGCCGAACGGCACACCCACGGTGTCGATGGTGCCGAAGCTGCAGTTCCCGCCGTCGATGCCTTCGTACCAGGTGGCGTGGGCGGTGAACGGGAATGACTGGGCGTTGGTTACCTGGCTGGCGAGCACGAGCACACAGGCGAGCGGCAGAGCGAGAGAGCGGATCTCGGACACAAGGCATTCTCCGTGCAGTCGATGCGATCTGTCATCGGCCGATGCGCAGAGATACTTTCGTCGCGCCGCGACCTCATGCGTTCACCGCGGGCTGCGACAGGCGGGTGCCGTATCGGCGGCAGGCGACGAGCAACATGCCGTGTAGGACGAGCAGACGGCTGCCGGGTTCGGGCACGACGCCAAACAGGCTGGTCGCAAAGGAAGCCTGACCGGCGCCTTCGATGTGCCAATTGACGGAGAGGGCGGCCTGGGCATAAAGCATTCAAGCTGCGTTCCGGCTCCTGTCGGCCCAAATTGCAGATGTCCGGTTTTTTTCCTCAGTAGAAGCTGCTCGAGGTACGACCGCAGCGCCGCAAAGTACGAGAACGCAGACTCCGACTCGCAGGACAGCAGCTCCATCCACTCGCTCGTGGCATCGTCCACGAACACCGGCAGAGTGCAGCGCGGGACGCGCTCCTCGAACCACTCGTGATCGCAGCCATCGATCTGGATCAGCTCCCCACGAGACGGTCGACAATGACGAGGCTGCGCGATCCGCGGCGCGCGACGCGCTCGAGGGGTCCAGAGGCCGTCCTCGATCATCCAGGACCTGAGCGTCTCGACCGAGAGTTCCAACCCGTCCAACTCCGTCAGCTTCTCGTGGGCGAGCGTGGGGCCGAAGCCCTCGTACCGGGGCGCGACGCCCTCGGCGCTAGTCGACCCGCGACTTGCGTCCGAGGAAGCGCGACGCGGCGGAGAGCTGCAGCGCGAGCAGCGCCAGCGACCTTGCGAACGCGAAGACGTGGTCGCGGTAGATCGCGCGAGCGAGCTCGGACTGCACGGCGAGCGAATCCGTGGCGGCGCCGAGGCGCACCGCGTTCGGCACGGTCCGCGTAAGCGAGAGGGAGACGCCGACGGCGAGCATCGCGAGCGTCCCCCAGCCGACCCACCAGCGGGTCTTGCCCTCGTAGATCTCGGCCCCGATCGCGAGCAGCGTCAGCAGCATCACGAACGAAACGAGCATGTTCATCGGATAGGCCTCGGTCGTGACGCGCCGGTAGTACGCCGAGATCGACGCCAGCACCTCGGCCGGCAGCAGCTCGCCCGTGTGCCCTCGTGTCTGCACGTCGAACATCAGGTCGAACCAGAGCACCGCGAGCAAGAAGCTCAGTCCGGCAGCGACGAAGCGTGACATATCGATCCTCCTCGAGGGGTGTCCGATGCGGCCGGGATCGTCCCGCTCGCTGTTGAGCTTCTCTGAGCGGCGGCTCCAGTGATCGATCCTGGGCGACGCGCTCTGAAGTCGCCTCTTCAGTGGCTTCCAGCACGGCAAGGGCTCGAACCAGCTTCTCTATATCGCGTCTGTCTTGAATGCGACGGAACTGCTTCCCGGTGTCGACGATCGCTGCGCTGACCCAGCGAACAACCCTCGATCCTCCCGGCCAACGTTTCACGTTCCTCGAGTACGTCTGGATAGGAGGTTCAAGGCCCCCTTTTCGCTCGAAGTCCGATACGTAGACGCTATGTCAAGCAGGGGATGCAAGGGGATCGCGGGCCCCTTCCTGGGCCGGCGGCCAGGTGGAGCGCCGTCTTCGACGCGCCGAGTACCCCCAGCAGCCTGGTTCCTTCGGCCAGACGTGCGCTTCTCGACAACGAGCCGTTCGAGCGCGGGCGACCGGATGACGTTCTCGACTTCCCCCACGTGGACGACGTTGCGGGTACTCTGGCTGCGCTCGTCGCCTCGCCGGTGACTGGCGACGTGAACATCGCGTCCGGTCGGCCTGTGAGCGTGGGCGAGCTGTGCGGCCGTATCGCAGCGAAGGTCGGGCGGCCAAAACTCAACACCTACCGCGCGGGGAACGACGATCGGTCGGTCGTCACCGCCGCCACCTCGCGACTGTTCGACGAGGTCGGCTGGCGCTTGACGCTCTCGCTCGATGAGGGCATCGATGCGACCATCGACTGGTGGTTCAGGGATCAGGTAGTGAGTGGCGCCCAAAAGGGCATGGAGCCAGGTACCAAGAGGCGAGAAGGAGTGACGTGACAGTCAAGAGCACCCTGCGTTCTGGGGCGAACCGAGTGATGGAAAAATACGGGCTTGAGATCGTCAGAACGACAGATCTCGTCGCTGCCTCGAGAAAGGTCGTGACGCACCCTGTCGTGAAGGGAATGCCTGCCGTCGGCCTGTCGTCAGAGCGGCCGAGGGGACACGCGGACGAGGCAACGACGCGTCGTCTATTGGACGCTTATTCAAAAGCGATCAGCGAAGAGCACAGCGCAAAGCTGAAGGCGCCGAGCGATGACCTGTGGACCAACCTCGTGAACACAGAGCTCGGCGAACTCCTGCAGATTCTGAAAGCGCGAGATGTGAAGGCTCTGTCGGAGTACCTTTCGCACGTCGGAGAGGAGTACACGTGGGCCGGGGGTCTCTGTCTATCCGTCGACGGATACACTCCGCCCCAGGCCGAGCCCGCACAAGTGGCTCTCACGTACTTGGACAAGCTCGTCTGCCTCGCGGAATCGCTGGGCGTTCTTGATGTTGAGAACCCGGAACAATCAGTACAGTGGGGGTCGAACCTCTATCACGACATCGATGACCTGGTGGACCGGATAGAGAAGACGATAGGAATACCGATCGCTCCGCCTGTCGGGGTCATTCCGGTGGACGGCTTGAGTACGGCTCGCGGCCCGCTTCATTATCGATACTTCAACGCTCTGTATGCGGCGCTACGCCTTCGAGCGCTCGCCCACCAGGACCCTGGGGTATGCGAGTATGGGGGTGGCCTTGGCCTTGTCGCCTACTATGCGTACCAACTCGGTCTGCGCGACTACACGTTGTATGACTTGCCGCTGTCGAATCTCTTTGCGGGCCATTACCTCATCGGTACGCTCGGGGCCGATGCCGTGTGCCTCCATGGGGAAGGTGCTCGGCCCGGAACCGTAAGCGTGCTGCCGTACTGGTCATGTTTGGATGCATCTGCGAAATCATTCGAGCTGGCGCTCAATCAGGACTCGTTCCCCGAGATCGACCCGACTCTGGTTCGGGAGTACTTCCGTCAGATCGCGCGGACGACGTCGAAGTACTTCTTGAGCATCAATCAGGAGGCTAGAGCGGCGATGGGTTCGCGAAGCCAGAACTCCGTGCCCGCGCTGATTCGCGACCATGAAGAGTTCCAGCGCGTGTACCGGATGAAGTACTGGATTCGCGAAGGCTACGTTGAGGAGTTGTACGAGCTGACCGGATCGTGAATAGGAGGTTCAAGGCCCCTTTTCCGCTCGAAGTCCGATAAGTAGACGCTTCGTCAAGCAGGGGATGCAACGGGACCGGGCCCCTTCCTTGGGCGATTTCAAGCCCTGTGGCGTGGTGCCGGCTGGCGCGACGCGACTCCTCGGCTGCTCGTCGGCCCGCTGACCGGGCGCCGGGCGAACCGGTGCGCGACGGAGTCGGGATGGGGTGACACCAGGGAGGGATGAGTCCTCGTCCGGACGCCGTCAGGCGCCGACGTCCCACTCGGCTGGGGTGTGGTCTGATCGAACTCGAACGCCGACCACAGGGTGTCGGTTCGGCCGACCGACTGGCCCGTTGCGAGCGGAGGAGCGCGCGTCGGAGGGTTCAGGCAGGCGGGTATCCGCCGCGCGGCGTTGACCTCAGTGATCGCGGCGAGCACGCGCATGCGTCCGCCGCAGCGCGGGCAGCACAGAGCATCCCGGTGGATCTTTGATTCACAAGGGCTTGGCCCGCGAAGCTGGCCCGCTGGAGCAGATCCGCCCACAGCGTGCGCCGGGTGGGCACCTTCGGTGGTGCGTCGACGCGTCCGGGCCCGTCGTCGACTCGATCGATGCTATGCGGGGGCGCCCGCTCCGCCGTGAGACGCTTCGCCGCCGCGCGACGATACCGAGCGCTTCGTGACCCGGTGGGTCTGAGAGATGTCGAGGGGCATGGCGCTCGCCAGCGGAGTCGATCGGCGCGGAACCTCGACTCGACTCCACAGGTTCGGACGGGTGTCCAGTGGGTCAGGACAGCGGTCCGAAGAGTGGCGGGTTTCTCGCGTCGAGAGTCACGACTTCCTCGACTCGATTCGGCACCGTTGTCGTGGGGACCATTCCGCGATGCCGGGACGGCGCAAGCCGTAGATGCTGCTCTCGCGGAATCGTCCCGCTCGCTGTTGATCTTCTCTGAGCGGCGGCTCCAGTGGTGATCCTGGGCGACGCGCTCTGCAGTCGCCTCTTCAGTGGCTTCGAGCGCGACACGCGCTCGAACCCACTTCTCGATGTCGCGCCAGCCTTGAACGCGACGGAACTGCTTCCCGGTCTCGACGATCGCTGCGCTGACCCAGCGCGCGACCGTCGAGCCGCCCTCGAACGCTTCACGTTTGCCGAGTTCAGGTTCCGGGTCGCGTTCGTGCTGCGCAGCTGCTCGTAGAGCCGACCTCCGATCCGGAAGGTGGCCCAGGATGTGGCGACGCTTGTGGACCTGACAGCGCTGGATCTCGACCAGGGAACCGAACGTCTTCTGGATGGCCGCCGTCAGCGCCTTGGCTCCGTCGATCACGAACAGCCGGGCTCGCTCGGGATCGAGGCTTCGATCGACGAGATCTCGCAGCAAGGATCGGACGACTTGGCTGTTCTTCGTGTCGCCCTCCCGAAGTCCCAGAACCTGCTGCTTCATCCTCCAGATCCATCCCCAAGTGCGAGCAGCACCAGAAGGTCGCCCAGATGGATCCCGTCGATGATCACGATCGGGAAGTGACGATCGCCTTGCGGCCTGGTCAGCGAGGTCTTCGGCGGTTTCGCCGTCATGGCCACGTAGCGACGCGAGACTGAACTCCTCGACGTCGACCGATCCTCCATCGGCTCGGAAGCTCGAGTTCCTCGCCCTGCATGCTTCGAACTCGAGGTCGCGGGACCTTGATGCGCCGACCGCCGAGGGTCACCTCGCTCTGCATAGTCCCGGCCCGCCCGGCGCTTCGACCCGGGTCTCGTTTCCAGCGAGGACCGCAGAGTTCTTTCCGACTCTGCTCCATCATCGCGAACGAAACCTGCTGTCCTGCGTCGATAAAGAACTCGAAGAACTACTTCTCGATGTCGGCGAAGACTCCCACGAGCGGGAGCGGGATCTCCACGGTCGTGGTTCGCGAAACATCGAAGAGTTGGATTTGACCGGACTTCCTGGCATGCTTGATGGTGGTCGCGCCTTCCCGGTGTACAGACCCCATCCGCAACACACGGAGGGTGAAGGAGCCGCCACCCTGTTCGTCTAGAAGATCAACCGGGGATGCGAACATCCCCCGATGGGATGCTCGACACCGATCCGACGCTTTTTTGACTCGTGGTTCCCACTGCCACCGAAGAAGACATTTTTCATGCGGTTCGCCTATCACGCCACGATGTGTCGCCCCGAGTTCTACCTGCCCCTGGCGATGGCGGCGGAAGAGGCGGGCTTCGACAGCTTCACCTTGCCCGACAGCATCTGCTACCCGAAAGAATCCGACAGCAAGTATCCGTACAACGGCACGGGTGATCGCGAGTTCCTGGATGGCGTTCCGTTCCTGGACCCCTTCTGCGTGATCTCGGCGATGGGTGCGATCACGACGAAGCTCCGCTTCACGACCTCTGTCATGAAGCTCGCGATCCGCCAACCGGTCATCGTCGCCAAGTCCGTTTCCTCCGTCGCCGTGCTCACGAACAACCGCTTCGGCTTCGGCGTGGGCATCAGTCCGTGGCCCGACGACTTCGCAGCCTGCCAGATTCCCTGGGAGAAACGCGGCAAGCGAATGGACGAGATGATCGACATCGTGAAGGGTCTGATGACCGGCGAGTACTTCTCGTACGATGGAGAGATCTTTCAGCTCGATGCGGTCAAGATCTCGCCGGTGCCAGCCAAGCCAGTGCCGATCCTGATCGGCGGCCACGCCAAGCCTGCGCTGCGCCGGGCCGCGCGCATCGCGGACGGTTTCATCCACGCCGGCGGGAGCTTCGAAGAGCTCGCCTCGACGGTCGAGCTGATCGACGAGTACCGCAAGGAGTACGGCCGCGATCATTTGCCCTTCGAGTACCAGTCGATGGGCGCCGAGGTCTTCAGTATCGACGGAGTGCGCAGGCTCGAGGATCTGGGAATCCAAGAGGCCATCGTGGCATTCCGCGACCCCTACGCCGCCGAGCCGGACACCCAGACACTCGAGGAGAAGGTCCGGGCAATTGACGGGTTCGCGGACACCGTGATTCGAAAGATCCGCTGAATCGTGGAAACCGTCGCGAACGCTTCCAAGTCGAAGACCAGAGCACCAGCTCGGATCCAGCAGACGCCGCGCTCGCGCTCCGCAGCTCGAGGCCCCATGAGAAGCTGTTGTGACGAGTCTATCGCCGGGGACGTGACGACGGACGCCGCAAGCGCCCACCGAAACACCGCAGCTGCCCGCTTCGTGGCCGCTTCGACGAGGTAGACGTCATGAAGAGTCGCCGTTCCGAGCGCAAGCGTGTCGTCATCCTGGGCGGGGGTTTCGCCGGCCTCGCCGCCGCGCTCGAGCTGCGCCCGGATCGGAACGATGTGACCCTCATCGATCGCAGCCGATGGTTCGAGTTCCTGCCCAATGTTCACGAGCTGCTCTCTGGAGTGAAGACACCCGAGCTGCTGCGCCTCCCCCTCGACCGCAACGTCCGACGCGCTGGCCATACGTTCGTACGCGATACGGTGATGGCCATCGACCCGGTCGCGCGCACGGTCTCGACGCAAGACCGGCCTGCTATCGGCTACGACGCACTGATCGTCGCGCTCGGGGGTGTGGATGCGACCCGAGGCGTCCCGGGCGTCGTCGAACATGCGTTTGCCTTCAAGTCCGTCGAGCAGTGCGACCGCATCGGCAGGCGCCTCGTGCAGCTCACTGGACAGCAAAAGCGCGTGCAGGTGGTGATCGTCGGGGGCGGGCTCGAGGGCGTAGAGGCCCTTGGCGAGATCCTGCGGCGGTACCGGGGCAGCGGTCTGCAGGTGACGCTCGTCGAGGCGCGCGAGCGCTTGCTATCCGAGGCACCGGCCGAGCTCGACGCCCACGTGCGGGAGCTGTGCGCGCCCTACGAGGTCGACTTCGAGATGGGGGCCCCGGTGCGGACCATCCAGCCCAAAGCCGTCGTTCTTGGCGACGGCCGCTCGCTACTGTCGGATCTCACGATCTGGACAGGGGGTCCGGCGCCGCCCGCACTACTCGCGGAGTGCGGCCTGGCACTGCGCGGCGCCTGGGCACCCGTGGAGGCGACGCTCCAGAGCAAGGACCACCCCGAGATCTTCATCGCCGGGGATGCGGCTGATCTCCCCACAGCTCTCGCCAAGCAGGGCTACCACGCGCTCGACATGGGCGTGAGCGCTGGCCGCAACGCCGAGCGCTTGCTCGACGCTCGGGCACTCACACCCTTCCGACCTTCCGGCAAGCCAACCCTTATCTCCTTCGGTGACCTCACCTGCTTCCTCCTGGCCGGACGGCTCGCGCTCGCCGGGCCGTCGCTCGGGGTCGCCAAGGAGGCCGTGTTCGAGCTCGTGATGGCACAGCTCGATTCGCAACCCTTGTGGAGTCGGCTGCCCCGCATCGTGCAGCGCGCCGACCGCGCCGCGCGTGCGCTCCTCTGGCCGACGGTCTCGTCCTTGGACTCGCTGCGCCGGCATGCGCGGCTCTCGCTGCTGTCTGCGCGTTGAGCCGTAAGGAGCTCCGCAACTCGGGGAGAGCTCCGTCAACGCACACTTGCGCAGGCTAACGCGAGCCCTTGAAGGGAAGTCGGCTCGCCAGCTCGTGCAGCCGCGCCTGGGCAACGTTGCCGATTCCGTCCGATGCAACGACGAGCAGCTCGGAGCCACTGAGCTCCATGGCAACTTGCAGACACGCTCCGCACGGCCACGTGAGCTCTCCTGAGGTACGTGGCGCGACCAACACGAGGATCTCTGGCTTGCCAAGTCCCTGCGCCACTACGCTGAACAGAGCCACCCGCTCTGCGCACATGGCTAGCCCAAGCGACACGTTCTCGACCAGCGCCCCGGGGACGAATTCGTTTCGTTCGGTGACGACCGCCGCCCCCATCTTGAAACGGGAATACGGTGCGTACGCGCGTTCGCGCGCCCGCTCCGCTTCCTTCAGCGCCCCCTCGGCGCGTGCGTCCTCGAATTCCACGTCGAGCACCTTAGTCGAGCGTGAGAGGGGTCGCGAATTCCCGGCTTGGGCCGATAGCCACCACAGGTTTCGGGACCCGCGCGATCGTCTGCGCGCCCTCCACCAGATCCCGTGAGTCCAGAGTCATGAGCTGACGCGTTTCGCCAGCTCGGCGCGCACGGCGGCGTGGCGCTCGCGGGTGACCGGGAAGCCGCGCAGGAAGAGCGCCCCGATCCCCATCAGCAGTGCGGGGACGCCGCCATAGATCGCCATCAGGCGGGCTTGCACGACCGGAGACGCAGACCCCGCGGTCGGGTCGTAGCCAAGGGCCGCAGGCAGAGCCGTTCCGAGCAGCACACCAAGGGCTAGGGAAAGCTTGGTGGTCATGCCCCAGACGGCGAAGTAGAGCCCCGAGCGCTGCTCGCCCGAGGCCAGGGTGTCCAGGTCGATGACGTCCGCGGCGATCGAGTTCGAGAGGAAAAGGATCGACGCGAAGCTCGAGCCCCGGATCGCGATGAGAACGATCAGCGTCGCCGTGTCCCCTTCGCGCAGGAAGACGAGCGGTACGCTGAGGACCGCGAGCCAGAGGGCTGCCGCCGCGAGCGCGCGGTGCTTCCCGGTTGCGAGCGAGATGCGCAGCCAGATGGGAACCGCGGCGAGGGTTGCAAGATTCTCGACCAGCAGCATCAGGGGGAAGCGCGCTTCGTCGGCCATCACGTCCGCGAGGACGAAGCGATGCAGGGTGCCCTGGATCGCGATCCCGGAAACGAAGAACACGACGCAGCCGATCATGCGGCGGAAGGCCGGATTGAGGCCGACCAGGCGAAGGCCTGCCACGATCCCGTGGCGTTCGTGGGCAAAGCCCTCGCGTCGGCCTTCCGGGACCACCAGCACGGCCGCTGCGACGAGCAGCGGCAAGGCGATCACGACCACGAGTGCGATGCCCCGCAGCTGGTCTGCGGCGTCGCTCACTCCAAGAGCGCTCCACCCGACCAGGGCGGCGAGCAGCACCACCTGACCGCCGGTCGAGAGAGCCTCGCGCCAGCTCGTGATGCGCGAGCGTTCGTCGTAGTCGGAGGAGAGTTCCGCGCCCCAGGCCTTGTGGGGCAGATCGATCATCGTAAAGCCGAGATACAGCAACGCCGACCATCCGAGCAGGCTGCCCACGCTGGCCGCCGTTCCAGGCACGAAGAGCTGCCACAACGACACGGCGAAAAGCGGTGTTCCCAGCACGATCCAGGGCTTACGCCGCCCCCAGGCAAGCCCGAGCCGGTCGCTGGCGATTCCGATCAGCGGGTCGGTGACGACGTCGAGCAGGCGCGAGGCGGCGATTGCCAGGCCCACGGCGGCCAGCGGCACGCCGAGATCGTCGGCGTAGAACGCGGGGATGAACAGGACGAGGGGCAGCGCGGCCACCGAGCTGACCAGGGAGGGCAGCGCGTAGGCGACCAGGCGAAGCGGTGGATGGCGGACGCTCGCATCGCTCATGCCGAGCACAGGGGTCGGAGCCACAGCATTGGTGTGCGCGCCTTGTCGGAGCGGTACTCGGAGTTTTCGCCCAATTTTTCGACGACCGTGATTCGGGCAGCGGGATTCCGCTGATGCGCGTCGGAAGAACGTACACGAAGAGCGGAGAGATCAGCGTCGAGAGCTGCCAACTGGAGAGCGGTGGGACGGCGATCAGTGCGGCGCCGACCCATGACCTGCCTGGGGATTTCCGGTCCGTCTGAAACCTGAGAAGATGGCTTCTGTGAACCGCTTGGGTTTCCCGGACCAAGCGGCTCACCAACCAGCCAACTTCCAGGAACCGATGGTCCGGAGAAACCAGGCAGGTCACTACGCCGGTCCGCCTACGGCAGCCAGGAGGAGCCACCCTGAACTCGGGCCCTGCCAACGTGGCTTTGTTTCGCAGCCTGGTGACCGCAACACGTCCCCATTTCTTCGTGTTTCCGGCGGCCGCTGTGCTCGCCGGCGCCGCGTCCGTGCTGCGCGTGACACCTGAGGCCCGCGGTTCTGCATCGCTCAACGCGGACCTGTGTCTCACCGTGATTCTCGCCAGCGCTGCCTGGGGAGCCGGCCAGCTGGCCAATGACGCCTTCGACGTCGAGGCGGACGCCATCGAGGCACCGCATCGCTTGCTGGTGCGCCAACCCTCGTCGTCGTGGCTCTTGCTCAAAGTGGCCAGCGCCGCTGGCCTGTTGATCGCACTCAGTCTCTTCCTCCTGAAGCCGAGCAGCTGGCCGTTGCTTTTGGCATCAGCGCTATTGACGATGAGCTACTCGATCTTCAAGCGCTGGCCGTTCACCGGCAACCTCGCATTCGCTGCGCTTCTGGCTTGTGCCGCTTGCCTCGGTGCACAGATGGCAAGCAACGACGCCTCGTGGCGTACGGACCTGCACGGCGGAACCATGTGCCTCGTTCTGGTGGCGGTTTGTGGCGCAAGCTATCTGCAATCCAACTATGAGAAGGATCTAGCAGGCGATCACGCGGCCGGATACCGCACCGCTGCCTGGCTGCTAGGGCTGAGAGCCAGCGCGCTGGTGAGACTTGCCGTCTACGCAGGGTTCAGCTTTTTCGCTGCATCCGTGCTCTCGACCTGGATCGGGGTCGTGCTCTTGACTTTGGGCGCAACAGCTTCTGGGTTGTCGGCGCTGTGGGTGATCGCAGCGCCGCAACAAGGCATCGCTCGCCTCAGCTACCGGTTCGCAGTACATGGCGCAGCATTTTCTACCCTCGCGATCGCCGATCTGCCGCAAGGGATGAAGCTCACGAGCGTCGAGCCGACATCCGGCGCGCTGATCAGCGTCGTCGCGCTATCCAGTCTGGTATTGGTCGAGCGCGCGTTCCGCCGCTCGGACAACCCGTGACACCAGAACCGCCGAATCAGCGCGAGCCAGTGGCTACGACGCTGCGGGTCAGGCTCGACGCGGGGCGAAACGAGGCGAGGCTCTCACCAGCGCTGTGGCACGCGCACAATGACACTCGTGTCATAGCCCCACTCGCCCAATTGATCCACCAGTCGCTGGTACTCGGTCTCCGGCAGCGTGGGCGTTCGCGACATGATCCAGGTGTAGTCGCGCTTGTTGCGCGCGATCACGGTCGTCGTGTAGGCGTCGTCGAGATACACGATCAAGTACTCGGCCTTGATCGGCCAGACAAATTGCATTCTCCAGACGGCGTTCGAGGGATCCGCTGTCACGAAACCCTTCGGATGATACTCCTTCAACTCTCCGTCGAAGCCGTCCTTGCGAAAGGTGAAGGTCGTGGCGATTGTGCCGTCCGCATTCATCGCGTAGCTCTCGACGGCGTTGTGCGCGCCCTTTTCTGGAGAAGTCGGGATCACTCCGATCACGTACCAATCGCCCATGAAGCGCGCGAGATCGACGTTCTGGACCGTCGGAAGCGGTTGCCGGGCGGTGGACGCACACCCTCCCAACGTGAGGGCCGCGAGAACTGCAGTCCAGAGTGCGCATGATCTCACCCGCGACGTCGTGTGTACGAGGGGTCTCTTATCGGTTCTCGATCTCACGTAAGGGTGCGGCATGCAGGACTCCATCGACGCATTCAGATAGCGATTGTCCGGATCGTCGAGGCAGAGAGCATTCAAGCTGCGTTGTGGCTCGATGCCTGAGTATCGACGTCATGTCGAATGCCCGCGGCGGGGCTTCTCGAAAGTTCGAACGTAAATGGGGCAGGGTGACTTCCCGACCCCGCGAAGCCGCCAAGGCGGCCCGAAGGAAGAAAGCATGCCACCGATTCATCTTTCGAGAGTAACCCCCTCATGGAATCGAGCCATCGGCGAGCTCCCTGAGGCTAGGACGGCGCTGCGGCCTCGCCGACGCCGCGTTCGAGGCGCGTGACGAGCCGCTCCACGCCTGAGCCCGCAAAGCGCTTCGTCTCCAGCCCGTTCACGTAGAGCACGTTGGTCGGAAGTTCGTGCACGTCGGCGATCCACGGGTTCGCACGCTTGAACGAAATCAGCCCCGGTTTGTCGAGCACCAGCTTGCCGAACCGGACGTGGCGCCAACGCGCGTCGTGTTCGAGAAACGCCTCGAGTTCGGCCGTCCAGGCGGCACACGCCGCACAATCGCTCTTGCCGAGCATCAGCACGGCGGCAGGCGACGCGACGAACGCCTCCCAGTTCTGGCCGTCTATCGTCTCCAGTCGATCACTCATCCCGCGAACGAGTCGCCCTTCTGCCAGTCGGCGCCGCACAGGCCACCGCTCTGCAGCGCCTGCACGGTGCGCAGCGTCTCGGAAGGGCTGCGGCCGGCGGACAGATCGTTCACTGCCACGGTGCGGACGATGCCCTTGTCGTCGACGACGACGGTCGCGCGGAACGCGATGCCCTGATCTTCCTTGAGCACATGGAAGGTCTTCGACACCACGTGGTTCGTGTCGCCGATCACCGGGTGTGTGATCTCCTGCGGGAAGGTCTTTCGATCGGCGAACCACGCCTTGTGCGAGAAGAACGAGTCGGTCGAGACGCCGATCACTTCGACCTTGTCGTCACCGAAGTCGCCGAGGAGCGACTGGAAGCCCTTGATCTCGGTCGGGCACACGAAGGTGAAGTCGAGCGGGTACCAGTAGAGGACGTGCCACTTTCCCTTGTAGTCCGTGTTCGAAATCGTCTTCTGCTCGCCCTTCACGTAGGCGGTGGCGGTCCATGCGGGCTCGGGCTGGCCGACCATGGTCATCTGGGATTCCTCCTGGAAGTCGCGGTAGATAGGCTCAAAAACAGGCTAGGAGCATAGACGTCAACCAGGGCCGAGTCCAGAATTTGGGGCGAGCGGAAGAGGACAGGATTGATAACGGCGTTTCTAGCCCCGAAGTTCCGGCGACGTGCGTTCTGCAACAACCCTCATCGGTGGGGAAGCGGCGTCCAGCGCGACGATCTGGCCTCTTGGGCGGCCGCGGCTACGACGTTTGCGCGTTGGGGACAGGGCATTCAAGCTGCGTTTTGGCTCGATGCCCGACTATGGACGTTATGTAAGACGTCCTCGCCGCGCCCTTCCACATACGACGAGTCGGAGCGCATCTTCGCGGGGCTGCGAAGGGCGCTCGATCGGCCGTAGCGGGGCGAAGCCGCGAGCTCCGCGACTTGCCGGGAACTTCGTGACGGAGAGCTGGCATCGCCGGCTACGCCGGCCCCGTGTGGTGCCTATGCCAGGCGGTTGTCCGGGAGTTCCCAAAGCGACTCGGCTCGGCGCGTAAGGGAGTAGGAGGAACAATCCCCGCTTTCGGTTCGAGGTCTGATGATCTCTTCCATGACAGATCCGATCTGAGGGGAGCGGGTCAGTCCCCGAGCAACCGATCAACCTCTGCCGCTCTTGCGCTCACCGGGCCGCACATCGCACCCGCGACACTCCTGGCTCAGCCCGCCGCTTCGTGCTGCACCGACCGGATCGCGGATCCCGTCAGCGCGTCGACAAGGCACGCGGCGAGCCAGAACAAAAACAGGGGCCGGGCACGAAGCCCGGCCCCTCCCGGAGTGATCGGATCCTCCGATGCCCGGATCAGAAGACCGACGAGCTGGTGCAGGTCACGACCGAGCCGGGCGAACCGCAACCGCCCATCGAGCCGCCGCCGGCGTTCTCGTAGTTCACCATCTGGTTGAACGAATCGCCGTCGAGGTCGGCGATTGCGGTGATCAGGTAGGACAGGCCGCCCGTGCCACCGAGCACCACGTCGTACTGGAAATAGACATCCCCCTCCGGCGCCCAGCCCAGGAGGCTCCAGTCGGGGAAGGTCGTGACGTCGAGCGTCTGCTTTTGCGGTCCAGGAGGACTCGCCGGTGCGGCCACGGCGGCAACATAGGTGCCGAACTCGGCCATGTAGGACTCTTCCGCGGTTCGGATCGCGGCCAGGTTCACCCGGCCCTCCGCGCTCTTCGACTTGAGCTGGAAGCTCAGGAAGTTGGGAATCGCGATCGCGCGACGCGGGGAGCATCCGTTTCTTCCGGCGGCAGAACGTCTGCTCCGAGATCCCGATCTGACGGATCAGTTCGAAGATCGGCAGGGCGAGTTCCGCCTGCTTCAACACGGCGACGATCTGCTCGATCGAAACAAGGTCCCCGGCTCGTCCATGCCGGCCTCGAGGACCGACACGGTGAGGCCCGCAACCCGACATTTCCAATCTGGAGAAACCCGACTCTTCTATATTGCTCCAGCACTCGGGACATCCGAGACGTGGAATTCTGTCAGCCAACCCGCAGGGGTCGAGGGCGTGATCCATGGAGGCCGGTAGCGTGCTGCAGCCATTGTGGGATTGGTTCCTTCGCCACGTGGGCGTGACCGGCATTGCGTCGCCCGCCTTCCTGCTCACGGCGGTGGTTGCCGGTATCTACCTGCCTGGCGTTCTGTTTTCGTTCGTCGACGTGGTCGTCACCAGGCGCCAGACGCTCGCGCAATGCTGGGCCGTGTATTGGCGCGCGATGAAGTGGTACGGGTCGCTGTATGGGGTGGCGATGGTCGCCTTCTGGGCGGTCCCGATGACGCTGTTGTCCCATGTGCCGACCTCTGCGCCGATGCTGCTCGAGTTCTGCAGAGACCTTCTCTTGTACTTTCTGCTCGGTGATTTCGTCTCATATTTCTGGCATCGCTTCGAGCACCGCAATCGCTGGTATATGAAGAACGTCCACAACTATCATCATGTCGACACGCCGCCCCTCACGATCTGGACGGCCATGGTGGTGAATCCGATCGAAGGCTTTGCCGTTTTCGCGTGCTTCCACATCTACGGCATTCTGTTCCCGATCCATCCCCTCACGTTCGCGGTCGGTGCGTTCTCCGTCACGGCGGTGAACATGATCACGCACTGTGGCTATCGTCTGCCGGTCTACGACTGGTTCTTTGCGACGTCGCGTGAGCACGACATCCACCACGCGCGCCGCGAGCCACGCAACATCTCCGTGATGCTCTCGATCTGCGACCGGATGTTCGGAACCTTCGAAAAGGCGCGCTGACGAGAGTTGCGCGACGAAGATCACGCGCCCTTTTCGGGGTGACGACTGACCGAACGGGGCATAAGGCATTCAAACTGCGTTCTGGCACGATGCCCGAGTGTGGGCGATATCAGAAATGCCCCGCTCAGAACGGCCAAACCCAGTTCGTGAAATCGTCGCGGTCGGTGCCGTGCTCGTGCGCGTAGGCCAGGTTGCGGAGGATCTCGTTCTTCATCTGCTCCTTCAGGTGGGCGGCGCGAGCGGCCAGCGCCGGCACGCGGTCGATCACGTCGATCACCAGCGTGAAGCGGTCGGTCTGGTTGAGGATCGCCAGCTCGAGCGGCGTGTTGATGTTGCCGCGCTCCTTGTAGCCGCGTACGTGCAGGTTCTCGTGGTTCGCGAAGCGGTAGGCGAGCTTGTGGATCAGCCAGGGATAGCCGTGGAAGTTGAAGATCACCGGCTTGTCCGTCGTGAAGAGGCTGTCGAACTCGAGGTCTGTCGAGCCGTGCGGGTGCTCGGCGACCGGCTGCAACCTGTAGAGATCCACGACGTTGACGAAGCGCACCTTCAGCTGCGGCAGGTGTTCGCGCAGGATGGCGGTGGCCGCGAGCGCTTCCTGGGTGGCCACGTCGCCGCACGAGGCCATCACCACGTCCGGCTCCACGCCCTCGTCGTTGCTGGCGCGCGCCCAGATGCCGATGCCCTTCGCGCAGTGCACGACCGCCTCTTCGATCGAGACGAACTGCAAGTGCATCTGCTTGTCGGCGACGATGACGTTGATGCAATCGGTCGAGCGCAGGCACTGGTCCGCCACGGCCAGCAAGGTGTTCGCATCGGGCGGCAGGTAGATGCGCGTCACGCTCGGGCTCTTGTTGGTGACCAGATCGATGAAGCCCGGGTCCTGGTGCGAGAAGCCATTGTGGTCCTGACGCCAGACCGTGGAGGACAGCAGAATGTTCTGCGACGCCACAGAGGCGCGCCACGGCACGTGGTTCTTGCAGATGTCCAGCCATTTGGCGTGCTGGTTGAACATCGAGTCGATCACGTGGGCGAATGCCTCGTAGGTGTGGAAGAAGCCGTGCCGGCCGGACAGCAGGTAGCCCTCGAGCCAGCCGATCAGGGTGTGCTCGGAGAGCATTTCCATGACCCGCCCGTCGCGCGACAGCTCGCCGCCGTCGGCGTCTTCCGGGTATAGATCTGCCATCCATACCTTCTTGCTCACCTCGTACACCGACTGGAGGCGGTTGGACGCCGTCTCGTCGGGTCCGAAGAGGCGGAAGTTGGTCATGTTGTCGCGCATCACGTCGCGCAGGAATTCACCGAGCGGCCTGGTGTTCTCGTGCAGCACCTTGCCGGCCTCGTTCACTTCGACGGCATAGTTGCGGAAGTCCGGCAGCTTCAGCGCCTTGCGCAGCAGCCCGCCGTTGGCGTGCAGGTTGGCGCTCATACGCCGCGTGCCAACGGGGGAGAGCGCGCGCAGCTCGGCCACCAGTCGCCCGCCGGCGTCGAACAGCTCCTCCGGGCGGTAGCTCTTCATCCAGTCTTCCAGCAGTTGCAGGTGCGCCGGGTTCTGGCGCACGTCCGAGAACGGCACCTGATGCGAGCGCCAGGAGCCCTCGGTCTTGTGGCCGTTGATCTCCTTGGGTCCCGTCCAGCCCTTGGGCGAGCGCAGCACGATCATCGGCCAGCGCGGTCGTTCCGCTTTGCCGCTCGCACGCGCCGCTTTCTGGACGACGCGGATCTCCGCGACGGCGGCGTCCAGCGTGGCGGCCATCGTCTGATGCATGGTGTCGGGATCGCCGCCCTCGACGAAGTAGGGCGTGTAGCCGTAGCCGCGGAACAGCGCCTCGAGCTCCTCATGGCTGATGCGCGCGAGGATGGTCGGATTGGCGATCTTGTAGCCGTTCAGGTTGAGGATCGGCAGCACTGCGCCGTCGCGGATCGGATTGATGAACTTGTTCGAATGCCAGGCGGTGGCGAGCGGCCCGGTTTCGGCCTCGCCGTCGCCGACCACGCAGGCGACGATCAGATCGGGGTTGTCGAGACAGGCGCCGTAGGCGTGCGACAGGCTGTAGCCGAGCTCGCCGCCCTCATGGATCGATCCCGGTGTCTCGGGGGTGACATGCGAGCCGATGTGGCCGGGGAAGGAGAACTGTTTGAAGAACTTCCGCAGCCCCTCCGCATCCGCGCTCTTGTCGGGGTAGACCTCGGAGTAGGTGCCTTCGAGATACGCCGGACCGAGCACGCCCGGCGCGCCATGGCCGGGACCGGCCATGAAGATCACGTCGAGATCGTCGCGCTTGATGAGGCGATTCAGGTGCGCCCACACGAAGGACAGCGCCGGACTCGCACCCCAATGCCCGAGCAGGCGGTGCTTGACGTGCGCGACCGCGAGCGGCTCTTCGAGGAGCGGGTTGTCGCGCAGGTAGATCATGCCCACCGAGAGGTAGTTGCAGGCGCGCCACCAGGCATGGATCTGTCCCAGCTCCTTGGGATCGAGCGGGGCCTTGGCGATGGCCGGGGCGTGGGTCGCGTTGCTCATTCCGGATGTTCTCCTCTCGCAGTCCGACGAGAGTCGCGCGAGCATAAAGAAGAATCACAGATCGGGTGAGCGACGTCGCGCCGAAATCACACCACGCTCGCCACCGGCGCGGATGCAGGAAGTTCGCGCCATGTGGAGGCTGATCCGGCCGTACTGGATCTCGCCCACGCCAGAGTGTCGCTCCTGCTGCTCGGTCTCGCCGTCGCGCTCCAGTTCGGGGGCGTCTACGCGAGCGTGCTGATCTCCGACGCGCAGCTCGACAACCCGGATGTGCGCATCGCCGAAGACGTCCGCGATTCCGTCGCGAGTGCGCTCGGACTCTCGCTGAGCCTGCTCGCGTCGATGGTCACGCTCGTCTCGTTCGGGGCGATGCTCTGGAGCCTGTCGAGCGCCTGGGCGCTTCCGATCGCCGGCGACAAGGTGGAGATTCCGGGGCTGATGCTGTGGATCGCGGTGGCTTTCGCACTCTTCTCGATGTGGATCACCAACCGGGTGGGTCGCAAGCTGATTCTCCTCGACTTCGACCGGATTCGCGTCGAGGCCGACTTCCGCTATGCGTACGGACAGGTCGCGGGTGGGCTCGCGTGGTTCGTCAATGCGTATCAGGAGATCGCGCGCTGGCGCGCCAACATCGAGCGGCCGCCGCGTGAGCGGATGCTCTTCCTGTCGCGGCGGCCCTATCTGCCGATCGGATCGCTGCGCGCGGCGGTCTGCTATCCGTCCCATCCCGGGACTTTTCCCGACGAGCAGATGGTGGCTGCGTTGCACGCCTTCGGGCTCGACGCCCTCGCGACGCGACTCGACGACGATCAGCCCTGGGAGCAGAAGCTCTCGGCCCACGAGCAGCAGCGGCTCGCCTTGGCGAGGGTGTTGCTACAACAACCCGACTGGATCGTGTTCGACGAGGCGACCTCGGACCTCGATGACGCGACGGAGGCGAAGGCGTACGAAGTGCTGGCGCAGCAGCTGCCGAACGCCGAGGTGCTCGCCGTCGCCGAACGCGCTGGTGCGCTCGCGCGCCTGCCGCGCCGCTGGACACTCACCGAGAGCGCCGGAGGGCGCGTCGCGCTCGCGGTCACCTGAGCTCGCGCCGAGAGGACCTTGCGCACGGGACGACGAAAGGCCGCGACATGACGATGCCCGTTCGCCTCACGAGTACCTCCGAGCTGCGCGCCGAGATCAACGGCAACGGCTCGCTGCGCCGCATCGATCATCGCGACATCATCGTGAACCTGTTTCCCGGCAACGAAGCCGAGGGCGGGCCCGCGAACCTCTACCTCCGCCGGCGCGACGGAAGCGGCGACGCGACCGCGCTGCTCGGCCCCGCGAGCTGCGCTCGTTACCGGATCCGCGAGGACGGCTTCGCGGCGCGCGGAATCTGGCGGGACATCCGCTTCGAGGTATCGCTGCGGCTCGCGCACGATGCGCCAGCGTGGTTCTGGCACGTCGCGCTCGAGAACGTCGGCGGCGCTGCGGCAACGGTCGATCTGATCCACGCCCAGGACCTCGCACTCGTCGACTACGGCGCGGTCCGCCAGAACGAGTACTACGTCAGCCAGTACCTCGATCTGACGCCGCTCGCGCACGCCGACCGCGGCGTCGTGCTGGCGGTGCGGCAGAACCAATCGGTGGGCGGCCGCCATCCGTGGGTCGTGCTCGGGTCGCTGCATCGAGCGACGAGCTTCGCGACCGACGCGCTCCAGTTTCACGGCGTTGCGGGGCGCAGCGGCACCGGACCGGTGGGAGTGCACGCCGAGAAGTTGCCGGGCAAGCGGCTGCAGCACGAGCACGCGATGGCGGTCTTGCAGGACGAGGCGGTGCGACTCGAGCCGGGCGCGCGCGTCGCGCGCGGCTTCTTCGGATGGCTCGAGCCCGATCACCCGTCGGCGACCTCGACGGGCGACCTCGCATTCGTCGATCGCGCGCTCGCGCTCTCCGAAGCCCAGTCCCCTGCCGCCGCGGCGGACGACTCGGAGCTCGTCGCGGCGTCTCCGACCCTGTTCAGTGCCGGCCACCGCCTGGCATGTCGCGATCTCGACGAGAACGAGGTCACGGCTCTCTTCGGCAGCGAGCCGCGCCACGTCGAGCGCGAGGACGGTCGGATCTACTCCTTCTTCGCCGGCGCGGACCGCCACGTGGTGCTCGCTGCGAAGGAGCGCTCCGTGCTGCGCCCGCACGGGCAGATCCTGCGGACGGGTGACTCGCTCGTCCCCGACGAGGCATCGCTCACGACGACGGCGTGGATGGCCGGCGTCTTCCACTCGATGGTCACGCAGGGCCACGTCAGCATCAATCGCTTCCTCTCCACGACGCACGGCTACCTCGGTCTCTTCTGCTCGCATGGGCAGCGCGTCTTCGTCGAGGCAGCGGACGGATGGCAGCTGCTCGACTTGCCGTCGGCGTTCGAGATGGACCCGAGCGGATGCCGCTGGGTCTATCAGCACGCCGGCGGACGCATCGAGGTGCGCAGCCGGGCGGCGATCTCGAGCCACGAGCTCGCGCTCGAGATCGAGGTCGTGGACGGCGCGCCGTGCCGTTTCCTCGTGTCGAGCCACGTGGCGCTCGGCGGCGACGACGGCGCCGACGCGGTTCCGCTGCGCGCTGTGCGCGACGCGCGCGGCATCGCGCTCGGCGCTCCGCTCGACAGCGACGTCGGCCGCCGCTTCCCGTTCGGCTGCTTCCGGCTCGATCCCGCGCTCGGCACGGCGATCGAAGCGCTCGGCGGCGACGAGCTCCTCTTCGCCGACGGCCGCGGCCGCGGTCAGCCCTTCCTCGTGATCGTGACGGCCGCTTCCCGAAGCGTCGGGTTCCGGATCACGGGCCATCTGGTCGCACCGGTCGGTAGCGACGCCGGCGAGGCGGATCGCGCCGCCGATCGGGAGCGCAGCGGGCACTTCTGGCGCGCCATGAGCGGGCCTCTTCGCTTGCGGCCGCCCGCGACTTCGCCGCTTGCTCCCGATGTCGAGCGGCTGCAGGAGATCCTGCCCTGGTTCGCGCACGACGCGCTGATCCACTATCTCGCGCCGCGTGGCCTCGAGCAGTACTCGGGCGGCGGCTGGGGGACGCGCGACGTCTGTCAGGGGCCCGTCGAGCTCTTGATCTCGCTCGGTCGCTGTGAGCCGGTGCGCGACCTGTTGCTGCGCGTCTTTCGCAACCAGAACGCGAACGGCGACTGGCCCCAGTGGTTCATGTTCTTCGACCGCGAGCGCAATATCCGGCCGGACGATTCGCACGGCGACATCGTCTTCTGGCCGGTGCTCGCGCTCGCGCAGTACCTGCTCGCGTCCGACGACGCGTCGATCCTCGACGCCTCGGTTGCGTTCTTCCATGCGGAGGGCGACGCGCACGCCGAGCACGCGACGATCTGGCAGCACGCGCAGCGGGCGCTCGACGTGATTCGGGCGCGCGTGATTCCGGGCACGCAGCTCGCGGCCTACGGACTTGGCGACTGGAACGACTCGCTCCAGCCGGCGGATCCCGCCATGCGCGAGCGGCTCTGCAGCGCGTGGACGGTGACACTGCAATGTCAGACGCTGCGCACGCTGGCCGCCGCGCTGAGGCACCTCGGTCGCGACGAGCACGCGCCAGCGCTGGAGACGATGGCCGCGCAGGTGCAGGACGAGTTCCAGCGCCTCCTGGTCGCCGATGGCGTCGTCGCGGGCTTCACCTACTTCCGTCCCGATGGAAGCGTCGAACGCCTGCTGCACCCGAGCGATCGGAGCACCGGGATCCACTACAGGCTGCTGCCGATGATCCACGCGATCCTGGCCGATCTGTTCACGGCGGAGCAGGCGCGTGCGCACGTCGCGCTGATCCGACAGCACCTGCTCGCGCCCGACGGTGCGCGCCTCTTCGATCGGCCGCCGGCGTATGCGGGCGGGCCACAGCGCCACTTCCAGCGCGCGGAGAGCAGCACCTTCTTCGGACGCGAGATCGGCATCATGTACACCCACGCCCACCTCCGCTACGCCGAGGCGATGGCGCACATGGGCGACGCCGATGCGGCCTTCCTTGCGCTGCGCCAGGTGAACCCGATCGGCTTGCGCGATGCCGTCCGACCCGCGCGCGCGCGGCAGAGCAACTGCTACACGTCGAGCTCGGACGCGTGCTTCGCGGATCGCTACGAGGCGGCCGCGCGCTACGACGATCTCAGAGCGGGCGCGATCGCGGTCGAAGGCGGCTGGCGCGTCTACTCGAGCGGCGCCGGGATCGCGACGCAGCTGATCCGCGGCCGCGTGCTCGGGCTGCGCGTGTCGCAGTCGTTCCTCACGATCGACCCGGTGCTGCCGCGCTCGCTCGACGGCCTGCGCGCCGCAATCGAAGTGGCCGGCGCGCCCGTCGAGGTCGTGTACGCGATCCGCGAGAAGGGATACGGTCCGACGGCGCTGACGCTGAACGGCGATCCGCTGGCTTTCGAGCGCGAGGCGAATGCGTATCGCGTGGGCGGAGCGACCGTATCGATGGACGTATTGCGCGCGCGGCTCGCTGCGAGCGGCAACACGCTCGTCGTGACGCTCGGCTGAGGGTGGAAGGGGGTCATGGTCGTTCCCGCGAGAGATGACACCGAGATGGGAGAGATGCTCGACGGGTTCGTCGATCTCTCCGGCTGGAGCGCGATCGCTTCGGGTCAGGCGCAGCTCTCGATCGCGCAGGACGACGGTCCGCGCGGGCGGGCGATGCGTCTCGACTTCGATTTCCACGGTGGCGGCGGCTTCGTCGTCGCGCGGAAGAAGTTTGCGCGCCCGATGCCGTCGAGCTGGGCGCTCTCCCTGCTGGTGCGCGGCGCGGCGCCGGCCAACAAGCTCGAGTTCAAGTTCGCCGACCCTTCCGGGCGCAACGTGTGGTGGTTCCATCGCGACGCCTTCGAATTCCCCGCCGCATGGGAGGCGCTGCGGATCCGCAGCCGCGAGGTCGAGTTCGCCTGGGGGCCCGCGGGCGGTGGCGCGATTTCCGAACTCGGCGCGATCGAGATCGCCATCACCGCTGGCCCTGGCGGCCGGGGCAGCATCTGGCTCGCGGATCTGCGCTTCGAGGACCTCGACCCGAAGCTGCCCCCCGCCGCGCGCGCGTCGAGCGCGCTCGCGGGACACGAGCCGGCGGCGGTCCTCGACGGCTCGCAGCGGTCGAGCTGGCGCAGCGAGCGCGCGAACGGCCCGCAGTGGATCGTGCTCGACTTCCAGGCGGAGCGCGAGTACGGCGGACTCGTCGTCGACTGGGAGCCGCGCGGCGTTGCGCGCGCCTTCGAAGTGCAGCGCTCCGACGACGATTGCTCGTGGACGACGATCTGGAAGGCGGACCAGGCCGAAGGCGAGCGGAGCTACGTGTCGCTGCCGGGAGGGACGTCGCGTTTCCTCCGGCTCGCCTTGCGCGAGAGCGCCGCTGGCGACGGCTTCGGCATCGTCGGCATCGGCGTTCGTCCAAACGACTTCTCGCGCACGCCCGACGCGTTCTTCCACAGCGTCGCGCAGGAGGAGCGCCGCGGCCTTCATCCGCGCTGGCTGGTGCGCGAGCAGGCCTACTGGACGCCGATCGGCGTCACGAGCGGATCGCCATCGGCGCTGCTCAACGAGGACGGACTCGTCGAGGTCGATCGCGGCAGCTTCTCGCTCGAGCCGTTCCTGTTCACGACCGGGCGTCTGCTCACCTGGGCGGACGTCGAGATCACGCAGGAGCTCCGGGACGGGTGGCTACCGATCCCCTCGTCGGTTTGGCGCGCGGAAGCGTTGGCGCTCACCACCACGGCGTTCGCTGCGGATACCCCGGACGGGCCGGCGCTCTATGTCCGCTATCGCATCGAGAATTCGGGCGAAGCTGCACGCTCCGTCCGCTTCTTCTGCGCCCTGCGTCCCTACCAGGTCACGCCGCCGTGGCAGGCGTTCCGCGGGATGGGCGGCGCGAGTCCGATCGGCGCACTGCGCTGGCACACGGGCGCGGTCTGGGTCGACGAGCGCAAGGCGGTCGTCCCGCTCGATGCGATAGACGGCTTCGGCGCCGCGGCCTTCGAGCAGGGCGGTGTCGCGCGAGGACTCGAGCGCGGCGAACTGCCGCCGCGCAGCTCGGTGACCGACGCATTCCGCCACGCCTCCGGAGCCCTGCGTTTCGATCTCGAGCTCGCTGCCGGTGCGGTGCGGGATCTCCATCTTGCGATCCCGTTCGGCGTGCACGACCCGGCGCACGCCGACTTCGCCGCGCTGCGGAGGATCGACGGCGCGGCGCAACTCGCGAGCGCAGCGGGTGCGTGGACCGAGCGGCTGGGAAGCGTCCAGATCCGGATCGGCGATGGCGCGCACCCGTGCATCGACGCGCTGCGCACGGCGGCCGCCCACATCCTGATCAACCGCGACGGCCCGGCGGTGCAGCCGGGCCCGCGGCGCTACACGCGCTCGTGGATCCGCGACGGCGCGACGATGGGCGCGGCGCTGCTCCGCATGGGCTGCGCCGACGAGGTCCGCGACTTCCTGCGCTGGTACGCGCCCTACCAGAGGGCCGACGGCAATGTGCCCTGTGCCGTCGATCACGAGGGTCCCGACTGGCTGCCCGAGCACGACAGTCACGGCCAGCTCGCTTTCCTGGTGGCCGAGTACTTCCGCCTGACGCGCGACCGCGAGCTGCTCGCGGAGCTGTGGCCCGCGGTGCTGCGGGCGATCGGCTACCTCGAGTCGCTGCGGAGCGAGCGGCTCGGTGCTGCGTTCTCCTCGGGAGATCGGAAGGCGTGCTACGGGCTCCTGCCCGAATCGGTCAGCCACGAGGGCTATCTCGCCCAGCCGGTCCACGCCTACTGGGACGACTTCTGGGCGATGCGCGGCATCGGCGACGCCGCATTCCTCGCGCGCGTGCTCGGCGACGCGGAGCAGGAGCGGCGACTCGTGGCGCTGCGCGACGAGCTCGGACGCTGCCTCTACGCGTCGATCGAGATGACCATCGCGCAGCGCGAACTCGCGTACGTGCCGGGCTCGGTCGAGTGGGCCGACTTCGACGTGACCGCGACCTCGACGGCGCTCACGACGACCGACGCGCCCGAGCGCCTGCCGTCCGCCGCGCTGGCCTTCAGCTACGACGAGTATCTCCGCGGCTTCCGCAAACGCCGCGATGGCGAGCTCGACTGGAACAACTACACCGCCTACGAGATCCGCAATCTCGGCGCGCTGGTGCGGCTCGGCCGCGTCGGCGAGGCGCACGAGCTGCTCGACTTCTTTCTCGCCGACCGGCGCCCGCGCGCGTGGAACCAGTGGCCCGAGATCTCCTGGCGCGATCCGCGCAGCCCCGGCCATCTGGGCGACGTGCCGCACAGCTGGATCGGCGCCGAGTGGGTGCTCGCGGTGCTCGGCCTCTTCGCGTACGAGCATCCGACCAACGAGTCGCTGGTGCTGGCGGCCGGCGTCCGCGGCGAGTGGCTCGACGGCGGGGCGGAGATCTCGATCGAGAACCTGCCGACCTGGTACGGGCGCCTGTCCTACACGCTCGCGAGAGTGGGCGACGACAGCGTGTGCCTCGCCGTGTCCGGAGACTTCGAGACGCCGCCCGGCGGCATCATCGTGCGCTCGCCGCTGCCGCGACCGCTCGCGCGGGTCACCGCCGATGGGCTGGACGTCGTCGATTTCGACGCGACGAGCGCGAGACTCGATCGCCGCGCCGCGAACGTGACGCTGCACTACTGACCGGCGAGGAACGATGAGCGAATCCAAACCTGCGTTCGGCCAACCCGACGTCGTCTATCTCCGCGACGAGGACGCGGCAGCGCGCCTGCTCGAAGGCGCCATCGGCGGCCTGTAGGAGGTCGTGAATAAGCTGACGCGGTTCCGGCGCTCCACGCGCGAGAGCTTTCGCGTCACGATCTTCGGCTCCGCGCGGCTAAAGCCCGGCTCGCCGGCCTACGACGCCGTCAAGCAGCTCGCGGCGGAGCTCGCCGCGATGGGTTGCGACATCGTCACGGGCGGTGGCCCGGGTCTGATGCAGGCGGCCAACGAGGGCGCCGCGTCGGTCGATCCGACGGCGCTCGGGCGATCGGTCGGTATTCGCGTGGACCTGCCCTTCGAGCAGACACTCAACCCATTCGTCGGGCAGGCGTACGAGCACCGCGCCTTGTTCTCGCGGCTGCACCATTTCATGATCTTGTCGGACGCCTTCGTCGTAGTGCCGGGGGGGCGTAGGCACGCTGCTCGAGATGTCGCTGGTGTTGCAGCTGCTGCAGGTGCGCAAGCTCTACTCCCTCGACGGCGTGAACTACACGGTGTCCGAGCCGGCGGGCGCAGCGGCGCGGCTCCTGGGCGCGCTCCTGCTCGTCGGGATCTGCGGGCCACGAACGAGGCGAACGCGCGCCGGTCGGATCGGCCCCTTGCGCCCCTGATCATGTCCGCCGCACGATTTTGGCCTTGGCTTCGCCTTCCGTTCGCATGCCAGAGGCGATGAGCCATCGAATCTGATCGATCAACTCGGCATCGAGCAGTCGGATCGCGCCCAGGTAGATCACCGCTCCGAGGGGGATGCCGAGTGCGAGCACGAGCCCCGGACGTTCCGGAAGGAGCGCCCACAAGCCCGTCACGCCGGCGACCAGCAGCGATCCGGCCACGACGCTCGACGTGCATGCCGCGCGCACCTCGGCGAGCGGGACGCCGAGCGCACGCAGCGCCCGTGTGTTGGTGATCAGGAAGAGAACCGGATAGGCCAGCAGCCACGCCCAACCGGCGCCCTCGAGACCGTATTGCGCCCCGACCAGGAACGCCCCGGTCATGATGACGAGGGACACCAGGAGGTTCGAGATGTTCAGATCGACGCGCCCGGTGCCAAAGAGCGCGGGGGTGATGAGGACACTGAGCGCGCGCAGGGGCAGGACCACGCAGAGCATCTGGAAGGGAACGACGATGACTTGCCAGCTCTCCCCGAGCACGATGGGGAGCGCCGCGGGCGCGACGAGCGCGGCTCCCCAGGACAGGGGGATGAAAGTGAATGCGCCGAATCGGAGGCTCGCGACGACCGAACGACGGACCTGGCTCACGTCGCCCTGCATCTGAGCGAACGCCGAGAACGAGACCTGCGTGATCAGCGGGGCGATCTTCTCGAGGGGAAGCGATGCGAGCGTCATCGCCACGACGTACTTCCCGAGGATCTCCTCTCCGCACAGCCTGCCGAGGATCAGGAGGTCGATGCTCGTCAGCAGGAACCAGATCAAGCGATCGGCCGAGGCCAGCATGCCGAATCGGACGAACTGGAAAGCGCCGCGAATCGACGAGGAGGGCAGGATCGATTCCCGCTGGAGCAGCGAATAGCTCACGGTCCGCGCGACATGGCTGCTGATCACGCCGCCGACGAGCGACCAGACGCCCGCGCCCTGGAGAGCGAGGCTGAGCGTGCAGATGGTGGTGACGACCGCCGCTGCGACGTCTGCGATCGCCTTCTGGTCGAAGTTCAGATCTCGCAGCGCCAGCGACTGGGGCAGCGTGTAGAGCGCCGCCAGCGGCAGGGTCAGGGCCAGCGCAGGGGCAATCTCGGCCAGCCGCGGCTCCGAGAAGAAGCGGGCGAGACCGGGACCGGAGGCGGCCATGACCAGACCCCCGCCAATCGCGAGCAGCCAGACGAGGGTCTGTAGATCACGCAGGCGCGAGCGATCCAGGTCGCGCGCCTGGATCACTGCGGCACCCACGCCGAGCTCGGAAATCGCGGCGATCAGACCCAGGAGAATGCCGGCGCTGGCCATCAGGCCGTAGTCCGTGGGATCCAACAAGCGGATCACGACCAGGGACGAGATCCACGACAGTACCTGCCCGGCGATAGTGGCCTGTCCCTGCCACGCGAGCGATCGGATGACGCGCATGCGAAGATTCAAGAAGACACCACACGCCAGATCGAACCGGCTCTCGACGATTCCGGCCGCCCGGCTGCCTCCTCGATTTCGCAAACATGGATCATCGGACCGGATCACCGCCGCGGCAAGAGCATGAGGGATTCGTCGGTGTCTCGCGAGATACGGCTGGAAAATGCGGCGAACTTGCGCGCAAAAGAGGACGCGGCTGCGCGTCGATCTCCGCCCTCGGTGCGTTGCAGCTTCCTGCGCGGGTCGGTCCGGGCGACGGCGGGATCAACGGCGCCGATCGCTCGAGCCGCTTCGACGAACTCAGGCACTCTTTCATCGGGAGACTGGCCGGACGGAGCCAATCCTTCCCAGGCAGGGGCCCGTTCCCCTTGCATCCCCTGCTCGACATAGCGTCTACTTATCGGACTTCGAGCGGAAAAGAGGCCTTGAACGTGCCATCCGCGACGAGCGTGTGCGCTGCTCGAGGTCGCTCGATCGACAGTCGCTCACGAGTCTGTCTTCGCGAGGCGAGATGCTCCGGTGATCTCCGCCATGCGCGAGCTGTCGACCCACTGCCCTCGGTTCGGGTATCGGCGGATCCAGGTGTTCCTGGCAAGGGAGGGACACACGATGAGCGCCGATCGGGCGTACCGGATCTGGGAGAAGGCAGGCTTGCAGGTTCCGCGTCACCGGAACTTGAGCGGTCAACCTCCGGCGCCGTTGCGCTCACCGGGCCGGGCCTCGCGCGCGCGACACTCCAGCGTCGGCCCGCCGCGTCGTGCAGCACGTCGACCAGGTACGTGTACGGGTCCACGCCGTGCAGAACACACATCGTGATCAAGCTCTGCACCTGACCGACGCGCTCGGCGCCGAGCTCCGTCCAGCAGAACAACCAACTCTTCCTCCCCATCGGGATCGGACGGAGAGTGCGCTCGAGATGGTTCGTGTCGATCGGAACGTCCGGGTCGCCGAGGAACACCTCGAGCCCGCGCCTTCGCTCGAGCGCGTAGCTCGCCGCCCCCGTGAACGGGTTCCTGGGCAAGAGTGCACCGTGGGCGAGTTCGTGCTTCAGCCACTCGAAGAACTCGGCCACGATCTGCCGACTCTGATCGCCGCGGATCTTTTGCTTGGCTTCTCCCGCGTGGCCCTTGGCCCGGATCTCGGCTTCGATCGCATACAGCCGTCCGATCCACTCGAGCGCCCGAGCGACTCGGATGGGTTCCACGTCCTCGGCCTCGACGAACCCGCGCCGCATGTGGGCCCAGCAGAGTGCGTGCTCGACCTGGGCCCGCTTCTCCGCATACGCGGGATAGGCCCCGTAGCCGTCCGAGAGCAGGCTTCCCGAGTACGGGTCGTGATCGACGAACAGGCGCTGCACGAGAGCGAGCAGTCCCTGGAAGGACTTCCGCATGTCGGTGGGTTCCGTCCAGGCAAAGACTCGGCGCGGCCCCTCGGTCCACCACATCGGCTACGCGATCCAGCGCAGCACGACGGCGCCCGGCAGCGAGATCTCGAACGCCCCTCGACTCTGCGACGGTGTGAGCGACATGACCGGGGTCGTCGTCAGTTCGACGAAACGAGGGCGCGAAGGGCGCGACGGCGTCGGCTCGCCGAGCTTGCGCTTCCACTCGCCGAACGCGCTCGGAGAGATCTCCTCCCGCTCGCAGAAGGCGGTCCCGGAGAGACCGCTCTTCTCGAAGCGCTTCAGGATCGACTGCCACTCGGACTGCGTCCGTCGTACCCGACCATCTGCCAGGACCCGCATCGTGTTCCTCCCCCTCGATGAGACGAGAAGACGGAGGTCTACTCGGATAGGGGTTCGAGGTGGCCGCGCGTCGCCTCGAGCAACTCCAACGTGCCCAGGAGTATGGTTTCGACGCAGGCGCGGGGTCCGTCGATCGAGCAATCGACGTGGGTCTCCGCGGCGCGGTTGACGATGCGGACCAGCGCGTGTCGTGCGAGCACGCTCCGCACGTCGTCGGCGCGGGCAAGATCGCCCCGGGCGAGCACGCAGCAGTCCGGATCCGGCAGGTCTGACAGATTCTCGACCCGGCCTGCGTCGGTCAGCTTTTCAAACACGAAGACGCGAACGTGGAGTCGCTCGGCCAGTACGAGCCGTACGAAGCGGGAGCCGATGAATCCCGCTCCATCCGTGACCAGCCAAGACTCCTGCCCTCTCGAATGCCCGGATCGGGGCTAGCGCCGGGTCCGCTTCCAGATCTGCCACGGGGCAGCGTCGCGATCCATCAGCTCATCGAGGCGCTGCTTGTCCTTGAACGTGTCCATGCACTGCCAGAATCCATCGTAGCGGTAGGTGTGGAGCTTGCGTTGCTCGATCAGGCGCTGGAAGGGCTCGTGGACGAGCTCCTCGCCCGACCCGATCGCGTCGAAGATCGCGTGGCGCAGGACGAAGAAGCCCCCATTCACTCGATGGTCCGAGTCTTCGACCGAGCGGATTGCCGAGACGGTCCCCTCCGGGTCGGCTTCGACGAAGTGGAAGCCCGAGTTCGGCTTCACGCTGATGAAGGTCGCCGTCTGGTCTCGTTTCTCGAAATCCCGGATGTAGGCGTCGAGGGGAAGGTCCGACAGCCCATCGCTGTAGTTGGCGAGGAACATCTCGTCGCCCGCGAGATGCGGCTGCACGGCCTTGAGCCGCATGCCGACGTTGGAGTGCAGGCCGGTATCGACGAAGCGGATCGTCCAGTCCTCGATGTCGCGACTCATGAGCTCGACGTCGCGGCCGCCGCTCTTCAGCACGAAATCGTTCGAGACCGTTTCGTTGTAGTTGAGGAAGTATTCCTTGAACGCATCGCCCCGGTAGCCCAGGCAGAGGATGAAGTCCTTGTGACCGTAGTAGGCGTAGTAGGACATCAGGTGCCAGATGATCGGGCGGTGGCCGATCAGGACCATGGGCTTCGGAGTGTTCTGGGAATGGTCGCGCAGACGCAGACCGAGACCGCCGCAGAAGAGCACTACCTTCATGATCGTCACCTCCCCTGTTCCGGTCGACACCGGGCTCGGACGGTGTGGTCGGCTGATTCGGACAGTCTAGTCGTTGGGCCGGCCATCTGAGGCTTCGCCCGCGGATCCTCGCTCCAGCACAGCCTCGATCGGGAAGCCGGAATCCGATCGTCCATCCCGTTTCGGTCCCCGCCCCCGTGTGTCACCGGAGATCGGGATTCGTGGTCCGATATCGGCCACTTTTCGGCGGGGGGTGTCGCCCGGGTGAGCAGTTTCTGTGTCCCGGCCGAATCCCCCGCGCAGATAAGGTCGGATATCGAGCGGCAGGGGATGGGCAAGGAGGAGGGCGCGCCTCGGCGGTAGATCCGATCGCTCATGCGGTCGGTCCCGCCGGTCGGAGGGTCGTCCGCCCGGACGGCGCGGCGGCCGGTGGCGAATGAAGCGTCTCGAGAATCACGTCGACCGCCCCGGCGTCGAGCCGGCGTGGGTCGGAAGCGTGAGAACGCGCCTCGCAAAGCGCCGCGCACCCGGACATGACCGGTTCCCAACGAGATGCGGCTCGAGCGCTCCGATCGCGTCGAGTGATTCTGGATACATCCCGCTGGCTCCGAACGGAACGAGTCGCGCCAGCGCGCGGTCGCGAAGGTCGGGATCGGGCGCGATGGAGCGCGAGGCGGGGATACGGGCCGCGGTCTCCCTCAGCGGCCAGGGAGGGCTCGAATGCGCTCGTTGATCGGATCCGGAGCGCGAGCGACTCGGCCCGTTCGCCGTGCGCGGTCGTCATCCGGTTGAGCTCTCGCAGCAGGGGAGCCGTCAGGCACGAGGCGAAGGCGGGGATGAACAACGTGCGTGGCGCCAACATCTAGACCGCCGACCCCCCCACCCGGGACAGTTCCGACTGCGGAACGTTTCGGACGGCTCTTCTGCAAACGGAGAGACGCGCCGACCCGACTTTATTCGATCGATCGGCTGGGCTCGCGAGGGCATCGCCCGAAATCACTGTCCGCCGCCCCGCGCCGCTTCGAGGTCGATCGCGAGGCGGTCGCCCGCTCGGACGATCTGCGCGTAGACCGCTCGGAATGCGTCCGCCGGCTGACCCCACGGATCCGGTATGACGTGGGGCGCAGTGTCCAGGAAATCGCCGAGCATGCGGATCTTCCCGAGATGTTCAGGCCAGCGTTCCGCCATCATCGAATAGTGTCGACCACTCATGGCGACGATGAGGTCGGCCCACTCCGCATCGTCGCGGGTCATCCGGCGAGCGGCGTGGCGCTTCAAGTCGATGTCGAATTCGTGCGCGACGATGATGGCCTCGTTCGGCGCCGGGTCGCCGTCGGCCGCGCCGAAGCCTGCGGACCGCACGCTCAGGCGGGGACAGGCGCTCGCGAGGTAACGCTCTCCGAACGGGCTGCGGCAGATGTTGCCGAGACAGATCACGAGGAGCCGGTCGATCGGTCGTTCGGGCAGTCCAGGCGCGCCGCGGGCGCGGCGGCGAAGCTCCCAGAGGAGATCCTGTCGCTCGTCACGCGATCGAAGCGCACCCACCCAGGGACGCAGGCGCTCGGGCACTTTCGGCCGCTTGATCATTCAGTTCCCCGTTCGGTTGAACCCGGATCGACCGACCGCCCGCCGAGCCACAGGCCGAGCGCGACGGTCCCCCCGAAGGCCAGCCATTCCGTGGCTGAGATCGCCGCACACTCGAGCACCGCCGGAAGGGCCACTAGCAGAGCGGCCAGTCCCGCCAATTCCAGAAGCCCCACGATCGCGCGGCGAGCGTAGAACGCGACCGGCAGTGTCAGCACTGCGATGCAAACGGCATCGAGGATCCTGGCGGTGGCTTCGCTCGCGATGTCACGCGGCAGGACCAGGGCCCAGATCCGGGCGGGGCTCCACGCGTGGTCCGCGAGCGCGCGTTCGTCGATCCGCGCACGCGATCGGCCCTTCTCGAGCACGAACTCGAGTTCGGCGACTTCACCCGCCCGGTTCGGAGCCAGCGCGACGGGCCATCGGTGTGCCGGATTCTCGAGGCCCCAGGCCGCTCCGCGAACCCATCTCCGGAGAACCAGGTCGTCCCGCTCCAGTCCAACCAACAGGATCTCGCGTTGGAGATCGTCGTGGAGGGTGACGAGGGGGGCGAGGCGCGCGGGTGCCGGTCCACGTCGGAATCGAATCCGAATCGATTCCGACCTGCGGAGGGACTGCTTCAAGGTTGCCTGATCGTCGACGAGCCCTGCGTCGGGAATCTCCGAATCGCCGATCCGCGCCTCCAGGACCTGCCCCTTATAGTGGGCGAGATGGCCGAGCTGCGGTGTGTGTCCACCGAAGTATCGCGTGTTCGGCGTCGCCGGTCGCAGACCGAGAGTGCCCACGATCCAGATCGAAGCGGCCGTGAGCGTTGCGACCCATGCCAGCCGGGCTGCTTGCCGAGGAGGAGGGGCGAGGAGGCTTTCGCGGTGGCCCATGATCCAGGCGCCGATCCAGGCGCCGAATGTGTTGGTGACGATGTCGACCGGGGAGCTGAACCGCCCAGGAATGAAGGTCTGGAGCAGCTCGAACGCGATCGCGAGCGCCGCGCCCAGCGCGAGTGCACGCAAGCTCGAGCCAGTCGCGAGCCGGACGCCTGCTCCGAGTGGAACGAAGAGCAGGACGTTGCGCAGCGCGTCTGCCAGCCAGCCGATCCCGAGGCTTCCCTGTGCCTCGAGGTTCTCAACGTCCTGGACGGGCTGGGGCAGGAGCACGAAGAGTGCCAGCGCGACGAGATAGATCGCCGCGACCCCGAATGCGGCAATCCGAATGCCGAACCGCCGTTCGGGCCGTCGCGTCGGCGTCGGGATCTCGCCGGGAACGGCCATCACTCGACGCCGGTCAGCGGCGTCTGCGGATCGAGTCGTCGATCGATGAAGACCCGGAACCAGAGCTCGAGGTTCAGCGCCGCCCAGCCGCGGGTGCGCCGGAAACTCGGCGCGCTCAACGCTCGCGAGTCGAAGATGGTGCGCTCGCGCATCGGGGCCGACGTGAAGACCCGTTCCGCGGGTCGGGCGAGCTCGTGGGTGAACCATTGCTCGACCGGGATCGGGAAGCCGGATTTGTCCCTGCGCTCGAGAATCTCGGTGGGCAGCCAACGGCGAGCCGATTCCCGGAGCATCTGCTTCGGTGAGGACGGACGGAATCGTTCCGGGAGGCGCGCAACGAACTCGATGATCCGATGATCGAGCAGGGGCACTCTGGATTCGACCGAGTTGGCCATGCTCGTGCGGTCCTCCATGTGGAGGAGCGAGGGCAGGTAGCAGCGCAGGTCGTGATGAAGGCAGCGGTCGAACAGATTGTCCGAGGGCGCCCGAAGAAAGGCATCGAGATAGCTCTCGCGGGGCGAATAGCCGTCGAGTGATCGCACGAAATCGGGATGGAGCATCGCGTCGGATTCGGGCGATGGGGCGCAATGGAGCTGGATCCAGCTTTCCTCGGGTGACCGGGGCTGGGAGCGCGCCATGAGTCGGCGGAGGACGCCGCGCAGGCCTTCGCGGACGAGCGCATTGCGAATGCGTCGAGCGATCGGCTCGTTATGCGGCTTCGGGGCGGTCTTCGGGAACATGTCGGTATTGCCCACCCCGACAGCAAACTGCGCGGGGTAGCCCCCGAACACCTCGTCGCCGCCGTGGCCGGTCAGGGTGACCTTCACATGGCGGGCGGCGAGTCGCGACAAGACGTAGTAGTTGATTCCGCCCGGCACGGGCATCGGAGCGTCCATGTGCCACACGAGTCGGGTCACCATGGCGTCCATGTCGTGATGGGTCGCGTCCGCTTCGAGATACTCGGTCCCCGCGTGCCGGGAGACGATCTTCGCGAAGCGCGTCTCGTCGTAGTAGGCCCCTCCTGGCGAGCGGATCGAGAACGACTTGAGCCCGGGCCGGTGTCGGGTCGTCAGACAGGCGATCGTGCTCGAATCGAGCCCCCCCGAGAGATGGCAACCGACTTCGGCGTCGCTTCGACACTCGATCCGGACCGCGTCCTCGATCAGCGCCGCCAGGGCATCGATCGCCTCGTCCTCGGTCATGTCGGAGTCGGGCTCGCGCGCGGGGACGCGCCAATACTCCCAGAGGCGGAGATCGCTCTCATCCACGCGAAAGGCCCAACCCGGCTGGAGCTCGGAAATTCCCGCAAAGAGCGTTCGGCCGGCGAGCGCGCGACCGCAGTAGAGGTAATCGGCGACGCCCTGCAGATCGGGCTCGCGCGGGACGTCCCTCGCCGCCAGCAGGGCCTTGATCTCGGACGCGAACAGGAACGTTTCCGGGGTCGAGCGGTAATAGAGCGGCTTGATGCCGATCCGATCGCGGGCGCCGAACAGACAGCGACGTCGACTGTCCCACAACACGAAGGCGAACATGCCGTTCATGCGCCCGAGGCAGGCCTCTCCATACTCTTCGTATAGATGAAGGATGACCTCGGTGTCGCTCTTCGAGCGGAACTGGTGCCCGGCCTTCTCGAGCTCCCGGGCGAGCTCTACGTAGTTGTAGAGCTCTCCATTGAAGACGAGCCAGATCGAGCCGTCCTGGCTCGCCATCGGCTGGTGGCCGCCCGGCGTCAGGTCGACGATCGACAAGCGTCTATGGCCGAGGCCCACGGCATGGTCGAGATGAATGCCGGCATCGTCGGGCCCGCGGTGGATCATCTCGTCGCGCATCCGGACGAGATCTTCGGCTCGAACGGGGCGCCCGCGACGATCAAGGACTCCGACGATCGCGCACATCATCCACTCCGTCGCGCGGCGGCATCCCCAGCGAGTTCGCCGTGGCATCCGATTCGCTGCGAGAGCATCTCGTCGAGCGTCTCGACGCGTTTCTCCCAGCGATTCTCGTCTGCGAACCGCCGCCTCCGCGCCCGCGACTCCACGTCATTGCTCGCAAGGGCTTCCTCGATCGCCGGGATCCACTCCTGCGGCGCTCGGACACATCGAACGAGATCTCCGAGCTCCTCGGCCGCCTGGATTCGACTGGCGACGACGGGCAGTCCGCACGAGAGGTATTCGTAGAGCTTGAGAGGTTGGTTGAAGGGAGCCCAGGTCTCGAGATCGTAGGAGACCAGCGCGACATCGAGCCCCGTGAGCCAGCCCGGGACCTCTTCACGCGGGCGGAAGCCGAACTCATGGACGTTGGGAAGACGCACGAGCGCATCGAACTGCTCGCGCTTCCGGTCGTCGGTGAAGGCGCGCTTGCCGACGATGACGAGCGACCAGTCCGGGCGTTCCTGCGCGATGCGTTGGAGCCCGAGATAGTCGATGGCGTCGGAGAGCGAGGCGACGAGCCCGATTCTCGGGTGCGGAAGTCGTTCGAGCGGGGGGGGGACCGTGATTCCGCTCGCGAAGAATCCGGGATCAACGCCGTGACGCAGCAGACATACATTGGTGGCACCGAGGCTTCTCAGGTGCTCGACGATCATCGACGACGCCCCGACGCAAAACGCTGCGTGGCGTGCGAGCCAGGTCTCGCGTTCGCGCGCGGCCTCGCCGGCGGCGCCGGTGTACAGGTCGTAGCGATCGTAGGCGTGGTAGACGATCGGAAGATCTCGCAAGGGGCGGACCTCGTCGGTGTGCTCGGGATGCCAGACGTAGACGACCGAGGGGCCTCGGGCCGGCGCGACCAGCTTCCTGCGAATCGTCTCGGCTCGTCGGATTTCGAGCGCCTCTCGCAGGTCGGGGTAGCGCAGGACCGTCGGGAGCCAGCCCGGATGTTCGTACCGGAAGGTCCCGACCGGCTCCGGGAGCAAGCGAGCCCCGTGGAGCAAGCGACCCGGGGACTCGAGGACAGCGCGGAATGGCGGTGCCGGATCGACGAGTACGACCCGGTGGCGCCGCGCGAGGCCGGCCGTCAGCTGGTGGCGGGAGTACCAGGCCTCGGACCAATCCAAGGGTCCGCCGAACATCAGGATGTTTGCGGGCACGGCGTGCGACTCGGCTCCGATGGTCTCGCTCCTCAATTCAATCTCCCCCGACGAAGCGGCCGGCATCCCTGGATAGAGTGCCCTTCTTGTCGGCGAACCGGCGACCTTCACTGACTGGCGGGCAGCCCCGCGTCGCCGGATTCGCGAGCGATTTGCCCCACGACTGCCGTGCGGAGGTCGGCCAGGCCCGGTCCCAGGATCTCCCTTTCGAGCTGCTCCGCCGCGATCGCATGTGCAGCCGCGGTCCAGTGGCCATCGCTCGGGAAGCGATGAAGGGGCTGTCCGTTCGACTGCGCGATCAGCTCGGGCAGGGGGTCGACAAAGAGGATCGAGCGGGCCAAGCAGTGGTCTCGCAGAATCGCGTTGGCGCGCGACTGTTGATCCGAGAAGGAGCCGTCGCTTTCCTGCGCGTTGATCGGCAGCACGATGAGCCGGGCCCCCGCCTCCCGGACGCCGCGGTCGAGCTGATCGATTTCGGCCAGGACGGGCGCCCAGGCACGTGCCAAGCCTTCGGGCGAATCGTGCGGCGCCGTCCGATCGGGCCAGTGGCGGCCCTCGTTCGCGAGGGATAGGAGGTGTGCGGCGACGTAAAGATGTTGCTTGAACCAGAGGTCGAGGGCGCGCAACGGACCGGGCGGAAAGGCCGTGATGAGCAGCTCGTTCGAGCGACCGATCGCCATCGCATCGACGCGATCGGTCGTGATCAGGGTCTGGCCGAAGATCACGTAGGGGTTCTCGACCCGCCAGGCGCTATTCATGTACATCCCGAAGATCACGATCTGCGGCTCGAGCTTCGGGATCAGCTCCTCGCCGAGCTGGCGGATCTGTCGCGCACCGTAGGCCGGCAGGCCCGCGTCGAAGACGACCGGCCGCAGCGTCGCAGGGAGCTCGGACCGAAGTCGCCGTTCGAGGACCTCGGGCCAGCTCTCGTCACCCTCGACCCCGATCCCGAACGTATAGGAGTCGCCGAGAGCGAGGATCCGGAGTCCTCCGGCTTTCGCTTCAGCGAGCGAGGTGTCGCGCAGGCCGAGTTCGTTCAGGCGAACGAGGAACGCGTAGTCGGCCGAGCGCCACTCGTTCGTGAAGGAGGGCCTGAACGCGTAGCCGCGCTCCGGATGGGGGATGAGGAAGGGATCTTCGGCCGGTCGACGCGGCACGATCCAGGGGGTTGGCACGAGCAGCCGGGTCATGGTTTCGACGGCGAGCAGCGAGAGCGCGAGGGCCACGAGCGCGAACATCGCCTTGCGCATCCTGTTCTGGCCGGAGGCGCCGCCGTTCGCGCCGCCGGGCGCCCCACCTGCCCGGGGCGCCCCGCTCATGAGAGCGAGAGCTTCCGGCTGTAGAAGGCCTCGGCATGGCGCGTCGGGGAGTCGCATTCCATGCCGCGGATCCGCGGCGTCGCCATGAAGAGGTCGGTCGTGAACCACTGCTTGCCCGCCTGGGACGGGAAGTGCTGCATCACGAGCTCGGCCTTGCGGCGACAATGTGCTTCGGAGAGCGGCACGAAGAAGTTCGGCGAGCCGAAGTCGCCGTCGTATTTCGGGATCTCGTACTCGAGGATCGTGTGGCTGCGAAAGGTGTTCCAGGCGAGGTCCGAGAGGACGCGGTGATCCTGATGGCGATCCTCGCGGTAATGGGTGAACACGACGTCGGGGCCGAAGGGCTTCAGGGTCTCGAAGAACTGCTTGATCTGTTCGCCCTGGTAGGGGAAGTAGGAGCCGCGGAAGTCCTGGACGACGATCTGCGGATCGTGGGCCCCGGCGAGGAAGGCCTCGGCGCTGCGTCGGGCCTCCTGGCTTCGCCCGCCTTCCGCGCTGAACACGGCCCAGAGGATCTCGAGCCCCGGATTCTCCTCGACCAACTTGAGCACCGTCCCGCCGCAACCGATCTCGATGTCGTCGGAATGGGCCCCGACGAACAGGACCTTCTGGAGCGTGTCGAATCGGAGGGAACGCATGGCGCTCAGCGCCCCAGGATCTTGTCGGCGGCGGATTCTCCGCTGATGAAGGACTCGTCGGTCCAGATGTACTTCCAATCGCCGTAGCGCCCGCAGTAGGCGATCCCGATCTCGTCGAGATAGCCGTGGACGATCGCCAGGGCGTCGGCGCGCTCGAGATCGAAGACGACGTTCGCGTAGTCGATGTGCATCGCCTCGCGGTAGAGGATCCGATCTCCTTCGTGGAGCACGCCGATCTTCTTCAGGTCTCGAATCGTGGGCTCGATGCACTCGTCCGGCGTGCGGTCGAGCGGCCGGTACTTCTTCGAGTAGTAGCACTCGGCCTGGAGGCTTCCGCAGCCCGGCGGCACGTTGTGCGGCGACTGCAGATGCGGCGTCGAGATGCGGGTGAAGAAGATGTCCCGGTCGTAGATGTAGGTCCAGTGGGCGTCGACGAGATTGCGTCGGTCGACCACGAGATTGACGATCACGACCTCGCTGCAGGAGAGCCGCGCCGCTGCCTCACGGACTTCGCGCGGCGCCCCGACGATCGCCGGGATCAGGTCAGGGAGCGGAACCGAGGATACGAGCCCGTCGTACGGGACGCTGACTCCGTTATCGAACTTCACCTGCTTCGCCTTCGGATCGATCGCAGCGAGCTTGTGCGAGAGACGGACATCCGACGAATCCATGAAGCGGCGCAGATACGAGACGAAGCCGCCGTGGGACGGATAGCGGAAGCCGCTGATGTAGTGGACGTCGGCGGTGGCCGGCAGCAACGCACCGCGCAACACCTCCTCGAGCTTGCACTGGTACAGGCGAGGACCGATCCAGTCGAGGCTCATGTTCTTCGCCTCGGTCGTGTGATACTTGATCGTGTAGTCCATCGGAAACTGCTCGGCGAAGGTGTCGCCGAAGCTCGCCCGAAGCCACTGTTCGTAGTTCACGATCTCGCCGTGCTGCGTGTTCTGCGCCGCGACGAAATCGCGAATCACGTCGATGATCGTCTCCGGCGGGAGCCCGTAGAGGTTGATCTGGGCCGGGTGTTTCACCCAGTGACCACGCCAGTAGTTGTTGACCTTCGTATCGAGGATCTCGTGCTTCTGGTCGATCTGCTCGGCAAAGAGCTTCTGCAGCCGCTCGTGGCTGGTGAACGAGACGTGAGGACCCTCGTCGAAGGTGAACTGGCCCTCGCGCAGGAACGAAGCCGTATGGCCCCCGTAGTGGGGCTTCTTGTCGAACAGGATGGGGGTGACGCCCGCCATGCGCAGCTGATGCGCCGCGCCCCAGCCCGCCATGCCCGTTCCCAGAACGCAGATGTTCTTCATGCCGCTCTCTTCATTCCGCTCTTCATTGTTTCACGACATGTCGCGCTGCATGTTGCTCATCACCCGAGCGTCATCGGCGGATCAACCCGATTGCCTTTGCCACCACTCGATCGTCTGGTGTAGCCCCGACTCGAGGTCGTAGCGGGGCTTCCAGCCGGTCTCGGCCGTCATGCGCGCATTGTCCCCGACCACTAGCGCGGTGTCGTTGGCGCGGGCGGGCAGGGCCCCGAGCTGGATCAGGTCTTCGCGGCCGGTCAGGCGTCCGATCGTGAGCACGATCTCGCGCAGGGTGGTGGCCTCTCCGGACGAGACGTTGACGGCGCCGCCCACGTCGCTGTCGAGGAGCGCCACGAGGCCATCGGCCACGTCCTGGACATGCATGTAGTCGCGGATCTGCCGGCCGTGGGAGCAGCGGGCCGGTTCGCCCCGCAAGAGCGAGCGGATCACCGACGAGACGAGTCGATCCGGATGCTCGTTCGGCCCGTAGAGGAAGAAGACCCGGCCCCAGGCGGCGGAGAGCCCGGACTGGGCGGCGAAGGCTTCGACCAGCATGCCGAGGGCCTGCTTGCAGGCGCCATAGACCGTGTTGGGGACGGCCGGCGTGAGCTTCTCGGAGCAGTAGCCGTAGCTCCAATCGTACTCGTAGCCCGAGCCGCAGACGGTGACGCGCCGACCGCCCGACTCCGAGAAGCGGCGGATCAGGTCGAGGCTCGCCATCACCCAGGCGAAGTTCTCCGGGGCGGTGATGAGCTTGCCGGGGACGACGTACCAGGCGAGGTGGAGCAGGTGCGAGGGTCGAAGCTCTGCGAGCAGCCCGGCCGCGGCGTCGGGGACGAGCAGATCGGCGCGATGCCAGACTACGCCCTCGCCCTCCGCGGCGTTCGCGGCGACCGGCATCGGCGCGCGACTCGAGACCGCGTGGACCTCGTAGCCCCGGGCGCGCAGGGGCGCGAGGGTGTGGCGACCGATGAAGCCCGTCGCACCGGTGACGAGGACTCGTTTCGGGGCGTCCTCGCTCATGACTTCCTCGCGTCGGGTTGCCAGTCCGGCCAGCCCCGGTCGGGGTCGGACATGATCGAGACCGGGAGCGGCCAGACGATGCCGAATGCCGGATCGTCGAAGCGCACACCCCGGGCGGAGGGTCCCGAGTACATCGCGCTCGCCGTGTACTCCATCTCCGTGTCGGCGCAGAGCGTCTGATAGCCGTGGGCGAAGCCCTCGGGCGCGTAGAGCATCGCGCCGTTCTCGGCCGTGAGGTCGTAGCCGACCCATTGCCCGCGCGTCGGGGAGCCGGGACGCAGATCGACGATCACGTCGAAGATCGCGCCGCGGGTGCAGCGGACGAGCTTGGCCTCGGCGTGGGGCGATTCCTGGAAATGCATGCCGCGCAGCGTGCCTGCCGTGTGGCTCATCCCCGTGTTGATCTGGACGACCGTGGGATTCAGGCCGTGCTGGCGGAACTCGTCCGTACACCAGACCCGGGCGAAGAAGCCCCGCGAATCGGCCAACTTCTTCTGTCGGACCAGGTGGGCTCCGGCGAGCTTCGTCTCCTCGAATTCCATGGCTAGAGACCGATCCCTTCGTAGTTCGCGATCGCGTGCTTGTCGAAGGCCCGCCGGGCATCGACGAACACAACGTCCTCCGCGAGTCGCGCAGGCACGCCTTCGAAATCATTCCAGGGCGTCACGACGATCACCGCCTGGGCCCGAACCAGGGCGTCCTCGAGGTTCGTCGCGTAACGAAGCCCCAGCCTCGCCGGAAAGGCCGCTTCCGCTTCTCGGCGCGCGATCGGATCGAAGGCGGTCACGTCGGCCTTCTGATCGAGAAGCGACTGCAGGATCGGGAAGGCCGGGCTCTCCCGCACGTCGTTCGTCCCCGGCTTGAAGGCGAGCCCGAGCACCGTCGTCCGTACACCGGCAAGATCCGACCAGTGTCGCTTCAGGAGCTCGACGGTCTTGCGCGGCTGCGCCTCGTTGATCGCGAGCACGGAGGCGAGGACCGGCATCGGCTCTCCGGTGCGTTCAGCGTAGGCGACGAGGGCCTTCACGTCCTTGGGAAAGCAGCTGCCCCCGAAGCCGCAGCCCGCCTTCAGGAAGGACGTGATCGGCGCCAGTCCCTCGGCGTTGCGACCGCGCAGGTAGTTGGAGAGATGGACGCCCCGCATGACGTCGACGGTGTCGATCCCGCCGAGGGCGGCGCCGAGGTTCGCGAGCTCGTTGGTGAAGGAGATCAGGGTCGCCTGCAGCGCATTCGAGGCGTACTTGATCATCTCGGCCGTCCGCGGGTTCGTCCGCAATCGCGGGATCTCGGCGGGGAAGGGGGCGTAGACCTCGGCGAGGGCGTCTGTCGAGCGCTCGTCGATGCCGCCGAGCACAATCCGATCGGGGCACAGGAAGTCCTGGACCGCCTCGCCCTCCGAGAGGAACTCGGGATTCATGCCGACGCCGAAATCCCGTCCCGCGTGCTTGCCGGAGGCGCGCTCGAGTTCGGCGAGCACACGGCCGTCCGTCGTGCCGGGGACGACCGTGCTCTTCACCACGACGAGATGCCAGCTTGATTTCGTACGCAGCGCCTCGCCGACCTGACGGGCGGCGCCGAGCACGAAGGACAGATCGATCTCCCGCCCGTCGAAAGGCGTCCCGACGGCGATCAGGGTCATCTCCGACTCGCGGACGGCGAGTGCGAGATCGGTCGTCGCCGAGAGGTTGTGGCCGACGTGCCGGGTGAGGAGCTCCGGGAGTCCCGCCTCGAAGATGGGCGCCTCGGCGCGGTTCAGCGAGTCGACACGGGCAACGTCGATGTCGACGCACACGACGCGGTGGCCCTTCTCTGCGAGGCAGGCGCCGGTGACGAGACCCACGTAGCCGGTTCCAATGATCGAGATGCGCATCTAGAGATCCGAGGCTTCCCGGTTGCCCGAGTACCAGACGAGCGAGCGCCGGAGCCCGTCCTCGAGCGTGACCTGCGGGTCGTAACCGAGCTCGCTGCGGGCCTTCGTGATCACCGGGCAGCGGCGATTGGGATTGTCGACGAGGTAGTCCTTGTCTTCGCTCTGCTTGCGCACGACCCGGCCCCGGTAGCCGAAAAGCTCGCGGCCGAGGGCCACCATGCGTTCGGCGAGTTCGAGCATCGTGATCTCCGGCGTCTCGACGCCGATGTTGTAGGCCTCGCCCGGTCGCCCGTTCACGAGCGTCTTGTAGTAGCCGGCGATCGCGTCGGCGGAATAACAGAAGGTCCGCATCGCGGAGCCGTCCGAGAGCATGACGATGTCGTTGCCGTTCAGGATGTCGCGCGCGAAGTCGGGGATGACCCGGCGATCGCTGATCTTCAGGCCCGGGCCGTAGTTGTTGAATGGGCGCGCGACCTTGATCGGGAGCCCGTGCTGGCGGGTGAAGTTGACGCAGAGCGTTTCGCCGTAGCGCTTCGATTCGTCGTAGCAGGCGCGCGGGCCCGTGCACGACACGCTGCCGCGATACGTCTCGATCGTCGGGATCTGGTCGGGCGTGGGATCGCCGTAGATCTCGCTGCTGGAATAGAACAGGAGCCCCTCGAGCGGGCGGCCCTTCTGCTTCTGCCGCATCGCGTAGTCGAGGAAGTGGCGCAGGCCGCCGACGTTTGCGTCCATCGTCTCGATCGGATGCTGCCGGTAGTAGGTCGGCGACGCGATCGAGGCGCCGTGGATCAGGTAGTCGAGGTCGCCGAGGACGGCCGGCGGGGGCTCGGTCACGTCGTGGCGGACGAGCGTCAGGTTCCGGTCCGACTCGAGGGCCGTCAGCCAGCCGGGGACACCGCGCACGAAGCTGTCGAGGACGATCAGGTCGATCGGGGCCGAGCCGGAGTTGCGGCGGTTCCAGTGCAGCGCCGACTGGACCAGGTAATAGCCGAGGAAGCCGGCGCCGCCGGCGATCGTGAGGCGGCGGCCCGACATGCGGGCGAACTCGGCGCCGGCCTGACGGATGATGTGGTCGAGATCGTTCTCGACGACGTGTTTTGCGGTTTGCATCGGGTCTCGAGGCGTGGATTGGTCCATCGGTTTTCAGTTCTCGTTTCCGGGAAGAGGGGATTTCATGAGTGGGCGAACGATGCCCTCGATCGTTCGCTTGGGATTGAGGAGGCGGTCGACGACTGCGACGACTACGGCACGCGCGAGTCGCGACTTCGAGATCGGCATGCCGAGGTTCTGCATCCGGGTCTTGTGGTAGTCCCAGACGTCGTTGCCGAGTCGGCGCACGTGGATCTCTGCGAGGAAGCGGTAGTAGCTGTCGAGCTCCCACGCGAGGCGCTCCGTGTACGCCTCCTCGCTCATGTAGGCCAGACCGTAGCGGACGAGTTCTTCCACGTTCGAGGCGGCGTAGGGATTGAGATGGCGGATGCGGTAGGTCGTGCGCGAATTCTCACCGCCCGCCTTGTAGGTCAGGACCTGGTGGATGAAGCCGAAGTCGTGCTTCTGCAGGAGCTGGAGGTAGGACTCGGTATCCCCGTTGTAGCGGCCCTCGGGATAGAAGGGCTGCTGCGAACGGATCACGCTGGAGCGCAACATCGAGGCCGTCGGTCCGCCGAAGGCCTTGATGTCGTCCAGGAAATACTTCCGTCCGATCTCCCGGCCGGAGACGAAGTCGCTCGGGTAGGGCAGGCCGTCCCAGGCGACGCGATTGCCGTAGAGGACGTACGCGCAGACCATGCCCATGCTCGGATGGGCCTCCATCCGCTCGACCATCTGCGCGATGCACTGGGGGAAGAGCCAATCGTCGGCATCGACACATTTGACGTAATCGGTGCCCTGCGCGCCGATCGAGAGCGCGCGGTTGTGGCTGCCGGTGACGTCGACGAACTCGCTCGGATCGTGGACCCGGATCCGGGCGTCCTTGCGGGCGTAGGTCTCGGCGAGCTCTCGGGTTCCGTCGGTGCTGCAGTTGTTCACGATGTGGTACTCGAAATCGCCGAAGCTCTGGGCCAGGACGCTCTCGATGCAGGTCGAGAGCACGTCCTCCCCGTTGTAGACGGGGGTCACGACCGCTACGGCGGGCTTTCTCGAAGATGACGAGCTCATGCCTGTGGTCCTTGCTTCCCCGGCGACGCTCGGTGGTCCGCTTTTCCCCGAAGCGCGGGGAACTTGGCGGTCCGTTGCGGCGCGGGGATCGCAGCAGGGCCGAGCGCCAACGATCGCGGGCGGTATGCATCGGCGGAAGAGGTTCTATCGGTTTGCACGTCAGGGCCCACTTGCCCGACCCAGGACCGGGGCCAGTCGTTCTGCGAGCAGCGTGGCCACGTGGCCCTCCGCGCCCTCTGGCCTCCCGTTCGCGTACCAGAGGCCGACGACGCTCGCGACGTAGACCAGGCCCCCCACGCCGACGAGGACGAGGAGCTGCACGATCGTCTCGAGCAGGTTCGCGGGCACCGACTGCGTCTCGGCGAGCGTCCACACCGCACCGCTCATAGCGACCGCCGCCGCCAGCGAGCGCCAGATCCGGGACACGAGCCGACGGGCCGGCAGCTCGAGCTCGGCCAGCAGGATCGCGTAGGCGAGGGGCACGATCACGAGGACGCTCGCCACGTAGGCCCAGGCCGCGCCGACGGCTCCCGCCCGGGACACCCCGAAGAACAGGCCCGGGATCAGCACGACGAGCTGGATCGCGGCCACGCGGGTCACGATCTGGGGCTTTCCGAGGGCCAGGAACATCGACCCGGTATTCGAGCCGAGACCGTCGACCAGGCCGTACAGCGACATGGCGACGACGACGGGGATCGCCTCCAGCCAGAGCGGCCCCAGCATCAGGGGCACGATCAGATGCGCCGTCAAGGCGAGGCCGACGCCGAGGGGCAGCGTGATCAGGAAGACGATCGACGAGACGTCGAGCAGTGCCCGGCGCAGCGCGTCGCGATCCGATGCGAGGCGGGCGAAGCTCGGAAAGACGGCGCGATTGATCGGGGCCGCGAGCTCGCTCGAGGGCAGCGAGGCGATCTCGCTCGCGACGTTGAAGATGCCGAGGGCACCGGCGCCCGAGACCCGTCCGATCACGAAATCGCTCGACCGCATCGTCAGGAGCTGGATCAGGTTCTTCGAGAGCAGCCACTTGGAGAACCCGAACAGCTCGCCCACCGCCGCCAGTGAGAGTCGCGGCCGATAGGCGCTCATGACGTAGCTGAGCACGACCTCTGCCACGCGGCCGAGCAGCATCCCGAAGACGAGCGCCCAATGGTTCCGGAGCCAGTAGGCGAGTCCGACGGCCAGCACGAATCGGATCAGTCGGCCGATGAACAGGAAGCGGAACTCGAGGTCGAAGTCGAGGTTCCGGCGGAAGTCGACGATCCCGATGTTGCGGAGCGACTCGACGATCGGCGAGAGCGCGAGCAGCGCCATCACGAGGGTCAGGTCGGGCTCGCGGTAGAAGACCGACATCGGCTTCGCGAGGGCGAGCAGTCCGAGGCCGACGATCACGGATACGACGATGTTCATCGTCCACGCCGTGTCGTAGTGGGTGCGCTCCGGCGCGGGGTGTTGGATCAGCACGATCTCGAGGCCGAACGCGCGCAGGAGATTCAGCAGTGCGCCGACGGACATCGCCATCGCGACGAGGCCGTAGTCATCCGGCGCGAGGAAGCGCGCCAGGATCAGGGTGCTCACGAGCCCGATGCTGCGATCGAGGACCTGGGCGAGGATCATCCAGCCCGCGCCCTTGGCCGCCTTGCGCTGGATGCTGCTCACGAGCGCTCGGACTCGTCCCGCTCGAGCCAGCACTCCCGCCAATAGGAGTAGATCGCGCGCGGGCAACCAATGCGCTTCTCGCTGTAGCAGGACCGGCAGGCGACGTCCTTCAGGATCAGGCAGTCGTTCGGGAGCTTCATCATCTTGCCGGTCGGCTCGTCGATGATCTGCTCGACGCGGGCCTGGACGACGTGTGGCTCCCCGCAGAAGATCGACTGCTCTTTGTCGAACGCCATGCCGCGATTGCGGTTGCGGATGTCGAGGGTCTTTACGATCGCAGCGAGGGGCTTGACACGGACCCGATCGCCGGGCTTGAGGCGGAGCGACTCCGACGGCGTCTTCTTGAGCAGGCCCTGGATCACCGGATAGCTGGGCTTCCCGAGCATCGCCTGGACTCGATCATAGAGCGCGAGCCACAGGCGATAGCCCGGCAGGACCTGCGTCACGTTCGCGGTGAACCGGAAGAAGAGGCGGTTCAGCATGTCGAAGAAGCCGACGTTGCCCGAGGTCACGTCCTCGACGTACTGGCGGACGTCCCACCACGGCAGGGGAGAGGTCGCCCGGAAGAGCTCCGTGATCTGGCAGGAGTAGACGGTCTCCGGACCGTCGGGTTCGCCGGCAGACCTGCTCGCGCGCGTGGCAGCGGCGAGGGTCGCCTCGGTGCAGAGGTTCGAGCGGGTCGGGGCATCCGCTCTCGGCGCCGAGGTGGCCGCGCGGGACGACTCGTCGACGCGCTCGAGCCAGGCGTACTTGAAAAAGAAGAGACAGCCGGCCTGACAGCCGCCGTGCGCCGAGCCATCGCAGCGGAGCCCCTCGAGATGGACGGCGTCGCTCATGCGCCGGCCGCCGGTCTTGTGGATCGTGTCGCAGGTCTTGTGGGCGCGGGCCTCGACGCGGAGCGTCCGGCCGCAGTGCTCGAGCATCTCCGGCATGAACGGCATGCCGTCGACCCGGCCGCGCTCGTCGAGGGTCGCGAGGATCTCCTCTCGGCCGCGCACCCGCACGAGATCCCCTCGATGAAGCGATTTCGGCTTGTTCGACGAGCTCATGATCGCTCCTGCCTGACCGTTCCTGCCGGGCCTTGTCGATTCGATTGTGGGTCGGACGCCGGGCGCGACGTCTTTAGGCGAGTTTGGGATCCCTGTCGAGAACGTGGGCCGCTCGCGTCAATTCTCCGCGAGCCGCTCGACGACCGCGTCGGCGCGCCGGGGCCACAGGTCCGAATGGGTCGGAAGCGTCAGGAGGCGTTCGCAGAACTTCTTCGCACCGGGGCACGCCCGATCGTCGATCCGATGGGGACCGAGTGCACGGATCGCGTCGATGGGGGTCGGGTACATCGCCGTCGCCCCGAGCGCGACGAGCGCGGCGAGGGCGCGGTCGCGGCGCTCCGGGCTCGGGGCCAGGATTCCCAGGCGGGGGAAGACGCCGCAGGCGCCCTCTTGCTCGAGCAGCGGGACGTACTCCGTTTCGGTGCGAATCCTGCCGGCGAGGGCGTGGGCCGCCTCGCGACGCGCCGCATTCATGCGATCGAGCTCAGGGGCGAGGGCCGCCGCCAGCGCGACGGCCGCACCTCGCATCGGTCCGCGTTCGAAGTCCGTGTCGTAGATCGTGCGCCCGATCGCGAGGGCGGGGATCGTCGCCAACAGGCCCAGTACCGCCGGCCGTCGCGACAGGTCGTAGGCGAGTGCGCGCGCGAGGGCGCCCAGGCGCGCGGGACTCACCAGTCCCGTCTTCTCCCGCGGATCGTGCGGCGCGCTTTCGGCCTCGCGGCCCGACGAGCCGGCGAGGTCCGCGTCGGACCAGATCGCTGCGCCCCCCCCCAGCGCGGACAGTGGCTTGCCGCGGCCGAAGCTGAGGATTCCGACATCGCCGCGCGCACCGACCACGCCGTCCGCCGCCGTCGCGCCGAGAGCCTGGGCGGCATCGTCGATCACCGCCGCGCCAGCTGCGCGAGCTCGCGCTGCGAGCCCGGCGACCGGTTCCGGCAGGCCGAAGAGGCTGCCGACGACGACTGCCACGACGCGATCGAAGGGGATCTGCTCGACCGCCTCTGGCGCGAGTCGTCCCGAATCGTCGATGTCGACGAGCCGTACTCGAAGACCCGCCGCTACGACCGAGGCAGGAATCGAGAAGCAGCCGTATGCGGGGATTGCGACTTCGCTGCGCCCCGATCGCAGCGCCAACCGCGTCAGCGCCACGCGCATCGCCTCGCGACCGGACGCGTGGTAGGTGAGCGTGCGCTTCGGAAACCGGGCCTGCAGCGACTGATCCAGGGCGGAAGCCGCGTCGATCCGGGCCACGACGCGGGCGAGCACCGCGAGCGGAATCGCGCTCCCGCCCGGTGCCAGGCGCGTTCGTGCTCGATTCGTCAACGCCGCGTGGGCTCCCAGACGACCGCGCGCTCGCCGCGCCAATGGTGCATCCAGGCGACCAGAATCGAGGCGTTCACGAGCACGAAGAAGCCTGCGAGCCGGGCTGGCAGGAAGCGCGCGACGAGTGGCGAGGCGAGGGAGGCCGCCCCGAGGCCGTAGGCCGCGGCCTGCAGTGCGAAAAGTACGGCCGCCGCCAGACTGAACGGCGCGGCGGCCGCGCTCGCGAGACCCGCCACCATCAAGGCAAAAGGCGAAGTGAAGCGGGCCAGCTTGTGCCCCCAAAGAGAAAACGCGACGCGTCCGTGGCGCGGATGAAGGATGTCCCGGTGACTCGACAGGACAGCGATGCCCCGGCGCAAGGTTCGGACCTTGCGCTGCCATTCGCGGGCGGGATCTGTCGTCGCCTTGAAGCGAGCTCGGGCCAGTGGCTCCGACACCGCACGCATTCCACGCCTGGCGGCCTCGAGGGCCGAGCGGAAATCGCTCGCCAGATCGCTGGGCCACGGGGTCCCGAACTCGCAGCGCACCGCAAAGAACGATCCCGACAGTCCGACGAGGCTGCTCGCCTCGTTCTCGAGTCGCCGCAGCGCCATCTCGAAGCGCACGTAGGCGCCTTCGCCGCCATCCGAGTCAACGCGATCCTCGCTCGACACACAGCCCACCGTCGGGTCCGCGAACGGGCGCACGATTGCCGTGAGCGCCGTGGGCTCGAGCTCGGCCGTCACGTCCGTGAAGACCAGGATCTCGCCCTGTGCCTTCGCGATCGCCGCCGCTTGAGCCGCTTCCTTTCCCCGGCGTTCTTCGAGGGCGACCAGCTTCACGCCCCGCGCCGCGAATCCCTCGGCGATCCGGTTCGTGCCGTCCGTCGAGCCGTCGGAAGCTACGAGAATCTCGAGCTCACCCGCGTAGTCCAGAGCAAGCGTCGATTCGAGCTTGTTTGCGAGGGCGCTCTCCCCGTTGTGGACCGCGATCACCAGCGAGAGCGAGGGCGTGATGTCCGCGCGGACGACCGGGCGGGGGGAGATGCGCGCGAGCACCGCGAGGGTCAGCGGATAGCCGACATAGGTGAACCCGACCCAGCCGAGCGAGAGCACGATGAGCGTCCAGCAGACGATCAGCACGGCCTAGCTCCTCACCGTCTCGGGCGCGGCGGTGCTCGCTCCGGAAGCCGTCTCGGCGCCGGCACAGCGGTTGGCCGCGTCGCCCTCGCAGGCGAACTCGATCGGCCAATGAAGCTCGAGCAGCGGATCGATGAGGCTCGCGAAGGACCGAAGGCGGCTTCGCGCACCGACAACGTCGTCGGCTTGCACCACCATGCTGATCCGGACGAGGGCACCGTCGGCCCGACCGTCGCGCAGCAAACCCATGAGACGATCGATGTTCTGGTCGAGCCCGCCCAGGAGCCCGGTCCGGCGGTATGAGCGATACCAGAAGACGACGAGTTGCTGCTCTCCTTCGCGCTCGACGAGATACTCGTTCGCGCGAAGGCGTTTGTCCTGGCTGATCGAAAGGGTCCGAGTCGCTTCGATACCCCAACCGGCGCCGGTGTAGCAGAACTGCGGCGTATGCTCCGGGCGGCCGCCGCGATGGGTTCCGTAGTAGCCTACATAAAGGATGACGGGGCTCTGGGTCGGTGCGACATACGCGCGCATGAGGTTGAAGTCGGCGCGCAACTCGCTCTCGACCGCCGGCTCCATCGAGAGTTCGATCGATTGCCAGGGACCGATCTTCGACGGCAGACTGGCCAGCGGCGAAGGATCGACACCGATCTCGTCGCGGTCCGGAAGATTCCAGCCGACGAGCCCGACCAGGAGCATCAACGCAAGCGTCACCCCGACTTCGATATCGGAGCGCGTGACAATGGGATTGGTCGAGCGATTCGACAAAGACAGGTCCGCTCCTCACGTATCCGACGCATCCCGCCGCTTGCGCCCTCCGGTGGGTGGCCCGCGACGGTCTCCAAGTTACTCGAGGCGCCGCTCGAGCGTGCCTGCATCGCGAGGAGCCGATGGGCGTCCGCCCTCTTCCCGGCCGCTTCTTCGGGCAGCCGGCGGGGAAGACTGAGAGACGCTCGCCCGTCTTGCCGCTCAGCTGCCGTCGCGCGACCGGGCCGAGCGACGCTCGACAGCGCGGAAGGAGTCGACCGGCGCTTGCTGTCCCTGAGCGAGGTCGATCGCTGGCTCCCGGCCGAGCCACATCAGGTGGAAGAGATTGCGGATCGTGTCGGCAGCGAGCCCGTCGGGAGGCCGCGGTGCCGCCTCGGGATCGAAGGGCATCAGCGGCGGCTGGGGTGTCGGTACGCCGAAAGCGAGGGCGACGAGGTAGACGACGAGCGCACCGTGGGGCCAGGCCTTCATGCCCTGCGCGCTTCGCGGACGAGCACCGCCAGCGCGAGCGCGAGCGCGATCGGAACGCCATGGCTCAGCAGGAAGCGGCCGAGATCGGGATGGCCGAGGGGCAGACTCGCCGTGGCCAGGAGGATGAGCAGGGGCTGGGTGAGGAGTCCGACGGCGGCGGCCTGTACGGTCCACTGGATTCCGGTCGTGACCGACTCGCCTCGGCGAACGCTCGAATACCAGGCGACCTCCGCCGCACAGATCGCCGTCACGAGACCTGCGTCAATCGCCACGAGCTCGAAGCGACCTGCGCTCGACAGCAGCAGGGGCCCGCCGGTCTCGACCGGAAGACCAAGCAGGCCGAGGATCCGCCCAGCGGCTTCGCCCAGGGTCGACTCGACGAAGGGGCTCCCCATCGCATACACAAAGCCGGGCACCGGGATGAGACCGAAGGCGAGGATCAGCGTCGCCGGCGCGGGCCAGCCCACGAAGAGCCCCAGGCCGAAGATCGAGACCGCGAGCCCGACATGGGAGATGAAGACCGAAGCCGCGGCGGTGCCGAGGAGTTGGGCCGCCCAGCCGAGGAGGAGAAGGGCCGCGCCTTGCCGGGGTCGCCGCGCCGAACTCGCGCCGGGGGCCCCGCCCCGCGCGACCAGCAGACCGAGCAGCAGCAGGGCAAGCAGCGTATAGCGATGGGCTGGCTCGTCTCGGAGGATTCGCGCGAGGCCCACCAGTGTCGGCGACGAGGCGATCGCCAGCCCGAGCCATAGGAGCCACGCATGATGGCGTTCAGTCAAGGCGGTCACGTCCGATCCGAACCATCGAACCAAGCTCGAACATCGACATTCTGGATCGGCACGCGGCGCACGTCGGATGACTTTGGTTGAGCCGAACCCGTCCGGATTTGCGTCTGGATTGCCGCAGGGCGCCGCGACCCTAGCAAAGGCGTGCACAGGCCTGCGGCCCGACGGGCTCGCGACGTTGTTTTCGGACCTCGACGACACCTCTCGGGGCGCTTCGGTGACTCACGGCAATCCCCAGGCTGGCCGAATCGGGGGCTGCGGCGCATCGATGCTGGCGGGGAATCGACGCGGGGCGCAAGTTCTGCCGCGCTGGAGCCGCACGATCAGATGGGAGTGGTGAAGGCGACATGACTGGACGTGAGGCCTCCTGGCTGCGGCGCCATCCCGGCGTGACTCTGCTCGCGGTGAACGCCGTGCTATTCGCGGGATTCGCGCTGCTGGCCGAGGTCTTCCTGCGGATCTACGTGCCGTACAACCCGGGCTACTACATGGCCGTCCGCGGAACCTCGCAGGAAGTCGAATACCCCTACGGCACAATCAAGATCAATCGAGATGGCTTCGCGGACATCGACTTCGACCTGATCCGACCCCGTCAGGTCGGCTATTTCGGTGATTCGGTGACGTACGGCGTGGGCGTGGGCCACGGTTATCGCTTCTCCGATCTCCTGCGTGAGGCCTATCCGGACTTCGACCATCTGAACCTGGGCGGCATCGGGCTCTCGGTCTCCCAGGACACGATCGATCGCTCGCTCGAGCTGGCGGAGCGCTACGGCCTCGACATCGCCGTCTACTTCTTGAATCTGAACGACATCGTGCCGAGCGTGACGGTCGCGCCACAGAAGGAGAACGCGACCGTCGAGGCAGCGCCGTGGACGCGTCGCGCACTCGCCTGGCTGCTGGGCCATGCCGACTGGCTGCGCGGCAAGAGTTACCTCTATACGTCGCTGAGAACCGTCGCGAAGAATCATCTCGAAGCCCGCGGCGTCGGCTTTCACGGGTACAAGGCCTTCGAACTCGAGCCGGTTGCCGAGCGCGGGGTGGTTCTCGAGACAGCGGGGCGCGTCGTGCAGTTTCGGGATCAGCTCGCGAAGCAAGGCGTCGAGCTGATCGTCGTGTTGCTCCCCTACGAGATGCAGATCTCCGACGAAGCCGCTCGCGTCTATCAGTCCCACGGCATCCATTGGGAGTCCGGATTCCTCGAGGGGTCGACCCAGTGGATTCTCTCCAATGCGCTCGCCCCCCATCTGCGCGTGATCGATCTCATCCCGGCCTTCGTCGACCCAGAGCATCCGGCCGAGTCCCGATCGGAGAACGGTGTCGGCGAGTACTTCGTCTACAACCGGGGTGACAAGCTCGATTGGAACCATCCCAATCGCGAGGGCCACCGCCGAATTGCCGAGTATCTCGAGCGCGTCGAACTGCTCGGGTCGCCCGGCCCGCACGGGAGGATGCCGATCGCGGTGAAGTCGGCGGGCCCCGAATGACGCCTCCTTCCGGCCGCTCGCCGCGCGATACGCTTCGCGCGGTCGCCGGTCCGATCTTCCGCCGAGCGCGGGCCTGGGCCGGCCTCGTGACGGGCGCCAGCGCGCGCGCCCGGGCTCGACTCGACGGCTCCTGCGCCGCTGTGCTCATGTACCACCGCGTCCTCCCCGCCGAGCGCGCGCGCCAGCTGCATGTCGAGCCCGGCATGTACGTCACGCCGCAGACCTTTGCCCACCATCTCGACTGGCTCGCGGAGTCCTTCTCGGTCCTGCCGCTCGCCGAGATCGTCGATCTCCTGGAGTCGGGTACACCGCTGCCCCGCGGCGCCTGCGCGGTGACCTTCGACGACGGCTGGCGCGACAATCTCGAACACGCCCTTCCGGCTCTCCGTTCACGCGGGCTCCCGGCGACGATCTTCGCGGTGAGCGATCGGATCGGGACGACGGGGGCCTTCTGGCCCGACGAGGTTTGTCGGCGGCTCGCGCCCCTCGGCGATCACGAGCGGTCGGCGATCCTCCGCGGGGTCGGGCTCGTGCGTGCCCTTGATTCCGGCAATGACCTCGAGGTCACGCTCCGCGCGCTGAAGATTCTCGACGAGGACGAGCGAGCGAACGTGCTCGAGGGGATTCGGCGGGCAACGAAAGGCGGGGCGGCCGAGTTCGCAGACGAACGTGAGCTGCTCGATTGGGGCGATCTCGATCGCCTCGCCGAGCAGGGCATCGCGATCGAGTCCCATGGCGCCTCCCACGCAATCCTGACCGGCGTCTCGCGCGCGCAGGCGACGGACGAGCTGGCGCGCTCCCTCGCGGCGCTGCGCGCGCGCGGCCACGCGCGCCACGCGCTCCTCGCCTATCCATCCGGCGCCTTCGACGACGAGATCGTCGAGCTGGCCCGGGACGCGGGCTACCGAGCCGCCTTCACGACGCAGGTGGGGCTCGCGAGTCGCCGCGACGACCGACTGCGGCAGCCGCGCGTGGCGGTGCACGAAGACATCTCCCGATCGCAAGCCGAGTTCCTGCGCTTCGTGCCGGGCTCCGCACGGGCGGCGACGACAGCGGACAATGGCGAGCAGGCCGGCTCGGGGGCGTTGGCATGACCCGTTCGGAGGGTGCGCTGCGGATCGCCCTGGCCCTCGAGTCGAGCGGGCCGGGGGGAGCCGAGAACATGGTGGTCCAGCTCGGGCTCGCGCTGCGCGAACTCGGCCACGAGCCAATCGTCGTCACGCTGCGCGAGGGCTGGATGACCGAGCGCGCGGCGGCCGGCGGTCTGCCGGTCTGGATCGAGCCGCAGCGACCGGGCCTCGATCTCGGCTGGGTCGTCCGGTTCGCGCGGCGTCTCACTCGCGAGCGGATCGATGTGCTCCACAGCCACGAGTTCGCGATGAATGTCTTCGGCGGAGCCGCAGCTGTTCTCGCGCGCGTCCGCGCCGTCTCGACGATCCACGGCAAGCACTGGATCGCGGACCGCAAGCGCCGCGCGATCGCATACCGCGTGCTGGCGCGCTTCGGGGTGCCGGTCGTCGCCGTGTCGGAGGATCTCGCGAGGTATCTCGAAGCGGGTCTCGGGATCAGGCGCGAGCGCATCCGGCTGGTCCACAACGGAATCCCGATGCGCAAGCAGGCAGCTCGGGATCCAGGGGCAGAGCGCGATGCGAGGCACAGTTCGGCGAGCGAGCACACGAGCGCCGCTGCCGATCGGGCCGAGATCCGCCGCGGTGTGGGCCTTCCGGACGCGGGCGTGCTCATCCTTGCTGTCGGGAATCTCTATCCCGTGAAGGATCACGCGACGCTCCTGCGTGCCCTGCCGGAACTTCCGGGTACGCGGGTCGCCATCGCGGGCCGCGGGGACGAGGAGCCGAACCTGCGCCAGCTCGCGGCGGAGCTCGGCATCGAGACGCGCGTGCATCTCCTCGGGCTGCGTGATGACGTGGACCGGTTGCTCGCAGCGGCCGATCTGTTCGTCCAGCCGTCGCGCTCGGAAGGCCTTCCGCTGGCGGTGCTCGAGGCGATGGCGGCGGGGCTCCCGGTCGTGGCGACGCGGGTGGGCGGGATGGGTGAGGCGGTGGTCGACGGTGAGACGGGGATCCTGGTCGAGCCGGCGCGGCCGGACGAGCTGGCCCGCGCGTTGCGCTCGCTGCTCGAGAATGAAGCCCTGCGCACGCGCATGGGTCGCGCGGCGCGGGCGCGCGCGGAGGCCGAGTTCTCGGTGGAGACGATGGCGCGGCGCTATGTCGCGCTCTACCGCGCCCTCTGAAGCGGGCGCCACGCTGCGATCGTGCGTGCGCATGACCCAGGTAGAGCGTGTTCGAGGAGAGTCTCGTCAGGCCAGCTCGACGGCGTCGCCGGGTGCACGGCCGTCGAGACCGATGCGGGCCCACAGCTCGAGATTCAGCAGGCCCCAGAGCGCATCAGTCCGATCGCGCAGCCCGCGGCGGTGCTCGTCGAGGAACCGGGTGGCGAGCTCGACGTCGAAGAGTCCGCGCTCGCGGGTCTCGCGATCTGCGAGCACGCGGGAGAGCATCCGGGCGATCCGGCCGTCACCGCGGAACCAGGCGTCGAGGGGGACGCCGAAGCCCGACTTCGGCGCATAGGCGTAGGCGTGGCCGAAGATCCGGCTCGAAGCCTTGCGGAGAGGGATCTTCGAGCCGCGCAGCGTGAGCTTCTGGTCGCCGCGGATCGAGAGCGCGTGGTCGACGACCCTCTCATCGAGGAGCGGCACCCGGCACTCGAGTCCGACCGCCATGCTGAGCCGGTCCATTCGCTGGAGCAGCGAGACGAGATAGGTCTGCCGCTCGAACTCGAGCAGTGCGTCTACGACGTCGCCGCGGCGGGCCAGGGCATCGCTTGCGAGCGCGATGCGCGGAACGAGCAGAGCGGTCACATCGTCGAGGCCGGCCAGGGCCGCGGCCTCGTCCAGGGGAAGGAAAGCCGAGTTGATCGCGATCGCATGGGCGGCATCGCCGGCCGCCGCATCGAGGATGCGCGCCCAGCGCGGCCGCTTCGCCCGGATCGCCTGCGCGACGCCGCGCAGGAGGGGCGCGGGCATCGCCCGCAGTCGCCGAGCGGCGAGCAGTAGCCGGTAGCGCGGATATCCGCCGAAGAGCTCGTCGCCCCCTTCGCCCGTCAGCGCGACGGTCACCGTCTCCCGCGCGACCCGCGAGAGCTCGAGCAGATGGGGGGAGTGGGCGTGGTTGAGCGGGGCGTCGAGGTAGAAGATCGCGCGCAAGAGGCCTGCCGGATACGCGTCGGGAGCGAGGGTCACGATGTGGGAGCGGGTGCGACACTGCTCGGCGACGACGCGTGCTCGGGCGCTCTCGTCCCAGCCGGCTTCGGTGAAGCCCACGGTGAAGGAGTCGATCGAGGCCTGGCCGCGGGTTGCGGCAGCGGTCACGAGGGACGAATCGACGCCGCCCGAGAGGAAGATGCCGACGGGGACATCGCTCACGAGCTGGCGCTCGACGGCCGACTCGATCACGCCGAAGACCGCCTCCGGATCGCCGGCCCCCGTGCGGTTCGCCTGCCAGTAACGCTCGAGCCGGCCCTCGCCGCCGCGGAGCGAAAGCCAGTGGCCCGGCGCGAGGGTTTTCACGTCGGGCTCGATCGACTCCTCGCCGGCGAGATGTCGGAAGGCGAGATACTCCGCGATGCGGGCCGCCTCTGGCCGGCGCGATCGGCCCGTGCGCGGCAGCGCCTTGGGCTCCGACGCGAAGGCGATGCCATCCGGCCCGCGGACCCAGAAGAGCGGCTTGATCCCGAGCCGATCGCGGGCGAGGAGCAGCGTCCCGGCTTCCCGGTCCCAGAACGCGAAGGCGAACATGCCCTCGAGGCGCTCGATGCCGCCGGCACCCATCCGGATCAGGACCTGGAGGACGACCTCGGTATCGCTCTGCGAGCCGAACGCGACGCCTTCGGCCTCGAGCTCCTTGCGCAGCTCGCGGTAGTTGTAGACCTCGCCGTTGTATACGAGGGCATGGCGACCGTCGCGGGAGAGCATCGGCTGATGACCGCCGGCGGTCAGGTCGATCACCGAGAGCCGGGCATGCCCGAGCCCGACCGGTCCGTCGACGTGGACGCCGCGATCGTCGGGCCCGCGATGGTCGAGGGCACGGACCATCGCCCGCACGGCCTCGGCCGCGACCGGGTGGCGTGTATTCGCGTGGAAGACTCCGGCGATGCCGCACATGGCGCTTCGTTATTCCTCGCGTCCGGAATCGGCGGCGTCGGCGGGCCGCTGGAGCATTTCTTCCGCGCGCAGCGTGCGCTCGAGGAACTCGGCGATCAAGCCGTTGCCGCGGCGATTCGGGTGCATCGTGTCCAGAAAGTAATCTTCCTTCCGCGTCATTCGATCGAAGCGCACCGCCACGTCGGCCACGGGCACCGCCTCGACCCGCGCCACACGCCGAACGGCCTCGCTGTAGCGCTCGATCAGGTCCACGAAGTCGCCCAGTGCGTTTCCGGCGTAGAAGTACGGGTATTGCCGCGTCGGCTCATGCAGATCCATCGGCGAGAGGTCGCGCCGAAGTGAGTGGGGCAGAGTGACGAGCAGGGGACGCGCACCGGCCGCGCGCGTCGCGGCGATCAGGTCGTGGAGATTCGCTTCGAAATAGTCGGGCCGGACGGCGCTGAAGCGACCGGTCTGCCCGGCCGCACCGGTTCGGGGTGTGCCGAATCGGGCGCGGTGGTGGAAGAAGAGGAGCTTGCGCAGGCCGCGCACGAGCCAGAGGTCGTCGATCGCCCGCCAGAAGCCGGAGAAGGTGACGGCGCTCGAGCGTCCGATCTGTACGCATAGCCTTCACCCGCGACGGGAGAGGAGATCTCGCCCCAGCGAGGGCGGAGGGCCCGTTACCGGGGACGGCGGGGACGGTCGCCCGTTCGCCCCGCCGCTCGTCCGGGAACCGGACGTTGCCGCCTGCCCCGCGGCCGCGAGGCGGGCAAGCTCGACATCGAGGCTCCAGGCAAGCGCGAGCGAGAGGCCAGAGAAATAGAAGGCGTAGGGGTGATAGGCAACGGAGAGGAAGAGCCCGCTGCCGAGGTAGCCAACCATGCCGGCCGCGAGCGCGCCCGAATACATCTCCATCTCGTTGCGCAAGGCGGCGGGGATACCCCGGGTCTTGCGGGCGAGACGACGGACGCCGCGCAGCACGGCGAAATGATTGACGATCATCGCGCCGTAGAGGAAGACGCCTGCCAAGCCCGTCTCCGCGAGCAGCTCGAATACGCCCGAGTGAATCGCCATGCCCGACCAGTCTTTGCCGCTATAGAGCGGCCCCTCCCAGTCCGGCTGGTACTTGCCCGTGTTGAAGCGCGAGTTTCCGGCTCCGACGCCGAGGATGGGATGGTCCTTCCACATGTTGATGGCCGCCTGCCAGAGGAAGAGTCGGATGTCGCCAGTTCCGTCCTCGACCTCGCCGCTCGCCTCCTGACCGATGCTGAGCACTTCGTTTCTGTAGGTACTGGGGACGGCGAGGAAGAAGATCCCGGCTGCCACCGCGAGTCCCGCGATGGCGCGCAACCGATGTTTCGAGATCAAGATGATATACCCGACGATGCCGACCAGGCCGACGAAGCCACCACGCGAAAGACTGATCACGATCGAGGCGAGCAGCACGATCCCGATGGCTATGTAGAGGAGTCGTCGCCCGCCCCGCGACGCGATCGCGCCGAAATACGCCATCGGCACGGCCGTATTGCACGCGAGCGCGAGTTCGTTCTCGTCGCCGATGATGCCGCCCGGCCCGAATCCGCCCGAGGCGATCCCGAAGAGCCCGAGGTAGGTCATGATGAGCGTCCATGCCCACATGCCACGCCGGAAGTAATCGATCCGTGCGAGCAGCCAGGCCATCGAGATCGAGACGGCGATCGTGGTGTAGAGGATGCGCGTGGTGAAGTAGGCAGCGTAGTAATTGCCGGCATACAGCACGCCGGAGGCAGACAGGACGATCAGACCGACCTGGCAGGTCAGCGACCACGACCAACGGCGATCCTTGATCATCGCGAAGCAGAGCACGGGCAGGACGAGGGAGATCAGCATCTGGAACTTGAACCGCACGATCACCGGCGGGCGGGCGTATTCGAGCACCAGATAGACGATGAGCAGCCAGAGCAGATAGCCGGCGCGTCCAGCGTTCCCCGTTCGGACGACCGGTCGGCCGGGATCCCGCGCCGGGCTCGCCGGTCGCGACGGCGCCGCCGTCACGGCGAGATCCGCCCCACCTCGGCGGCGAGACGGGCAGGCCCCCTCAGATTCGCGGGGAGCGCCGTCTCCGAAGCGCCCCGGCGTTCGACGGCCTCGAGCGTCTCGACCATGCGGGCGCCGTCCACGTCCCAGTTGTACAGGCTCTGCGTCGCCCGCCGCCCGGCCTCGGCACAGCCACGCGCGAACTCGCGATCGTCGGCGAGGCGAAGCATGGCCTCTGCGAGGGCCTCGGAATCGTTCGGAGGGAAGACGAGGCCGCAGCCCGTGTCCTCGACGATGCGGGTCTGGACGGGGATGTCGGAGGCAATGATGGGGAGGCCGAGCGCCATGTACTCGAAGAGCTTGTTGGCGAGGCTCGCGCGGATGTGCTCGCAGTCGTGGAAGGGCAGGATGCCGATGTCGGAGTGGGTCACGACGTCGGGGAGCTTCGCGTAGTCCATCCAGCCCGCCAGCCGCACGTCCTGCTCGAGCCCGAGTGCACGCACGCGCTCCTGCAGCTCTGCACGCATCGGCCCCTCGCCGACGATCAGAAGTGCGAAGCGACCGGGCTGTCTCACTCGCAACCGGGCAATGGCATCGATTGCGACTTCGACTCCGCGATCATGGGAGATCAGGCCCGAGAAGAACACGAGCGTCCGATCCTCGAAGCCACGCACGACGTCGGGCGAATCACCGGCGGGCGCGAAGCGCGAGAGGATCGCCGTATTGCGCACCTCGACCCAGGCGTCCTGCGGCAGGCCCTGACGCTCGAGGCGAAAGCCTGCCTCGGGACAGACAACGACGGCGCACGCGATCCGCCGCAGCACGAATCGCTCGACCATCTCCGCAAGATCGGGATTGCGCACGATGTAGTCGAGCTTGCTCGGCCGCGCGAGCTTCAGATTCGTCCGCAATGAGTCCGGGTAGGGCTCGGCCAGGTCGGCAACGACGGGCACCCCCGCGATCCGGCCCGCCAGGATCCCGAGCGGCGCGATCGGGAGATCCCGCGCCAGGACGAGATCCGGCTTGAAGCGCCGGGTCGTACGCACGACTGCCCAGATCCAGAGTGGATTGAAGAAGAAGGGAAACGAGAGGAAGGTCCACCTCCCCGTCGTCCCCGGCAGCCGCTCGACCTGCGTTCCGTCCGGCAGGCGCTCGGAGCGGGGCCGCCCCGCCTTGTTGCGGCAGACCAGCACGACCTCGTGGCCGGCCGCGACGAGCGAGCGCGTGACTTTTTCGACGCGGACATCCCAGGGATATTCGCCGTCGAAGATCTTCAGGACTCGCAAGCGTCTCTCCCGTCTCGATGGGACCGTCGGCAGGTCGGTCCCGCCCGCCGACCGGCAGCGGCGCCTGCAGACGGATCGGATGTGAGCCGGGCTGGCTGAACTACTGGCGGCCGGTCGGCGAAGTCGACTCCCGATCGAAGGTCGGCGGCAGACCGCCCGTCGATTACCCGGATGCTCCGTGGGTACCCGAGCGGGTTCGTTTGGGTCAACGAATCCGATCGAACCCAGGACAAGAAGAGAGGCGTTCCCGAAGGGAAACCAGCCTTGCAGACCGCCGCCCGTTGCTCACCTGACCGCTCTCAGATCGAGATGGCGAGGGAGAATCCGGACGCCCCCAATCGCGAGTGTTCGAATGACCCGCTCGGGCGTTGCGCCGCCGGCGAGGTGCGCACGGACGGAGTTGCGATTCAGGCAATCGACGAGAATCCTTACTCGGGTTTTCCCGTCGCGGGCAAGTTGATTCACCGCGCTAGCCAAAAGTCTTGGATAAATTCCACGTCCGCGTGCCCACTTGGCGACCATCGCGTCGTAAAGCCATGTCTCATCGGCCCTCACGGAAAACTCGAGGCCCGATGCCTCGTCGAGGTAGTGCTCCGAGGTGAACCAGCAATAACCAAGCAGGTGACCGGACTCGATCGCGAGCCATACCCTGTCGCCTCGCGCGAAGCGCCCCCGGATCGCAGATTCGGAATGTCCAAACTCCATCAGCAAGACCAAGTCTGCCTCGACAGCCCATCGCCCGACGGAAGCATGGACGGAAGCTGCGTTCGAGGGCCCCGCTTCCATCAGCAAGATTCGCGACATCGAGAAGATCCATCGAGGCACGATTCGCTTGATGGCGATCGACGCAGCGTATCTAATGCCAGTCTCCTGCACCTTCTCGAGTGCGACTCGAACCGATCGAAATTCCAATCGCGTTGCCGTCATGAGCGATGCCGAAGTCGCCAAATCGCGCGTCGTTGTTCAATCGAAGTCAATCGACCACGATACCGCTTTCCCATTCTCAGGACATTTGGCCCAAGTGCGAAGCAATTTGCAAGCCGCACGTACATTCCTATCGCGCTAATGGCACTAGATGCTGTATCGATCGACGGGTCTCGGGAAAAGGCCGCGCCAAGGCAAGAGAAGTCTCGAGAGAGATTTCGGTCGATAGCGGCCGAGGTCGGATCAATAGTGCCTGTGGGTGACCACGGTCACGGTGATGTCTTGTGTCGCGGCCGAAAATGCAGTGGACGGAAAACTTGACGTGACGAGCTCGCTACGAGCTTCGGATGGAGTGATCGCATGAGTCAGGTATCGATTCTTTTCTTGGCACTGTTGGGAATGCAGCTGGGCTGGGTGGAGGGCGCGCGCGCCGCTTCTTGCACCGACGGAGTTGACTGTTACTGCGACCGCGTCAAGAACTCGGGAGCGACCTCCTATGACTCTTCTCTGCTGTTCTGCGAGGACTACGAAGACCCTGCCTACCACGACGACGTAGCAGGAGCTTGGTATGCAAGTCCGCCGCAACAAGCTGGATTTCGGGGCGGCGCGAGCCGATGGATGCAGGTTTACCGCGCGACGGGCGCGGGCAACTGGAGCCAGTCCCAGCCAAGCGGAACGGTTTTGCGCGGGTCGACATGCGCCTACGGAACATGCGGCCCTGCTGAATGGCGCAGCGACGACCTCTGGCAGGGCAATAGCGTTGCCGCGATGGACGTACAACAGGTCGGCGAACACGATGACGAGATCGCCGGACTGGCACTGAATCAGGGCCATGACGGAAACCGATGGATGGCTTGGCGAGTAGCTGCAGGGAACACCGCCGGACTCGTGGGCGAGCTCAGGTTCAGCTCGACGAGCGAGATAGGATTCACCGCGTTGGTGGCCTACTCGAGCAATCTTGCCACGGCAGTCGCGGCGAGTGACTGGTCGGGTGACTTCGTACGCCAGCCTTGGAAACACGAAGAATGGGGGAGCAATCTTCAGACGCTCTTCATGGGCAACGTCGGAGCAGGGGGGGCGCCCTTCTCGCCGAGCATTTTTCACAAGAGTCAGACCGCTTGCGACCAGCTCGTCTCGACTGCCACAGTCACCGTCGGGCGGATCGACTGTTCGGACGTGACACTTCGGATTGGGAGCAACTTCGATCGGTCTGCGCAATGGCCCCTCGGCACTTGGGCTTGCGTTCGCGGTCACATCAAGGGAATGAACAGCTCCAATGGCTCGATGGAAATCTGGTTCAACGATCAGAAGATTTTTTCGATGACGGGCGCAAACTTCGCTGGCGCCCTCAAAGAGAATTCCCTCTCGAACGTTTCCCCGAATCACTACTTCAACGGGAATGCAGGCCGTTCCTTCGATACCCCATCGGTACAGACGTTTTATCGCTACTCGGACAACGTTCACATTCGGGCCGGAGCTCCGGCGGCATGTGCGGCCCTGGGCTCTCCGCCTCCGTCGCCCCCGCCCACAACTCCTCCGCTCGCCGCGCCCATATTGCTTCCTTGATCTATGTATCGGATCGCATGATGGCAGGCGACCCGATGGCATTGGGGGCACTGCCCGGAAACATCAGTTTTCGCCGTCGTCGATGCTGGTTCTCGGATCAACGTGGTCCTGGCGAGCAGAGAACCGTCGAACGAATCGAGTTGCGCGCGAGCGCCAACTGCGAATCCTCTCGCTCTTCGCTGCTCGCCACCGAATGGACAGGAGTACGAACGGAAGAAGCGCACGAATTCTCCGTCGACCGACGTAGACCTGCAGGACTTCTCGAGAGCCGGTAGCCCATTTGAGCTTGTACGCTTCGTCTCCCTGGAGAAAGTCGAAGAGACGAAACTGACGCGCGAAACACGACCGGAGCGCATCCGCAACGACATAGGTCCCCGTGTAGTCGTAGGCGGAATCGAAGGTCGTCCAGAGCCCCAACGCGCAGTCTCGGTCAATCAGCATCAATTCGGCGGCCACCCACTTCGATCCGCTGGACAACACGCGCAGTTCGAGGCGGTGGTCGTGCATCGACGCCAACATCCTGAGCATCGCTCCGAACCGTGGGTCCGCGAAGTGCGCCGTTCCCTCCGCCCAACGTCGTGCTCGGCGTTCGAGATCTTCCAGCAGGTCGATGCATTCGGGCTTGATGGCATCTCCGTCGATGATCTCGATTCGGCTGTCGGGGTGAGCGGTGGCCTTTCTCTCTACTTTCTTGACCCATTTTCGGAAGCTCGATTTGTGTCCCGAAAGGTACGATTCCCAAGTGCCCGAGAGGTCTACGAATGGTGCCACCTCGTACACACGGGAAATCGACGAAGTGGACGGCCCGAAGCTGGTCAGTAGTTTCTCGAGCGTTGACCCCGCTCCGCTCCACGGATGCAATTCGAGCGCGTCCCAACTTCGGTCTTGAATGAGTGCTCTTGCGATCGTTCCGACCGCGTCGCCATGTTCTGGCGCCACCAGAAGGCACAGGTCGTCGAATCGCCCTTGGCCGATGAATCGCAGCACCCTGGCTCCGGACTGCGAGTCCAGGCAGAATGGTGCGGCCGCAACCCAGCCGTTGTCGTTTGAGGCCGCTACGAAATACAACTCTCGGTGCTTCGCGTATGCGTAGTACCAAGCCAGTTGCCAGGATGGATACGTGAAGCCAGTGCGTTCCGTCGAAACTTGGTGAAGCCCCTCCCAATCCGGCAGATGTCGCTTGAGAGCCTCGATGTCCCGAATGATCTCCACAGAGTAGTTCGTCGTCACCTATCTCTCTCGTTCATGCTGGGGATCCCGACACCACCCCGCACAAGCTGGGTCCTTGGGGTTCCGAATCCTGCGCTGGCTTCGCGACGATCAATCGGATCTTTCCCGATCGCTCACGACTCAGGCCCGGCACGACTTCGACCTCCATCTCGAACCGGTCGTCGCTCGCCCTTCTGATCTTCGAGGCAAGATCTCGTCCGTGTCGGGCGTCATACAGATCGGTCGCGACGACACGAATCAGGATCCGGTCGGATCCGGTCTGCACGAACTGGGCTTGGAGGATCGGGCTACCTTGATCGCGAGCTTCTTCGAGGTGATAGAGGAAGAATTCTCCGTGATAGCGAGTGCCGTCGCTGCAGGTGATGAAGTCATATGCGCGACCGAATATCGATCGGAAGGCCGGTAGGCCCCGCCCACAATCGCAGGGAGGCGACGGGACGACACGGTCGGAAATGTCGTACCGAATGAGGGGAGTGGCGCGATTATGTAAATCCGTGACGAGAATGCGGTGGGCGTCGGGTTGATCTTCGGTTGGAGCGGGTACCAGTTCGAGAAAGAGGTTCTCCGCCATGAGGTGAAGCTTCTTCGCCGTGCATTCGTAGAGGATGGCGCCCACTTCGCCGCATCCATACTCATTGAAGACGGGGGCGGCGAAAGCCTCTTCGATTATCTTGCGGTCTGGCTCAGTGAGCGCCTCCGACGTCGTCACCACTGCCCTGATTCCGAGCGGGCGGAGATCGAATTTCTCCGATAGCGAGAATCTCGCGAACTCAACCAGCATCGACACATAGCCATAGACCCATACGGGTCTCGCAACCAAGAGCCGCTGAAGGTATATGCGGAGGTCGTCGCGCGAAAATGCAAATGCAGAGAATCGATCGCGATTCAGGACCCAGTCGATCGCTCGCGCGCGTGCGCGAGTCTTTCCACTGAGTGGAGTGCCCCAGAATCTCGCTTGGCGATCGCCAGGGCGAACCCCATACCAACCATACGATCTCCATGAGGCGGCCTGTTCGGCTGCGGTCGCGTAGCGCGTCTTCCGAATGCGGACCGGAATACCGGTCGATCCTCCAGTCGTCTTCCAGCTGTAGGTGCCTGGCAGTCGAGGAACGGATATCGACTCTGCGTCGGAGACCAGCTGCGCCTTCGTCAACACGGGCAAGCGCATCAGATCCGTTGCTTCCAGCCGATCGGGAGCGAGTCCAGACTGCCGAATGAGCCGTCGATAATGTTCAGAATGCGAGGCTGCGTATCGTAGGATTTCGCGGAGCCCTGCTTCCTGGGTTGATCGAATCTCGCCCGCCGATAGCCATTGAGTGCGTTCGTATCGCTCAAGAATCTTGAAAACGGGCTCGCCGCGCAGGAAAGTGGCTGGCCGATAGACGAGATTGCGGGCAATCCAGGGATTCAAAGCATTCCCATCTTATGGAGTACGGGCAGTAGGGCATCGAACCGAGCAACACTTGAGAAGAACTCTCCCGCAGCGCCGCACGCTAGCACGCGACTTCGAGTGCCCCGTCGTTCGAGCGTCGCATCGACCTCCGTGCTGAAGACCTGGGTCGAGATTGCTATCGGGTCGAGACGTGCATTTGGTTGAGGACGTTCTCCCAACCACTCTTGGGGTCCGAAATTATCGTGGGATCGGACTACTTGTCCGGTGACGTACTTGGACGGGGAGGCCAGATGGACTTCCCCGGGTTCTTGCATTAGTGCGTTCACCCGGACAGTATCGGGCTGAACTCGACTATGGCGCTTCATTTTCAACGCTTTGCCGACGAAGGTGCTTGACGAAGTGAATTCTCCCTCAGTCCGACAGTGATCGAGGCGAGTCGTCGCGAGCTCGATTGTCGGCGATGGATGTGCGTTCGTTGTCGATGCGAGTCCGAGCTGAGTGATTCACTCTTCACAGGACAGGAAGGGACACGTGAAGATTCGGGTGCTTCATCTCGCTTCCGGTGATGTGTGGGCGGGCGCCGAGCGAGTCATCGAGACGTTGGTTCGATCCATGCAATCCGACGTGGATGTGAGCTGTGTGCTCCTCAACGAGGGCAGGCTCGCAGAGGTCGTTCGGGAAATGGGGATCCCGGTGCGGGTGATTCCCGAAAGCAGAATGTCGCCTGTTGGATTGGCGCGAGAGATCCGGAGGTTCGTTCGACGCGACGCAATCGACGCGATCCATTGCCATAGGGACAAGGAACTCCTTCTGTCGCTGGGGGCGCGCTGCGGTACCGCAATTCCAGTAGTGTTGACAGTGCACGGATTGGCACCACGTGAACAGATGTCGCTGCTGCAGTTTGGACGTACGTGGGGAATCCTCCTCCTCGGGCGTTGTTTCGGCGTGGGCTTCGCCGCAGTTTCCCGCGAGCTGATGGATCGGCTGGGGCGTTGGCCGCTCGCGGTGCGTGCCGTGGAGATCCCGAATCCGATGCCGTCGGTCGGGACCGGCGAGGGCATGCCCGACCTCCGAACGCGCTTCGGCTGGGACAGCGGGCGTCCGCTGGTCGGGTTCATCGGTCGCCTCGAGACCGTCAAGGGCCCGGATCTCTTCCTGGAAATTGCCCGGCGCGGCTCCGCGCGCTTCGGCTGGGTGATCGTCGGCTCGGGCTCGATGGAGAAGGAGCTCGCGGCTCGCTGTCAGGCCGAGGGGCTCGGCGAGCGGGTCCGGTTTCTCGGCTCGGTGCCCGAGGCCGCGCCGCTCCTGCGGCAGATGGACGCGCTCGCCATGACCTCGCGCCACGAGGGGACGCCGATGGCGCTGCTCGAGGCAGCGGCCTGCGAGGTGCCCGTGGTCGCGTTCGGCGTCGGCGGGATTCCGGCGCTACTCGAGCACGCACCCAGGGAGTGGTGCATCCCGCCGGGCGACGTCGACGCGTTCGCGCGCGCGCTCGACGGTCTGCTCGAGTCCCCCGAGTCTTCGCGACGAGCGGCGCAGGAATGGGCCGCTTCGATCCGACCACGTTATGCGCAGGGCGCCGTCCGCGATGCCTATCTCGCGCTCTACGCCCGTGGCATCGGAGCGAAGGGGACGACGGTCGGTGATCCTGCATCGAGCCGAGGGCAGGGAGCACCGACGTGACGAGCTGGGTAGATCGCGTCTCCGCGACGCTCTCCGCTGCGGGTCTGCCCGCCATGCTGCAGAAGCGCGGTCCGATGATCGTGATGTACCACGGCATCGGGGGAGGCGACGGAATCCCGCCGGAAGCCTTCGAAGCCCAGCTCGCGCTTCTCCGTGCACGCCGACGCGTGGTTCCGCTCGCCGAGCTGGTCGATCGGATCGAGGACCCCTCCGCCGTCGATCTGGCAGCGATCACCTTCGACGATGGCTACGTCGACTTCGCCGAGCTTGCCGCGCCCATCCTGGCGGCGGCGGGTCTCCACGCGACGCTCTTCGTGCCCGCTGGTCGCGTCGGCCGCTCGAACGATTGGGACACGGGGCAGCGCGAGCCGCGGCCCATCCTCGACGCCGAGGGATTGCGGCGCCTCGATCCGGACCGCGTCGAGATCGGCGGACACGGATTCAGCCATCGTCGGATCGTGGGGCTCGATCGCGACGCCCTGGAGCAGGAGACGATCGGGTGCCGACGTGAGCTCGAGGATTTGCTCGATCGGCCCGTGCGTCTGTTTGCCTATCCATTCGGACAGCGCGGCGACTTCGACGCTGCAGCGGAGCGCACCGTCGCAGCGGCGGGCTATGTCCTGGCGTGCTCGACGTGCTTCGGACGCAGCAGTCGCGAGCGCGAGCGCTACCGCATGCGCCGCGTCGGGATCGAACCTGGGGACGATCTCGGCGTCGTCGCGGCGAAGCTCGACGGCGCATACGACTGGGTCGCTTCGAAGGAGCGCGCCGGCCATGCTCTGCGGCTCGCCAGGGGCGCGATCGCCGCGAATCGGCCCTGATGGGCTTCAAGAGGGATCGGACGTGAAAATCAAGCTCCTCGCCATGGCTCTCTCGATCTCGATCTCGATCGTCCTGATCGAGGCCTCTTTGCGGTTTCTCTACGAAGTTCCGCCCGATTGGGAAGAGCCCCAGACTCAACATCTCCTCGATTCCCAGCTCGGCTGGATCCTTCCTCAGAACGACCGATCCTTCACGATCGACGCGCCCGTCGAGACCAACGCTCTTGGCCTGCGCGATGACGAGATTTCCATCGCGAAGCCGCCGGGCGAGACGCGCATCCTCGCCCTGGGCGATTCCTTCACCTTCGCCTTGGGCGTCCGATTCGAGGACCTCTACGTCCAGCGTCTCGAACGCAAGCTGAACGGCGAGCAGCCCGGTCGAAAATTTCAGGTCATCAACGCCGGCGTCGCCGGATACAACACGACGCAGGAGCTCGTCTTCCTTCTCGCGGATGGCCTGCGCTACGAGCCCGATCTCATCACGATCGGCTTCTACTGGAACGACCTGCTCGGCAACGACAAGCCGCTGCCCGTCATCGATGGGCCGATCCCCCGCGACCAGGCGAGGGAGACCGAGTCGGCCGATCCGGGCCATGTGCTGCCGGCCTTCATCCGGAATCGGATGCGGCGGAGCCTGGTCGTCTATCTGGGTGTCACCCGCGCGAAGAATCTGGTGGCCGCTTTCGGCCAACCCGAAAACGCACTAGTGGGGATCCAGCGCGACATCCTCGAAGGCGATACCGCGGCCCTCGAGCGACACTGGCACGTGACGGGCGCCCGTCTACGGGAGATCGCCGCGGCGGCTGCGGAACGCGGCATTCCCGTCTTGCTCGTCTCGTTCCCGATGGAGAATCAGGTCCGTCAACCCTCTCCGTCGCCGGCTTATGCCGACGCGCTCCGTGCCGAGTGGGAGCCGACGGGGATGCCCATGATCGAGCTCGATGCCGCCTATCGTGCCTCGCTCGAGGCGGGGAGCAATCCGTATCTGCCATATGACCTGCATCCTGGCCCGATCGGGATGCAGATCGCCGCCGACGCCATCGAGTCGGAGATCCGACGGCAGGGCTGGCTCGGTCTCGGACGCTGAAACGGAAACGACCGGCGAGCCCGGAGGCCCGTCGGTCGTCTCCGGTCGCGGGCCACGACGAAGGCCGGCGTTCAGTTCACAGGCAAGATCTCGATCAGGATCGGCGGCACGAGAGTCGTCGTCCCGGTCGGCGGCGCCGGAAGCGGGCTCGTCAGCGCCTCGAGCACGAAGCCATCCCAGAACTTCGCCCCGTCGCCAGTCGTCCACACGCCGAAGGTTCCGCCGCTCGGCCGGGCGGCATGCGTGTCGTCGCAGACGATCTGCGCCGTGGTCGGCTCGGTCCCACCCAGCGTCCAGACTTTCGCTCGGATGCGATTGCGATCCGACAGGGTCTCGACGGCGACCTCGAACGCATAGGAGCCGCCCGCCGCCGGCATGTAGCCCGAGTCGGGCAGCGAGCACGTCATGGCGTGACGTGCGCTCAACTTGAAGGTCTCGCCAGGTTGCCGGCCGAGGCGGTAGTAGGCGTCGGTCGTCGGATACCCACTGTAGAAGGTGATCCCGATGCCTCCGCTCGCGCTGCCGAGGCTCATGCCGCCGCGGAGCTTGTAGCTCCGGGTCGTCGACGGCACGGGCGAGGCCATGTGCGAGTGGATGTCGGCAAGGGTCGACGCGGTCGTGAACGAACCGCCGAGCGACGTCGAGGCGATCGAGAAGAGATTGTCGTCGACTGTTCTGCTGAAGGCCGCGCCGGTATCGACCCAACCCGGGACGGCGGTCCCCGCGCTCACGCCATCGAAATTGAAGGTCGGCGTCCCGGATCCGGTCCCGCCCGTTCCGCCGGTCGGCGGCGGAGGAGGCGCGGCGCGGAATCGCTCGCCCGAGTTCGGGCTGATCTCGCCGCTGGACCCGACGGCGCGCACGACGACGTAGACATTCACGGAATCGCCAACCGTGATCGAGCCCTGATAGACGCCGGAAGAGTTCGGCGTCGGCTTGCCGAGGCTGACGGGCGTTCCATAGACGCCGGTGCTCGTCCCGTAGAGGGCCTCGAATCGCTGAACCGCGGTAGCGGCGGGATGGGTCCACTGAAGGACCTCCTGCCGCGCCTCGGCATTCGTCGCACCCAGCAGGAGCCATCCCAACCCGAACGCGATCATGCAGCCCCGGTAGAACGAACTCACAGTCCCCATCATGCCTCGGCTCCTCGACGCCCTCTCGGACGTATTCGCACACGAAACCGGGTCCGATGCTCTCGAACTGCGGTCGACGATCGGAAGCTTCTTCGGCGCGGAGACGGCGAGTGTTCGTGACCGCACTCACCCGGATCTGACTTACCCGCCCTTCGAAATCATTCCGCGGCGAGTCCCGCCTCCCGCGCGCGCCGTGGCGGGGCAAGCGCAACGGGGGCCGGGCGCCCGCATCGAGGCGGTGGCGGCACGGTCTTGCGGGTCCGCCGGTGCCGAACCGCTGCGCACTTCGCGCCGGTCTAGAGCCTCAGCCACTGGCGCAGCTCGCGCAGGAACGGACGCAAGTCATCGGCGCGAAGCACCTCGAGCCGCGACCCGTCCCCGAAGCTGCGCAGGAAGTCGAACACGACGGCCCGGCGGTTGCGGCCCGTGGCTTCGCGCATGTCGGATCGTTTGAGCGCGATCAGTAGATGGTCGAGGTCGCCTAGCAGCCAGCGCGAGCGAACGCCGAACTGCGCAACCGGCTTCGGGACGGGCAGCTCCGCATGCATGCGCCAGAGCAGATAGGGGAAGTCGATGCCCGCATCGATCGCGAGCTGGAGCGAGCCCCAGAGCCGGGGGTTGATCTCCATCAAGGCCGGTTCCTCGCCGGGAGGACAGCGAAACTCGACCATCGCGACTCCATCGAGGCCGAGCCTCGCGATCAGGGCCTGACTCGCGGCGAGCAGTCGCGGATCGGGCTCGACGGCTTCGCGCAGGACGCTGACGCCGCCGCTGGGAGGCTTCTCGCGCAGCCTGCGATGGGCGAAGGCCGCGAGGCACTCTCCGCCGCGAGCCAGGAGGAAGATGCCCTCGCCATGACCCGGCAGGAACTCCTGGACGAGGAGCCCCTGTGCGAAACCCGGGTCGTGTACGGCGCGGGCGAGATCCGCCGAATCTTGGACGAGGACGACCGCACCCGAAGCCCAGCCCGCCCCGGCTCGGAAGCGCGAGCGCCTCGCCTTGAGAATCGCGGGGTAGATGAAGCCGGCGGGCAGCGTCGTCAACGAAGCGGGGGATTCGACGAGGACGCTCTTCGGAACCCGGATGCCGACCTGGCGCGCGATCTCGAGAATGCCGTGCTTGTCTGTGGCGGCCGCATAGGCGGCCGACGACGGGGCGAGGCAGGGCAGTCGCGCATCGAGCCCGGCGGCATAGAGCGTGCCGAGCGAGAGCTCGGTGATCGGGAGGATCCAATCGGGTCGAACTTCTCGGCAGAGCGTTTCGAGCGCCGTCGCCCAGGCGTCGGGGGCGCGTTCGGCATCGGGCAGGACGTGCTCGGCCCGCACGAAACGCGAGGCGCTTGCAAGACCGCGAGGCCGGGCACAGATCGTGTGGATTTCATGACCGGCGCGGCCCAACGACCGGACGGCTGCGAGCGCGGCACGGGTCTCGGCGTCGGTGACGAGGATCCGCTCGGGTTGGAGGCCGCCGGGACGCAAAGGCATCATCGATCGCCTTCGTCCGCGTCAGGCGACGCGGACGGTCTCGAGCCGCAGGCGCTCGTGGAGCCCATCGAGCACGTCGCGCAGGGATCCGAATCGAAAGCGTCGAAGGAGCGACACGAGCCGTCCCTCGGTCCGGGAGAGATTGAAGTAGTGATTGATCCGAACTCGCAACCCCGCCGCGAGCCGCGGCTGCCCCGGATCGATCTCCCAGGGGTGGATGTAGAGCACAACAGACTCCCCGCGGCGCGTCAGGTGGTCCAGGCCCAGGCGGAACACGAGCGGTGGAAAGAAGCGCAGGTAGGCGCCGCCTGCGAGTGGAAGATTCATCCGGCCGAGCGGTAGGGTCGTCATCGGAAACTCGCGGATCGTCCGTCCGCCGGACAGTTGGATCACGACGGGCTTGCGCGAGAAATCGGGGATTCCGTAGCGCGGGTGGCGGGTCGGGAAGATCGACGAGTCGTATTCGAAGCCCTCGTCGGCAAGCACGTCGAGCGCCCAGAGCGAGCGCCGGGTGATCGAATAGCTCGGAGCCCGGTAGCCGACGGGGCGCACGCCCGCGGCATCCTCGATCGCCCGGCGCGCGCGCACGAGATCGGCGCGAAAGGTGTCGGGGGTCAGGTCGTAGACCAGGCGGTGGTCGTAGCCATGACAGGCGATCTCGTGGCCGCGCTCGGCGATCTGCCGGATCAGTGCGGGCTCGCGCTCCGCGATCCAACCCAGGATGAAGAAGGTGGCCCGGCTGCCGGTCTCGTCGAATCGATCGAGCAGGCGATGGGTTTGCGCTTCGACCCGCCGCGGAAGTCCGTCCCAGTCGGAACGCGACAGGACGCGATCGAAGTTCGAGACCTGGAAGTACTCCTCCAGGTCGACTGAGAGCGCATGGATCGAGGGTTCGACGGGGGCGTTCAAGCAATCCTCGCTTCACAGAGACAGGGTCCGAGCCGCCAGCGTATCAAGACCTGCGATACCTGGTCCCGGGCCACTACCGACGGTGGTCCGAAAAGGCCGGCTCGCCTCGGTCTGCCGAGGTCGACGATCGTCGTGATGAGTGGCCCGATCGAGGCCAAGCGGGGCACGCCTTCGCCGAAGCCGAGATCGATGAAGGTTGGCGCGAGGTCCTTCGCGCGGCTGAGCTGAATCGCAAGCATGCAGCCCGCCGGCAGACCACCTGCATTGATGGGCACCGGGTGGGTCAGCATGCGCTGGAGCGGCGTTCGGTACGGGCTGGGGCCTCATCCCTCGAGTCGTCTTCATCGCGGCGGCAACCGGGATCAGGGCGCCTCGATCCAGTTCCGCACCTGTTCTGCGACGCGGATCGCGCAGGCCTCAGAGAGATGCCCGTCGGCGGCGTAGCTGCGGGGATCGTTCCCGTCGCAGGAATCGGCGGTGAGGATCGTCGTGAGGCTTTGCGCCGCGAGCTGGTCGCGAACATAACGACTGGCCTTCGGTGACACCGCGGGCGTATCGATCAGCAGAATCAGCGGGCGTCGACCGTCGTCGCGCGTCTGCTCTCCGAATCGACGCAAGATCTCGACGAGGACCGCGACGGGCTCGCTGCTCGCGGGGTCCGCGAGGCCGGCGATCACGGGATCCTCCACCGAGCGCTGGTGCCGGATGGTCCAGGCCGATTTCAGCAACCGTGTGAAGGCGAGTTCGTCGAGCCAGCTCTCGTTGTAGAGCGCTGCCAGGTAGAAATCGTCGTGGCCTTCGAGGGCCGCGAGGTGGGCCTCCCAAGCGGCGGCGTCCTCGAGCGCGCGCCCGAAGTCTTCGAATCGGCGAATCGCTGGGTCCGCGCTGACGAGCGCGCCGTCCTCGATCCAGTAGCGGGGGAAGGTGTACGGGGAGGGCTCGACGACCGATTGTGTCGCGCGCGTCATCGCACGGAGCCCAGGGAGCATCTCGAGAACCACGCCGATGACGACTGCATCGGCCGCGTGCTCGCCGCGATCCTCGAGGAAACAGGCATACGCATGACTCGCCGGCGCTACGGGTCCGAAGATCATGCGGACGGCGATCGCGGGATCGAGCCGACCGACCTGGCTGGCGATCTGACGCGTGAAGGAGTTGCCGTAGAAGGCGACGAGGTGCGGGGTCTCTGCGGTTCGTTGGGCGGGGAGTTCGCGCCATCGGCTGCGTTCGATCCAGCCCGCATCGATCATCGCCTTCAGGTTCGGGTCGTCGCTGGCCCAGGCCGCCCGAAGCCGGCGGGCCGTCGACTCCCCACGCTCGAGATAAGCCGCGATCGGTCGGCCGAGGGCGCTCTCTCGGATCGGCTCGACGCGGTCGAGGAGCTGACAACCGATCTCGATCGCCGCCAGCCAGAGGATCGTCCAGCACAACGCCGCGGCGAGCGACGCAGGCGTCGTCTCCGATCGACTCGGCCGCTCCGGTTCAGAACTGGAAGTAGACGAATTCACTTGGCGCATTCGAGAGACCCATCACCAGCAGCCAGGCGATCGCCGCGTAGAGGAGACCGCGACGCGCGGGGCCCCAGGAGCGATAGAAGCAGGAGTCGACCTTTGCGTACTGAAGCCAGTCGATCAGGACCAGAACGGGCAGGGCCAGGATCGTCGCGAGGGGCGGGCGATCGAGGCCGAGCGTGATCGTGAATGGATCAGTCAGCTGGGCGACGGTGAAGTCGACGCACTGCGCGAGCGAGCGTGCTCTGAAGAGCATCCAGCCGTAGCACGTGAGCAGGAAGAATCCGCCGATCTTGATGGGCAGGAGCCACGGGGCCTTCGAGGGGCGATGGATTTCACCGATCGCCCGCTGGCCGACGAGCAGCGCGCCTTGATAGGCGCCCCAGAAGACGTAGTTCCAGGCGGCGCCATGCCAGAGCCCGCCGAGGACCATGGTCCACATCAGATTGCGATAGGTCGCGAAGCGCCCACCCCGATTGCCGCCGAGCGAGATGTAGAGGTAGTCGCGAAGCCAGCTCGAGAGCGAGATGTGCCAGCGCCGCCAGAATTCCTGGGGGTCCTTCGACAGGTAGGGCGAGCGGAAGTTCTCGATCAGATCGATCCCGAGCATCTTCGACGAGCCGCGCGCGATGTCGGTGTAACCCGAGAAATCGCAGTAGATCTGGAAGGCGAAGCAGATGCTCCCCAGCCACACGTCTCCGCCCGAGGCATGGGCTCCGTCGCGAAAGATCGCGTCGACTGACGGCGCGAGACCGTCTGCGATGACGACCTTCTTGAAGAGCCCGACGAGAATCAGGAAGCCGCCGCGCCCGAATTCGTAGAGGGAGAAGCTCCGCGGCGAGAGTACGAGCGGAAGCAGGTTGTGGGCCCGCTCGATGGGACCCGCGACCAGCTGCGGAAAGAAGGCGATGAACAGGGCGAAGTCGGAAAAACGTCGCGCCGGTGCGATCTCACGGCGATAGACGTCGATCGTGTAGCCGAGCGCCTGGAAGGTGAAGAACGAGATGCCGACCGGGAGCACGATCTCGATCAGCGTCCAACTCGCGGAGAAGCCCAGCGAATCCAGGAGCAGAACCAATGAGTCGCCGAAGAATCCGAAGTATTTGAAGATCGCGACGAGCCCGAGATTCGCGACGACCGAGACGGCCACGAGGCGCTTGCGAACCCGCTCGTCGTTCGTTCGGTCGAGAGCGAGCGCGATCCACCAGGCGACCGCCGAGGACCCGAGCATCAGCGACAGGAATCGCCAATCCCAGGACCCGTAGAAGAAGTAACTGGCCGCAAGCAGGAACAAGTTCTGCGAGCGATGGGAGAGAAGCCAATAGATCGCGAAGACCAGGCCAAAGAAGAGGGCGTACTCGATGGAGTTGAAGGCCAACTGTCGAGTCCCTTGGCGCAAGTTGCGGTGAATGTCCGGGGCCGAGAGCGAAGGGGCATGGGGTTCGAAGCCAGCCCGGGATCGAGAGGAGTGTTCGCAGCCCGCTCGGCTGACGTCGTATAGGAAGAGCGTGCGGCCTCGGCAATGCCTGCGCCGATCGCGTCAGAGCGCTGCGAAACCTTTCGCGGGTCCGCCGTCCCTGTGCCCGACTGGCATCCGCGCGACGCTCTTCGTCGCGTCACGCCGCGGGCTTGACGGTCTCAGTTCGAGAGATCACGAAGGGGGCGGGATCCGATGGCGCTCGCGACGGGGACGGGCAGCTTCTTCCAGGGCTGGGATAGCCGCCGCGCGATCCGACTGCCGGTGGCCGCCTGCAGGTCCGCGACGCGAAGAACGCAGCGGAATGGGGCCGGGCACAGACCCGAATCAGCTATGTCGACTGCGTGCAGGGGTATACCAGGAGAAGCTCGCGCGCGATCTCTATCACGCGAAGTACCGCAGTCTCTTCCTCGACTTTGTCATTTCCCCCCAGACGGTAAAGACCGTGCTTCACTTCCGCGGCATGTAGTCCGCTGAAGTCCAATGAGGCTGCGCGCCTCGGCGCCATGACGCCGAAGAGGGGGCGACGGGACGCCGGACAGGCCTCCCGCCGACGAAGGCAATTGAATCGACCGAACAAGACGCCTGTGCCGTTCTTCAGCTCCGAGACCTCGGCGGAGTCGGGCGATCGACTTCTCTTGCTTACCGCCCACTTCCCCCCCGGCCAGGCAGCGGGCGCGCGGCGTTGGGAGAAGCTCGCGCATTTCGCCGCCGAGCGAGGCTTCGGCCTCGACGTGTTCACCCTAGACCCGAGGGACCTGGAGGCCGGGGACTCCACACGCCTCGACGGGCTTCCCAGCGGCGTCCGGGTGTTCGGTGTGCGCGCTCAGTCCCATTGGATGTCCCGACCCATAGACGGGCTCTCGCGGCTTGCGCGCAGGCTCCGCGGTCTGCTCCGGTCGACCGGTGCGACCGCCACAGAGGGTCGGCCCGAGAGCACTGGGACAACAGCCATCGTCGGTGGAGATTGGCCTCGCCGCGAAGACATCCTGAAGGCAGGCTACGAACCCGCGACCTGGCGTCCCGCCCTCCATTCCCTGGTCGAGATCGCGAGCGAAAAAGCCTGGGCCGATGCGGCCGCGACCCTTGCCGGAAGCTGTTTCGATCCGCGGGTCCACCGCGCGATCATCTCATGCGGTCCACCCCACATGGTCCATGCCGCTGCGAGTCGGCTGTCTCAGCGTTTCGGTGTTCCGCTCGTCGTCGATCTGCGCGATCCGTGGAGTGAACGCGAGCGACTGCACGCAACCTTCGCGTCGCCACTCTGGTTCCGCATGGCGAGGCGATTCGAGGCCCGGTCCTTCGAGCAGGCGTCGCTCGTCGTCATGAATACGCCATCCGCCGCCCAACTGATGGCCCGCGTCTATCCGACGCTCGCGCCCAGGATTCTCTCCGTCACGAACGGCTTCGACGAGGAAGAAGGCATCCACGCCGACTTCGGCCCTGGGTTCGTGCTCGCCTACGCAGGTTCCATCTACCTGGACCGCAGCCCGCGCAATCTCTTTCGTGCGATTCGGCAGGTTGCCCGCGAGCTCGAACTCGATTCGGCCGATCTTCGAATCGAGCTGATGGGCAATTTCGAGGTCGAAGTGATCCGCACGATGGCGCGGGAGGAGGACGTCGAAGATCGCCTGACCCTGCATCCGGCCGGAAACTTGAGGGACGTCTCGAAGCTCTATTCCCGGGCGCCGATGCTCGTCAATCTGCCCCAGGACAGCGATCTCGCGATTCCGTCCAAGATCTTCGAGTACATCGTCCGTCCGTCCTGGGTCCTCGCGCTCGCGGTGCCGGACTCGGCGACGGGTCAGGTCCTGGCGGGGACTCGGGCGGACGTGGTCCCACCGGACGACGTGAAGGGCATCGCCGAGGTGATCCGACGGCGCTATCAGGCTTTTCGCGCGGGAGAGCGGCCGCAGCCGATCGCCGACGATCCGCGCCTCGGGCGAGCGCACCAGGCGGGCATCCTCTTCGATGCGCTCGAGCGGTGCCTTCGGCGCCCGGGAGCGCAGCGGATTCCGGCGAGCTAGCCCCGCTGCTGTCACCCGGGTTCGGAACGGTCCTATTCTCGACTGAAACATCGCCCCATCGAATCGCACAGCGCCCCCCGATCGGGGAGAGACATGGCGCCTACGGTTGCGGTGACTTCTCGACGCGTCGACCCTCGACCAGAAGAAGCGCGTCGTCGAAGACTTCGCCGAAGCGATCATCCGCCGCTGGGCCTGAGATGCGCACGGTCGCACGATAGTCGTCAGGGAAGTGTCAGAGCGCCAGTCTTGCGGCGACGGCCTCGGCGATCGCGCGGTGGCCGACTGCATTCGGATGGCCGTCCTGGCTGACGGGGTAGGGCTGGTTACCCGCCGCCAACTCTGCGCGCAGCGCGGTCGACGCATCGAGCAATTCGATGCCCCGGTCGCGCAGATGGGCCTCGACGAGCGCCATCGCGCGGCGCTCGTTCTCCGCGAGTCGCTCGAAGGCGGGCGTCGGCGACTCCCAGCGATCGCGGAAGACCGCCTCCTTGGTGGGGATCACGATGACGAGAAGCCGGATCTCCCGCGCGAGGGCGCGCTCGGCCATGCGATCGATCGATCGCAGCGCGATCGCGAGCCCCTCGGCGATCCGTGCGTCGTCCAGATCGAGCGCGTTCAGCCGGTACTCGCTCGTGAAGACGGTCTGGAACTGCCCGTCGCTGAAGACCTGGCAGTATTCGGAATGCGCTGCCGCGAAGGCCTGGGCGGCGGCCCAGCTCTCCGTCCCCGACGCATCTCCCGCCGACATCCGCCGCGCGATCTCGAAGCGCAGCCGCCGGAGCAGGCCGAAGATGTTCGAATGCTCGGCGACGCGCCGCGCGAGCGAGATGGGTGACGTCGCTTCCGCGCCCGCCGCTTCCTCGGCCGCGGCCACCTGGGTCGCATTCGGATCCTTCCCCATGTAGAGAAGCTTGTTGACTCGATCGGTGAGCGGCTCGGCCAGCTCGGTCCGCTCGATCGCATCGCGTATCGTCGGATCGTCGCTCCTGAGCTCGGGCAGCTGGCCATGTCCGTAGACCAGGTCGAAGGAGTCGAACAGATCGTTGCCCAGGTAGAACGCCTCGATCACGACCTCGGGCTCGAGGGCCATCGCCTCGTCCCAGAGCAGCAGACTATGCGGCGGGCCGTAGCCGCCGAAGCCCATCCCGTACCAGCGCTCACCGCGGAGCGCCTCGAGCCGTCTCGGCCACGCGTCTTCGGGTCCCACGCCTGTCCCGTAGGTCTGCGAGTCCCCGAGCGCCACTCCCCGGGCCTGGGCCACCGCTTCCGGATTGCGGAATCCGCGGGCGTCGTGCTCGGGGAAGGCGGGGTTGCCCCGGTGGCGCAGGCGAGCGTCGGGGATCGTCGGCGACGCCCAGGGCGAGCCGAGCAGTCGCTCGACCGCGGGCGAGGCGAGGGCAGCGGCGGCGAGGGCGAGTTCGAGGAGCAACGCGGAAAAAAGCGCGAGGACCGCAGCAAAGAGCGCGACCTTTGCGAAGGATCTCGGGGGACGTCCGGCGTCGGACACGGAATTCGTTCCTCTCGCGCCAGGCCAACCGCCACTCATGTTTCGGCCTCCGCCGCGGAAGGAGCACACCCGTCGACTACTTGAAGGCAAAGGGTGGACCAGCTTGATCTTCTCACCGCTACGGTCCGACCGCCGGCCTCGATCCAGCCCGTGAAGATCCGAGCCGAATCGCGCGCCGGGTTGTAGATGTCCTCCCCGGAGGCGATAGGGCGGTCAAGCTGGGTTCTGGCTCGATACCGGTGAATGGGCGTCCCATAAAATGCCGCCGCCGCGGAGTGATTTCAATCTGCGCGCGCCGCCCAGAAGCCGTCGTGCTTGCGATGGGCTCTCGCTGGCTGTCTGCTGGGCTGGCCGATCGCGATCGGGAGGCATCGGGACATGTTCGTGAGCTACGACCAGTCGCAACCGGCTGACTGATCGAAGAGCCGGTCGTCGTTGAGGCTGGGTGCTCGACGCGCCGGTCGTTGGCACCGACGACGCGGTGAATAATTCGATCTGAGCACGGTCCGCTCCGTCACCTTTCGAGGGAATTCGGGTACTTTCAATTGACGGGAAAGGTCACCTTCCCGGCAAATGTCCCAGTTGCGATCGGGCTTCGCGTCGGGACCGTCCATGCCGCCGCAGAGGGTCGACCGGTGCGCACGAAGACCCCATCCCCCATCAGCGCGTACCCCTCGGAAGTGCCCGTCATGTTCCACGCAGAGCGAATTCAGCGGAGCGGTTGGCGCACCGCGCTCTTCGCCCCTCTGCTGCTGCTCTCTTTCCTCCTCGCCCTCGCGGACCCGGCGTTCGCTGACTTCAACTACGAGGTCTACGCCGGGTACTTCACGAGCGTGGCGGACTTCTCGGCCCTCACGCCCATCGAGACTGGCACGTCGGCCTCGATCCGCGACGACGTGGGTTCCCTCACGGGCGACTACGGGCTCGTCTTCACGCAGACGCTGAGCGTGACCTCTGCGGGCATCCATGACTTCCAGCTGTCCTCGGACGAGGGCTCGAAGCTCTGGGTCGACGGTGTGTTGGTGGTCGACAACGACGGCGAACACGTCGTGGTGACCGTGACCGGCTCGCGCAATCTCACGGCCGGTAGCCACAGTCTGCGCGTCGAGTACTTCGACAACACCGGCAGTCAGGAGCTCGAGGCCCGCTACCGCAAGCAGGGGCTCCCGTACTGGGAGCAGATTCCGACCGACGGTGTGCTTCGCTACGTCTCGGCGGCGCCGGCAGCCATCGGCGTCTGGGGCCCCGTGATCGCCTGGCCCGAGATCGCGATCAGCGCCGCGATCCTGCCGGACGGCAAAGTCGTCACCTGGGCGTCGTACGACGTGAACGAGTTCCGGAACGCCGGACCGACCTTCAGCCATGCCTCGCTCTTCGATCCCGCGACCGAGAGCTTTATCGAGGTCGACAACAACTTCCACGACATGTTCTGCGCCGGCGTCTCGACCCTCGAGAACGGCACGATCATCGCATCGGGCGGCAACCCGAGTGACCGGCGGGCCAGCGCCTTCAATCCTGCGACGCTCTCCTTCTCGCCCCTCGCGAACATGATCGACCTGCGCTGGTACAACGTGAACGCGACGCTCCCGGACGACACGGTCTTCGCGAGCTTCGCGCTCGACGCCGGCAACCGCACCGAGCTCTACAACCCCCGCTCGAACACCTGGGCGCCGCGGGCCAGCGCCAACGTCCAGACCCAGGTCGATGAGCAGAACGACATCAACGGCGCATTCAACCCGACGAACGCGCTGCCCCTCGAGTGGCTGTCGCACATCCAGGTGACACCGCAGGGCGACGTGCTCCAGGCCGGGCCGACGCCGACCTGGCATCGCTACGACCCGCTCGGCGGCGCGCCGACTGTCGTTCTCGGCCAGCCCATCGGTGACACCGCGCGCTCCTACGGCAATGCGGTGACCTACGACGCCGGCAAGATCCTGCTCGTCGGCGGAGCCGATCCGCGGCTCGACCCGCCCACCTCGACGGGCTTCGCCTACCGGATCGACGTCAACGGGCCGGCGCCCGTCGTCGAGCGGACTGCGGCGATGAATTATCCGCGTGCGCTCCAAAACACGGTCACGCTGCCCGACGGCGAGCTGCTCGTGGTGGGCGGCAATCGCGTCGCGCGTCAGTTCGACGACACCGACTCGAACATGGCGGCCGAGATCTACGATCCCGAGACCGACGTCTGGCGCGTCGTCGACGACATCGAAGTTCCGCGCAACTACCACTCGACGGCGCTGCTGCTGAAGGACGGTCGCGTGCTCTCGGCGGGCGGGGGCGCCTGCAGCGGCTGTCCCGCCGACCACCTCGACGGCCAGATCTACTCGCCCGCCTACCTGTTCGAGAGCAACGGGAGCCCGGCTGTGCGGCCGACGGTCTCCGTGTCGACCGGGACGCAGCTGCGTGCCGGCGACCCGCTTACGGTCGCGGCCAGCCCGACCACGACTGCCTTCTCCGTGGTCCGCCTCTCGGCGACGACGCACCACATGAATACCGACCAGAGATACCTGCCGATCCCCGCGGTCGACAACGGCGACGGGACCTGGACGCTCGCCTTCCCGAGCAACCCGAACCTGCTGATCGTCGGCCACTACTTCCTCTTCGCCCTCGACGGAGACGGCACGCCGTCGATCGGCGAGACGATTCAGGTCGTCCGCGATGTCCAGTCGCTACCGGAGCCGACCGCCGTCTACATCTCGGACATGGTGTGGACGAGCCAGACGAATGGCCTCGGACCGGCGGAGCGGGACCAGGCGAACGGCGAAGCGCCCGCTGGCGACGGCCCGCCCTTGCGGCTCGGCGGTGTGACCTATCCGAAGGGCGTCGGTGTACGCGCCTTCGCCGAGATCTCGGTCGCCCTCGACCAGAACTACGAGCGCTTCCGCTCCGACATCGGGCTCGACGACAGCCGCGACGGACTGTGCGGTCAGGTGCAGTTCGAGGTCCGGCTCGACGGCCTCGTCGCGTACGCGAGCGGGACGTTCGCCGCCACGACCGCGACCGGCTCGATCGACCTCGCCGTGGGCAACGCCAACACGCTGACGCTCCGCGTCGCCACGCTCGGCTCGAGCTGCGGCGACCACGCCGACTGGGCCGCCGCGCGGCTCATCCCGAAGCCCGAGCCGGGCTACCGCTACTACCGCTTCCGGCCGACGAAGCTGCGCAACGCCGCCACGGCCGACAGCGTTCAGATCGCCGAACTCGCACTCCTGCAGGGCGGCATCCGCCAGCACGCGATCGCCGTGACCAATCCCGGCGGCAACAACCCCGTCGGCCAGGGTCCCGAGAACAGCGACGACGCGAACTCGGCGACCCAGTGGCGCGACTACAACAAGGGCCTGCTGATCTACGACATGGGCGCGAACGTCGAGATCGACACCTACACGATCACGACCGCCTCCGACGCCGCCGAGCGCGATCCCGTCCGCTGGCGGCTCGAGGCTTCCCTCGACGGTGTCAACTGGGACATCCTCGACGACCAGACGGACGCGGATTACCCGACGCCGCTCGCCCGCCTGACGTCGACGCCCTCGCTCCCGATCTTGCTGCTCGACGTCTTGACGCCGTTGCCGGCCGCCCCGCGCCACTCGACGTCGCTGCTCGTCGAGACGAGCAGCGGCCAGGACCGCATCTGGAACGTGAACTCGGACAACGACTCGGTCACGGTCTCCTCGGAGGCCGGAGCTGTGCTGGCCGAGATCGGGGTCGGCGACCGTCCTTCGTCCCTCGCGAAGCGGCCCGGGACCGCACAGCTCTTCGTCGTCAACAAAGGCAGCGCGTCGATCTCCGTGATCGACGCCGCGACCCTCACCGTCGTCCGGACGGTCCCGCTCCCGCGCGCCAGCGAGCCCCACGGCCTCGTCTTCAGCAGCGACGGCGCGAACTACTACCTGGTGCTCGAAGCGCTGGCCGTGCTGCAGGAGCGCAACGCCGCCACCGATGTCCTCGTCTCGAGCCTCGCCCTCTCGGGCCGTCCGCGGCATCTCTCGATCAGCCCGGACGACGCGAAGCTCCTCGTCAGCAACTTCATCACGCCGCCGCTCCCGGGCGAGAGCACGCTGTCGGTCGGCATTGGCAGCGGGGGTGGGCAGGTCTTCGTCGTGACACGCGCGACGATGACGCTCGCCTCGACGGCCACGCTCCCCTTCGATGGCCGCACGCCGTCCGAGACCCAGGGCCCCGGCCTGCCCAACTACGTCGGCCCCGCCGTCGTCGACTTTGCAGGAAGCGCCGCCTACGTGCCCAGCAAGAAGGACAACGTGCGCGCCGGCACCCTGCGTGGCATTGCCGGCATGACCTTCGACTCGACCGTGCGCGCCAATTCTTCGCGCATCCTGCTCGCCACGAACGCCGAGGATCCGACGTTCCGTGTCGACCACGACAATGCGAGCCTCGCGACCGGCGCCGCCCTCACGGGCGACGACCGCTACCTGCTCGTCACGCTCGAGACGAGCCGCGAGCTGGTCGTGTACGACCTGCAGAACGGATTCCAGCTGATGCGCCTGCCGACGGGTCGCGCGCCCCAGAGCGTCGCGCTCTCGAGCGACGGCAGCATCGCCTACATCCACAACTTCATGGACCGCACGATCTCGCGGTTCGACCTGACCCAGATGCTCCAGACGCACCTGCCGGTCTCGAATCCACTGCCGGCGATCGACGTCGTCTCGGTCGAGTCGATGCCCCCCGACCACCTGCTCGGGAAGCAACTCTTCTACGACGCCCAGGACGATCGGCTCGCGCTCGACAACTACATGAGCTGCGCGAGCTGCCACAACGAGGGCGACAGTGACGGCCGCGTCTGGGATCTCGGCGCTTTTGGCGAGGGGCTGCGAAACACGGTCGACCTGCGCGGCAAAGGCAACGGTCACGGCCGGGCGCACTGGACGGGCAACTTCAACGAGATCCAGGACTTCGAGAACCAGATCCGCAGCCTGAATCAAGGCCAAGGTCTGCTCTCGCTCTCCGATTTCCTCGCGACCCTGGATCCGCTCGGCGCGCCGAAGACCGGTCTGTCGAGCGACCTCGACGCGCTGGCGGCGTATGTGAGTTCGCTCGTCAGCGTGCCGCCGAGTCCCTTTCGGCCGAGCGCCGGGTCGATGGGCGAAAGCGCCGGGCAGGGTCGCCAGGCTTTCGTCGACCAGGGCTGTCTCGGCTGCCATGCGGTCGCCGCGCTGACGGACTCGCCGTCGAGCGTCCGCCACGACATCGGGACGATCGATGCGGCGACGGGCCAGCGCCTCGGCGCCCCGGTCGATGGGCTCGATACGCCCGGCCTGCTCGGGCTCTGGTCGAATCCGCCCTATCTCCACGACGGCTCGGCGGCGACGGTCGAGGCGGCGATCACCGCACACACGGTTTTTGCGGGCCTGTCGGGCACGACGCAGGGCCAGCTCGCTGCGTTCCTGCGCGAGGCCGAGGCGACGGACATCGCGCCGCTCTTCGACGCCGACGGGGACGGCGTGGTGGATCTGAACGATGCGGCACCGGCCAATCCCTGCATCCCGACGGCGTTCGTGTCGGCCTGCGGGCTCGACAGTGACGGCGACGGGCTCACCGACTACCAGGAGAGTTCGCTCGCCGACTGGGACGGCGACGGGACGCCCAATTACCTCGAGTCGGCGATCGCGGATGCGGATGGCGACGGCGTCGTCGACCAGGAAGACCCCGAGAATGGCAACGCGTGCGTACCGGATCCCGCGCAGTGCGAGCCTGTTCCGCAGGTACCCACGGCCGCCCCGTTGGCCCGATTGCTCCTGCTCGCGCTCCTGCTCACGGCCGGCGCGCGCAGCGTGCGTCGGGAGCGGCTGGGCTGAGAGATCGTCTCGCTCTCCGCCCTGGAGGCGGGGGTCGCCCTCCGGATTTTTCCTTCCCGTACCGCTAGTTGCGCTTGCAGAGACGACCGGGATAGGGCATATTCCCCACAGTTTATGATGATCCGTCCCGCGGGATGAGAACTACCAGAAGAGGACGAAGAAGATGCGCGTTTCCAACATGATGGGTTTGCTGACGGCGGTGTTTGCGTCTGTCGGATTGGCGGGGGCCGCGAACGCCACGCCGATCGAAATGTCACCGAATCCGGCCAGCGTGAATGCGGTCGTCGGCAATGATTTCAGCCTGCGACTCGACAGCGGTGACAGCGCAACCAACGTCCTGAATTTCACGGTGTCGGGCGCCGGGGGTTGCGGCGGTCTCTGCGGCTCGACCGCGGTGGTGGCGATCATCTTCGACAACGCGTCCGTCCTGACGGCGAGCGATACCAACAGCGGGCTCTTCAGCTCGGGCAACGTCATCCGCGGGTTGGTCCTGCCGGGTGGGTCCGTCGCCGGGATTTTGATCGACTTCGGTTCCCCGAGCTCGGAGCGGTTCTCACTGACGCTCGACCAGACGCCGACGACGGCGACCCTCTACGCGTTGAACCTCGACAGCCTGAGTGGAATCCGGTCCAAGGCCGACATCCTCGCGAACATCCACGATTCGACCCCACTGACCTTCCGCACCAAGGGCCAGCCGATCGTCTCTGCAGTGCCGGAGCCGAGCGCAGCCGTCGTGTTCGGAATCGGCCTGGTCGTGGCCCGCCTCGGACTGCGCCGCCGCGTCGCCTAGCCCAACAACCGGACGACTCGCGCATCCTTTGTGTACGACGACCCTCGGCTGGAATCGGCCGGGGGTCGCGTTGCTTTGGCTCCGCAGGGCCTCGTCCTCGAGGACGAAGTGCTTGGTGAATCGGGGTAGTAACGAGGCCTCCCTCGCTGGCCGAATGTTCGGCACTCGCGATCGGCTCGATGACGGGTTGGCTGGCCGCTCGAGTGTGAAGACTAGAGGTCGTCCATTCCTCGAAATGACACCGGAATGAGTCGATGATGCCACTTGCCGACG
>JANOFF010000129.1:0-13331 GCA_031413515.1 bacterium
TTCGGCGGCGCGCGCGCCGTGGTGGCGATCGTGGCCGTCGTGCTCGCGGCGCACGTCGTGCAGAAACGCGAACAACTCGACGACGCGTGGGTTCGCGCCGTTCCGTCGCGCGAGCGTCAGGCCGTTGTAGCGGACGCGCGCCCAGTGGCCGGCGCCGTGGATGCCCTGCCAGTCGAGCTGGAATTCGCTCTGCACGAAGTAGAGGAGGGCGGGCGTCAGGGTCTTCGAGATCGGAAGCGGCATGCTGACTTTCGAGTAGCGCGTGGGGCGGATCGCAGCACCGAGCGGTCGTGCCTTTGTCCGATCTATGACACACATCGCACTTGATTGGTCGCTGAATCGGACCGATACTGGGGACAGGCATCCGGAGTGACCCGGTGTTCGAGACGTCGAGGTGGCGTCTCCTCTCTTGACCACGCGAGTGCGGGCGGCCGCGCAGCGCGGGTAGAGAGTGTGGCAACGGGTCCGGCAACCTGGGTGGGCAACCCAAGGTGCCATTCCTGATCCGAGGTTTCGCGCGAGTGCGCGGGCCCGGAGCCAGGAGATGCGGTTTCGGCGCTCCGTCGCGATTTCGACGGGGCAGGGGGCTTCGAGCCTCCAGCCAGCGACAATTCAAGTGCCCAGCGCGGCGTCCACGCCACAGGCATGTGATCTGGCCTCTGCGCTCTCCGGGTGTCTCCCCGGGCGATCCGAACGGATCGCCGAAACCGTGGAGGCACCAGCATGGAACCCGTCCCTGTCATCCCCTCTCGGCCCGGCGCGTCGGCGGCGAAGAGCCGCCGAGCCACACGACCCGGCCTCTCTGCTGCAGCGGCCTTCCTGGCGCGCTGGCGGATCGGTGATCCGCAAGAGTGGGCCACCGCCGCGACCGGATCCGGATCCGCCGCGCTGTCTCCCGCACGGGTGATCCGCTCGGTCGGCGGTGATCCATTCGCGGCCTGGGAGACCGATCCCGACCATCACCTGTGGCGCAACGGCCGACGCTGGTGGGTGGCATTCACCGTCGTCGAGGACGGCTGGCGGCAGGAGCGCGTGCGGCTGTCGCTCGGCACACACTGCCGCGACCAAGCCCGCGTGTTGCGCGACGCGTTGTTCGCGCGGATCGAGGGCGCTGAGGGCTGCGCACTGTCGCTGCGCGCTGCGCCGGCCCGGAGGTGCGCGTGATGGGACGCCTTCGACAACAGCTTCAGCACTCGCAGCACGAGTCCGGCGTGCCCCTCGGCGCGATCGAGCGCGCCGCGCGCGACCTCGATCCGAACGTCGAGCGCGTCGGCGATGGATTGGTCCGGCCGAACGGATCGAACCCGCCCACCACGCTGTGGGTCGTGCCCGTCGATGTGGCGTGCGAGGACGGCCAGCGTCTGTGCGACGTGGTCGAGATCCGCACGCCTCTTGGTGGCGATCTCGCCAAACTCGACGACGACTGGATCACCGCGCTGAACCGTTGCGCGGCGCTCGCGGCCATCGTGCGCGACGACGCGACCGGGCGGCTCGAGATCCGCAGCCGAGTCTCGTGCTACGCCGGCGACGACGAGGGCTGGCGGATCTACCTGCCGCTCGCCGTGCACTCGTTCGTGCATCAGTTCGAGGCCGTGCGGTTCGCCGAGTCGTCGATCCGCGACGGTGCATCGGCGAAAGCCATCGCCCCGCAACCGCTCGAGCTCTCGGCCTGGGCGGGGTCGCAGCTCACGGGCGCGCTCGGCTTCCTGCGACAGCGCGGTTGGTTCGCGAATGGCGATGGCGATGCGTTGGCGGTCGAGTATCCGTGGGATCCCGGTGCGATCACGGCCTTGCAGCGACTGGCGGATCCCGATCGCCAGGGCTCTCGCACCAGCCTGCTGCAACTCGCCAGCGGCGGGCGACACGCCTGGCTCGGAGCGGGCCTGTTCGCCCGACTGTGGCTGCCCGTGCAGACCGACGGGCCCGCCACCGGGCTCGCCGCGTACCTGAACGCGCGCGAATCCGAAGCCCTCGACGCCGTGCCCTTCTTCGGCGCGTGGACGGCGCGGCCCAACCACCGCCATCCGAGCTTCGTCTGCTTCTGGCCAAACTCCGTCTGGATCCCGGGCAGCGCGATCAACCTCGCGGTCTGGATGAAGGCGCGCAGCGACTGGGCGCGAAGGCTGCTCGAGGGCGGCGCGGACGAAGGGTTCGTGCACTGAATCGATCCACCCACACCCATCCAGAGAACAGGAGAACCGACATGCCGGACAAGTATGGAAGAGACTACCCCTACGAAATCGGACCGCACCGCGAATCGAACCGGAAGGTCATCGCGTCCACCGCAGACATGGGCGCGGCGGATCTCGATCTCGATTGGCGACCCGAAACCTACTGGCCCGACGGCGTCGACGAGCCCGCGCACGCGATGACCGATGATCCCGAGCTCGTCATGTCGTACGGCGCCGCGCCGGGCTTCGGTGCGGGAAGCCACATCCCGGACCTCGAAGCGCAGGAGGTCGAAATCGCGTGCGTGATGATGCAGAGCACGCTCGGCGACGCGATCAGCATCCGTGCCCGACCGCTCGACGGTGGACGGATCGGCTATCGCATCGTCGACGAGCACGAGACTCCCTACGAGTGTCGGCCGAGCAGTTCGAGCCAACCTCTCTCGCTGCGCGAACTCGGCGAACTGCTCGATCAGAGCGAGGAGAGGGGCGAGGGCGAGTGGGGTCCGGGGATTCCGTGGACCCCGCTGCGCTGCAACTTCGAGGTCGGGGGCACGACCGAGAGCCTCTGGGAGTTTCTCGATGTCCGCTCGGACGTCTACCCGCAGCTGGCGATCTGGTACGGCAGCCGGATCAGCACCTGGCTGTGCTTCGTGGGTCCCGACGACGAGGAGGAATTCGAGGACGACGAAGAACTGGAGGAAGAGGAGGACGAGGAGTTCGAGGACGACGACGAAGAAGAGGAGTAAGGGAAAGAAGAGACGAACCACGCCGAGGCTCCTGAAAGGCGAAAACAAAGCGGAAGACCGTCGTTGTCACAGGGCTCCCGCAAGTTGAATCTCGCCGCGCCTCCTCCAGATCCATCCGGCGCGTCCCAGCACGAGAGAGCAATCCCGCTCGCTCGTCGAATCCAGAGCCGGAGCCCGAGCCGCGCCACCCGCAACGCCCGGGCGCCCAATGCGCGCCGTCCCGCCAAGGACGGCGCGCGAATCCAGGAGCCACACGCCATGACGACCGACACCTTCACCCGCACCACGAACCCGACCGACCTCGAACGCTTCTTGATGTCGCTGCAGCTGGCGAAGCGGCACACCCACAAGGCGCTGACCGTGTGGCCCCTGATCGCCCCGCCCGAATCGCTCGGCGTGAAGGCTCCCCCGTATGTGTGCCTCACCGATGCGGTGGAGAGCGGCCGGTTTTCGATCGGCGAGATCAGCGAAAGCGGCTCGGTGCCGCAGGTCGTGGCCGACAACCGCGGCGACGTCGCCGTGCTGGTCCTGTTCGGCGAAGAACTGCGCGGCGCCAAACAGAACCGCATCGCCAACGCGACGTTCCTGGTGGGGCCACGCAGCTGCGTCCAGCTGCCGGTCTCGTGCGTCGAGGCCGGGCGCTGGGCGCGGCAGAGCGATGCGTTCGCGCCGAGTGGCGCGATCTTCTCGTCGCAGAGCCGCAGCAAGATGGCGCGCCGCGTGGCGGACTCGCGCGCCGACGGCCGCGGCTTCGCGGCCAACCAGAGCGAGGTCTGGGACGAGGTCGAGTCGATCCTCGAGTCGTCGAGCGTCGCATCCGAGACCCGCTCGTACGCGGACTTCGTCGACACGCACCGCGACCGGTTCGACGAAGCCGAGCGCGCCTTCGAGCCGCTGCGCCGCCAGGTGGGCTTCGTAGCGTCGATCGGTGACACCGTCGTGGGGATGGAGGTGGTGGGACGGCCCGAAGTGTTCGCCCGCGTGTACCGCGGCCTGATCGGATCGTATCTGGTGGATGCGTTCGGCGATGAACGGCGCGTCGCGCGCCCGCTCGGGCGAACGCGCGGGAGGTTGCGTGCGAAGTCGACGAACGACCTGCTGGCGCGGCTCGCGGGCGAGGCATCGCCGAGTTCGCCAATGCGCTTCAGTGGCCCCGAGGCGTTCATCCGCGCCGTCGCGAAGGCACCGGCCACGCGCAGCGCATCGATCGGCCTCGGCGACGACTGGCGGCTGCGCGGCCGAGGCATCGAGGCCTGCGCGCTGCTGGCCGGAGCGGTGGTGCAGGTGACGGCGTTCTCGGGGTGGGCGTGAGGGGCGGGGGGTGGGGGCGAGTGGTGACGCGGAGTGGACAGTGCCGGGCGGGCTCAGGCGCCGTGCTCGGCGAGCAGCGGTGCGAGGGCAGAGTTCTGCGAGCCGTAGCTCACGATCGCGACATCGAGCCTCGAGCGCGCGTGCAGCCGCAGGGCCCGCTCGATCGCGTCGAGGATCCACGCGGGCGGATTGCCGAACGCGCCGCCGCCGACGAGCGTGAGCAGCAGCGTGCGGTTGCCGGTGGCGGCGGCGTTGATGCGCGCCGCGCAGAACGCGGCCTCGTAGCTCGCTTCGAGCACGAGCTGCGCGAACGGCTGCCAGACGGAAGCAGGCTCGCTCGCGTACGCGACGGGCAGCGCGCTGCAATATGCCTGGGAGACGAGATGCCCGCAGCCGTCGAGCGTGACCTCAGTGTTCCACTGCACGCCGATGCGCAGCTTTTCACGGAGTCTGTCACGCTCACGTTCGTCGAGACCCGCGAGTCGCTCTGCGACAGCCGCGAGCCCGCCCCGCTGCGGCAGCGCGTAGCCGTTGCGCATCGACCACAGGCTGCCGTCGCCGTTGCCGAGCGCCTCACCGACGTCGGCCAGTGTGTCGACCTGCCGGGTCGCGGTCTGCCCGACACCACCGCCGCACTCGATGAAGTAGTTGCGATAGATCGTGCCGGCGCCCGCCGCGATCGCGCACGCGGGACCCTGCGTGCGATCGTGTTCGTAACCGCTGATGCCGTGCTCGGGCGTGACGTCGGGCCCGACCATCTCGAGCAGGTTGAACTGCGACGCCACCTGGAACATCGCACCCGCATGCCCGCGCTGTGCGTGCAGCTCGCGCGAGTCGCCGACGAGCTCGCGCAGAGTGGATGTTCCGACGACGGGCGAGTGAGCGGCGCGTTCGCGGAGCTGGCCGAGCGATACGACCTCGAGCGTGCCGCACTGCCAACTCTTGCCGTTCGCCCTGGAGCGCAACTGGGTGCCGACGACTTCGAGCCCGGCGCGGACCGCTTCGGGCGAAGTCTCGCGCACGTGCGTCAGGCGCTCGAACCAGGTCATGGGGGTCTCCGGTGTGAGGGGCGGAGCTTATGCGTTCTTCGCGGGATGCGGGACGGGTTCGACCCCGAGATGAGGACGGATTCAAGAGCCGCATCAAGGAAAGCGTCGGCATCGTTAGCTGCCGCAGCATGTACAATGCCGCTCGATGGCCCTCGGGCTTCGGCGATCTCGCGCGTGTCGCCAACGCTCGAAAGGTTTCGGCGACGAAGCTCGGACGAGCTGTCGTGCAGGATGCGCTGGTTCGACGAAAGCCGCTCAGCCCCGACTTCCCTCTGCGCGATCGCACCGCCGACCCGAGGCCACCATTGACCGACCCGGTCTGCCCCTTCTGCACCCCTCCCGCCGACCGCATCTTCCATGCGGGTCGGCTCACTCTCGGATTGTGGGACGGCTTCCCGATCAGTCCGGGCCACGCACTGCTCATCCCCAAGCGACATTTTGCCTCGTGGTTCGAAGCCACCGCGGAGGAGCAGGCCGAACTGCTCGCAGTCATCGAACAGGCGCGCGGCGAGATCGAGCGCCAGCACAGGCCGGACGGATTCAACGTCGGGATCAACATCGGGCGGGCCGCCGGGCAGACGGTTCCGCATCTGCACGTGCACGTGATCCCGCGCTACGAAGGCGACGTCGCCGACCCGCGCGGCGGCGTTCGATATGTGATCCCGAGCAAGGCCAACTACCTCGTGACGTCGCCCGAGCCCGGCGACCTGGTGAAAGACCGCGAGATCGCCCCCTCTCGCGAAGCCGAAGTGGAAGGCCAACCGCTCCACGACCGCGCGCTGATCACCGGCGACGACGATCCGCTGCTGCCGCACTTCCGCTCGCATCTGGCGCTCGCCCACTCGGCGGATCTGGCGGTGGCGTTCATCCTCGAGAGTGGCGTCGCGCTGCTTCGCGAGCACTTTCGCGATCTGCTCGAGCGGGGCGGCCGGCTGCGCATCGTCACGGGCAACTATCTCGGCGTCACGGACCCGAACGCGCTGCTGACCCTTCTCGACATCAAGGAGGAGTACCCCGAGAGCTTCGATCTGCGTGCGTTCGAAGCACACAGCCAGAGCTTCCACCCCAAGTCGTTCGTGTTCTACGACGATTCGGGTGGCGGCGTCGCGCTGGTCGGAAGCTCGAACCTGACGCGACCGGCGCTCACCGACGGGGTGGAATGGAACTATCGCACCCTGTACTCGCGCGATCGGGCGGGATTCGATTCGGTGCGCGAGGCCTTCGAGCGGTTGCTGGATCACGAACGAGTTCGACTCGTCGACGCCGAGTGGGTCGAGGCCTATCGAAAGACCCGGCCGCGGAAGCCCGACGAATCGATGGGCGTCGTCGTCGAGACGCCGACTGCACTGCCCGAGCCGCACGTCATCCAGCAGCGCGCGCTGCTTGCCATCCAGGCAAGCCGCGAGGCCGGCAATACAGCGGGACTGGTCGTGCTGGCCACCGGCCTCGGCAAGACCTGGCTCTCGGCCTTCGACAGCGACTCACCGGACTATCGACGCGTCCTGTTCGTCGCGCATCGCGAAGAGATCCTGAGCCAGGCGCGGGCCACGTACCGTCGCATCCGGCCCGACGCCCACCTCGGGCTCTACTCAGGGCAGGAGAAAGCACCCGACGCCGACGTCGTCTTTGCGTCGGTCCAGACGCTGGGTCGCCAGTCGCATCTCGAGCGATTCTCGCCCACAGAGTTCGACTACATCGTGATCGACGAGTTCCACCATGCGGCGGCGCGCACGTACCGTCGCGTGATCGACTACTTCGAGCCGAAGTTCATGCTGGGTCTCACCGCGACGCCCGAGCGGAGCGACGGCGGGGATCTGCTGGCCCTCTGCCAGGAGAACCTCATCTATCGCTGCGATGTCGGCGAGGGGATCCGCGAGGATCTGCTCGCCCCCTTTCACTACTTCGGTGTTCCCGACGAAGTCGACTACGCGAACATCCCGTGGCGCAGCAGCCGATTCGACGAAGAGGCTCTCACCGCGGCGGTCGCCACGCGCTCGCGGGCGCAGAACGCACTGGAGCAGTACCGGGCGCGAGGCGGTGCGCGCACCCTCGGCTTCTGTTGTTCGATGCGCCACGCAGACTTCATGCGCGAATTCTTCCTCGAAGCCGGTGTGCGGGCCGCGGCCGTCCACTCGGGTGTCGAGAGCGATCCGCGGGCGGCTTCGCTCGAACGCCTGGAATCAGGAGAAATCGACATCCTGTTCGCCGTCGACATGTTCAACGAAGGCATCGATCTGCCCGCTGTGGATACCGTGATGATGCTGCGCCCGACCGAGTCGCGGATCCTGTGGCTCCAGCAGTTCGGTCGCGGGCTACGCAAGGCCGCCGGCAAGGAGAGGCTCGTCGTCATCGACTACATCGGGAACCACAGGACGTTTCTCCTGAAGCCGCAGACGCTCTTCGACCTGCCCGCCGGCGACGCGCGGATCGCCGAGCAGCTGATTCGCCTCGAGCGCGGCGAAGTGGATCTGCCGCCGGGTTGTGCGGTCACCTATGACCTCGAGGCGGTGGACATCCTCCGGTCGTTGCTGCGGATCCCGAAGGACGACGAGGCGATCCGCTTCTTCTATGAGGATTTCCGCGAACGCACCGGGGTTCGTCCGACGGCGTCCGAGATGCACCATGAGAGCTACAAGCCGCGTGCCGTTCGCAAGGCCTATGGGTCGTGGCTCGGATTCGTGCAGAGCATGGGGGACCTGAACGCGACGCAGCAGAGGTTGGTTGGGGAGGGCCGGGTCGCCGAGTTCTTGAGCGCCCTCGAGACCACGCAGATGGTCAAGAGCTACAAGATGCTCGTTCTCCTCGCGATGCTGCGAGCCGGGCGTCTTCCGGGACGGATCAGTCTGGGCGAATTGCTTGACGGTGTGACTCATGTCGCCCGTCGCTCGGCCGCGATTCAAGAGGACATCAGTGTTTCACTCGACGATCGAGCAGCGCTCGAACGGTTGCTGAAGGACAATCCCATCAAGGCCTGGACGGGAGGACTCGGCACGGGCGGCACGGCGTACTTCGAATTTTCCGGAGAGGTCTTCTCGACGACCTTCGAGGTCGCAGAACCCGAGAGGGAGGAATTCGTCGAACTAGCTCGCGAGATCGTCGAATGGAGACTGGTCGAGTACCTGGATCGGGCGGTCGACGGGAAGGGCGAAGAGGGTGAGGTGAGCGATGGCTTCGTCTGCCGCGTCAGCCACAGCGGCGGCCGACCGATCCTCTTCCTTCCCTCGCGAGAGGCGAATCCGCAGATCCCGACCGGATGGGCCCGCGTGCGCGTGAACGACGAGGACTTCGAGGCCAACTTCGTCAAGATCGCGGTGAACGTCATCCGTCGGCCGAATGCGGATGAGAACGTCCTCCCTGCGCTCATGCAAGGGATGTTCGGACCGGATGCGGGGAAGCCGGGGACGAACCATCAGGTCCGGTTCAGGAGCGCGGACGGGGGGCTCGTGCTCGAGGCTCTGGCGCGGAGTGATTCCGGCAGCGGCCTCGAGATTGGGCGGAGCTACATGCGTGAAGAGATTCCGCCCGCTTTCGGCCTGAAATTTACTCGTGGCGGTTGGCATCAGGGGTTCAAGCTCGAGAACGGACACATCTTCCTTCTGGTCACACTGGACAAGTCGGGGATGCCTCAACAGCACAACAGCAGTGACCGATTCTTGAGTCGCGATCGATTCGAGTGGCAGAGCCAGAACCGGGACACGCAGTCCGGTTCTGCTGGTCAAGCCATGCAACACCACCGCGAGCGGGGGCTCGCGATCCATCTCTTGGTTCGCAAGACCGCCAAGATCGGTCAGAAGGCGGCTCCGTTCATCTACTGCGGAGACGTGGACTTCATAGACTGGGAAGGCGAGAGACCGATCACGATCCGCTGGCGGCTCGAAACGCCGCTGTCGGAACCGCTCGCGAGGCTGTTCTGGGTGAATAAATGATCCCCCCTCAGATTTCTGCCCACGCCCTTACTAACCTTGTCCCGGCTTCGAAGGTACGCCCTGCTCGTTGAGCTCCGCCCGAAACTCCGAATACCGCCGATCCAGCGCCGACTCATCCGGCCGCCACTCGATGCGCCGCGGGATGTGCAGCCGACTCTCGTGGATTGCCTGTAGTCCGTGTCGCAGCATCGGGCCGTCGTTCTCGTCGAGAATCGATGGCCGCACTTCGATCACGCAATCGGGGCGAATCCCGAACAACTGCTGGTCGAACGCCGCGTGGTGCAACTTGCAGAGGCTGAGCCCGTTCGGCACCCGCGGCTCACCCTCGGGTTCAGTGTCGGGGATGATATGCGCCGCGTCGAGCAATTCGCTGTGACGCAGTCGGCAGACCGCGCAGTGCTCTTCGTAGGCATGGAGCACGCGGTCGCGAAATGCCTGCTGGTGAAGTCGCTGGTGTGTGGTGCGAATCCCGTAGCGGCGCTGCAGCGGAACGTCAGCCACCTGGTCGATGGCGACTTGGCGCGGCATGTGTCCATCGACGTCGACGTGGAACGTCATGCCTTCACGATCGTCGGCGACGATGTACACAGGCCAAGCGGCGACATAGCGCCCGGGGATGGTCCCGTGGAAGTACACGAGCGGGATCCGATCGTGCATGGCACTGCGCAGTCGAGCATTCTCGTGGTGATTCGGTTCATCAATACCGCGGTACTTGTACAGAACCGTCCCATCGGACTGGAAGCCGTCATCATAGGGGCGCGCTTGTCCGGGCTTCGGCGCGACGGTCGTGATCGAGAGCGGATAAAGAGGCAGGATCTTCGGTTTGAAGATGCCCTGCGGCCCGACGAGCTTGACGAGCTGCCCGCGAAACTCGAAGCCACGCTCGAGGGTGGCACGCGTGATCGCGTCGCCGTGCAGCTGTACGTGGTGCTCGAGAAAGTTGAATGCCGCGCGCCGGACCAGCGAGTCGAGCGATCGGTCGTCGGCCGTGGGCAACGAAGGGGCTCCGGTGGATGGCGTGCGAGAGTAGTCACGCGTACGGCGGCCGTCGACCGCGGCATGGCTTCGGCCGACCTCACACCGCCTGCTCTAGAGCCTCCACGACCGCCGCGCCCCGCGGCCTCGGTGCTCCGGATCGTACTTCGTCGCGCCGTTCGATCCACGAAGAGCGGGTTGGCCCGGTTCGCGGTCGAGCGCGGCGATCAGCCTGCGTAGGCGCGGGTCGCCATCGACATCGAGCCAGTGGGTGTTGATCCACATCCTTCCATTCGAGCTCACGCTCAGGATCGAGCGGACACAGGGGGCTGGGATCACGAGGCCGAACGAACCTGAACTACTGCCCGGTCCCCCATCCGATGTCGGCGCCGGCTTTCTGTGCGCCGTTGCAGAGCGCGCGAATGCCGGCTTCATGGGGGCGGCTTCGCTCTCGCGAATCGCCGCGAAGAAGCTCGTCTAGTCCCAGCGCCGCCGCCTTCGATCTCCGCCGCCGGCCTGCGCGAGCTCGACGATCTCCAGCGCCTGCTCCGTGGTCACATCGATGTCGTCGCCCGCGACGTCCTCGTCATCTCCGAAGAGTTCGACGAGTGGGCGGACTCGCGCCGGCGCATCGATTTCCTCGGCATCGACAAGGACGCGAACCTCGTCGTCATCGAGCTGAAGCGCAACGAGGACGGCGGCCACATGGAGCTACAGGCGCTCAGCTATGCGGCGATGATTTCGAAGATGACGGCCGAGCGGGCGGTCGAGGTTTTCGAGTCGTACCGCGAGAAGCGCGGACTGACGGGCTCCGCCGAAGCGGAGCTGCTGGGCTTCCTCGAAGTCGACGGGCTCGACCAGATTGAGGAAGAGGGCTTCGGGGAAGACGTGCGCATCGTGCTCGTGTCCGCCGACTTCTCACGCGAGTTGACGACTTCCGTCATGTGGCCGAACGAGCGCAACGTAGACTTGCGCTGCGTGCGGATCCGGCTCTACGAGCACGCTCCTGCGCGTTCAGCACCCAGTGGGGACAGCGGGCCGAAGAGCTGATGACGCACCTGATCGAAGCATTCGGCGACAGGACGATCACGCTGACGGCGCGGAGCTGACTGAGCTCGTCGAAACACCCCCGCCCACGGGAAAATAGTGGGAGTCGGCTCCGAGTAGAGGTAATTGGATCTCTCTTTTACCACTATTCGGTTGCTCGGCTCCCCAACCCGATCGGCTTGGCCCGTTCCTCGCCCGCTCCACGGTCCCGCCCCGCCACGAGGCCCTGCTTGCCCCACTCGCTCACGCCCGCCTACCTCGCCGCGATCCAGTTCACCGCCCAGGACGTGGCGACGCTTCGCGAGCTCGGCGAATTCCGGGGCAAGCAGACGCTGTTCATCCGGCAACGACCCGAGGTGCTCACGTCGCTCCGGCAGGCGGCTCTCGTCGAATCGAGTGAATCCTCGAATCGGCTCGAGGGCATCGTCGCCGATCGTGGGCGCCTCGAGCAGTTGGTGCTTCACGCGAACGCGCCACGCGATCGATCCGAGCAGGAGATCGCCGGCTATCGCGACGCCCTGGCCCTGATCCACGCGTCCGCGCGCGAGATGCCGTTCAGCGTCGGCGTCATCCGGCAATTGCACACGATGCTGTTCCGGTACCAGGCCGGCAACGGGGGAAACTGGAAGAGCACCGACAACGAGATCGTCGAACGTTCGGGGGACGGCCAGATCCTCCGCGTCCGATTCAAAGCGGTGCCCGCCGTGGCCACGCCGGCCGCGATGGAGCGGCTGACGACGGAGTTCGGCCGGGCCAGAGACGGCTACGAGCCGCTGCTCGTCACGCCGCTCGCGGTGCTCGACTTTCTCTGCGTCCACCCGTTCCGCGATGGCAACGGTCGACTCGCTCGGCTGCTCACGCTGCTGCTCCTCCATCACTTCGACTACGAGGTGGGCCGCTACATCAGCCTCGAGCGGATCTTCGAGGCAACGAAGGAGAGCTACTACGACACGCTCGAAGCCAGCTCGATCGGCTGGCATGAATCCACCCACGATGCGGGGCCATGGACGCGCTACTTCTGGGGTGTCCTGCTTCGCGCCTATCGCGAATTCGAAGAACGCGTCGGTCAGATCGGCGGCGGACGGGGATCGAAATCCGACCAGGTTCGTGCCGCCATCACCCGCCGTGCGGCCGCCTTTCGGATCGCCGACATCGAGCGCGACTGCCCGGGCATCAGCCGCGACACGATTCGTCTGGTGCTGAAGGCGATGCGCCAGGAGGGAACGATCACCGTCGATGGCCGCGGGCCGGGTGCTCGCTGGCGTCGACTCGACACCGGAGGCGAGGTCGACTGAGCTGCAGGAGTCCCGACTGGATCCGACCCAGGAGGGGATCGATCCGATAGATCCCGGGGCTTCGAGCGGCCGAGCTCAAAGGGACGCTCGATGCACTGAAGCGAGCGCGCGTCTGAGCGGAGCAAGCCGCGGGGGCCACGGGAACCGGGCTGATCGAGGGGCGCGACGGGAAGACGGTGCGCGTCGAACCGGCCGAAGCAATCGTCGTTCATCAGGGCCTGGCGATTTCGCATGGGCACCCGTTCGGTGGGGCCGCTTCGGTGTCCATTGACATAGCCCCACCTTCACATCCCCACCTTCCTCCCCGCCTCCCGAAACCGCCTCGCCCCATCTTCATCGAATCGAAACGCCTTCAAGAAATCCGCCACCGCATAGCCCGGCACCGCGCCCCGCACCGTCGCCGCGTGTCTCGCTGCCTCGTCCCCGTCGCCCGCCAGCGCCGAGCAGTAGGCCGCCATCGCCACGATGTGCGGATGCGCGTTCGGCCTTGCCGCGGCCTTCACCGCCCACTCGGCGGCGTCGCCGAGGCGTCCGATCCGCACGAGCGCCATTGCGCGGACGCCGAACATCGCGAAGAGCATTGGATCGAAGGGGCTCAGCTCGCGCGAGCGGTCGGTGGCGGCGATCGCGGCTTCCGGGTCGCCGCTCTGCGAGTGGACGAACGCCAGCGCGTAGTGGCCGAGCGCGAAGTTGGGGCTGAGGTCGATGGCCTGTTCGAGTTCGGTGACGGACGGATCCTGGCGTCCGTGCAACCAGAGCGCGCGGCCCATCGCCCAGTGGGCGGCGGGATCGCGATCGTCGGCCATCAGGC
>JANOFF010000130.1:0-4795 GCA_031413515.1 bacterium
CCCTAAGCTCGCCCCGCCGCCACCGGCGGTGGGCACTATTCCCGTCGTGGTCGCCTGCCCGCCCCGGTATCGCTAAACGACGGGGTGGCGGGGGGCGCAAGCCCCCCCCGCCTCCTGCTCGTTCAGCGTCCTGCGTGTCCGTCGACCCTTGCGCTCATGCACTCAGCGGGCCGCTCTGATGCGCCGTGTGGCGCGCTCGAACAGCCCGACCGTCGTCGCATGCAGCGCGTCGCCGATCGACTTCGGCGCCTGGCCTGCACACGCGCGCGCGTGGCTGCCCTCGAGGATGATTCCGAGCTTGTAGCAGGCAAGCACCTCGTACCATGCGATGTGTCGCAGATCGCGCGTCGAGTGCTTCGCGTAGTGGTCGACCAGCTCGGCGGCGACGGGGAACGAATCCCACGGCTCCAGTCCGATCGCGCCGCTGCCACCGCCCTGCGGCTCGGGCCAGGTGGCGAGCAACCAGCCGAGATCGAGCAGCGGATCTCCGATCGTCGAGAGTTCCCAGTCGACCAGCGCGGCCAGTTCGGGCGTGTCGAGTTCGAACAGCACGTTCGCCAGATGGAAGTCGCCGTGGATGATGCCGGGTTTCCAGTGGTCAGGTCGTCTTGATTCGAGCCACTCCGCGGTGGCATCGACGTCCGGGATCTCGGGGCCGGGATAGCCCGGCAGCGCGGAGTAGCCCTCGAGCTGGGCACGCCAGCGTGCGACCTGTCGTTCGAGGTAGCCCTCGGCGCGTCCGAAATCCGCGAGACCGACTGCCTCGTGGTCGACCGCGCCGAGCGACGCGATGCCCTCGACCATCGCGAGTCCCATCCGGTGGCGCATCTCCGGATGCGAGCGATGCGGCTCGGGTAGACCGGTCGTGGCATTGAAGCCGCGAATCGGTTGCATCAGGTAGAAGGCCGCACCGAGCACCTGTTCGTCGGCACAGGCCGCGATCAACTCGGGGTGCGGGACACGACTGCCCGCCAGTGCGCCGAGCACCCGCGCCTCGCGACGCATCGTCTCGTCGCTGTTCTTGCGCTTGTGGACCGGCGGGCGCCGAAGCACGCATCCGAGGCCCCCGCGTTCGAAGCGGATCAGGATGTTCTGTGTGCCACCGGCCAGCACCTCGACGTGCTCGATCGCACCTCGTGGCAGGCCCTCGGTATCCATCCACTCTGAAAGGCGGATCCAGTCGATGCCGTCGATGCTGGGCAGCTGGTCCAGATCCGCTCCTTCGTATGACGACCGCGAGAACCGAGGGAGTGTGACGCGGCCGCAACGTCCGGTCTAGCAGGGGTCGCAGCCGGCGAACGTGCCATGCCACGGCCGCTCTGCTTCGTTGCTGGGCAAGTCCCGGTCGTCTGTCGATGCGTGCAACCGTCGCCTATGCTGGCCGATCCGTCGGGGCGGGACCGCCCGGCACGACCCGCCGCTCGCCACTGCTGCCGCTCTCTCCGACTCTCCTCCCACACCTCGTTCCAGGGTACTCGCATGAATTTCGGATTCACCGACGAGCAGGAGCTGTTGCGCGCTGAAGTGCGCAAGTTCATCGAGCAGAATGCTTCGCTCGAAGAGGTGCGCAGGATCGTCGAGACCGACGAAGGATTCGACCGACGGCTGTACCGGAGGATGGCCGAGCTGGGCTGGGTCGGGCTCACGATGCCCGAGAAACACGGAGGGATGGGGCTCGGGTTCGTCACGCTGCTCGTGCTGCTCGAGGAGACGGGCCGGGGATTGTTTCCGTCGCCGCTGATCTCGAGCGTGCTGGCCGCCCATGCGATCGCCCGCTTCGGCACCGTGGCGCAGCAGGAGCGCTGGATACCCGGGCTCGCCGACGGATCGAAGATCGGTACCGTCGCCGTGCTCGAGAAGAGCGACGACTGGTGGGCGTCCGGCGTGGAGTGCCGAAGCCGGCGCGAAGGGGACGGGACGATCCTGACGGGCACGAAGTGCTACGTCCCCGATGCCGGAAACGTCGACTTCTTCGTCGTCGCGTATCGGACCGGCCCCGCACAGGATGCCGTCGGCCTGGCGATCGTCGATGCGACGACAGAGGGTGTCACGCGATGCGACGTGCCCGCGATGGATCTGACGAAGCGCATCGGGCGCCTCGAACTCGACGATGTGCATGTGGGCGCAGACAGCCTGCTGGCCGGCGCGAAGGACTGGTCGGCCGTGCAGTCGCTGGTGGATCTCGGCGCTGCGCTCGTGACCGCCGAGTCGGTCGGCGCCGCTGAACGCGCTCTCGAGATCACCACCGACTTCGCGAAGCAGCGTGTGCAGTTCGATTCGGTGATCGGGCGGTTTCAGGGCGTCAAGCATCCGCTGGCCGAGATGCACGTCGAAATCGAGTCCTGCAGATCGCTGGTCTACTACGCGTTCTGGGCTCTCGACGAGGGCGACGCCGATGCCGCGAAGGCCGTGTCTCGCGCCAAGGCGTACGCGAGCGAGTCGTTTCCCGCGGCGGGGATCACCGGCGTCCAGCTCCACGGCGGCGTCGGCTACACGTGGGAGTACGACATCCAGCTGTTCCTGAAGCGCGGCAAGTGGATGCGTCCGATGTTCGGCGACGCCGACCACCACTATGACCGGATCGCTGCCCTCGGAGGTCTCTGATGGATTTCCATCTGTCGCCCGAAGAAGTGGAGTTCCGCGACGAAGTGCGCGCGTTTCTCGACGCGAATCTGCCGCCCGAGAACGAACGCGGCGGGGCCTTCATGCTCGAATGGAATCGCAAGGTCCGCGAAAAGCGCTGGGTCGGATTCGCGTGGCCCCGTGAGGTCGGCGGCGGCGGCGGTTCCGTGATGGAGCAGGTGATCCTCAAGGAAGAGATGGCGCGTCGTCGGGCGCCGTCGCTCGGCATCTGCTTCATGGGGCTGGCCTGGGTGGGGCCCGGCATCATCCAGTACGGCACGGACGAGCAGAAGCAGAAGTACATCCCCGACATCCTCGACGGCCAGTACCAGTGGTGCACCGGCTACTCCGAACCCGACTCGGGCAGTGATCTCGCTTCGCTCAAGTGCCGGGGCGAGCGGGTCGGTGACGAGTACGTGATCAACGGCCAGAAGATCTGGACCTCGATCGCCATGTGGTCGAAGATGATGATCCTGCTGGTGCGTACCCAGACCGACGTCGCGGTGAAGCACGACGGCATCACCTGTCTGCTGGTGCCGATGGACAGCCCGGGCCTCGAGGTCCGCCCGATCCGGAACATGTCGGGCGGCGCGATGTTCGCCGAGGTGTTCTTCGACGATGTGCGCGTTCCCGTCGAGAACCGGCTCGGTGCCGAAGGGCAGGGCTGGCAGGTCACGATCTCGGCCCTCGCCAACGAGCGCTCGAGCATCGCCGAGGTCTACGGGCTCCGGCGGCGCATGGAAGAGGTGAAGGATCTGGCCCGGCGCGTCGTACGCGCCGGCCGTCCCGCGCTCGAGATCCCGTCGATCCGCCGCCGCATCCAGCGCGCCGAGATCGTCATCGAGGCGATGCGGCTGAACGGCCAGCGCTTTCTCACGAAGCAGCTGAAGGGAGAGCCGCTCGGCAGCGAGACCTCGATCAACAAACTGCATCGGGCCGAACTCGAAGTCGAACTCGGCGAACTCGCGATGGAGATCACCGGCAGTGCGGGCACGCTGACTCGCGGCAGCGAGGACGCGATCGATGGCGGCAAGTGGGCGGACTTCTCGCTCAACTGGCCCGAGGTCGTGATCGGCGGCGGCACTCCGAACATCCAGCGCAACATCATCGCCGAGCGGATCCTCGGTCTGCCGAAGGACTGAGGAGCTCGAGACGATGGATCGTCGTGGACGGATCGAGCAGAAGCTCCGCGAAGCGCTCGACGCAGCGCACATCGAGCTGATCGACGAGAGCCACCTGCACGCGGGCCACGCGGGTGCGCGGTCGGGTGGTGGCCACTTCCGCGCCACGATCGTGTCCGAACGTTTCGCGGGATTGTCGAAGGTGCAGGCCCAGCGGCTCGTCTTCCAGACGCTCGCGGAAGAAATGAAGGGCGAGATCCACGCGCTGTCGATGACGACCTGGACGCCCGAACAGTGGCGGGCGAGCCTCGGGCGCTAGCGAGTCATCGAGAGCCTCTGTGAGGTGCCAACCCCTTGCGGGCCTCGCAGGTACTCCAACGGACGCGGCAGTCCCGCGGCCGGTCCCAGCCCGGAGAAGGTTCTTCCCAGTCGGCCTGGGCGCAGATCCGCCGCCAGTGGGGCCCCGTGTCGACGATCGACCCGCAGAACTGCGCCACCGAGCAGCCCTCGCCGTCGATCGGCTCGTCGCGGGGCGTCGCGAGGCAGCGGTCCACCCAGTCGGGGATGCCGTCGAGGTCGTCGTCGCCGTCCTGCTCTGCCCGACAGATCGCCAGTTCACCCGAGACCCGTTCGAGCTCGCGATCGAGTTCCGCGGCACGATGGTTCGCATCATCGGGGAAGGGGTCGCACGCATCGCCCACGCCGTCGACATCGGCATCGTGCTGTGCAGGGTCGAAGATCTCCGGACACACGTCGAGGGTGTCCGCGTAGTCGTCGCGGTCGAAGTCTTCGACGGTGTTGCAGGCGTCGCCGACGCCGTTCTGGTCCGCGTCCGTCTGGTCGGCGTTGGCGGTCGACGGACAGTTGTCGAAAGCATCGGGTGTGTCGTCGGCGTCGGCGTCGGGGAGCTGCAGCCCCGCTGGCACGATCGCCAGTTTGGTCAGCGAACCGAGATCGAGGCTCGGTTCGGAGCGAAATATCTCTTCGGTGGAGCCGCTCGCGGGATCGATCCGGAACAGGATCGTCGTCGTGATCGAGTACGGGGTGGGGGG
>JANOFF010000131.1:0-37000 GCA_031413515.1 bacterium
TGGATGTCGCCGAAGGTGACGCTGCCGGTCGCGCTCACGCTGGTGCTGCTGCTCGGGCCTGCGCTCGGCCGGCCCGGTTCGGCCCCGGCTCAGTCTTCTCGCGCCAACTCCTCGAGCCGCGCAGTCACCGCGACCGGATCGAATACGTCGCTGCGATAGCGCTCGACCACGAATCCGCGATCGTCGATCATGAAACTGCGCAGCGTGTGATCCATCGCGCCCCCCTCGCCTTCCGAAGTCCCGATCCCGTAGCGGGCGTAGGTGTCCACGACGACCTCGACCGGGCCGGTCAGGAACGACCAGCCCGAGAGATCCGCCGAATGGCGCGCCGCGTACTCGGCGAGGGCAGCGGCATCGTCGGTCTCGGGATCGATCGTGACCGTGACGAACTGCACCCGCTTGCGCGCGTCGTCCGAGAGGCTGCGCTGCACCACGCGCATGTTGTGGGTCTGTGCGGGACACGGGCCGGGACAGCTCGTGTAGATGAAGTCGAGCAGCACGATGCGCCCGGCGAGTCCGGCCAGCGTCACCGGGCGACCCTCGGTATCGAACAGCGCGATCGGCTCGGCGCGTTCGGCCGGGATGAGCCGCCCCGCGGATTCGATCCAGCCCTCTTCCTCTGTCGCCGAGCGCACGAAAACCGCCGACGTGATGATCGGCCCGTCGGTCCCCCGCGCGAGTTCGACGTCGATCCACTGTCCGGGCAGGAGACCGCTGCGAACCGTTTGGTCGGCCCCGAGGCTCGTCGTCCCGGCGGGCAGCACACCTTCGATTCCAGGCTGGGTCAGCAGGACCCGTCCGTTCTCGTGATCGACGCGCTCCACGAGCCCGCGCACACGCGGCGGATCCGCGCACGCGGCCATGCAGGCGAGAATCAAGGCACACACGAATGGTTCGAATCGCGTGACGCGTCGGATCAGAACAGCCATTGCCACCCCGCGATCAGAGTCATCTCCGAGCTGAGCTGCGGACCATCGAGATCCTCGAAGACCGGCAAGACCAGCTCGACCGCCAGTCGCTGCCCACCCGCGAAGGGCAGCAGCACGTTCAGGCCGGGACCGACCTGCAGCGTGGTCCCGCCCTGCAGCATGTTGTCGTTCAGTGGCGTCAGCGTCTTGTCGAGGGTCGGATCGACCCCGTGGATGTTGCCCTGGCGGGTCCACGCGAAGCGCGCCGAGACGCTCACCCAGTCGGTGATTCCGCCGGACACCCATGCGGAGGCCTGATAGACCGTGCCGAGCCGGTAGCCGATCGAATTGCTCGAGATGCGGTACTGGCCCTCGAACTGTCCGCCCCACGAGATCACGCTCTGTTCGCCGGTGTACGTGACGCCCCAGATCGCGTCCCATGAACCCGATCCGAGCTGCATCGTGTAGGGGAGCCTCTGTCCGGTGTCGTCGACCTGCTGGATGCTGCCGGTGGGGAAGCTGATCCCGAAGTTGAACTGAGTCTGTTCGTCACCCTTCTGGACGAACGGGATCAGGAACAGCAGCTTGGCGTCGCCGATCCCGCTGGTGTCGGTAACCTGCGGCCCGCCCGACGTCCACTGCTCCAGATGATTCGTCACGACGGGCAGCAGCAGCGCGAAGGTGAACCGATCGCGCGGCGCATACATCGCGCCCATCGTGTAGGTGCTGCGCGAACTCGAGATCGGCACCTGGCAGTACTTGGGATCCGGCTGGTAGCAGGTGGCCGACACCTGGCCGACCGAGATCGGCGCGCTGCCCGTCAGCAGGTTGCGCTTGTCGACCTGCGCGTAGCGGAACAGGAACGTCCAGTCGCCCTTGGCGTGGGTATGATCGAGCAACACGCCGACCGGTGCGAAGTCGCTGGCCTGATCCAGCGGGCGACTCAGGCGCAGCGGGTTCGGCTTCTGCGGCTCGGGCGGAGCGGGTTCTTCTGCGGCGACGGCGGACTGCGCGAGAGACGCGAACAGGCCGACGCACGCGATCGCCAGAATCCGCTTTCGCCATTCCATCACCGGGCGCACGCTAGCCCCGAACCGTCTCGGGCTGCCAACGATCGCGGCCCGTGCGGACGATCGCCGCCGATCTCATCGCCGCCGCGCAGACGCGGCGAGCTCGTCGATGTGATCGGCATGCAGGCGTGCGAGATCCTCGTGGAAGATCCGCCGCGTAGAACGCTCGATGTCGCGGGTGCGGACGATCTCGCGGACCCAGTCGCGCAGCGCGCGTTCGCCACGCAGTCCCGACAGGTACACGATGAACGCGTGGGACTGGAGATAGGCAACCTGGGCCCCTCCGGGCCCGAGTCTTCCGAAGCTGCGATCGGACAACTCGGGCAGACTGGCGAGCGCACCCTCGGCGGCCCATTGCGCGAGCTGATTCCGAACCGCGGCCGGCAGATCGCGCTGCCCGGCAGCCCGCGCTTCGAACCACTCGGCCAGGCCTTCGTTCAGCCAGGCCGGCAACGCGAGTCCGCCCCCCTCGGCGTCGAAGGCGGCGTGCACGTGCTCGTGGTGGAGCACGCGGACGAGCTGCTCGTGCAAGAGTGTGTCGCCCCGGATGTGCACCCGCCCACCGTAGAAGCCGGCCACCGGGAAGCGGAACAGACCCGTGAACTCGGCATCGAACACGTCGGGGTCGTACACGACCACCGTGATCGGTCGTTCAGGACGCAGGCCGAGCCTCGCGTCCGCCTCCGCGTACGCGGCCTCGAGGGTCTCGAGCACCTGTTGCTCGAAGCGCCGTGATCCGCGGAGACCGGACGTCTCGTCGATGTCGACGTCCTGGTACAGCACGAAGTGGGACGAAGCCCGCTTCTCGAATTCGCCATCTGCACCGCGGTCAAACGCATCTGCGACGCCGCCGACAGGCCCCAGCGCGGCAATCATGCAAGCAAGCGTCCGGGCGCGTGCGCGCCACGCGATTCGCATCGATCAACCCATCGGGTAGCGGAACTCGCGGGAGACGGCGTCGATCTGCGCGAGCACGTCGGCCGGGAGCTTCCGACCCGCGGCGGCCAGCGTGTCGTCGAGCTGGTCGGGATGGGTGGCGCCGATGATCGTCGAGCCGACGAAATCGTGTGCCAGCGACCACGCGGTCGCGAGCGTCGTGATCGACATGCCCTGCTCGGCCGCGATCTCGCTGAAGCGCGCGGTCGCGCGCAGCGTGCCGTCGTTGACGAAGCGCGCCGTCATCGCCTTGCCGCGCGCGGGATCCTGGCGATACAGCGAGAAGCGAGAGCCCTCGGGCCAGGCTCCATCTTGATACTTGCCGGTCAGGACGCCGCCGGCGAGCGGGCTATACGGCAGCAGACTGACCTTTTCGCGCCGGCAGACCTCTGCGAGTTCGTCCTCGAAGCGGCGATTCAGCATGCTGAAGTTGTTCTGGATGGTTTCGTACCGCACCGTCGCACCGAGATCGCTCGCCCACAGCGCTCGCGTCAACCCATAGGCCGATTGATTGCTGCATCCGACATATCGGACCTTGCCTGCCTGCACGGCCCGATCGAGGGCCTCGAGGGTCTGCTCGATCGGGAAGTCGGGATCGGGCCAGTGCGTCTGGTAGAGATCGATGTAGTCCGTGCCGAGCCGGCGCAGGCTGGCCTCGATGGCTTTCTCGATGTTCCAGCGATCGAGACCCGTGTTGCCCGAACGCAGCGGGCCGAGGAACCAGCCGCCGCCCGGTCCCGCGATCTTCGTGGCCACGATCACCGAATCGCGCGCGCGACCGTGGAGCCACTTGCCGCAGATCTCTTCGCTGCGACCGACCCACTTCTCGTTCGGCGGCACGGGATACATCTCGGCCACGTCGAGAAAGCTGACTCCGGCGTCGAACGCCTTGTCGAGAATCGACAGGCTCGTCGGTTCGTCCGCCATGCTGCCGAACGTCATCGTGCCGAGGCAGATCTCCGAAACCACGAGCCCCGTGCGACCCAGTCGGTTGCGCTTCATCGCCCTGTTCTCCCCAGGATCGGTCGAGGCATCGGCCCTCGCATCCGGCCGGATGCCACGGGCTGCCAGGCCCGTCTGGTGTCGATCACGCACCGGCAGTCCGACGCGAGGCACCGGAGGATAACGCCGGGCCGGTGGGAATCCCTCTCGCGCGACGAAGTCCTGCGGACGCGACCGGCGAGGAGGCACCGTCGCGGAGCGCTTTAGATTCGCGGTCCAACGACCGGGGCGGACCGGGCGGACCGACTACATCCAACCGCCGGTGAAGTACTTGGCGGCGCCCTTTGCGGCCATCACCATCAACTCGCGGAACTCCTCGGCCTCCTGCTTCGCCTTGGCGAGCACTCCGCGCTGTCGGGCGTACTCGGGACAGCGATCGGCGCGTCTGTTCTTCAGGCGGTCGAGATGATCGAGGGTGGCCTGCTCCCACGATGCGTTGCCGCGGTCCTCGGCCATCACCAGCACAGTGTCCTCGAAGTGCGTGATCTGCCGGGTCAGGCGGCGGCACTGCTGCACCCGGGTGAACTGCTGCGGTTCGCCGTCCGCGATCGCGGGCAAGGGCAATCCGACCGCCCACGCCAGCACGACGAAGACCACCACGAATCGCGTCGCCATTCTCCCTCCGAGGCACCCCATCGGAGGCCTGATCGGCAGGGGAGCCCCGGAAGTGAAGCCCCGGAATCGCGAAAGGGAATCGGATCTCCTTACACCTCCTTCAGGGTCGTGTAGGCGAAAGCCAGCATCTCCCCCTGAGGGTCCCGGAAGCGCGTTTCGATATAGACCATGGAGCCGCTCCGATGGACGATCCGCCCCTCGATCTCGAACCCATCGGCGACGATCGGCGCGAAATAGTCGATCCGCATGTTGAGAGTGGCCAGCCAGCGGTCGCCCGCGCGCATCGGGCGGCCGGCCCGAAACGTGTGGATCGCCACGAAGTCCACGTAGGTAGGCGTGAACCCGCCGAACAGCTGGCCGCGCGGGTTGCGGACCCGGGGAGGCAGGTGGGCGCGCACCCGGAGCAGGCCTTCGCTCCGCTCGAGCACGTCCCATTCGTGGGCCTCGAGGAAATCGCCCACGCCGTGTCCCCGGCCGACGAGTTTGCCCGGCGCGGGCGCGCTCCACATCCCGGGGATCGGCTGCTCGCGGGGGCGATCGCTCATGTGCTCAGATCCGGCTCTTCAGCGCCTGGGCCTGCCGATGCGCGAGCGCCATGGTGGTGAGCATCGGATTCACGGAGGGACAGCGCGGGAAGATCCCCGTGTCGGCGATGTAGAGATTGTCCATGTCGTGACAGCGTCCGAGTTCGTCGACCACACCGTGCCGCGGATCGCCGTGCATGCGCGTCGTGCAGAAGACGTGGGAACTCGCGATCGTGAGATCGCCCGGACGCACGGTGTGATGCGCGAGCAAGTCTGCCTCCTCGACGCTGTGCAGCTCCTGGGGCAAGCCGTCGATGCCCGGCAGCACCGTCGTCGCCCCCGCCGCGAAGTGGATCCGCGCCAGTTCATGGATCGCGCGCACGAGGATCTTCGCGTCGTCGGGATCGAGCTTCCAGCGGATCACGGGATCCATGCCGTCGAAGCGCGCGCGCACCGAGCCGAGCGAACGATGCGTGCTCGCGATGCCGTCCCAGATCACGGTGCGGTCGAGGTCCGCGAGCCGTCGCACCAGATCCGCGCCGAGCCCCGGTGTCCGCACTGCGAGCGCCGCCGGGGACGACCACATCGTCTCGAGCTTGAACCCCTCGCGCAGGAACTGCAGGGACTGGTAGCTCTGGGTGCCTCCGAAGAGGGGATCGACGGGCTCCGGATACAGCGCGCCGACCGCGCATCCCGGATGGAACTGCAGATTCTGACCGACCTGCCTGGACTCGTTCGCCATGTCGCCGCTCTTCTGCAGCAGCACCGGCGTTCCCATGCAGCCCGCCGCCAGCACGACCAGACGTGCGTTGATCTTGAAGGTATGGCTCGCGCGGCCGGTGAACGGCTCGACCACGTGCCCCTCGACCCCCCAGACGCGTCGACCGATCCCCATCAGGTGCTGAACGCGAAGCGAGGTGAAGACCCGCGCACCGTGCCGCATCGCCTCGGGGATGTAGCTGATGTCCATGCTCTGCTTGGCGCGTGAGCGGCAGCCCGTGAAGCACTCGCCGCTGCCACGACAGCCGCGCACGTTGCGGTCGCACGGTTCGCTCGCATAGCCGAGCGCCTTGCAGCCGTCGCGGAAGAGCAGGTTCCGCCGGCCCTGCACCGCATCCGGAGTCGGCCCGACCCCGATGAACTCGGCGACGGCGTCGAAGTGCGGATCGAGGTCCGCGCGCGTCGTCCGTTCGAGATCGAAGCGGGTCGACCACTCGTCGAACACGAACGCCGGGGGCCGGACACACATCGCCGAGTTGATTAGCGAGCCGCCGCCCAGACAGATCGCCTGCAGGATCGGCATGAAGCTGCCGACGGGGCTGCGCAGACCCGCTTCGCGCATTGTGCGCGCCATCGACACGTTGGCGTCGCGGACGAAGTCGGCGGGTGTGAAGGGAGGTCCCTCTTCGACCAGCACCACCCGGCGACCGACGCTGGCGAGTTCGTGGGCGACCACCGATCCGCTCGGTCCCGACCCGACGACGACGACATCCGCCTCCTCGACGAAGTCCCGGTCGTAGTCGGCGAAGACGCGCAGTTCTCCCTCGGAGGACGAAGGGTCGATCACGCGCCCTCCCCCGTCCCCGTGCGCAGCGGGGCGCGTGGCGAGCGGTCGCTGAGATCCGCACGGGTCAGACGGATCGCGCTCCGGGGCGAACCGATCGGCGGATACAGGAGATCCGCCTCGCACACCACGGGTTCGATGGCGAACGGCTCGAGTCCGAGGGCCCGCAGGTTCTCGTCGCGGCCCATGTAGCCCATGATCAGGACGGCCTTCAGCGCGGTGAATGCCATCCGACGCAGATACACACGACTGCCCGCCCAGCCCTCGAAGTAGTGACTGCGCTGTTCGGGTGTCATCGCCGAGAAGCGCCGGAACGCACCGACGCCGCGCGCCGGGAAGATCAGCGTCGCCTGCTCGAACAACAGGAACATCGCGCGGATCAGCCGTCGCTGGCGGACCGGCAGGGCGCGCAGATAGCGATCCGCGTAGCCCGGCAGATCTGCATCGCGGCCAGCGAGCAGCGGCCCGTCCGGAGAAGGAAAGAGCGTCTCGGCAGCGGCGGTCAGGAACGCGGCCTCACTCCGACCGAGCACGACGTGACGCGTCGCCGGATACCCGATCCGGAACCGCCACATCACGAGCCCGAGCAGCAGCAGGAGCGCCACGATAATGAACACGCGCCGAGCATACCCGCTCGTCGCGGCATCGTTCAATCTTCCATCGGTTGCTCGTCGTAGTGGCGTTCCTCCCACCACGGAAAGAAATCGGGCATGTCCTTCGCCACGGACAGACTGAAGCGCGGCGGTCGCTTCTCGAGGAAGCTCACGACGCCTTCGCGCGAGTCGGGCCCCGCCCCCATGAATTCGATCGCCTTGGAGTCGATCCGATGCGCCGCCATGGGATGATCGGCGCAGAGCATCTTCCACATCATCTGGCGGGAAAGCGCAACCGACACGGGGCTGGTGTTGCGCGCGATCTCGAGGGCGATCTCCCGGGCGCGGGGCAGCAGATCCTCCGGCGCGAGGACCTCGCTCACGAGACCCGCCGCCAACGCTTCGTCCGGACCGAACACCCGGCCCGTCGCCACCCACTCCATCGCCTTGCTGATCCCCACGATCCGCGGCAGGAACCAGCTGCTCGCGGCTTCCGGCGCAATCCCGCGGCGCGCGAACACGAAGCCGAACTTCGCGTTCTGGCTCGCGAGTCGGATGTCCATCGGCAGGGTATGGGTGATCCCGACTCCCACGGCCGGTCCGTTGATGGCCGCGATCACGGGCTTCAGGGATTCGAAGATGCGCAGCGACACGAGTCCCCCGCCGTCCCGCGGTGTGCGCTTCGGACCTGTGGCCGCGCCCCCGTCGGCCTTTCCCGACCCGGTCCCGGAGTCGAACGTGCTCGCACCCGCGGAGAGATCCGCGCCCGCGCAGAAGCCACGACCCTCGCCGGTCACGATCACCACGCGCACGGCATCGTCGCGATCGATCTCGTCATACACCGAGAGCAACTCCTTCATCATCGTGAGCGTGAAGGCGTTCAATTTGTCGGGCCGATTCAGCGTCAGCGTGAAGACGCCCTCGACGCAATCGGTTCGCAGGGTCTCGTAGTCCATCGTCTCTCCCGTCGCGGCCGAGCCGCATCCGATCGCAGCCTAGCAGCGTCGACCGGACGTCGCGGCCGACGTGATAGGCTCCTCGATCGCGCAGCGCCTTCCCGGCGCGCCGGGCCCCGGCACGGAGCACACGATGCGGATCGGTGTCGTCTGTGACACCCACAACAACCTCCGGAGCGTCCGCGCGATCGTCGAGATCTTCGACCGCCTCGGCGTGGATCGCGTCGTGCACACGGGAGACATCACCCAGGCCAAGGTGCTGGAAGCGTTCGCGAGCATGCGTGCCCCGCTGTATGGCGTCTGGGGCAACAACGATCTCGAGCGCGAGATCCTCGAGCCCACGGCTGCGCGTCTCGCGATGCACATCGTGGACGGCCCCCTGCAGCTCGAATGGCACGGACGCTCGATCGTCGTCGTGCACGATCCCCGCGAACTCGATCGGCATCTCGCCGATCACCACACCCTCGCGCTGCACGGACACACGCACCTGCATCGCCACGAACGCATCAATGGCACGGTCGTCTTCAACCCCGGCGAGTGCGCCGGCCTGTTGCCCCGCCACAATCGAGTCGGGATCGTCGATCTCGAGACCCTTGCCTGTCGACTCGAGCACTTCTAGCGAGGCCGGGATCACACCCGCGAGCGCGTCAGCGCCCTGCGTCGCGCACACCGCGAGGCGTCGGACAAAGGGCTCGGCGTGGCGAACCCGGCTCACAGACTGCGGCACGGAAGGCCTCGAGCCGACGCGCCTGATCCCGGAGTACTTCGGTGTAGACGTCCGGCACCACCTGATTTCGGCCCGACACCAGCGAGTCGAGAATCACCTCGTTCAACTCGAGGTCGAAGTGTTCGAGATCCTTGAAGTGCCTGAAATCGGTCTCGATCGACTCGATGCCCTGCAGATCGAACACCCGCACGTTCGCGAACGCTGCCGTGGCCGCGACGACGTCGGCCTTGTAGCGGCGTCGTGCCGGGACGGCGCGCGGGTGGTCGGCATGGTCGGCCAGATACGACAGGATCGAGAACGGCGGGAACACCAGATCGAATCGCACCCCCGGATTCGCGCGGATCGGAGCGAGCAGGTTGCTCTCGATGTTCCGACGGATCGTCGGCCCCGGATCGACGAACGACTGTCCGGGTCGTCGGCGCACCAGCCTCAACACGGCGAGCCGACGGCGCCAGTCCCTCGACACCGGCCCGGCACCGAACTCGTGGTCGTCGTACCAGGCATTCAGCGAATCGAGATCTCCGTGTCCCACGCCGGCGAGGCTCGCGAGGGTGAGCCGCAGGGTGTCCGTCGAGATCAGGTAGCGGAACGCGGTGGTCGCATCCTCCCGGTACAGATGGATCGGGAAATCGTCGCCGGTCTGGCCGAGCGCCGAGACGGGTTTCGAGAACGCGATCCGGTCGAGGATCCAGATCACGTGCCGCACGCGACCCGTCGCGATCGCCTTCTCGACGACGAGGCGCTGTTCGCGCGCGGTCGAACCTGCGATGGCGAGATTCACCGCGCGCTCGCCGAGCCGCGCTTGGACGAGACTCGGCAGGAAGTTCTCGGCATGCGAAGTCCCGACCACGATGGTCTCGTAGTCGACGTGCTTCACGATCCCCGGAATCTGGTATCGCTGGTTCTCGTTCCACACCGCAGGGCTCTTCGCCAGGCGATAGAACTGCAGAGGATCCACGACGAAGTTGACGAGGCCGAGCAGCACGACGCCGAGCACCATGGTGAGCGCCCACCACGCGAGATAGCCCTCTCCGGTGCGGATCGGAACGCTCACCGCGATCTCAGAACTGGAAGTAGAGGAATTCACTGTATCGATTGATCCCGAGAATCCCGAGCAGACTGATCACACCCACCACCACCGCGAAGCGGCGCGTCGGCTGCCAGATCAACCAGCGCGGGATCTCGCTATCCGGTGCCGATCGACCGCCCGGGGCCGACAGACCGCCAGGGGCCGGTAGACCGCCCGGGGCCGGTAAACAGTCGAGGGCCGGCTCGTATCGCGACATGATCTCCTGCGTGCTCGGCGCCCACCACACCAGCGTGAGCAGCACTGCGAGCTGCAGCGTCACCGCGAATCCGTCCGCCGGCCACACGGCGCCGCTCAGTCCGATCATCGAGCCGAGCAGCGTGACGGCGTCCCCGAAGCTCGCCGCGCGGAAGAACACCCAGGCCACCACGACGGCGAGGAACGTGATCAGCCGACCGGCGAAAGCGCCCGATCGTGAACTCGGCCCTGCCGTGTCCGACACGCCGCACAGTGCACGCCACGCATGCGCGACCAGCAGATATACGCCGTGCAGAGCCCCCCAGACGACGAAAGTCCAGCCCGCGCCGTGCCACAGACCGCCGAGCAGCATCGTGATCATCAGGTTGACGTAGCGCCGGAACGTCCCATGCCGATTCCCGCCGAGCGGGATGTAGACCTGCTCACGCAGGAAGCGCGACAGCGTCATGTGCCAGCGCCGCCAGAACTCGATGATGTTCGTCGCCTTGTAGGGCGCATCGAAGTTCAGCGGAAATTCCACTCCGAACAGGCGAGCGAGCCCGATCGCCATGTCGGAGTATCCCGAGAAATCGAAGTAGAGCTGGAACGTGAAGGCCAGCGCCGCCGTCCAGCCGGCGAAGAGATCCGGACTCGCGCCGAGGGACAATTGCTCGAAGACGCGCGTCGCATGGATCGCGATGCCGTCGGCCAGCACCACCTTCTTGAACAACCCGATCGCGAAGATCGTGAGCCCGACCTCGAGGTTCTCGCGCCGGACCGTGTACATCGATTCGCGGGCAAACTGGGGGATCGTTTTGCGGTGATCGATGATCGGGCCCGCGATCAAATGCGGGAAGAACGTCACGAACAGCGTGTAGTCGAGCCATCCGGGCGGCGCGCCGGGATGGCGCCATTGATCGACCAGGTAGGCGATCTGGAGAAAGGTGTAGAACGAGATCGCCAGTGGCAGAACGATCGGGGGCAGCGCGAATTCTGCACCGATCAGGCCCGACAGGTTGGCGGCGGCGAAGTGCGCGTACTTGAAGACACCGAGCGTCGACAGGTTCACGACGATCCCGATGGTCAGGCCGAGCCGTCGACGACGCGGGCTCGCATGCGTGGACGCGAGCCACAGCCCGAGCGCGTAGTTGAGCGCCACCGAGACGACGATCAGCGGCAGATAGCGCGGGTTCCACCAGCCGTAGAAGAAGAGAGAGGCCGCCACCAGCCAGACCCGCGCCGCACGGGTGCGCTGGCGTCGACCGAGCAGATGGAAGACGAGCAGCGTGATCGGCAGGAAGGCGAACAGGAAGACGGTCGAGTTGAAGAGCATCGGCCGATCAGGCTCCCGCGCCGCGTGCGCGCGCTTTGGCGCGTTCAGGCACGCGGACCGCGCAGTCGCCCGATCCGCTCACCGAGCCGGACTGCCGTGCCCGGCGGCCTCGCGTCGAGGTCGAGCGTGCCCGGTGCGGCGACGAAGACGATCGTCGAGCCGAACTCGAAGCGTCCCCACTCCTCGCCCCGCGCGAACGGGATCCCGTCCGGATAGCTGCGCTCCGAACGACCGGCGCCGGGTCGATGGGTGGTGAGATCGTCGAAGCTGAGCCGGACGCGGCCGACGAGCGTCGCGCCCACGGCGACCATCACGAGATCCGGCGGACCCGAGTTCGCGCGATCCGCCAACTCCATCCAGGCACAGATGCGTTCGTTCACGGCGAACAGGTCCGCGACGCACTCCACTCCGATGCGATTCACCGGCCAGAGACCGCCGGGGATGTGGACGACGCGTCGCACCCGGACGTCGCAGGAAGCATGGAAGCGGTGATAGTCCTTCGGCGCGAGGTAGAGGGTGGCGAAGGCTCCGCCTTCGAAGTGCGGTGCCAGCGCGGCATCGCCGAGCAGATCCGCGAGCCGGTAGGTCCGACCCTTCACCTGGACGAGACGCCCGGCTTCGACGCGGCCCGATTCACCCCAGGCCCCGTCGCAGGGTGAGACGAATCCGTCGGATCCGGCGTCGATCGGACGCGCGCCGGGTTTCAGCGCGCGAGTGAAGAAATCCTGCAGGCACGCAAAGTCTTCCAGCGGATCGCGCACTTCGTCGAGATCCGCGCCGACGAGTGCCGCGAACGCCCGCCAGACCGGAGCCCGCCACGAGCGCGGCAAGCGGATCGAGGCGAGCCGGCCCACGGCGTGCGACAGGCTGCTGCGCGGCAGGACCCGGATCAGGGCGAACCACGCACTTCGCCCCGGTCGCCCCGCCATCTCCGGCACCTCTCCTGTTTCTGCCCGGCCCGGTCCGCGGATCGATGCCACCACCCGGGCGCCGCCCATTCTGCGCGGTCGCGCGACACGAGACAAGCGCACGCGCACTTCCCGAATCGTCCTTCTCCCGCGGGGCCGACACCCAGGGAATTTCTAAAGCGACCCGACGGGCCCGACGATGGCGCGAGCAGGCGACGAGGAGACCGATCTGGCGAGGCCGAACGCGCGCAAACGCACGGGATCCGCGAGCTATTCGAGACTGCGCCGGATCGACGGTCGTCACCCGTTCCAGCGCGCGGCGCCGGGCGCCTATGTCGCGTATCGCGCGAGGCGCAGACACGACACGCGGGTCGCGTACGTGAACTTCGAACTCGCGCGTGAGTTGGGACTGCTGCCCCCCGAGCATCCGGATCGCCTCACCGCCGGCCTGCGCGACGCGCTGCTCGAGACCTTCGGGCTCGTGATCGTGAACGAGTACGACTACCTCCATCGCACGCCGGTGCGCGAGCAGGATCTGCTCCCCCATCCCTACATGGCGACGCGCTATCTGCAACTCCAGCATCCCGACAAGCGCGGGCTTTCCTCCGGCGACGGACGAAGCATCTGGAACGGCTGCGTGCGCCATCGCGGTGTCACCTGGGACATTTCGAGTTGCGGCACCGGCGTCACACGTCTCTCTCCCGCCACCTCTCAGCACAAGCGGTTCTTCGAGACCGGCAACTGGATCAGCTCGTACGGCTGCGGGACGGCGGCCATCGAAGAGGGGATCAACGCCGCCCTGATGGCCGAGATCTTCCACCGCAATGGCATCGCGACCGAGCGCGTGCTGGCGGTGCTGGCCCTGCCGGACGGACTCGCCATCAACGTGCGCGCCGCGCCGAGCCTGCTGCGTCCGTCGCATTTCTTCGTCCACCTGGCGCGCGGCGACCTCGACAGGCTGCGCGAAACCGTCGATTTCTACATCGATCGGCGGATCGCGAACGGCGACTGGCCCGACCTGCCGAAGCCCGACAGCGCGGCGCACCGGGCCACGCGCTACGCCCGCTTCGCCCGGGAGTCGGCCCTCACCTTCGGCCGCGTGACGGCGCGCTTCGAGAGCGACTACGTGTTCTGCTGGCTCGACTGGGACGGCGACAACATCCTCGCCGACGGCGGCATCATCGACTACGGATCGGTGCGTCAGTTCGGGCTGTGCCACCGCGAGTACCGCTTCGACGACACTGATCGCTTCTCGACCACGCTGTTCGAGCAGCGCAGCAAAGCCCGGCTGATCGTCCAGAAGCACGCCCAGATCCGCGACTACCTGATCACGGGCGAGCGTCCGACACTGGGCGAACTCGACGACGACGACGTCCTGCAGCTGTTCGACGACGAGTTCTCGCGGGTCAAGACCGCGCGACTGCTCGAGCGGATCGGCTTCGAGACGGACGCGTGTGAGACGCTCGTGCGCAATCAGATGCCCGCGGTGCGGCGCCTGCAGCGCGCTTTCTCGTCGTTCGAACGCGCGCGTTCGTCACGCGGGATCGTGAAGGTGCCCGACGGCATCACGTGGAATGCCGTCTACTGCATGTCCGACGTGCTCCGTGAACTACCCATCCGCTACGCGGCCTGCCTCGACGGCGCCGTGCCCGAGCCGAGCCGCGACAGTTGGATGCTCGCCCCACGCGAGTTCCTCGACCTCGCGCTGTCCGACTACGCGTCGGCCCGGGATCGCGAACTGACCGATCACCGGGCGCGCATGGCCCGCGAATTCCAGCGTGCGTACGTCGATCTCGTCGACGCCGTCGCGAGGCACTTCGGCGAAAGCCGCCGCGCGATCATGCGGCACCTCGCACACCGTGCTCCGATCCTCAACCCGCTCGCGCGGATCACCGGCGACGCGGTCGACCATGCCGCCGGTCAGTTGCTCGGACGACGACCGCGGCTCTCCCCCGAGTCGATCCACCGACTCATCCAGGCCTTCGTCGACGACCAGGATCAGGACCCGCAGCGGTTCGAGGCCCGGGGTCGAGCCGATACAAGGCGGCTGTCCATCGCGGAGAAGCGCGTCCTGCAGAACATGCGAAGGATCGCGCGGGAATTCCGGGAAGGGCTCTAGCGCCGGGCGTCGGCCGGATCGCCTACGGGCCCTGCACCGAGAGCTTCACCTTCGAGGGAGCGACCGCCACGGCGCGAAGCCGTTCGGGCGCCTGGACCTGATCGAGCGAGAGCGCGAACGTGCGGCGGCCGAGCTTCAGCAGTAGCGCGTCGAGGCGGACGGAGACCTCGGCTCCTCCTGCGAGATAGCGATCGCGTCGCTGCCCCTCGAAGCGCACCACGACTTCCGAGGGTTCGACGGCGTCGATCGCGTAGCCCTCGGGCAGGTTCTCGACCACGATCGGAACGCGTCGCTCGAAGATCTCGACGGTCGAACCCGGCACGGCCAGGAGCCACAATCCGAGCGCGAGACCGCACGCCGCCACTCCTTCGCGCCAGCGGCCGCGGATCTTCGCGAACACCTCGCCGGGGCGATCCGGCATGCGGGTCCGGGTCGAGCGCTCGATGAACTCGTGCAGCAGCCGCGCGAGCTCATCGGGACTGCCGACGCGCACGAGCCTGCCTTCGCTGGCGATCGAGACCTCGCCCCGTTCCTCGCTGATCACGAGACACAGCGCGTCGCTCCGCTCGGCGAGTCCGAGTGCCGCTGCGTGGCGCGTGCCACCGCCGCCGAGCTGATCCCAATCGGTCGACAGGGGCAGATGCACGCCGAAGCGCGACAGCTTGTTGCCGCCGATCACGATCGCCCCATCGTGCCCGGCGGTGCGGGGATCGAGCAAGCTCTCGAGCAGCGGCTCGCTGATGCGTCCGTCGAGATAGATGCCGCCGTCGAGATGTCGCTCGATCGGCTCGCGGCCAGGCAACACGAACAACGCGCCGATCCTCGCCGCCGCGAGCCGGAACGACACCCGGACGAGCACTCGCTCAGCGTCCTCGGGAAGTCCCGGAGCCCCGCGCCGGACCACCCACACCGCGATGCCCTCGAACAGACGCCGCAGATCGTCCTGGAAGACCACCACGAGCATCACCGCCGTGACGACGAAGAAGCCCTGCAGGAGCAGCGTGGTGAGTTGCAGCTCGAAGGCCCGCGCCACTCCGAACAGGGCACCGACCGCGGCGAGTCCGAGCAGGGCGAGTCGGGCACGCGAGGTGCGCAGACCCGCGATCCCGAGCCAGAGCAATGCGGCGACGAGCACGACGTCCACGACGTCGGCCGGGCGCAGGCCCCCGAATGACTGCATCCGACTCCCTCCCCCCGAACGGAAGCGGAAGCCCGGCTCCCCCCGGATCCGGACTGCCGCCGCAAAATACAGCATGCGCGGCGGATTCCGAGTCATCGCGCGATGGAACTTCGACGAACTGCGGCGATCCGCCTGGATCCGGCACGCTGGCGACGGATCCACGATTCCGGGAGACTCCTCGGATGCGCTACCTGCACACGATGGTCCGGGTTTCGGATCTCGACCGCTCTCTCGATTTCTACTGCAATCAGCTCGGCCTGGTCGAACAGCGACGGGTCGACGTCGAGGCGGGCCGCTTCACGCTGGTCTTCCTCGGCGCGCCCGGCAATCCCGAGTCGCAGGTCGAATTGACCCACAACTGGGACCCCGAGCCGTACACCGGCGGCCGCAACTTCGGTCACCTCGCCTACGAGGTCGAGGACATCTACGCGCTCTGCCAGCGCTTGCTGGACGCCGGTGTGACGATCAATCGCCCGCCGCGCGACGGCCACATGGCGTTCGTGCGCTCGCCCGACGGCATCTCGATCGAACTGCTGCAGAAGGGGGGTTCCCTTCCGCGACAGGAGCCGTGGGCCTCGATGGAGAACACAGGCTCATGGTAGTCGCCTTCGAAGGGACCGCGCGGCAGCGACGCCTCCGATACACCCGCGAAGAACTGCTCGCGGACGATGATTTCGCGCGACCGCATGTCGAAGCGGGCTGGCGACTGCACGGCGGTTTCGACGCAGCCGGGCGCTACGTATCTCCCCGCATGCTTCATCGCGCTCCTGCCGTCGAAGCCTGGACCGACGCACTTCGCTCACGCGGAGGTGACCTGCTCGACGCCGACGCATCCCTGCTCGGCGGCATCCGGTGCCCGAATCCGGCGCAGACAAAGCTCTTGCTGATGGAGGGTCTCGGACAGGGATTCTGGAACACGCTGACGATCACCGGCCGCATCGAGGCGCGCGGCCGGGTGCTCGCGGAACTTCCGTTCCCTGATTTCCAGAGCGTGGTCGTCGAGGACATCGGAGACATGGCGCTCGGGCATCTGCACCGCGGACTGCTCGCGGCGCACGGGCTCGACGAGGGCGGAGAACCCGATCGCGGGATCGGTGGACACGACGCGATGTGGTTCGCGCTGCGCGATCTCGCCTTCGGCGACGTCGGTCATCCGGAGCCGGTCGTGCCCGAGAACATCGCCAGGCCCCAGGCTCAGAAGCCGGCCGCTCCGCCGATCGCGAGCGGTCACGCGCAGGTGCTGGACTTCCTGCTCAATCTGCTCCTGATCGAGTTCCGCGCCGAGCGGGTCTTCAGGGTGAGCGAATCCCTGCTCCGCGATCCGGATCTGTTCACCGATCGCCGCTCCGAGGCAGATCACGCCGCCGAACTGGTGGATCGGATCCGACAGGACGAGCGCATCCACGTCGAGTCCCTGCGCCTCGCCCTCGGCGAGGTCCGGAGCCTCACGTTCCGCACGGTCGGGCATGGGCACGAGGGCGCGACGATCGGCGGCGCCGAGATCATCGATGAGCAGTGGCAGCGGTTGATCGAGTGGGCCACGGTCATCCAGCCCCCGCTGGTCGCGGACCAGCAGCGCGCGCTGATCCGGCAGCGGATCGCCACGCACCCCGAGGCAGCGCGCGTGCAGCGGGCCTTCGACGCACTCGAGGAAGACGACTACGACGGCCGATGATGCGCGCTCGCGCGGTCCGGTCACGCTGATCGAGGAGCACTTCCGAGGCCGCCCGATCCTCGACACCGCGATCACCCACGCGCTGTTGCGACGGGTCGGCGCCGGAGAACTACCCGAGACCCTGCGTCTGTACGTGCCCGACGACGTGGTGGTGTTCTCGCTGCTCGACGCCCGGCGGCCCGGATTCGCGGCGGCCCGCGATGTCGCCGCATCGCTCGGGTGCGGCGCCGTCCTGAGACTCGGCGGTGGCCACGCCGCCCTCTTCCATCGCCGCTGTCTGGCCTTCAGCTGGGCGACCCCCGACACCGCTGAGCGCGACGGCATCCGACGCCGCTTCGAGGCGGTCGCCGACTGGCTGGCTGCGGGACTCCGGCGGCTGGGCGTCGATGCGCGGGTCGGCGAGGTGCCCGGCGAGTACTGCCCGGGCGAGTACAGCGTCAACGCCGGCGGTCGCGTCAAATTGATGGGGGTCGGCCAGCGCGTGATCCGCGGCGCCGCGCACGTGGGCGGCGTGATCGTCGTGCAGGACGCGGCGCGCGTTCGCGACGTCCTCGAACCCGTCTACGCAGCTCTCGATCTCGCCTGGGACCCGCGCACCGCGGGAGCGGTCGAGGACGAACGCGCCGGCCTCGACGTCGACGCCGTCCGACTCGCCGTGCTCGAGGAACTCGGCCTGCGCCGCGATCTGAGACCGGGCCGCATCGACGACGAGACGACACGCCGTGCCGACGATCTGCTCGACTGGCACGACCCCGAGCGATCGCCGCGCAGTCCGGATCCGCGCCATCAACTGCGCGGCAAGCTGATCATCGCCGGGGATTGAGCGGACACGCTCTCCGCTCGACCGGCGGAAGGTCATTCGAGGTCGTATTCCTGGAGCTTGCGCCGCAGCGTCGAGCGATCGATGTCGAGCACTTTGGCGGCCTGCGTGCGATTGCCATCGCAGTCCTCGAGTGCCTGGACGATCGCGCGTCGTTCGACCTCGCGCAGCGAGAGTCCACGCGGAATCCCGACCGCCACGTCGATGGACGGTTCGCCGCCCTGGTCCGCTGCGGGCAGGTCCATCGCGTCGAGGGACAGGTGCGAGAGTCCGATCCGACCTCCGCCCGCCGCTGCCTTCGCGCCCTGCACGATGTTGCGCAATTGACGTACGTTGCCGGGCCAAGGTGAGCGCACCAGCTCCTCCATCGCCTCGGCGGTGAACTCCGGCCCGCCCTCGCCGGCGAAGTGCCGCGCGAGAATCGGGATGTCGTCGACGCGCTGACGCAGCGTCGGCAGCCGGATCTCGACTCCGCGCAGGCGGTAGTACAGATCGTCGCGCAGGGTCTTCTCGGCCATCATGATGCGTGGATCGCGGTTCGTGGCCGCGACGAAACGGACCGACACGGTCTGGCTCTTCTCCGAACCGACCGCACGGACTTCGCCATCGTCGATCACGCGCAGCAGCTTGGCCTGATGGGCCGGGATCATCGTCTCGAGTTCGTCGAGGAACAGCACGCCCCCGTCGGCGGTTCGCAGCAGGCCCACATGGTCGCGATCCGCTCCGGTGAACGATCCCTTGCGATGTCCGAAGAACTCGCTCTCGAACAGTTCCTGCGGAGCGAGCGCACAGTTATGCGCGACGAAAGGGCCATTCGCCAACGCCGAGTGCGCGTGGATGGCGCGGGACACCAGTTCCTTGCCGGTCCCGGTGTCGCCCGTGATCAGCACGTGGACGTCGCTGCGGGCAGCCAGCACGACCTTGTGGCGCACCTCGACGATCGCCTTGCTCTCTCCGATCAACTCGGGCACGCTGCGAGCCGGTTGGTTTCGGAAGGGACGGGCGACGAGCGCCTTCTGCACCGCCGCGGCGACGACCGGCGGCGACGACGGCTTGACGAGATAGTTGATCGCGCCGAGCTGGATCGCCTCCACGACGTCGTCGACCGAGTCGTTCGCGGTCAGCATGATGACGGGGATCTCGGGCCAGCGTTCCTTCAGGTGACTCAGCAGTTCGAGTCCGTCCATCTGCGGCATGCGGATGTCCGACACGACCAGCTCGTACGGCTGGTTCTCGAGCGCGATCAGGGCTTCGAGTCCGTTCGAAGTGGCGCGCACCTCGTGGCCCTGCTCCTCGAGCAGCACACGCAGGTAGTCCGAGGCGGAACGCTCATCGTCCACGATCAGGATGCGATGCGACACGGTTCTCCTAGCGGGCCTGCCCGGCGGCGGAGATCGGCAGACTGACCTCGACGATCGCCCCCCGACCGTCGCGAGGCCGCGCCGCGATGCTGCCGCCGTGCTCTTCGAGGATACGCCGCGCGAGGAACAATCCGTATCCGCTGCCTCCGCGCTTCGTGGTGAATCCGGGCTTGAAGATCTCGTTCACGTCGACGTCTCCGAATCCCCGTCCCTCGTCGGAGATGCGCACGTGGAGCGTGGTTCCGTCGACCCATGACTCGACGAGTGCACGCCCCTTGCCGTCCATCGCCTCGACGGCGTTGCGCATCAGGATCACCAGTGTCTCGGCGAAGGACGTCTCGGGCAGGGGCAGGATGGGACAAGCGCCGTCGCTCCGGATCTCCCATTCGACATCCGGATGGGACGCGGCGACATCCTTCACGGCGCGCTCGACCACTGCGGGGACCCCGCCGAGGCCCGCTTCGCTCCGACCCGCGCGCGCTGCGCTCGATCGCTCCGCGCCGGATGGGTCGACGCGCTGGGAGCCGAGCGTCAGATGCGCGAGGGATTCGAGGTCATCGATGGCCGCTCGCAGGCCGTCGAGCGCCGCACGCCCGTCGGACTTCTGCTCGACCCGGGGCTCGATCAAGCGCACGAAACCTCTCAGGCTGTGGACCGTGTTCTTCAGACCGTGGGCGAGCCGGGCCACGTTCTCGCCGAGAGCCGCGACGATGCGCTCGTCCTCGAGCTGCCGGGTCAGATCGTCTAGGCGCTCCACCAGCTGCACCTGGTCGCGCTCGGAGGACGCAGCCCGCGCCAGCCAGCGGCGCGTGACGAGCCAGGTAGCCATTCCCATGCCGATCAGGAATCCCGTCTGCAGCAGCATGGGCAACTCGAACCCGTCGAGTCCGAGCATGATCTGCTGGATCCACAGGGCCGCGACGGATCCGGCCGTCACCCACACGATCATCCGCGGCTGCAGGGCCATCGCAGAGAACATGATCTCGAGCCAGAGGCCGGCCATGAATGGCGACGACACACCGCTGGTCACGAGCACCAGCGAACTCCAGCCACCGACGCCGATCACCGGCGACGCGACATAACAGACGCGCGCCATGCCGGGACGGGTGCGGAACGTGTACGCCAGGAAGTTCAGGGTCGCGCTCGCGCCGACGATCCAGAGTGCCACGTACCGGATGTCGAGCTCCGCGCGAAACACGTACGCGGCCACGGCTCCCGCCGAGAGCGCGAAGTGTCGGGCGAGCAGAACGCGATCGAATGCGCGATCCATAAGGGCCGACCCGTGGGCAAGCTGGCGAGTGCATCGCTCCCCAGGGCTTCGCCACCATATCACCGCACCGGGGGCGTTGCTATCGGAGATCGCGACTCATCAGCATCACTCGCCTGGTTCCCGCGGGCCCCGGAGTGATCATCGCGATCGCTGCGCGTGCGCTGCCCTTCCGCTGCCGATCAACGAGCCGCCGAACTCTTGCGCGACGCACCCTCGACCTTGCCGGCTGCAGGACGCTTCGCCGCGCGCTTCTTCGCTTTGCGCGCCGCCGCTTTCGCCGGTGGCCGAGCGGAGCCGGACTTCTTCGCACCCTTCTTCGGTGCCTCCCTGGGCGGAATCTCCTCGATCCACTGGCCGTCCCGATAGAAGGCTTTCCAACCGGTCGCCTTGCCTTCGACTTCGGTCATCGCGTACTGCTCGCGCGTCTTGCGAAGAAAGCGGATCACCGCGGCGTGACCTTCCCGGTCGTGGGTCGGGGCCGTCGCGAGGTACTTGTACTTTTCGTCGAGCTTGTCGGCGACCGATCGGATCTCGAGCACGAGAGGCGCCCTCGTCTCGCGGTGTTTCGGGAACTGGCTGGCGGCGAGAAAGATCCCGGCCGCGCCATCGCGCAGCAGATAGAAGTCGTCGCATTTCTCGCAGCGCAGTTCGGGCATCGGGATCGGATCGACCTTCGGTGGTGCCGCCTCACCGTTTCGCAACAGCTTGCGCGTGTTCTTGCAGTCTTCGGACGTACAGCCGAAGTACTTCCCGAAGCGACCCGACTTGAGCTCCATGTCCGAGCCGCAGCGATCGCACTCGAGCACCGGACCGTCGTAGCCCTTGATGACGAACTGGCCCTGCTCGACCTCGAATCCATCACAGTCCGGGTTGTTGCCGCACACGTGGAGCTTGCGTTTTTCGTCGATCAGGTAGCTGTCCATCGATGTGCGGCACTTCGGACAACGGCGACGTTCGAGCAGCAGCCGCGCCTCGCCTTCATCCTCGTCGTCGTCGGCGGCGTCGGCGTCGGCGTCGGCGTCGGCGCTCACCGCTTCCTCGCCCGGAATCAGGTTGATGGTCGACTTGCAGCGCTCCTTCGGAGGCAGCGCATAGCCCGAACAGCCGAGGAACACTCCGGTCGAGGCGGTCCGGACCTGCATGTGCTGCCCGCACCGCGGGCAGGCGATGTCGGTATCCGTGGGCGAGTTCGAGCGCATGCCGGACGTCTGGTTCTCGGCGGCGGTCACCTTGTCCTGGAAGTCGCGGTAGAACTCGCTGAGGACGGACTTCCATTCCTTGCGACCTTCGGCGATCTCGTCGAGCGACGCTTCCAGCTGGGCCGTGAACCCGAAGTCCATCAGATGCTCGAAGTTCTCGGTGAGACGCTCCGTCACGATCTCGCCGATCTTCTCCGCGTGGAAGCGACGATTGTCGAGTCGCACGTAGCCGCGATCCTGGATCGTCGAGATGATCGACGCGTAGGTGGACGGGCGACCGATGCCGCGCTTCTCGAGTTCCTTCACGAGGCTCGCTTCGCTGTAGCGCGGCGGCGGCTTGGTGAAGTGCTGGACCGGCTCGAGCTGGCCGAGAGTGAGAACGTCGCCTACGGCGACGTCGGGCAGCGGCTGGCTCTTGTCGCTGCCGCCGCTCGACTTCTCGACGCGTGTGTAGCCGTCGAAGACCAGGATGCGTCCGCGGGTGCGGAGTTCGAAACCCTCGACGTGCAGCACGATCTGCGTGCTGAGGTACTCGACCGGAGGCATCTGACACGCGACGAAATGATTCCAGATCATCTCGTACAACCGCTCCTGATCGCGCTCGAGTCCGGGGATGCTGCCCGGCTGCACGCCCACGTCCGAGGGACGGATCGCCTCGTGGGCCTCCTGGGCGCCCTCGCGGTTCGAGTAGCTGATCGCGTCGGCGGGCAGATAGCGCTCGCCGAACTGTCCGGAGATGAAGGCGCGACACGCGTCGACGGCCTCGCTCGACAGATTCGTCGAATCGGTCCGCATGTAGGTGATGTACCCGGCTTCGTACAGCCGCTGGGCGAGCATCATGGTCTTCTTGACGCTGAAGCCGAGGCGCGTGCTCGCCGCCTGCTGCAGGGTCGAGGTGATGTAGGGGGCCGTGGGCCGGGTCTTCGTCGGCTTGTCGTTGCGTTCGGCGATCTCGAACCGCCCGCCCTGCAGGCGTTGGACGGCATCCCTCGTGATCTCACCGTTCGGCGGTCTGAACTCGGCGTCGTTCTGCCTGACGACCTGCAGTCGCAGCGAATCGCCATTCGGGCCCGTCACGTCCGCATACAGCTCCCAGAACTCTTCCGGGATGAACGCGTGGATCTCGCGTTCGCGCTCGACGACCAGTCTCACTGCGACGGACTGGACGCGTCCCGCCGACAGGCCTCTCGCCACCTTCGCCCACAGCAGCGGCGAGAGCTTGTACCCCACAATCCGATCGAGGAAGCGTCGAGCCTGCTGGGCGTTGATGCGCGAAATATCGAGATCCCCGGGATCCTCGAAGGCCTGCTGGATCGCCGACTGGGTGATCTCGTTGAACACGACACGCTTGAAGCGCTTGTCGTCGCCGCCGATCACCTCGCGCAGATGCCAGGCGATCGCCTCCCCTTCTCGATCGCGATCGGTCGCCAGATAGACAACGTCCGCCGTCCGGGCGAGCTTGCGCAGTTCGACGACGACCTTCTCCTTGCCCGGAAGGATCTCGTAGTTGGCCTTCCAATCATCTTCGGGATCGATGCCCATGCGCGCGATCAGCGCTTCACGGGCCCGCTTCGACTTGTGGGCCACGCGCTCTGCGCCCTGCATCTTGCGCGTCTCGGCCGCGGCCAGCGCTCGGGCTTTGGGATCCACTTTCTTCCCGGAGCCGGAGACCGGCAGGTCGCGGATGTGCCCGACACTGGACTTCACCACGAAGTCCTTGCCCAGGTACTTGTTGATCGTCCGCGCCTTGGCGGGCGACTCCACGATGACGAGCGACTTGGCCATGACTCCCCTGGGCGGCAACGGATGGGCAACAGAGCGGCAATCGGATCGGGTGGCGAGGGACTTGAGGCTCGCGGGGCCGGATCGATCCGGACTCCGGGCATCCCCGCGGCCGACCCGTTTAGCACAACCCTCCCCCGCGACGAGTTCGGGCGCCCGATCGACCGCGATCGAAACCGCGTCCTCCCCGCAGGCAAATCCCTTGTCGCTCTGCACAGTTGCGACCTTCCCCGTGTGCGCGGAAGGCCGCGCGACTCGGGACCCTGGGACCCCGGCGCCTCGCCGCGGCGTGGACCGCATAGATAGAAACAAGAAGCCACGAGCCGGCGATTGACCCGGCGCCCGGCGTTCGCCAAGCTGCTTCCCTTGGGGACAACCCCGTTCCCGAGTGCGCGCGGAGACATGCAATGGCCAAGCTGATCGGCAACCTGGTTCCGGATGACGACTTCACCCATCCCCTTGGCCCGGAGTCGAACTTCAACGAGAGCATGTATTTCAACTTCTTCGATCCCGCGAAGTCGCTCGGGGGATTCGTGCGACTCGGCAATCGGGCCAACGAGGGACGTGCCGAGATGACCGTCTGCGTCTTCCTCCCGGACGGACGCGTGCTCTTCACTTTCCAGCGCGCACAGATCGACCACAACGACGCCTTCGACGCCGGTGGACTGCGCTTCGAGGTGGTCGCACCGACCGAGCACCTGCGCACCACGTTTCGCGGACGCGTCGTCGAACTGAAGGACGCCAAGCGCATGGCGGATCCCTCGGTTGCATTTCGCGAGAGTCCGCGACGCGAACTCGCGATCGATCTCGATCACCGCGCAGCGGGTCCGATGTACGGCAGCGTCAAGGATCGCGACGAGGACACGCGTTCCTCGGACGAGCAGTTCGCCAAGGCCCACTATGAGCAGCACATGGCGGTGACCGGCAGTCTCGAAATCGACGGCGAGCGGATCGAGATCTCGGGCTACGGCCTGCGCGACCATTCGTGGGGTCCGCGTCACTGGCAGGCCATCCACGGCTACGAGTGGCTGACGATGAATTTCGGACCGGATTTCGGCGCGATGATCTCGGTGATCCGACGGGATGCCGAGGGCAATGCCCGGCGCGGTGGCGTGGTGGTCCGGAATGGCGAACTCGAGCTCGTCACCGATGTCGAGATCGAGACGCAGTTCGAGGACAACGGCCTCTACCACAAGGGGGTTCGCGTGGTGCTCACCACGCAGAAGGGCGAGCGCCTCGAGATCGACGGCAACGTGAAGGGCTTCATCCCCCTGCGCAATCGACGCGACGGGCTGGTGACGCACATCGGCGAGGGCATGACCGAGTGGCGCTGCGGCGACCAGGTCGGATACGGGCTGTCGGAGTACCTGCGCCAGGTCGACTGACCCTTCGCAGACGTCGAACGGATCTCAAGTCGCCCGGGCGTCCATCGGACCGGCCAGCACGGCGCGAATCCCGAGTTCCATCACGCGCCGCGCTTCGTCGCAGGTGAGTTGCGAGTTCGTACGCATGTTCTCCCAGCTGCTCCAGGTCACGAGCAGCGCAAGGGCCTCCACGGCGGTACGACGGCGGGCTTCGTCGGTCCAGCGTTCGAGCTCGATGGCGAACACGCGCTCGATCCCGCGACGCAGATTGGCGCGCCAGACCCCGAGCGCGCAGCGGATCACCGGTGAGAACGGCTCGTGGAGCCGCGAGGCACGACGGATCGGCGTCATCGATTCGTGGAGGAACACCAGCTCGTCGAGATAATCCGATACTCGATCATCCAGCGGACCGTCGCTCGCGATGACACCGAGGTTGCGCACGATCCCCTCGCCCATCCGCTCCGCGGCCGCACTGAACAGCACTTCGAGATCCTCGAAGTGCTGGAAGATCGTTCGCTCGGAGACACCGGCGCGCTCGGCGATTGCCTTCGAGGTAGGCCGGAGCTCGCCGTCTTCGATCAGACTGAGCAACGCATCGACGACGGCCTGCCGGGTCCGGACGGCCCGCGCCGAACGCCCGTCGCGGGGAATCCGGTCCCCCTGCTCGGCACCGTCCCGCCAGTTCCGCTTCTCTGCGATCCGTGCGTCGATGCTCATGCCCCAACCTCCGAGAGAACCGCTTCGAGCACGGGCGTCGAGAGATTCACGACGTCGACCGGTGCGTCGGCGGGCAGGATTCCGTAGTGCTTCATCTGCAGGAACACGCGCGCCATGATGGCCGCGAAGCGCCAGGCGGCGAAGATCTCGTAGTACGCGTAGTGGTCGGCCGATCGACCGACCCGGTCTTCCCAGCGCGCAATCGAGGCCGCCGGTTCGGGCAGTCCCGGGAGGCGCGTCAGCCCGATGCCCTCGCTGAAGGTGCGATCCAGCGTCACGAACCAGGCGAGATCGGCGACCGGATTCCCGACGAACACCATCTCCCAGTCGATCACTCCGACGACCTCACAATCGCGGAAGATCTGATTGGAGATCCGGGCGTCCCCCCAGCAGATCCCGACCGGTTCGTCGACCGGCGCGTGGGCGGTGAGCCATGCGAGGCCACGCTCGACCAGCGGGTACCGGCTGCGGTCCATTCCCCAATCGAGGTAGCGATTCCAGTAGTCGAGTTGTGCGCTCATCGGCGATGCGAATCCGCTTGGGTGCGCGAGGAACGCGAAGCGAGGGTCGTCGCACGAGAGCTTGTGGACCTCCGCCATGGCGTCGAGACCGCTGTTCCAGAGGCGCAGCCGTCGCTCGGGAGACAGATCGCACAACCAGCCCGCCGAGTGATACGGAGGGCTGTCCGAGGGCACCTGCCCGTCGAGGCGCTCCATCACGTAGAAGGGTGAACCGAGCGGATCACTTCCGGGCTCGAGCCAGAGCATGCGCGGCACCGGAACGGCCGTGTCCGCCAGGGTCTTCATCATGCGGTACTGGAGCTCGACATCGTACTCGGGAAACACGCAGAAGTCGGACGTCGGCGCGAGTCGCACCACCAGCTCCCGCGCCATCGCGCGGCCGCGCTCACTCGAATGCAGCGTGAACATCAGCGTATCGCTCGAGAACCCGGTGTCCTTCGGACCTCGCAGGTCGTCCACCCGGATCGAGTCGGCGTCGGGCAGGCGCTTTCGCAGCCAGTCGCCGAGCAGCCCGGCCGTCTGTTCGAGATCGCGACCCTTGGGCAGCGGCATCGGCTCTCCTTGTCAGACCTGCCCGTCGAGGAAACCGGGCAGACGGTAGTGGTCGAAGGGACCGAAGAAACCGTACTCGTGGAGCCCGTATCCGATCTGACCACCGGTTTCGAAGCGGGCGACGTTGTCACACAGCCCCCAGAGTTTCGCGCGATCCGCGACGGTGTCGAGTTCGAGTCCCTGCACGACGAGTTCGCCCTGATACATGCCGTGGCGCCAGTCCGGATCGAACCCGTAGCCCGTCCCGATGCCGACGTAGCACTCGAGCAGTGGCGTCACCTTGATTTCGAATCCACCACCGGGCGCTTCGGGGAAGGACAGGACCGAGCCCTCGATGTAGCGGGTCCCCGGGCGGAATCGATGAGCGTGCCCGGGGCGCCCGAGCCACTCGCTTCCCCGGGCGGGGTCGTGCCAGATCCGCACCGCCTCCTCCATGACCCGTGTCCCGTCGTTGGATTGCTGCACGATGTAGAGCAGACTCCAGTCGTCGAACTGCATCGGTGCGTAGTTCCACATCCCCGAAAGCTGCATCTCGCCCTGCCGGATGCCCGGATGTTCCGGTTCGCCGACCGGACGGACGCCCCAGGATCGATCCCGCGTGCCCCAGAAGCGGTCCGGTGTGACGTCGATCCGCTCGCCCGCGATCTCGAGATGCCCGGTCCAGCACCCGGTCTGCGCGAAACGCATCGTGTCGAACAGCACGCGTCCGTGCTTGCGGATGTAGTGACGAGGCTCCTCGAAGGCTGGCATCGCGCCTTCCCAGTGGAGGTCCGCCGCGATGCCATGTCGATCATCGTCGATTACGAACCGCAGCCGGCGCAGCCCCTCGACGACTTCGACCCGGAACGGGCCGACCGTCGTGTCCATCCGGTCGCCGAGCGTCCGCGACGCCCGCACGACCCGATGCTTCGTCCCGCGACGGACCACCGCGAACGCGTCCTGGACGCCGAGGTTCGGATACTGGCCGAGCCCCATCACCATGAACAGTTCGTCGCTGCAGCCGTGCAGATTGAAGTAGTAGCGATCGTAGAAGTTGCGATCACTGGTACCCACGAACCGGATCGGCTCGGCGACCTGGTGGAGCGGGTAGTCGTCCATCGACGAGAGCATCGAGCGTCCTCCGATCGGACCGCGCGAGCGGGCCGAATCCAGCAGTCCGGGCTTCAGCGCGTCGTCGTCGATCGGCCGATGCCGATCAGCGCGAGCAGGGTGTCCACGTGGCGGTCCAGGAAAGCCGAGCTGCCCACTTCGCGGCCGGTCACGCGCCGCACCTCGGGCGCGATGGCGACCACGAAGGCGAGTGCGCCGACGAGCACGTAGAGCAGATGATCGCTCGGCAGATCGGGGAGGAGCCCGCGCGAACGCGCCGCTTCGAGAAACGTCACGCCCGCCTGGTAGGTTGCCGCGCTGTGATGTTCGACCATCCAGTCGAGACGAGGTCCCGGCTGCGCGGCCTCGCGGAGCAGGATCTGCAGCCAGGCGGGATCCTCCGCCATCACGCCGATGAAGCTGCGGAGCAGTCCGCGAAGCTGAGCGTCTCCGGCTTCGGGATCGGCACTCGCCACGGCCGCCTCGGTGGCCGCGACCACGCGCCCGAACAGTCGATCCACGGCGGCCCGCCAGATTCCGTCCTTCGAACCGAAGTGATAGACGAGCAACGGCTGTCCGACCCCGGCAGCCTCGGCGATCTGACGAAGCGTCGCTCCCTCGTAGCCGTGGGTCGCGAAGGCGTGGCCCGCCGCCGACAGGATCGCCTCGACGGTGCGTGCCTTGCGGTCGGCCCGTCGGGTCGGCTCGAGAGACATTGCGGGCGGGTCCGCATGAAAAATTGGCTGAGCAGTCATTCAGCGAAAGTTTCTAGCGCAGCCCGCATCCCGTTGCCTCGAATCCCGCATTGGCGCGTCGTCATCGCGTCGCCTGCCCCTGCGAGAGCGGCTAGTATCCGGCGCGTTGTCGAACAGTCGCCCCGCTTCCCCATGGGGCTCCCACACTCCGATCCGGTGAATTTCGTATCCCCGCTCCGACCGCCGGTCCGACGCCATCGGTCGCGGGCCCGGAAACGCCCCCGGTACGTGTCGCCTGCGAGCAACTTCCAGTGAGCAAAGCCCCCACCTCCCCGCGATTCGACCTCCGGAATCCACTCGCGAAGCCACCCGCAGCGGCTCGGCTCGCCCAGTCCGCGGGCGAGGGCATCTACGACGACGCGCTCCGGCTCGGTGAAGAGCTGAACGAGCGGCCGCTGCTCGGTGGCGGGATCGACCGGGTCCGAACCCAGCATGCGAAAGACCGCATGACGGTCTGGGAGCGGATCAAGGTCCTGACCGAACGCGAACCCAACGTGCTCTGGCGCAACTGGGGTCCGCGACTCGACGGCGCGTCGATCGTCACCGGCATCCTGGACATCGGCGGACGCGACGTGGCGGTCTACGGCCACGACTTCACCCTGCGCGCGGGTTCGATGGACGCGACGAACGGCGCCAAGCTCGCGCGTCTGATCTACATGGCCGGCGAACACGGCATCCCGCTGATCGGCATGAACGACTCGGCGGGTGCGTTCGTCCCGGCGGGCGTCGGTGGTCTCGACGGCTACAGCGAGGCGTTCACGGCTCTGCGCAAGATCAGTGGCGTCGTCCCGAGCATCAGCCTGATGTTCGGCTACAACGCCGGCGGCGGTGCCTATCTGCCGCGACAGGGTTCGTTCATGATCCAGTGCACGGACAGCTTCATCGGCCTCACGGGCCCGGGTGTAGTCAAGTCCGTGCTCGGGGAGGACGTCACTGCCGACGACCTCGGTGGTCCCGGTGTGCACGGCATGAACGGCGTCTGCGATCTGACGACCGGGGACGAACTGGGATCTCTCCGCACCGCGTTGCGCCTGCTCAGCTACCTGCCCGACAACAACCGCTCGCTGGCGCCGTTCTCCCCGACCTCCGATCCGGTGCAGTGCCACAAGTTCGAGGAGGACCTGCTCTTCCGACGCACGTTCTCGTCGCCGGCCGGGATGAACGCGCCGATGGACATCACGCTGTATCTGCAGCAGGTCGTGGATTACGGCGAGTTCTTCGAGCTGCAGCCGCAGCGTGCCCGCAACCTGGTGACGGCCTTCGGTCGCCTCGGCGGCCACGTCGTCGGGTTCGTGGCCAACAACTCTGCCGTGGCGTCGGGCCAGATCGACTTCGACGCGGCGGTGAAGGGCACGCGCTTCATCCGCTTCTGCAACCTCTACAACGTCCCGCTGATCTTCATCGAGGACACCACTGGCTTCCTGCCGGGTCGCGAGCAGGAGAGCCGCGGAATCATCCTGGCCGGGCGCAAGCTGCTCGATTCGATCATCGACGTGCGCACACCGCGCATGACCATGATCATCCGCAACGCGTTCGGCGGTGCCTATGCGAGCTGGAACTCGCACTTCACGGGTGCGGACCGGGTCTTCACGATGCCGATGGCGCGGATCGCCGTGATGGGTCCGGCCGGCAAGGACTTCGTCTACAAGGACGAGCTGCGCCAGATCGACCTCGATCACCGGAACGCGATCGCACGGGGCGATACGCCCGCCGCGGCGGCGAAGATCCGCGACGAGGCACTTGCCGGGCTCTCCTCGAAGTACGAGCGTGAATTGATGAATCCGAAGGAGGCGCTGTCGCTCGGATCGGTGTCGAGCATCGTGATGCCCGGCGAAAGCCGACGGGTGCTCGGCGAGAATCTCGCCTTCCTGATGCGCGCCTACCGGCCCGGCCCGATGGGCGGCATGCAGCGGGAGCACGAGTGATGCTGGGGCCGGATCTCGAACACCGCCGCTTCCACGAGGCCGAGTCGCAGTGGCTCCGTTCATTTTCGCTGCAGGACGTGAAGTGCCTGGTGGTGTGTCGGGGACCGGTACGACTCGAAGCCTTCGAGGTCTTCGAAGAAATCGGTGTCCGCGAGTTCGGGATGCTGCTCTCCGAAAAAGATTCGATCGTCTATTCGCGCTGTCTCGCCCCGGAGATCCGCGCGATTCCGTTCCAGCAGAACATCCATCGGGTTCGCGACTACATGGGCTCGGGCTCCGAGGAGAAGGCCAGCCGGATCCGCGAGATCGTGCAGATCGCCCGCACCCACGGATACACACACGTGTTTGCGGGCTACGGGTTCATGGCCGAGGACGCCGAGTTCGTGCAGGCGCTCGAGGATGCCGGCATCTGCTTCATCGGACCGTCGTCATCGGTGATCCGGCGAGCCGGTGCCAAGGACGAAGCCAAGAAACTGGCGCGCAGCCTCGGCAATGCGGTGATCCCCGGCATCGACGACCTCTCGGCGCGGGCGCTGCTCGAACGCGCCGGCGACCGGAATGCCCTCACCGCGCTGGCCGCGAAGCAACGCCTCTCGTGGAACTGGTCGGACGACGTTTCGCTGGCCGAGAACGCCGAACGGCTGTTGCAGGTCGGCTACGCGGCGAGCACCGAACTGGTCACGATCGAAGACCTGCAGCGGCACGCCGGTCTCGAATCCGAGAAGATCTGGGCCGAGTACCCGGGCAAGCGCATCCGCTTCAAGTGCATCGGAGGCGGTGGCGGCAAGGGCCAGCGGGTCGTGACCGGCAAGTCGGAGATCGCCGGCGCGGTGATGGAGATCCTGGCAGAGCAGAAGGTCGTCGAAGCCGGCTGCAACCGGAACTTCCTGATCGAACTCAACCTCGAGACGACGCGCCACAACGAGATCCAGGTGATCGGCAACGGCGACTGGGCGCTCGCCCTCGGCGGCCGTGACTGCTCGATCCAGATGCGCGAGCAGAAGCAGCTCGAGTTCTCGCTCACCGAGGAACTGCTCGACGAGGCGATCCCCCGATACCGGGGTACGCAGCGCGAGACCCTCGAGCGCGACAAGCAGACGCTGCGTGCGATGGAGCGCGATTCGGAGATCTTCGGAGCCGGCGTCGGACTGGACAGCGTCTCGACCTTCGAATGCATCGTCGAAGGCTTCGATCACTTCTTCATGGAGATGAACACCCGGATCCAGGTCGAGCACGGCGTCACCGAGCTCGCCTACCGGCTCAAGTTCACGAATCCCGACGACCCGGACGAGTCCTTCTACGTCGAGCGACTGATCGAGGCGATGGTGCTCGTCGCGCTCCACGGGAAACGTCTTCCGAAGCCCGAGCGCACGCCGCGCCACGTGTCCGGCGCCGAGATCCGTGTCAACGCCACCAACGCTGCGCTGCAGCCGCACGCCGGCGGATTGATCCGCTACTGGTCGAAGCCGCTCGCCTACGAGATCCGCGACGATCAGGGCATCGGAACGCCGAATCCCGACACCGGTTCGTTCATGTACTACAACCTGGCCGGCGCCTACGACTCGAACATCGCGCTGGTGCTCAGTCACGGTGACAGTCGCGCCCACAACCTCGAGCGCCTGGCCGAGATCATGCGTTGCACCGAACTCCGGGGCGACGACCTCGAGACGAGCGTGCCCGTCCAGTACGGGCTGATCAACTGGACGCTCGGCACCGAGCCGATGATGAAGCCGAACACGCGCTTCCTCACCCACTATCTGGCCGCCGTCGGATCGATGCAGGTGATCGCGCGCGACGTGGATCTCGATCTCGCCGCGAAGCAGCAGATCAAGGGCATGCCGAGCGCCGAAGCCCGGGACGTGCTGGCCGCGAAGGAGACGCTGCTGATCCGGCCGATCCGGCAGCTGCTCGGCGACCCTCACGCACTGGCCGGGTTCATCGGCCTGCATCAGGGTCGGCTCTGGCAACGCAGCGGAGACGAGATCCGCTTCCTCGCCAATCCGGTGCGCGTGCTCGCCTTGCTGTACCACTACCTCCACATGGACTACGCGCCCGAGAAGGCCGCATCCGAGATGATCTGGCAGGACGACAATGCGATCCTGCACGACGCCCTCGCCTTCTATGGTCACGTCGCGAAGCTGACCGCCGTGGATGCGTGGCCCGAGGTCGAGGCCCTGTTCGCAACGGGCTCGAACGACGCGATCGCGCCCGCCGATCCTGCGCTCTGGGCGGCGTGCCAGGCCGCCCATCGCGGCTACCAGCTCGGCCTCGACCTGCTGCTCGTGATCCCGCGGATCGCGGCCCGCGCCGGCTTCGACGAGATCACCGTCGACGATCGGCTCGAGCCTGTCTTCCCGAAGCAGTACACGGATCCCGCGATCTCGGTGGGTCTGATCCGCGCGCTGGCTCCGCCACCGGCGCAGAGCAGCAACGAGATCGTGACGCCGATGGGCGGGACCTTCTTCGGCCGCGAGGCCCCGCACCTTCCGCTGCTGGTCGACGAAGGGGACCACTTCGATCTCGGGCAGCCGCTCTTCATCATCGAGGTGATGAAGATGTTCAACAAAGTGCTTGCCCCGTTCGCAGGGACGATCCGCAAGAACCTGTTGGCCGATTCCGACGGCACCGTGGTCAGCAAGGGTCAGCGGATCTTCGAGATCGAACCGGACGAGGTCGTCGTGATCGAGACGGATGAAGACATCGCGAAGCGTCGCCGCGCCGTGACGCTGGCACTGCTCTGATCGAGTCGGCGCGCCCGATCCCGAGAAGAGAGCCCACAGCAGCGAATCGATGGCACGAGGAGAGGCATGCTCCATCTGCGCGGGGGCCCGGCCCTCTCGAATCCGCGCCTGGAAATCCTGCTTCGGGGGATCCGGACCCGGATCCCTGAACTGACACGGATCAGCGCCGAGTACGCCCACTTCGTCGAGCTGAACGAGCCGTTGTCCGACACCGAGACGCAGGTCCTCGAGCGGCTGCTCACGTATGGACCGCGGCGACGCGCCGAAGCACCGTTCGCGGCCCGCCTCGTCGTCGTGGTCCCGCGGTCCGGAACCATCTCACCCTGGTCGTCGAAGGCGAGCGAGATCGCCCGCATCTGCGGGCTGCACAAGATCGCGCGCCTCGAACGCGGGATCGCCTATCGGCTCGACGTCGCGGACGACGTCGACCTGACACCGGCCCTGCCCCTGCTGCACGATCGCATGACGCAGGGCTGGCTTCGCGACTTCGAAGCAGCCGCCTGCCTGTTCGAACACACCGCTCCCGCCGCGTCGCAGACGATCGACGTGCTGGCCCGGGGGCGCGAAGCGTTGACCGAAGCCGATGCTCGCCTCGGCCTCGCCCTGGCCGACGACGAGGTCGACTACCTCGTCGCGGCGTTCCGCAGACTGCACCGCGATCCGACCGACGTCGAACTGATGATGTTCGCGCAGGCCAACTCGGAGCACTGCCGCCACAAGATCTTCAACGCAGACTGGGTGATCGACGGGGAGCGCATGGATGCCTCCCTGTTCTCGATGATCCGTCACACCACCGACCGCTCGCCCGATGGTGTGCTGTCGGCGTACTCGGACAACTCGGCCGTCGTGGTCGGGAGCCCGGCCGGGCGTTTCCATCCGGACGTCGCGGATCGCGTCTTCCGTCCGCATCCCGAACCCGTCCACATCCTGATGAAGGTCGAGACCCACAATCATCCGACCGCGATCTCGCCGTATCCGGGCGCCGCGACCGGCTCGGGCGGCGAGATCCGCGACGAGGGCGCGACGGGCCGCGGCGCGAAGCCGAAGGCGGGACTCACGGGATTCTCCGTGTCGAATCTCCGGATCCCGGGCGCCCTGCAACCCTGGGAGAAGGACTTCGGTCGTCCGACCCGGATCGCGTCGGCGCTCGACATCATGCTCGAGGGCCCGATCGGCGGCGCTTCGTACAACAACGAGTTCGGCCGCCCGGCGATCGCGGGCTACTTCCGCACCTTCGAAGAATGCGTGCCCGGGCCGGCCGGCGACGAGATCCGCGGCTACCACAAGCCGATCATGCTGGCGGGCGGGCTCGGCAGCATCCGCCCCGAACACGTCGACAAGGGCACGATCCCGCCCGGCGCGCCGATCATCGTGCTCGGCGGGCCGGCGATGTTGATCGGTCTCGGCGGTGGAGCCGCGTCGTCGATGGCGTCCGGGGCCAGTGAAGAGGATCTCGATTTCGCGTCGGTGCAGCGGGACAACGCCGAACTCGAACGCCGCTGCCAGGAAGTCATCGATCGATGCTGGGAACAGGGCGAGCGCAATCCGATCATCGCGATCCACGATGTCGGCGCCGGCGGGCTCTCGAACGCGCTGCCCGAACTCGTCCACGACAGCGGTCGGGGCGCGCGCTTCGAGTTGCGGGATGTGCCGAACGACGAACCCGGCATGAGCCCGATGGAGCTCTGGTGCAACGAGAGCCAGGAGCGCTACGTGCTCGGCATCGCGGCCGACCGTCTCGAGGATTTCCGCGCGCTGTGCGCGCGGGAGCGGTGTCCCTTCGCGGTCGTGGGGCACGCGACCGACGATGGCCAGCTCGTGGTGACCGATCGGCACTTCGGCAACTCGCCGATCGATCTGCCCCTGTCGGTCCTGCTCGGAAAGCCTCCCCGCATGCTGCGAGACGTGAAGCGCCTCGCCTTCCGGCCTCGCACACTCGACCTCGACCGCATCGACATCGCGCAGGCGACGGAGCGCGTGCTGCAGCTCCCGACGGTCGGCGACAAGACGTTCCTCGTCACGATCGGCGATCGCAGCGTCGGCGGCCTGGTGGCGCGGGATCAGATGGTCGGGCCGCACCAGGTTCCGGTCGCCGATGCGGGCGTGACGATCGCCGGCTTCGACAGCTGCGCGGGTGAAGCACTCGCGATCGGCGAACGCACCCCGGTGGCCCTGCTCGATCCCGCCGCGTCGGCGCGACTCGCGATCGGAGAGGCGCTGACCAACATCGCGTCGGCTCCGATCCTGTCTCTCGGCCAGGTCAAGCTCTCCGCCAACTGGATGGCCGCCGCCGGTCACCCGGGCGAGGACGCCGGCCTCTACGATGCAGTGAGGGCCGTCGGACTCGAACTCTGCCCTGCGCTCGGCATCGCGATCCCGGTCGGCAAGGACAGCCTGTCGATGCGGACCGTGTGGCGCGACTCCGCGGGCGAACACGCCGTCACCGCGCCGATCTCGCTGATCGTCAGCGCCTTCGCGCCGGTGCAGGACGTGCGACGGGCTCTCACGCCGGAGCTTCGCTCGGACGTCGGTGCCACGTCACTCGTGCTGGTGGATCTCGGCAGAGGTCGACATCGACTCGGCGGGAGCGCGCTCGCGCAGGTCTATGGATCCGTCGGAGACCTTCCACCCGACGTCGACGATCCGGCGCACGGATGTTGGATCGGTCAACGAATCGGTGATCGAAGGGAAAACGGGGTTCCTCGTTCCCGCTGGCGACCTCCCATCCATGACCTCCCATTGGATCAAAGTACTCTCGGATTCCAAACTTGCCGAACGATTGGGTTTGGCGGGACGCTGCCAGGTGATTGCGGGCAGCTCACTGGATTCAATGACTCAAGGGTATACGGAATTGATTGAATCGCTTCACCGCTCCGCCAGTGCAGCTGCCCGACTGATTCCCATTCGCGCCCTGTCGGAGTTTCAGCAACAGCCTATTTCATGAATTGGGCATCGGATTGGTCTGCAATATTGACTATTATGGCCTATTCCGATTTTGTTGGATGAAATCGGTATTTCTGAGTGGCATTGCATTGACCAGGCATGAAACAAATCACAGTCCCCATCCTGGCAAATCTTGCCAAGTTTCTCAGCGGCGCGACGCTGTACAACCCGCCGGTGGCGCAGTACCCGGCGAGCTACGTCGGGAAGTACTTCTTCGCGGCCGCCTGGTTGCGGAGCGCGTTCATCGCCTGCCGGATTGCGTCCTGGCTCACGCGGCCGACCACCTGGGTGCTGACCTCGCCCGCAGGCTCGTAGATCTCCTTGTTCGGCGGCTCGTTGATGATCTCGACGTTCCCCGCCGACGGCTCGAGCGCGACCTTCTCGGGCAGCGCGATGCTGCAGGCGGGCTGCAGGGCAGCAACGGCGACGACGACGGAGGAGAGGAGAGAGCGCGCTCTCATTCCTCGATGGTGGCCCTCGCGCGCGGATACGTAAAGTTTCGTCGCCTCGTGTGGTCAATCACCACACGGCGAAGGCGGTGAGGAGAGGGGAGGGAGGGAAGGAGAGGAGACGAGAAGAGAAGAGCT
>JANOFF010000132.1:0-38684 GCA_031413515.1 bacterium
CTGGTCGAGCCCGCCGCCCGGCGCCGGGACCGTCGTCGGCGGGGGGGTGATGTTCGGGATCTGCGGCATGTACGCCGTGGTCGGATCCATCATGGCGCGCACGTAGTTGAAGCGGAACATCACGTTGGTATTGACCCACCAGTTGAGGGCGACGGTGACGTTCTGCTCTTCGCCGCCCGCGATGTCCTTGGTTTGCAGATCGATCGCGCTGTAGCGGAGGGCCACCTCCCACGCTCCGTACTTGTGCTTGGGGGTGATGCGCTTGAACTGGGCGATCTTGGTGTCGTAGTTGCGTGACTCACCGGTGATGAACCAGCCGCCCTGAACGTACCAGCCGTTGAAGTTCACGCTCGGCTGCGCGATCCGGTCGACCTTCGCGCCGCTGAATTCCGCCTGGGCGTGGAAGGCGTTCCAGACGAACGTCGACTCGATGTTGTACAGCAGCGAGTCGGTCGAGTTGCCGAGCAGACTGACGCTGGCTCCCTGGGCGTTGATGCCCGTCCCGGTGTTCACGAATTGGTATGCGGACAGATTGGCTTCGGGCCTTTGTTGGAACTGGAGTGAATCCGCGGATTCGAAGTCGCGGTAGTAGATCGATCCGCCGAGCGTGACCAGCCGGGTTGCTTCGGCAATCGGGAAGAGCACGACCCGCCCAGCCGTCCCCCAGTCTTCGTTGTTGCCGTTCGTCGGCGCACTGACGCCACCGCCGAATACACCGGCCGCGGCGTTCCAGAACTTGCCGTACGACTGGACCACCCCACCGAGCCGACGTCGACCTTCTTCGTTGTTGTCGATGAAGGCATCCATCAGCGCTCGTTCCTGGAAGACCTGCCAGTTCGAGCTGTCCATCGATTGCTGGCTGAACGGCACTTTCTGATTTCCGAGCGTGATCGTGACGGGCTCGAAGCCGGCATATTGGAGGTAGCCATCGGTCACCGTCGCGTCGCCGTTGTTGTCGAAGTTGACCTCGAGCTTGACAATCCAATCGGTCCACAGCACGGCATTGGAGACGAAGCGTGCGCGGCGCAGCTGGCCGCCAGCACCCAGCGGCGTCTGTCCACCCGAGAAGCCGCCCGCGTCGTACTGGATCCGGCCGCCGAGTCCGAACATGAAGGCGCCGTCCGTGGACTCGACGATCAGTCCCTTGGCACTCGCCGAGGCCTTGAACTGCGGCTCTTCCTTCTTCGGCTCCTCCGGTGTAGGGACCGCTGCGGGCGTGGCCTCGGCCGGCGGGGTCTTCGCGGCCGCTTCCGCCTGGGCTTCCTCGAGCTCGCTCTGGGTGATGAAGCCCTTCTCGATCAGCAGTGCTTCGAGGCTGTCGTTCTCGGCGGCACCGGCGGGCAGGGCGAGGAGCGTCGCGACCAGGAACGAGAGGACTGCGGCTGCGCGCGTGGTTTGCAGCTTCACGAATGGAATCTCCGGTTGGATGTGGCGGAAGCGTGGATGAATCGACCTTTTGTCCAGCAGTTTGCTTCTTCGTGTCGCTCGATCACCACCATTTCGCGACGAAATCACGAATATGTGCGGGTCGTGGCGCGTGCCCACTGGGTCGGGACGCGAAGCTTGCCTCGGCGTGTAGCGGACTCGAGCGCGCTCAGTCGCGGTGCCCGATCGGTTGACCGACCGCGATCCCGGCGAGGGTTCGCATCCCCTCGTCGGGATGATCGCGGGCGAGTCCGGCGAGAACCTCATGGCCCTCGTCGCCCATCAGCGAGAGCGCGGCCAGCGCGGCGCGGGCGGCTTCCGGGCGGTCGCCGAGCGCGATGTCGCGCAGGGGCTCGACGGCCACGGGATCGAGAGAGGCCGCGGCCCGCACGGCCGCGAGCCGCACCTCGGCGACCGGATCCTCCAGCGCCCGCGTCGCATCATGGAGGGCGCTCTCGCCCGCGACCGCCACGAGACGGGTCACCGCCGTGGCCCGCACGGCGGGCTCGGGATCGCTGCGGGCGAGCTCTCGCAGCAGACCGATGGCCCGCGGTCCGCGAGCGCTCTGCGCCGCGGCCTGTCGCATCTCGGGTGAGCGGTTCGCGAGCAGTTCGAGGCTCTGCTCTTCGTCGAGCCCGCCGTCGAGAGCGCCGAGGGCCGCGAGCAGGACCGGCGGGACGGAATCTCCCGCCGCTCGGATCCGGGCTTCGAGGGGCGCACGCAATACGAGGGGGCGCTCGGATCCGATCAGGGCGAGCAGCGTCTCGCGGGTCGCGGGCACATCGTTCCGCAGCAGCGCCTCGACGATCGCCTCGGCGGCCGGAGGGGTGAGATGACTCGCGAGCTCCGGCATGCCGGCGAGCCGCACGGCTGCATCGTCGGCAAGCCGCGGCTGACCGACGACGCACATGCGCGCCAGTTGCAGCGCGCCGCCGTCCCCGTCGCGGGCCGCGGCGTCGAGGGCGAGGTAGTGCTCGAGCACGTCGAGTTCCGCCATGCCCGGACGCAGCAGATAACCGACCCCGTCGCCGGCGAGCCCGACGAGTTTCGCGCGCGCGTCGGCATCGGGCACCCGGATGCGCCAGATGGAGGCCGTGGGCAACGGGTCCGCCGCCGCCACGATGCGTCGACCCGCTTCGAGCCGCGGTGCGAGCGACGGGACGGGTTCTTCCCAGGCGATCTTCAGCGTCTCGGGTGGCTGCACGTCGGGCCGCAGCGAGCGCTCGATGCGGAGGCTGGCGAGATAGCCGGCGTGTTCGAGCGGCGTCACGTCCACCACCTCAGCCACGACCACCGCCGGCGCGCGCTCGAGCGCCGCGACGAGCCCGCCGGTCTCAGCCGCGCGGGCGTCACCCGCGCCCGCGCCGATCGCGCACGCCAGAAGCAGCGCGATCGCCGCGGCCCGGCCCGGCCGCCGCGCACGCACGCCGGTGTCGGGATGGTTCGGATGGATCGGCCGGACCGGATCGATCAAGGCGCGTCGTAGTACAGCGCGTTGGTGACGCCCATCGCCATCACGCCCCCTTCCCCGACGTTGCCGTCGAGCAGGTTGGGCAGCGTGGTGTTGCTGGCTTTGTTCAGATCCGAGGCGAAGACGGGGAACATCGGGCGGCACTGTCCGTCCGTGCCCCGCACCACCACGACGAACCAGGTGTCCTCGGTGAGACCCGGGAACGGAACCGTGAGGTTCGCCTCGAGGCGAGTGCCGCCGGTGACGGAAGGCACCGCATTGACGACCGTCACGTCGTAGTCGCCGTCGCCCAGGGTCGCCGGATTGCAGTCGCCCTCGTCGAGCACGAGGCTCGGCGTGGCGGTGTACGCATAGGGTTCGAGCGGATCGACCGGAGTCGTCCCCGCGTTCGCATAGATCTCGACCCGGTCGAACTGCGCCCAGGCCGGGGCCTGGATGCGGATGTCGAATTCAACGTTCCCGCCCGCGTCGCTCACATGGGTCGTGCCCGAACGCGTCAGGTCGGCGACGTCGCCGCTGCCGTCGGTCGCCCGCAGCACCGCGGTGACGAAGATTCCCTGGCCGCCGGTCGCCTTGCCGTCGTCGACCATGTTGGCCACTTCGCCATCGTCGACACTCCCTGCCTCGTCGCTGCCGGGAGACGCCGCCGTCCAGGTGCGCGCCCCCGCGGAGCGCAGGTTGGTGAACTCATGCGAGTCGGTGTCGGCGATGAACGTGGTCTCGATCCCCTGATTGAGCAGGTTGAACCAGATGCCGACCCGCCCGTTGGTGAACTCGGCCTGGGCGCCGCGCGTGTGCCCGTTCCAGAGTTCGAGGGCCGGGAACGGGAAGAACAGGTTCGTCGACACGGGCTCGTCGAGTCGGCGCTCGAGCCGGCCGGTGGCATCGAGGCCGTCCTGCGGCGGCACCAGCGCAGTGTCGATGCGGAGCGGACCGAAGTGCGAGTCGATGTGATTGATCTGCACCGTGGTGTCCGGTGTCGACGTCGCGCCCGTCGTGGCCAGCGCGTAGATCTCGGCCGGTGAGGCGTTGAACGCACCGGCCGACGGGAAGTCGGCGCCCGGCGGCGCGGCCACCGCCCAGTCGGTGGAGCCGCCCGAGATCAGGCTCGGATCGACGGTGAACGGATAGCCGTTGAAGTGCCCGTAGTCGAAGCTCGTGATCTCCTCGCCGATCATCGAACCCACCCAGCTCGACAGCCCGAGGCCCGCGATCGTCGGGTCGAGATCGGTGTGGACGTGGTGGTCGGTCATGATGATGTTGTCGACGCCCTCGCCCGCGTAGCCCTCGACCCGGTCCGTGTGGCTGACCCGCGAATCCGCCGAATTGATGCCGTGGATGTGGAAGTCCGACGACACGAATCCGGCGGTGTCGATCACGCGCGCGATTTTCAAGTTCAGCGTGCGCGAGCTGTTGGCGGGGATCGACACCGACTGATTGCTCGCCGAGTACTCGGTGCCGCGACTGACGAAGACCCGATAGGTGCCCGGCTCGATGTTGAAGCTCGCAACCCCGTCCGCGCCGGTGTACACCGCTTCGACCAGCCCGAAGGGCAGGGAATCGCCCGGATCGTTGAGCACCGCGAGCGTCGAACCCCCGAAGCCCGGGAGGCTCGGTCCGGCGATCAGGTTCTCGGGGCTCGGATCGAAGCCCACCACACTGACGCGGGCGGGCAGCAGGGCATTGTTCTCGTCTACGACGTTGACGGTGAGCAATCCGCTCGCCGGCAGATTGAAGTTCGCCGTATGGTTGCCGCCCGGCGTGAACAGCACATTCGTGCGCGGCGGAATCGCAGTGCCGCCCTGGTAAGGCGTGCCCTTCCGTCCGGCTACCACGCCGAGCGTGGCCGCGCCCGTCGGCAACGGAACGCTGCCCGCATAGCAACCCGTGGCGTCGGTGGTGAAGTGGGTGGAGAGATTCGTGAGTATGCCGGCGACGGTGAAAGTGCCCACGGTGACCTTCGAGCCGGGGGCGGCGACACCGTTCACGGTCACGCAACCGCTGAGCGTCGCGTTCTGGATGCCCTTGATCGCCACCTCGAGATCGACGGCCGTGGACGCGGAGCCCTCGCCCACGCCGACGTAGCGGGTCATCACCAGGCTCTCGCCCGGATCCACGAGGTCTCCCTCGACCAATCCGAGCAGCGCCTGCAGGACACTCTTGTTGTGCAGGATGACGATCACGCCGCTGATCACCACGTAGCTGCCGGGCGTGTTCGGGGTGGACGTGTACGCGTAATCGACTCCGACCGCCTCGCCGACGCCGGTGAACGCCATCGTGCCCACGTTGTTCGTCAAGGCCGTCCCGACGCCCGCGTTCGGGGTCTGCATCACGTCGAGCTCGCCGCCGGGATTGAACCAGTCTCCGACCATCAACCGGATCGGCGCGCCGCCGATGTTCGTGAGCGTGGTTTCCATCTTGATGTGCGAATCGTGGACGCCGAGTTCGAAGTCCGTGCAGCCCTCGACGGTCTGATCGTTGTCGTTCAGCACGGCCGGGAAGGGCAGGCCGATGTCGACGACCTGCGACGACGGATTCACGAAGTCGAGCAGATCGTCGGGCCCGCAGGTGCGGACGATCGCAGGATTGCCGTCGGCACCGTCGTTGACGATCACTGCCGTCTGGGGGTTCACCACGGTCTCGACGTTGACCATCGGCGCGATTTCGAGGAAGTTGTCGAGCCCGGGATGTCCCTTCACCTCGGCGTCGATCAGATTGCCGCCGTACTGGCCCACGCTGTACAGGTCGCGTTGCGCGGGCGCCTGCACGACGAAGCGCGCCTCGCAGCTCTCGAGCAGGTAGTCGCCGATGCGGCTGTGACCGAGCGGCCCACCGATCAGCTCGGACGGATTCGTGATCACGCGCGCACTGGCGACCGGCACGAAGTCGAACGACACGCCCTGGGTGAGCTGCTGGTTGTCGCTGGTCCGCGTCGCCTGCACGAGCAGGATGTTGTTCGCCGCGAGTCCATCGCCCGCGCCGAGCGTCGCCGTCCAGGTGCCGGGCGGTGCCTGCACGAGCGGGACGGCGAGCGGGACGAAGTTGAGCGTCACCGAAGGCGGGCCCGTGAATGCGCCGACCAGCTTGAAGCTGACCGGCACCGCGCAGTCGGAGATCTGCGCGAGGGGTGTCGGCGACGTGATCGTGATCGTCGCGACCGGGTCGCAGCGGAGGGCCATCATGGGGATCGCGAGCAGGGCGATCCAGACAACGAAGCCAGCACGTCCACGCATCGGTGTACCTCGGGCGGGCCAGCACATCTCGTCCTGCCCGGGGCGCGGGCAGCTTCTGACGGGATCCGGCGGCGGTGGGAGTGGCTCCAGTCTACCCGCCGAGGCCTTCAGGACTCAAGCATTCCCTCCTCCCCGGGAAGCGGTTCTGCGCATCCGTTGCCGGTAACGCCGAGTCCGGATCCCGGATCGGACGCGGTTGGCCCGGGTTCCTCGCGGATTCGCGACGAATCCGTTCCCACGGCACCGGGTACCGGGGTTAGAATGGCCGCGGGATCAGGGGTCAGCCCCGTCCGCTCCCGCGCAATGCGCGAACGACCACGAGGATCCGCGATGCACTGCAGCCGTCCCCTCTCCCTCGAGCGCCGCCGCAGCCTCTGGCTGGCGCTGGTTTCGATCGGCGCCTTGCTCCTGCTCGCCGCGCCAGGCGCCTGGGCGCAGACCAGCGAGCGCATCACCTTCGACTTCACCGGGAGCAGTTTCATATCACTGCTCGGCGGCACGATCGTGACACCGCCGGACGGCACGATGGACATCGGCAGCGCCGACATCTATGTCGAGGCCAGCGCGCCGGGTGTGTATCTGCCGGGCGGCGTGTTCCTGCTCGACGGCATGACGGTGGCGGGCACGATTGCGAAGAACGTGGCGGGCCAGGCCTTGGTCACGGGCACGTATTCGGCCAACCAGGTCGGAACGCTCGCCGGAACGCTGGCCCCGGGGCTCACCGGCGGAAATTTCTCGAGCGACCTCGCGCTGTACATGGACACCCAGATCGGCTGCACGGGGACCGCCTGCGGGTTGCTCGGCTTGCCGGCCAGCGACGTCGGTGTGTCGCTGTTCAGCGTGAGCTTCCTGCCCGTTTCGAGCCTCGGTGTGCCCGGCTTCGCGCAGATCAACGCCAGCTTCGCGATCGAGGTCGACGGCGTGCTCGGCACGATGCAGCTCGTCGGCGTCGAAGTCGCCCGCAGCTTCATCCCCGAACCGGGCACCTTCGTGCTGCTCGCGAGCGGCTTCGGGATCCTCGCCGCCGCGCGCCGACGCCCCGGGACGCGCTCGCCCGTCTGAGCCTCGCGCGGCTCGCGCCGCAGATTCCACTTGCGCCGCCCTTCGGTGGCGACTAATCCCTCTGCCTGAAGCAGGCGGGGGCAGGGCGCAGGGGAGCGTCCGACGCTCCGGCCGTCGAGGAGCCTCCCTCTCTATCTGCAAATGGATCTGGCGGGGAGTGGGCCGGGGAGTCAGTCGAGTGATCCATCCGCATACAGAACTGCGCGCGATCGACGATGCGATCGGGCACGGCGTGTTCGCCACGAAGCGCATTCCGCGCGGCACGATCACCTGGACGCTCGACTCCCTCGATCAGCGATTCAGCCCCGAGCGCATGGCCCGTCTCGGCCCCGACTACATCGAGCTGATGGAGCACTTCGCCTACTCGAACGGCAGTGGCGACTGGATCCTGTGCTGGGACCTCGGCCGCTGGATGAACCATTCGTGCAACGCGAACGCGCTTTCGACCGGCTGGGACATCGACTTCGCGCTGCGCGACATCGAGGCCGGTGAGCAACTCACCACCGACTATGCGTCGCTGAACGTCGAGGCCAGCTTCGACTGCCTGTGCGGTGAACCGGACTGTCGGGGACGCATCAGCGCCGCCGACTTCGAGCCGATGGCCGAGACCTGGGACAAGCGGCTGCGCGAGTCCGCCGCCCTCGCGCTGTCGGTCGATCAGCCTCTCTGGCGCTGGATCGTCGACCAGTCGGAAGTGCGCACCGGCTGCCGCAACCCCGAAACGATCCCGTCGATCCTGGTCCACCGCCGGGAGACATCACCGCCGAGCGCCTCGCGCGGTTGACTCGCAGCCAGGACCGGGCTGCCGCGCGGGCTTCGCCTCCACCCCGCAAACACCCACCCCGCACTGCTCCGCGCCAGTCCGAGGCCGGGGGAAGGGGCGGTGAAGGAGTGGGCTTCGACTGAACCGCCCCTTCCCCCGGCCTCGGCCAGCACGGCCCCGCGCTAAATGCCGACCAACTCTGCCAGCACCTCGCGATGATGCACCGCATCTCCGAACAACAGCTCGCTCGACTTTGCCCGCTTGAAATACAGATGCGCGGGCAGCTCCCAGGTGAACCCCATGCCGCCGTGGATCTGGATGTTGTCCGCCGCGGCGTGGAAGTACGCCTCCGAGCAGTACGCCTTCGCCATCGAGGCCGCCTCGAGCAGATCGTCCTCGCCGCCCGCAGCCGCGAAGCACGCCGCGTAGGCGGCCGACTTGGCGAACTCGACTCCGACCAGCATGTCGGCGCACTTGTGCTTGATGGCCTGGTAGGAACCGATCGGGCGACCGAACTGCAGCCGCGTCTTCGCATAGTCGACCGCGCTGTCGAGGCACGCCTGCGCGCCGCCGACCTGCTCGGCAGCAAGCGCCGCCACAGTCAGCGCCAGCACGCGGGTCAGCGCCTCGGTCTGATCGCCGCTGCTGACCAGCGTCGCCGGCGTGTTCACGAAGTCGAGATGCGCGAGCTTGCGGGTGAGATCGAGGGACGGCACGAGCTTGCGGGTGAGCCCCTTCGCATCGCCCGCCACACGCAAGAGCGAGAGCCCGGCATCGGTCTTCGCCACCACGAGGATCACGCCCGCGGTGTGACCATCGAGCACGAAGGCCTTCTTGCCCGAGAGCGTGAAGCCGTCCTTTGATTTCTTGGCCTGCAGCTCGACGCCGCCGAGATCCCAGCGCCCGTTCGGTTCGGCGTGCGCCACGCTGGCGATCAACTGGCCCGACGCGATGCCGGCGAGCAGCTCCTTCTGGGTGGGCCCGTCCGCACACGCGAGCAGTGCGTTGGTGGCGAACACCGCGGTGCCGAGAAAGGGAGAGCAGAGCAGGGCGCGCCCCATCTCTTCCATCGCGATCAGCAGCTCGACGTACGTGAAGCCGGCTCCGCCGTGCTCTTCGGGGATGATCAAGCCCGCGAGACCGAGCTGCTCGGCCATCTGGGTCCAGACTGCCGGGTCGTAGCCGCGGTCGGTTGCCATCTGTTCGCGCACCGAGGCCTCGTCGGAGCGCGCGTCGAGAAAGGCGCGGATCGTCGCGCGCAGTTCGTCGTGTTCGTCGGTGAAGCTGAAGTCGATCGCCATGTCGTGGGTTCCTTCTTCTATCTATACAGGTCGATGGGGATACGGATCCAAGGGGCTAGCTGCGCGGCACTTCCTTCCACGCCACGTCCTTGTCGACGCGCGGTTCGCCGGGCAGACCGAGCACCCGTTCACCGAGGATGTTGCGCATGATCTCGGACGTCCCGCCCTCGATCGAATTGGCCCGCGAACGCAGGAACTGATACTTGGCGAGGCCTTCCACCGTGCTCGGCGTGCCCACGCTCTGGCGCAGCTCGTAGCCGGCTTCGAACGACAGCCCGCTCGCGCCCAACACGTCGATCGCGGTCTCCCACATGCGCTTGTTCATCTCGGCCTGGAAGAGCTTCGCCACCGAGCCCTCGGGCCCCGGATTGCCCGACTTCTGCGCGGCGCGCGCGCGCTGCGTGGTGAGCCGCAAAAGCTCGTTGTCGATCCAGCTGCGCGTCACGCGATCGCGCAGCATGGATTCGTGGGCGGGAGAGTTCGCGCCCTTGTTGCGCTCGTGCCAGAGCTTGAGCAGCTGCGCGGTCGCACCACCGCCCTTCTTCTTGCTGCCGCCGCCGCCGATCGCCACGCGCTCGTTCATCAGCGTCGTGATCGCGACCCGCCAGCCCTGACCCTCTTTGCCGAGCATCTGATCATGCGGGATGCGGACGTCGGTCATGAAGACTTCGTTGAACTCGGCCTCGCCGGTGATCTGATACAGCGGCCGCACCTCGACGCCCGGCGCCTGCATGTCGAGCACGAAGTACGAGAGCCCGTCGTGCTTCGGCACGTTCGGGTTGGTGCGCGCGAGCAGCATGCCCCAGCGCGACAGGTGGGCGACCGTGGTCCAGACCTTCTGCCCGTTCAGGATCCAGGTGTCGCCGTCGCGCACCGCGCTGGTGGCGAGACCCGCGACATCCGAACCCGCGCCCGGCTCGCTGAAGAGCTGACACCAGACTTCTTCACCGGAGAAGATCTTCGGCAAGAGCCGCTTCTTCATCTCTTCGGTCCCGTACGTGAGCACCACCGGTGCCCCCATCCCGATGCCGATGATCGAAGCCGGCGGGTCGTGGTGGACGACCTTCGAGTGCTTCGAGATCTCGTCGAACACCACGAGATTCATCCTGGGGCTGAGGCCGAGCCCCCCGTGGCCCTCCGGAAAGTGCACCCACGCGAGACCGTGCTCGTACTGCTTCTGCCGGAAGGGAATGCTCGCGACCTTCTCGGGGTGGACTTCGTCCAGCAGCGCGCGGGTGCGGCGGCGCAGCTCGTCTTCGCTCATCTCGCGGTGATCGGCCATGGGGGTCTCCGTCTGTGGGGTCGTAGTTGGGAGTTGGAAGAAGTTCGAGGATAACAAGCGCCGCCGATCCGCGAAGGGCCGGCCGCGGGGCGGGGCGGGGCCGTGGGTCGGGGCGGTACAGTGGGAAAGCCTGCTTCAGCGCGTCAGCCAGCCGCGCAGGACCGCGTTGACCTCGTCGGGGGCGTCCTGCTGCACCCAATGTGAAGCGTTCAGGTAGTGCAGTGTGAAGTCACCGACCAGTTCGTCGGTGCGCAGCGTCATCGACTTGCCGAGGGCCCGGTCGTGCTCGCCCCAGATCATCAGCGTCGGCACCGCGAGGTGCGGCCAGGGGCCGGTGAAGGTCGGGCGGAAGGGATTCGCGCGATACCAGTTCAGCATCGCGGTCATCGCGCCCGGCTGCAGGGCATTGTCGCGGAAGATCCGCACCGCATCGTCGTCGAAACGCTCGGGGTGCACCGCCATGCCGCGAAACGCCTGCGCGATCCCCTGCGCGTCACGTCGAGTGAATACCCACTCGGGCAGCCGCGGCAGCTGGAAGAAGCGCTCATAGAGCGATCGCCTCTTCTGCGCGCGATCATCGCGAAGCGCCTCGGCGAAGCGCTGCGGATGCGGAAGATTCATGATCACGAGCCGATCGAGCGGCGCCACGGCGCGCAGCGCGAAGATCCATGCCACGATGGCCCCCCAATCGTGGGCGATCAGCGTGACGGACTCGCAGCGCGAGGCCTCGATCAGCGCGGCGACATCGCCGAGCAGCCGATCGATGTGATACGCCGACTTCCCGTGCGGCCGCGGCGACGTGCGCCCATAGCCCCGCTGATTCGGCGCCCAGACCTTGTAGCCGAGCTCGGCGAGCAGCGGCATCTGATGTCGCCACGCCCACGCATGCTCGGGGAAACCGTGGAGGCAGAGCGCGAGCTTCTTCGAGTCGGGATCGCCGGAGGTGAGCACCTCGAAGCGGAAGTCGCCGGCCGCGATGAACTCGGTCTCGAACGGGCCGATCGCCCGCACGGAGTTGGGATCGGGCATGGGGGGGCTCCAGGGGACGGATGCGGGTACGAGAAACGGAGTGGGCGAGAAGAAGAGAGAGTGCCCGAGAAGGGGGGATCGCGCATGAGCACGGCGTTCAGGTGGGCGATGCAAGTCCGGGGCAGGTCATCGCCTACCGATTGCGCGGCACGCGATGCCGGCGCGCATGAGTCGCCGACTTGCGCGACGCCTCCGTCCAGCAGTGCTCCGGCAAGTGCACCAGATCCTCGGCCAACGCGCCGGCGAGCAGGGCGTGACCCTCGGCGTCGGGGTGCGAATCGAGCGGATTGATCCAGAGCGACTCGGGATCTCGCCCCTCGAAGACGGGGAATGAAGACGTCACCGTGATGCCCCGCGCGCGGGCTGCGTCGCTGACTCGATCGTAGATGGGATGGAACGGGTGCTCGTCGTCGAGGTTCACGAGCAGGGTATGGATCAGCATGTGGGCGCAGACTCCCGACTCGCGAGCCAGCGCCGCATAGCGATCGAGCCCCCGCTCGAAGCGCGACCAGGTCTGGTCGTTCTCGAAGTAGTTGCGACGGAGCTCGCGCGGATAGGGTGCCTCGGCGGGCGAGGCCGCGATCCCCGCAGTGACGATCTGCCACGTCAACAGCCGCACGAGGAGCAGAGGCTGGCGACCCGCCCAAGCAATCCACTGCCTGCGTCGGATCTCGTCGTCGAGCATCACATAGCCCTCGCCCTCGAGGTCGTTCAGCGAGAAGCCGTACACGAAGAGACCGGGGTGGTAGGCGTGGATGGCCCGCTCGAGCCGATCCATGACGGTCTCGATCGGCGCACCGGACAGCCCGGCGTTCACGACCTGGTGCCGCACTCCCGGACGCGCGCCGTCGAGCAGACCGCCGAGCTGCGACGCATACGTGTCTTCCTCGGCGACGCCGTCGCCGAACGTGTAGGAGTCTCCCGTGACGACGATGCGGACGACGCCGGGCGCGGCATTCCTCGTGAACCGCCGGCCGCGAAAGCCCTGTGCGTCGGTGCGCACGAGCACGCCCTTGTAGATGCCGCGGGCGTTCGGTTCGGCGAGTGCGACCACTCCCGAAAGCTCGGGCAGGTCGGCGGCAGCGGGATGCTCGGCCTGCCAGCGCGCGCGCACGGCGCGCTCGCTCTCCTCGATCCGCCAGCTTCGCCAGCGAGCCAGGCCCTCACCGATCGCGACGACGAACAGCAGCGAGGCGACCAGGATGACCGCACGGCCGAGCCAGGGAAAGCGGAGAGGCATGACATCAGGACGATAGGCCGCTCGTCGGTCCTGGGGGATTCGAAGGAGGAGCCTCGACGGTCAACGAAGCGACTGGTGCGGGCGTGGCGCTCATGGTCCGTGCGCTTGATCGGCCAGTGTTTCGCGAATCACGGCTTTCGGGGGCTTCGCCCTGACTAACGGACGAGCGCGACGAACTCCTCGACTGTGATTCCAGCCTCGCGGATCAGGGCTCGGAGCGTTCCCTTCGCGAGTTCGCGGTGATGGGGGACAGTCAGTCGACGAAAGGGCGGGGCCGAATGCCGCAAGATGATGTAGCTGCCCTTCTGGCGATCGACCTCCTACCCGAGCCGCCGAAAGGCCGCGACCGCTTCGCGCCCAGGGATTCGCGGGAGGGTGCTCACACGGCGATGTCGATGACTTCTTCGTGAATCGATGGAGGAATCGGATCGCCACGATCACGAAGACTCTCGAGGTACCCCTCGATGGCCTCGCGGACGTTCATGAGCGCTTCCTGACGTGTGTTGCCCTGCGAAACGCAGCCGGCCAACGTGGGTACGCTGGCCACGAACACCCCGTCTTCATCTTGTTCCACAAGGATTCGAAACTTCATCGGGCCGGTCTCCGAGAATCGACAATGAGCCACGAGGCCAACGTTCATCCCGTTCGACGACGAACGCGCTCGTGTCTCGGTCTCGTGGCGCCGTCCAGCGGATCGGCGCTCACCTGCGCGGCCCAGCGGCCGCCGATCAACGGCCGAAGCAGACCCGACGTCGCCAATAGGTTCACGTCGTCTGATTGAAGTCCTGCATCAGCTTGGCGTTCGGGCGGGCGCGGGGGTCGGGGGCAGGTCACACCCCTCAGCCATTCCGGCCGTGCCGCCGCTCGAGGTTCTGAGCGTGTTCAACGTCCGTCTTGCCACTGATGGCAAGGCGCACAGTCTCGAGCCGGCCCACGCAGGACTGCACTCGGTTGAGGGACATGACCTCGGCAGTCTGTTCGCGCAGGTAGTCGATGAATCCGGAGAGACTGAATACCCCTCGAGGAACTTCCGTCCTGAACTCCGCTTCACCGGTGAAGACGACAACCGACCGGATGTCGCCCGGCGGCAGGAAGTCCAGGAGGCTTTTCACCGCCCGAACGTGCCCTGAGTTCTGGAGTATCGGATTCTGGAACTTGAACCGGCGCTTGAACAGGACTTGAGTCCAGTTCGCCTGCTTCGCGCCGGCGAAGAGCCAACCTTTGTAGTGCTTGGTCTCGATGACGAACACGCCGAACCTCGAAACGAGGATGTGATCAACCTGGGTCGTGCCGTCCTTCAGCGGAAGGGTGACGTGATTCATCAGGTGATAGTCAGGAGGACCGAAGCTCCTCCGCACGGCGCGGGACACCAGAGCCTCGCCACGATTCTGGAACTCGACGACCCGAAACACACGGAAGCGGCCGATGACGAAGCCAACCGCAAGTGCAAGGAGGACGTAGAAAGCGGTTTTTTCCCTCTCGTTCCAGTCAACGACAAGCTTCGATACACGCTGAACCACCGCGTCAATCGACACAGCCGGCATCATCTGTACGAGGTCGTCGAGATCCAGCGCGTCGCCATGTCTATCACGCCGAGGCGGCAGGGTCACGCCCGACTCGGACAAACGGACGAGCGGACCCTCCAGATCGAGGCTGCGCTGGGTAGGCGAATGAGCAGCCCGATCGTGTCAAGGATGTCCCCGGACCAAAGCGTCAAGGATGCCACCGGCCGTTCAGTTCGCCGGGCTCCGCCACGTCACTCTGGGAAGGGAACCCACCCAGGCACGGTGACCGTTTCAGCGTCCGCAACTTCGAGTTCTATCAGGGTCGGAATCCATGTCGTTCCCACGGCCGAGTCCATGAGAAAGGTGTACTTGATTCCAATGCCGGACATAAAGACCAAAAACCTGGGCTTGCTCGGGTTGTTTACTGTCGTCAGGCCTTCAACAAGCATCGGCTGCCACGTGAGGCTGCCGGACTCCGCTTCGACCAACTGATCAACCATTCCCGTGAATCGATCAAGACGGAATGTCCACCGCACACCCCTTTTTCGGACTGCACGACTTCGTAGCGTGCATCTGCTGGGGTGGTCGATGTCTGGTGTCGATCTGACGGCTCCCCCTGCGCAGATGCCGCAGCCTCGAGGGAAATCGCCAACGCGATCAGAAGCGGAACCCAAGATCGCACGATACCTCTCCCCGCCCCGCTCTACCTGCAAGTCCCCTTGTCGCGAATCTTCCGAACACATAATCATGCAGCCGAGCGAAGGCTTCTAGATCCCTGGTGATGCGCTCCAGCCCGATACGCCCCCCATCCGCTGTTCCGACGACGATAGGCCTCACGCGGTCGCATGACGGCAGGCAGGCCTTGATTGCGGATTCACCACCGAGCGATCGGACTTCGTACGTCGAGCGGAGAGTGCTGCAGCCGCGTGGGTCGACCATCGTCGTCCTCGCATCGTGGGGACCGAACGTGGTCTGGACGGTACGGATGCCGACCCCGCCACCCGCCCCGTCGACATTTTTCGCCCCGCCCACATCCCCGGACCTGACGCCGCCCCCAACCCGCGCCAATCTCCCCGCCACGGGGGTGCTCATGCAAGTCACCAAACGTCCGCGCGTCGTGATCGTCGGTGGAGGCTTCGGTGGTCTCGCGGCCGCGCGTGCGCTCCGACGCGCACCCGTCGACGTCACGCTGGTCGATCAGCGCAACTTCCATCTCTTCCAGCCGCTCCTCTATCAGGTGGCGACCGGTGCGCTGTCGCCGGCCAATATTGCTTCGCCGCTGCGTGGGATCCTGCGGCGTCAGGCGAACGTCGACGTGGTACTCGCGCGCGTGAGCGGCTTCGACGTGGCGGGCCGACGCGTGCTGCTGGAAGACGGCGAGATCGCCTATGACCGCCTGATCGTCGCGGCGGGCGCCACGCACAGCTACTTCGGTCAGGATTGGGCCGCTCTGGCTCCGGGGCTCAAAACGATCGAGGACGCGACAGAGATGCGCAGCCGGATCCTGCTCGCCTTCGAGCGGGCCGATCGTGAGCCGGATGCCGCCCGCCGAGAGGCGCTGCTGAGCTTCCTGGTCGTGGGCGCCGGGCCGACGGGCGTCGAACTCGCGGGGGCTCTGGCAGAGATCTCACGCTACACGCTGCGTCACGACTTCCGTCACATCGAGCCCGGGGAGGCGCGCATCACACTGGTCGACTTCGCCGAGCGTGTGCTGCCGGTGTTTCCGGCTGCTCTCTCGGCGAACGCGGCCGCAGGGCTCGAGCAACTCGGCGTTCGCGTCCTCACCGGGACCCGGGTCGCCGACATCCGCCCGGGCGTGGCGAGTATCGAACACGCGGGTATCCGCGAGGACATCCCCTGCGAAACAATCCTGTGGGCGGCCGGCGTTCAGGCCTCTCCGCTAGGACGTCTGATCGCCGAGCAGGTGTCTGCGCCGATCGATCGCGCGGGGCGTGTCAGCGTGAGCCCCCAGCTCGACCTCGAAGGCCATCCCGAGATCTCGCTGATCGGCGATCTGGCTTCGTTCTCCCACGGACTCGATCGGCCATTGCCAGGCGTCGCGGCGGTCGCGATGCAGCAGGGGCGCTACGTGGCGGAGCGGATCGCGAGAACCCTGGCCGGTCGGCCGGTGCGCGCCTTCCGGTATCGCGATCGCGGCACTCTCGCGACGATCGGCCGCGGGCGTGCGGTCGCCATGCGGGGGCGATTGCAAGCGACCGGGCTGATCGCCTGGCTGCTCTGGCTGTTCGTGCACCTGCTGTTCCTGACGCAGACGTCGAACCGGGTGCTGGTGCTCGTGCAGTGGGCGCGCAGCTATCTGACGCACGGCCGCTCGGCGCGACTGATCACGCGCTGACGAACGCCGCCTTCAATCGCGTCTCGCCTGTTTCGATCCGCTCGAGTGCGCCGCCTCAGGCCTGGTTCACCGCGTGCGCGGCGCCGTTCACGACCTCCACCGGAACACGCCGCGAGCGCATCGCGGACGCCGCCGCCGCGCTGGCCGCGAGTTCTTCCGCATCGGCGTGCAGCTCGACGACCGGCGCCGCGCTGGCTTCGTCCTTCGCGGAGTTCGCGGTGACTCGCTTCGCGGCGTCGACGAGCGTCATGAACGCCTGGGCGAACAGTGCAGTGAAGCTGCCGAGATCCGGCACGAGTTCGTAGTCGGCGTTCAGTCCGACGTGCAGCTTGCCGTCGTAGCTGAAGAGCGCGATGCCGAGCCCCGTCCCGTCGAGCAGCGGCACGAGCGGTTGCATCTCGAGCATGCGGGCGCCGAGGGTGTACAGCGGGAACTGCGGCCCCGGCACGTTGGTGACGATCATGTTGATCGGCCCCGAGGCGACCCGCGCGCCGAGCGCCATCAGGCTCGCGGGTGCGTACTCGGCGGCCTGCATCAGCATCTCGACGCCGAGTGCCTGCTTCGAGTTCTTCAACTCCTGCGTGGTCTCGGTGATGCCCTTGACCCAGAGCAGCGGATCCTCGACTTCGATCGGCAGCCGCAGGATCCACGCCGACACGCGATTGCCCATGCTGCCCTTCTCTTCGATGTCTTTACGCATGTTGACGGGCGCCGACACGCGAAAGTCGATGGCGCGCGGGTTCGCGCCGCGACGCAACAGGTAATGGCGCACGGCACCGGTCACCGTGGCGAGCACGACGTCGTTGATCGTGCAGCCGAGCACGCGCCGCACGGCCTTTACTTCATCGAGGGGCAGCGTCAGCCAGTCGACGCGTCGGTGCGGTCCGAGGGCGCCGTTCAGCGGTGTCTCCGAAGAACGCTTGACCGCCAGGCTGAACAGGTCGCCGAGCGCCTTCGCGCGGGTCTCAAATTCAGCCACCAGGCCGGCAGTCTCGTGCCGCAGGGCAGACAGCCCCCGCATCGCGCGAAACGGCATAGCGACCAGTCGCTGCACGGCATCGAGCAACAGTTCGGTCTCGCTCGGCGCGCGTCGCGCCAGGAATGGACGCGGCTCGGGGATCTCGATGTCGGGGCTCGGCGAGTTGAGGATCTGCGCCAGGTCGGCGCCCGCCGCGCCGTCGATCATGCAGTGGTGGATCTTGCTGATGGTCGCGAAGCGCCCGCCGTCGAGCCCCTCGATGACCCACAGTTCCCACAGCGGACGATTGCGGTCGAGGGATCGTGTGGTGATACGCGCCGCCAGGCTCTTCAGTTGATCGATGCCGCCCGGTCGCGGAAGGGCGGCGTGGCGGATGTGGTAGTCGATGTTGAAGTGCGGATCGTCGATCCACACCGGGCGGCCCTCGATCGGCACGAACGAGAGCTTCTGCCGATAGCGCGGAATCTCGTGCAGCCGCGCTTCGATGAAGCGCTTGAATCGGCGGATGTCGACACCGCCGTCGCGGCTCGCGACCGCGCTCTGGTCATAGATGCCGACGGCTGCGATATGGAGCGGCGCATTCGGGTGCTCGGCCACCAGGAAGCCATTGTCCTGGGCGGAGAGTCGTTCGTACGTGTAATTGGACATCGTTCACACCTCTTTATCGCGTATCGCGGCGGCGCTTCGGCCGATGGGTCAGTCGGTGCGGGCCCGGAAGGTGTGACGCGAACACCAGCGCAGTCCCCCGTATGCGTGGATCCGTTCCACCAGTTCGTCCGCGATCCGGGCCGTCGCCATGAAGCGGGCCGTCCGCGCCCGCGAATCGATCTCGCAGCTCGCGATGCCTTCGTGTTCCATCAGGATCGAGAAGGCCCTCTCGAGCTGGCCCTTGTCGGTGAATTCGAGTTGGAAGACGAGCAGATCGGTCATCGCGCCTCCTCTCGGGACTCGCCAGGGACAGGCCGCCTTTCGGATGGGCGTCGAGTCACTCGCCCTCCCGTACCGACTTAGCAAGAAGCGAACCAACCGGGTGCGGGCACGCGGGCGCGTGGATCCGCCGTGAAGCGCCATAGAGGCGCGACCGCTGCGTCGTCGACGCACAGTTGCCGGATGGCTGGGCAGGCGTTGCCCGGATTCGGTGCAGCGCGCGGTCCGCGCGACGGAACTCGCTCAGACGAGGCGATGGCCGAGCGAGCGCCCGGCCCAGTACGGCACCGGCTCGTCGTCGCTCTGCGGATCGGCGTCCGGGACGGTCCAGCGAGTCGATTCGAGCTTCAGCATCTCGCGGTTGCGGGGCAGTCGGTAGAAGTCGGCGCCGAACCAGCTCGCGAATCCCTCGAGCCGATCGAGCGCCCCGACCGACGCGAACGCCTCGGCGTACAGCTCGAGCGCGATCGGTGCGCTGTAGATGCCCGCGCAGCCGCAGGCCGATTCTTTTTCGCGGCGCGCGTGCGGAGCGCTGTCGCTGCCGAGGAAGAAGTGCGGGTCTCCCGAGGTGGCGGCGTCGAGCAGCGCCCGCCGGTCGCGCTCGCGCTTGAGCACCGGCAGGCAGTAGTGGTGCGGCCGCAAGCCGCCCTCGAAGATCGAATTGCGGTTCATCAGCAGATGCTGCGGCGTGATCGTGGCGCCGACCCGCGCCGGCGCGCCGCGCACGAAATCGACCGCGGCGGCGGTCGTGATGTGCTCGAACACGACCCGCAACCCGGCGAAGCGTTCGATCGTCGGCGCGAGCCAGCGCTCGAGGAAATCGGTCTCGCGATCGAAGACGTCGCAGTCCGGTGCGGTCGACTCTCCATGCACGAGCAGTGGCAGATCGTGGTGTTCCAGCGCTTCGAGCACCGGCGAGAGGGCGGCGAGATCGTCGACCCCCGCGGCCGAGTGGGTGGTGGCTCCCTTCGGATACAGCTTCACGCCGAACACCACGCCCGACGAAACCGCCCGGCGGATCTCGGCGGCGGTCGTTTCCGACGTCAGGTACAGCGTCATCAGCGGCTCGAAGCGCACGCCAGCGGGCAGGGCGGCGAGGATCCGCTCGCGGTACGCGCGCGCCTCGTCGGTGGTGCGGACGGGCGGATCGAGGTTCGGCATCACGATCGCGCGTGCGAACTGCCGCGCGGTGTGGGGCAGCACGCGCGACAGCATCGCGCCGTCGCGCAGATGGACGTGCCAGTCGTCAGGGCGGGTCAGCTCGAGCATCGGATCGCGAAGATAGGAAGAAAGGGCAGGAAGAAAAGATCACAGGAATCTGAGTGGTTGGATGGCGGCGTCTCTCAGGGAATGTGCCGAGCTCGGTTGTTCTTCCAGAAGATCAACCGAATCTGGAACATCCTTCGCCCGGCGCCGGATGCAGGTCGACGCCGGACGGGTCATCGGATCAGAGTAGAATCTGACGGCAGCTTGGAAAATCGGCCTCGACACACCTGCGCGCCGATCGCGTGGCTGTCGCGTCGCCAAGGGGAATCTCGATGACGAAGTGTCTGGCTCTCGCTGCAGCTGTGCTGCTGCTCGCTTCCACCGCCGTTGCGCAGCAGCCGCCTCCCTTCGAGATCGTGCCCGCGCGGTCGAGTCAGAGCGCGACGCTGAGCATCAATCTCGAGGATCCGCAGGTCTTCGTGGATGGTCTCGAGGCCTTCGGCTCGGCGAGCGGACAGAACGATCAGCAAGTGGACGCGAGCGACGGCGGCCGCGTACTGATCGCGACGGCCATCAACGACATCGACAGCTTCTGCGGCGACTACTCGAATCCAAAGCACAACTTCGCCGTTCTGTACTGGGATTCGCCGTACGACTCGTCGGACCCCACTCCGGAGGGCTCCGATCGCTCCGACTTCAGCCAGGAGATGTTCTACGACGTCAACGGAACGGGCTGCGCTTCGCCTCCCGACGCACCGCTCTTCGCGTTCGCGAACTCGTCGCACAACCTCGGCGCCGGCACGATCGACGTGAGAGCGCACGCCGCCACCCAGGCGTACGGCTACGACTCGGTGAACGGCTATGGCCACTTTGCCCAGGCGCAGGCGAGTGCGGCACTTTCCGACTGGGTCTACGTCACGGGGCCGAACCCGACTGCGACCGTGACGCTGGTCGCGAGCTTCGGCCACGACTTCGGCAACGTCCCGATGCCGCTGAACGCTTCGGATTGGTTCAGCGAGGCGTTCGACGCGGACATTCGCACGCTCGCTCCGTGCGGAGGCTACGAGCGCCCGGATTTCAGCGGCGATGCGCAGCCTCCCGAAGGCGTGGAGTCCAGCGAACTCGCGCTCAACCTTTCGCTGCGGGACAACTTCGTGTCGAGCGTGATCTGCGACGATCCGGGCGAGGGAGGACCTCCGGTCTGCTTCACGCAGTGGACCAGCACGTCCCATGGTGTGAGCGTCGCCCGCAACGATTCCGTGATCTACGAGTGGGTCGACGACGAGCCGCCGAACGACGCCGATTGCAGCGACGACGTGCTCGTGGCGGTTCGCGAGGAAGAGGGCTCGCTGACCGGCAGTGCGTCGGTGCAGGTCGACGTCGCCACGAACCAGTGGGTCCAGGTCCGGACGAGCCTGCACGCCGAGTCGAGTTGCGACACGCCGCTGCTCTGCGATCTCAGCAACGGAACGGGCGGCCCAACCCATCTCTCGATCTCGTCGCCGAACGGCACGCTCGTCTCGTGGCACGGCGTCGCAGGACTCATGGCAGTGCCGGAGCCTGAACAAGGCGCGGCCGCGGCACTCGGTGCGATCGCCTGGCTCGTGCGGCGCCGCAAGCGTCGATCGGCGTCGGCGATCGCAGCGTCGGCAGCGATGCGCGTCCCGCCGCCGGATGCAGGCTGACTCCGGGTGGGCCACGGGCTCGGCGGCGGACCTGACGGCCGCTTGGGGAATCGGCCTTGGGACGCCTGCGCGCGATGAGCGAGAGTCTCCCTTCGTGCGTCAGATCGGTGCGTCCACGGGCACCTGCCTGGTAACGCGCGGCCCGCCGTCAGCCGGCTTCACACGGCCTCGGCCCGCGCCGCCAATGCGAGCAGCGGCTCGCGCTCGCCGATCACGACCAGCAGATCGTGGGCGACGATCGTCGTGTCGACGTCCGGCACGATCCGGATGCGCTCCTCGCCGCGCCGCAGGGCGACGATCCTCATTTTCGGGAACAGTTCTTCGACCTCGCCGAGGCGACAGCCCACGAGCCGGGATCGCGACGCCACGGCGATCTCCTCGAGATCGACCTCGGGACCGCTGTGCGGCGACAGGATCTCGAGGAAGTCGACGACCGCGGGCCGCAAGATCGCCGCCGCCGTCCGGCTGCCGCCCATCTGGAAGGGCGACACGACCTGATCGGCGCCCGCGTGCTGCAGCCGGCGACGTCCCGTGTCGGACTCGTAGCGGGCATGCACACGGATCGCGGAGTTCAGCTCTTTCGCGGCCAGGGTGATGAAGACGTTCTCCGCATCCGACGGCGTGGCGGCGACGATCGCGCAGGCACCGTCGATGCCGGCCTGCTTCAGGATCTCTTCGACCGACGCGGATCCGATCACGTACGCGAGGCCGCGACCTTCGAACCCCTCGGCGAGGCTCGGGTCGAGATCCACCACCACGACCTGCTGGCCCGCCGCGACCAACTCGTCCACCACCGCGCGGCCATAGCGACCCTGTCCCGCGACGATCACGTGGCCGTGCTTCCTGCGGATCCGCATCGCCATTCTCTCCTTCAGGTAGGTCCGGGCGAGCTGTCCATCGAGCAGCAGCTGCGCCGCCATGGTGATCAGGTAGAGGGCCGCCCCGCTGCCGGCGACGATCAGCCCGATCGTGAACCAGCGACCGGCATCGGAGAGCGGATTCGCCTCCATGAAGCCGACCGTCGAGAGCGTGATCACCGTCATGTAGATCGAATCGAGCCACGACCAGCCTTCGATCCAGCGGTAGCCGCTGGCGCCGATGATCGTCAGCGCCAGCAGCAGGAGCAGGAAGCGGATGAGCCGCGCCACGATCGAATACACGCTGGCTTCCCCCGCTGGCGCTGATTGCGCTCGCAGGGCGAGAATACGCCGATCGCGCGGGGATCGCCGCGAGGCGCGCTCAGAATCGTGCGGTCACCCAGCCGCGTACGTTGCGCGGGTTGCCCGGGGTGAAGTGGAAGTCCTCGGCCGACGCTCCACCCTGGATCGGTCTCGATTCGTAGTAGAACTCGGAGCTGCGCCACTGCGTGTCGGCGAGATTCTCGACCGCGAGGCCGACCTCGAGGAATCGCCAGACATAGCGCACGCCGAGATCCAGCACGGTATAACCGGACAGCGCAGGCTCGTAGAAATCTTCGACCGCGTAGCGATCTCCCAGATGGCGGACGCCGAACTCGGCCGCCAGACCGCGGTAGTTCACACCGGTGGCGGCTTTCGCGATGAAGCGAGGCGCCTGGGGGACGGGGCGGTTCGTCGCCACGACGCGCGCACTCGTGTAGGCGATGTCGCCCCGCAGATAGAGCCAGTCGAACAGATCGAGGGTGGCGACCAGTTCGACGCCTTGTCGGTTCGTCGCGCCGGCCGACTCAGTCGTGCCCTCGTCGCCGACGAACACGAACTCGTCCTCGAGATTCAGCCACCAATAGTCGATGGCGACCTCGAGGCGTTCGATCGGCCGGGTGCGCAGCCCGACCTCGCCGCCGAGCGCCGTCGGCAGCGTGATCGCCGAGGCGTCGACGAACACGGCCCGGGCGTCGTTCGAGTGGTAGCCGATGCCGAAGTTGGCAAAGAGTTCGAGCGCGTCGAGCGCCTCGATCGAACTCGGCAGGATCCCCTCGGCGGCGAAGGGCGAGAGCACGAGGTTCGCCTTCGGCAGCCAGAGCGTGTCGTTCGAGGCCATCACCGGAGTCTGGGTTCGCTGGTCCGCGCCATCGAAGTGGAACCAGGCGAATCGCAGCCCGGCATCGAGCCGGATCCAATCGAGCGGCAGCATCGACACGCCCGCGTAGGGTTCGAGGGACAGCTGGTCCACTTGATCGCTCGCGCAGAGCAGCGGGTCGCTGATGCCTTCGCGCTGGCAGCCCGTCGGCGTGCGCTTCGTCTGGGTGCCGAGCGACACGTTGGCGTGGTCGTAGCGCGCTTCGACGCCGAGCAGCAGTTCCGGCGAAAACAGGCTCGAGAGGCTGCGCGTGTACTCGACCCGGCCTCCGGTATAGATCCGACTGTGATCGCTCTGCACGATGCCGTCGCCGAAGGCGTCATCGTTCACCAGGAAGTAGGTGAAGTTCGAAAACAGCTCGAGGTCGTAGTAGACGAGATAGGCGTTCGCGAGCAGGTGCTCGTCGGAGGAGGGCGCCCAGTCGAGTTGCAGCTTGCCCTGCACCCGCGTGGTCGTTCCGCCCTCGGAGGGATCGAGGGAACCGAAGCGGCTGAGATCGCCGCTGTAGACGAGATCCTGGGGAATCAGTCCCGATGCGTTCCAGGTTCCGTAGTAGCCGAGCAGATGCCCGGAGAGCGCCACGTCGGGGCTGACATCGACGTTGCCGCGCGCGAGCGCCGAATAGCGCCACAGGTCTTCGTCGTTCACGAACGGGCCGTTCGTGTGATACGCCTCGAAGCTGAGGAACCCTTCGGCGCTTCCCGCTGCGTCGAACGGGCCCGTGCGCGGCGACACGATGCCCACCGCGCGGAACGTGTCGAAGCTGCCCCCCTCGAGCTTGACCATGGACTCGTCGAAGGAATCCTCCACCACGTAATCGATCGCGGCCGCGGTAGCGAAATCGCCGTAGCGCGGGAAGTACGGGCCCTTGTGGGCTTCGAGGCTCGCGATCGTCTCCTTCGTGACGAAGTGCAGATCGAGAAAGCCCTGGCCATGGGCGTGGCTTCGCAGGTTGATCGGGACGCCGTCGAAGAACACCGCGAGATCGGTGCCGTGATCCGCGTCGAAGCCGCGGATGAAGTACTGCTCGGCCTTGCCGCCCCCGGTGTGCTGGGCGGTGATCAGATTGGGGACGGCCTCGAGCATCTGCCCACCGCTCTCGAGCGGCATCAGTTCGAAGTTGCGAGCAGGCACCGTCATCGACGAGGTCGCCGTGACGGTGTGGTGGCCGACGACCCTGAACTCCTCGACCGGCTTGTCGTTGCGATCGACGACATCGCCTGCGGCGTCGGCATCGCCGTCCTGGACGGTCTCGGTCGTTACCGCCGAGTCGGCTTCGGCGGAAGCGCCGATCGGCAGAGTTCCGAGGAGCGCGATCAGGCTGAGCCGTGCGAGCGCACGCAGGAGTCTCGTCATGATGTGCGCACCCTAGAGCAGGGCTCGGATGTCCGACCATGGATCGGACTTGGCGCGTGTCAGAGAGCCTCGAGCAGCAACTCCACGAGATGCTCGGCCGCGTGGTGGACCGGAGCGGCGGCGAGCAATGCGAGCAGCGGAACGGCCAGCCATCGCCAGCCGGATCGACTCGGCTTCGCGTCGATGGGATCCGCCAGCATGGCGCGCACGCGCGCCGGCAGCGTGCCGCCCGCGATGCCGGACGAAGTGACGGGCAGCGCCCGAGTGAACGCCGCGCCGAGTCGCTCGACGGCGACGAGCGTTTCGGCGACCAGCAGCCGATCGCCGACGAACCCCGCCGCCTCTTCGTCGCACGCCAGTTCCGAGGCCAGCTCGAGTTCGTCGAGGATCTGCCTTCGACACGTCGGCAGCAGCGGAAAGGAGAGCAGCGCGGCGAGACTGCGGACCAGCGAATCCCGCCGCCTGACATGGGCGCGTTCGTGGGCGACTACGACCCCGAGCTGTTCGCGCTCGAGTGCTTCGGTGAGTCCGCTGGACACGACGACGACTGGATTGCGCACGCCGACCGCCATCGAGAAGCAGCGGGGCGATCGGATCGTGCGGATGCCCTCCGCGAGCGGCTCCGACACCGCACGACGAAGGCCCGTCAGGGTTCGCAGGCTGGCGACGACGCGCGCGGTCCGGCGCGCCGCGGCGATCACGAGGGGGCCCGCCAGCAAGATCGCGAGAACGAACAGCGCCGGAGTGAACGAAGCCGTGGGATGCACGAGGCACAGATGCGGGTGATCGGTGTGCCGGGTGCAGTGGTCGTCGGCGATCCCGAGCCACGGCAGGAAGCCGGGCATCAGGCACAGCACGACGAGCGCCGCCGACACGGCGAACGGGCCGACAGCCGCCCATGCGGCGATCCACGTGCGGGTGCGGGGATGCGCGCCGCGACTCGCGCGGTGGATGAGCGGCCAGAGCCGCGCCATGGCGAGGGACGAGAGCAGCGCGCACGCCGAGAACAACAGCAGGGCGAGCGTCAGTGTCGCAAACGTGGCCATCATCACTCCTTGTCCTCGAGCGCGTCCTCATCATCTTCGCGGGATCGGCGTCGTCGCCGCACGAGCTCCTCGAGTTCCTCGAGCGCGGATTCACCGGTCCGCTCGGCGAAGTCGACGAAGCCGGCCAGCAGGGTCTGCGCATCCGAGTGCGGGATCCTGTCCAGCAGATCGTGGACCGAGCGGATCAGATAGTCGTTGCGCGTCACCCGCGCCGTGTACCAGAACGCGCGTCCCCGCTTCTCGCGCGCCGCGAGCTGCTTGCGGACCAGGCGTTCGAGCGTCGAGTGGATCGTGTTGCGCGTGAGTCGACGCATGCGTCCGACGCTGCGATGCACCGACGCCACATCGCAGGGCCCCGCTTGCCAGAGCCGATCGAGCACCGCGTACTCGAGCGGGCCGAGGCGCGGCTCGGCCGGTCGACCGATCATCGTGTCGACTCCAGCGATCTGATCGGGGACTTCGAGGGCAATCCGCCGGGCATGCTCGCGAGCATACGATCGAACTTTTCGCCGTGCACCCGGCCTCCCGCCGATGGCATGTCGGCATCCCGAATGTCATCATCGGGCCGATGAGGCGTCCCGATCGAGTGAGCCGTGTAGAGCGACGATCTGGCGATGGTCGTGTGCTCCGCAGCGAGCGCAGCCGGGCCAAGATGGTGAAGGCGTTCTTCGATCTCGTCGGCCAGGGCTTCGTCCACCCCACCGCCCAGCAGGTCGCCGAGCGCGCCGACGTGGGGATCCGCACCGTCTTCCGGCATTTCTCCGACATGGACACGCTGTTTGCCGAAGTCGACGCGATGCTGCGCGAGCAGGTTGGCACCGCCTTCGTCGACTGCGCGAGCGAGGGCAGCCTCGGCGAACGCGCGCTCACGCTGGTGCGACGTCGGGCAGCGGTCTTCGAGGCACTCGCCCCGTATCTGCGCGCGACGCGCATCTATCGCCAGCGCTCGGGCTATCTCGATCAGCAGTACACCGAGTTCGTCAAGCAGCAGCGCACACTGCTGCTCGCCCAGTTGCCCGAGCTCGAACAGGCACCACGTGATCTCGCCGACGCGATCGAAGTGGCGACCTCGTTCGAGATCTGGGATCGCCTGCGCGCCGACCAGCGACTGCCTGCCCCGCGCGCCGTGGAGGCCGTCGAGCGGGCCGTCGGCGTGCTGGTCGCCGAACTCGAGCGCTGAGCCGTCTGTGCGGTGGAAGACCGCTGACCGTCGCGCTGCGTCAGTCCAGGGCTTCGTCGGGCAGCACGTCGTCGGTCTCACCGACCTCGATGGCGAAGTACGGGCAGGCGTTCGCGGCGGCGCGGATCGCCGCTTCGTCGTCACGCGGATGCTCGGCCACGATCGAGCGCCGCTCGGCACTGAGCGAAAAGGTGCCGGGTGCCCGGCGCACACAGGCGCCGGCTCCGTGACACAGCGCAGCATCGACTCGGACGACCAGCGCCATCGGTTCAGGCTTCGAGGTATTTCTCGAGCAGGCTGTGGAAGTGCCGGAGCTTGGTCTCCTGATACAGACCGAGCGTGGCGTGCGTGTGCTGCGCGCTCTTCAGCCCGAGCTGCACCTTCGGCAGATTGAAGGTGTCCTGCGCGAACACCTTTGCGAGCGCTCCGAGTTCGGGGGCTTCCGTCCACGGCTCGTCGAAATCGAGCCAGTGCACCTTGGCGGGAGGCGGTCGCTTGCCGCGGAACGGACTGACGTACAGCACCTCCATGATCGAGCGATCGGGATCGTTGCCGTACGGCCGGAAGCGGTAGACGATCTTGTTGTAGGCCCCCCACGGATGGAAGTTCGGGAACAATGAGTAATAGAACGAATCGTTCATCTCGGCGTCCGTCAGGAAGGTGGCCGAGGGCACGACCGCCTGGAGCCCCATGCGCGCCATCTGGGCCATCAACTGTCGCGCCGTCATGTCCTCGGGCACCCGGATGAAGGGTTCGGTGTCGAGGCTGCGGGTCGCGATCGCATCGAACATCTGCTGCTCGGTCGGCACGTAGTCGATGTGCGGGCTCGGCGTCATGTTCGGCGTCATGGCGCGCGAGAAGTTGTCCCACGCGTCGTACTGCGAGTTCGCGTCGCCGATGCCCGCCAGGATCTGCGGGTGGGTGGCGATCACGTGGTAGCCCTCCATGAAGGCTTCCTGGGCGGCCTTCCAGTTGCAGCGCATCAGATGCGCGACGTGGGCCTCGGTGTAGCGATCCTCGAGCGGCCAGCGCTCGAAGTGAGTGGGAAGATCACCGATGAACGACTCGAACGGCTCGGTCTGTGGATCCATCGTGACGAACACGAAGCCGCCCCAGGTCGCAGTGCGGAACTCGGGCAGCCGGTAATCGTCGCGCTGCACGTGAGGGAAGTCCCAGCGGCACGGGACGTTCTTCAGGCTGCCGTCGAGATTCCACGCCCAGCCGTGGAACGGGCAGCGCAGATCGTCGCTGCGACCGGCGCGGTCCTTGATGGCGCGACCGCGGTGGAGGCAGGTGTTCGGGAATGCGCGGATCTGCCTGTCCGCGCCCCGCACGATCAGGATCTGCATCTCGGCGATCTCGTAGATGGTGTGATCGCCGGGCTCGGGGATCTCTTCCTCGCGGCACGCGAACTGCCACACGCGCTTCCAGATCTTCTCGACTTCGAGATCGTGGAACGCCCGCGAGGTGTATCGCTCGAGGGGCACCCGCACCACCGGCAGCTCGCGCGCCGATTGCATACGCAGCACGTCGGGGACACTGCGCGTGTCGGCATCGAGCAGTTGCTGATACGTGATGCCGGTCGAGCGGGCACCCTGGCCCGGTTCGACGGCCGCGAGCGGCGCGGTGCGAGCTCGCTGGGAGCGGGGGACGATGTCGGTCGCCATGGAACCTCCGTCTTTTTTCTCAGTATGAGCCGCGCTTCTCACTGCCCGACGTGTTGCTCAGTACCCGACTCGCTTGGTGAAGCCACCATCGACGACCAGGTTCGCGCCGGTGATCAGGCTCGCGGCCGGGCTCGCCAGGAAGACGACTGCCCGCGCGACTTCTTCGGGGGTGCCGAGGCGCCCGATCGCGGACTGCTTGACGGCGTTGTCGTAGATGGCGGGCATCGCCTGCTTGATCATCTGCCAGTTGCCGCCCTCGAAGTAGATCGGGCCGGGTGACACGACGTTGACGCGGATGCCCTTCGGCGCGAGGGCCTGCGACATGTCGCTCGCGTGGGCGATCAGTGCGGCCTTCATCGCGTTGTAGGCCTGCGGGACGCCGAGATACTCGAGCGCCGCCGTCGAGCCGATCACGACCACCGATCCCACCCCCGACTTCGCGAGAAGCTTCGTCGCGGCTGCGATGCCGCGCACGGCGCCCATCACGTCGACATCGAAGGTCGGCTGCCAGGCGGCGATGCCGGGGCCACCGCCCGCGCTCGCATTGCTGATGAAGATGTCGAGACCGCCGAGTGCTTCGGCGGCCTTGCCCACGAAGGCGGTGAGGGCGTCGCCGTCCGACACGTCGACGGCTTCGGTGTAGACCTTCGCGCCACGCGCTTCGAGATCCTTGCGGGCCACTTCGAGGCCTTCTGCGCCGCGTGCACAGATCGCGACATCGCAGCCCTGATCGGCCAGGGTCTGCGCGATCGCCAGTCCGATGCCGCGGCTTCCGGCGGTCACGATTGCTTTGCGTCCTTCGAGTCCGAGATCCATTTCTTTGTTGCCTCCATGCCCCGTGCGGGGCTCTCCGGTGCGATTCGATGTGGGCTTGATTGCGGGTGCCGAGCCCGTGTCGGGCAGCGGGGGTTCTGCGGTGCGGCGCGACGGGAGCTGCGGGCCCGCGATGAATCCGAGAAAGTGCGGGTCGGCGTCGCGGAGTTCTCCGCTCACCCAGGCGCCGTCGTGTCGAAACACGCCGCGGCGTCCCGAGCTGTCCTCGACGATGACCGTGCCGTCGTCGCGGGTCTGGTAGATCGAGCCTGTCAGCGCATGGCGAAGCTTCATGCGGCTGTTCCTCCCAACTGTTCGAGGATCCCCAGATGTTCGAGGATCGATGTCGTCACGGATGCGGCGCCGTCGATCGCGAGCGCGTGTCCGCAGCCTGCGATGATTTCACAGCGCGCGCCCGGTATGGCGGCTGCGATCTCACGCCCGTTCGGCGTCAACAGATCGTCGCCTGCAACCAGCACGAGGGTCGGGACGCGGAGCTTCGCGAGATCCGCCGCGCGGCTGCCCGACCATTCGCGCAGGCCGTTTGCCTGCCGGTCGAGCACGGGGGCCGGCACCCGCCGCAGCGTCTGCGCGAGCCCGCGCAGCGTGCGCGAGCGGGCCTTCTCGTCGCCGAGCAACGAATCGCCGAACAACCACGGCGCGAGGATCTCGGCCACCGTATCGGGTGAAGCCTCGCTCGCCGCGCGCGACCACGCGCGTGCGAACGCGAGCAGGCGCGGCGTCGCCTCGACGAAGGGCGTGACCAGCACGAGGGAGCGCACGCGCGCGGGATGCCGGAACGCGACTTCGAGCGCGACCGCCGAGCCGAGGCTCGCGCCGATCAGATGCGTCGGTCGGTCGAGCACGGCGGCGACGTCGTCGGCGGCGCGCGCCACCGTGTAGCTGTCCTGCGCGGGCGCGTCCGAGCCGGCGACACCGCGGGGATTGATGCCGATCAGCGAGAAGCGCTCGGCGAGCGGTGTGGACTGCAGGGCGAACGCCGAAACGTCCGTCCCGAACCCGGGCAGCAGCGCGACCGGATCCCCCGCACCGCTGCGCAACACTTCGAGGCCGACGCCGGCCTCGACACTCACGAGCTGCGCGCGCCGCGCCGCGAAGGCCTCGACGTCGGTGCTCGTCACGCGGCCGTTCGGCCCGCTGCCGTCGATCTGGAGCGGGTCGACGCCGAGCTTGCGAGCGAGCGCGCGGGCGGCGGGTGCGATCGGCTTGCGGTCCGGGGCATCGCCGGACGATGCGTTGCTGCCTTCGGGTTCGCCGCGCCGCGCAGGAGCGCTGGCGGGCGCCTCCTTCTGGAGCGCTGCGTCTGGCCGCGCGGCGCCTTGGGATGCCGCATGCGTGGCCGCAAAGGCCACGGCATCGAACGGTTCGTCGGCGCTGTCCGTGACGGCGGCGAGCAGGGCACCACACGCTGCCACCTCACCCGTCGCGACATAGACGTGGCGGAGCGTCCCGCTGCAGTGCGCCTCGATCTCCGACTCGGCCTTCTCGGTCTCGATCACGAGCACGTTCTCGCCCTTCGCGACCGCGCCCCCGATCGGGATCGGCCACAGCACGATCGTGCCTTCCTCCATCGTCATGCCAAGTCGCGGCATCGCGATTGCGTGGGCGCCCATCTCGTTCGAGTCTCCCTCAGCCCTGCGCGCGCACGGCGGCGATCACGCTCGCTGCCGACGGGATGTAGGCCTGCTCGAGCGGACGGCTGAACGGGACCGGACCGTGCGGCGCGGTGACGCGCTTGACCGGCGCTTCGAGGAAGTCGAAGCCGCGATCGACACACAACGCGGCGATGTCGGTCGCAATCGAGCAGCGCGGCGTGCTCTCGTCGACGATCACCACTCGACCCGTGCGCGACAGCGTCGCGAGGATCGCCTCTTCGTCCAGCGGTTGCAGCGAGCGCAGATCGAGCACGTCGGCCTCGATGCCGTCCTCGGCGGCGAGCTGCTTTGCCGCCTTGAGGCAGATCGACACGGTGCCGCCGAAACCGATCAGGGTGACGTCGCCGCCCTCGCGCACGAGGTTCGCCTTGCCGATCGGTATCTCGTAGTCGCCCTCGGGCACTTCGCCCTTGCTGCCGAGCACGAGCTTCGGCTCGCAGAAGATCACCGGATCGTCGTCGCGAATGGCCGCGAGCAGCAGGCCCTTGGCGTCGGCGGGATTCGACGGGATCACGGTCTTGAGCCCGGGGATGCCGGTGGTGATCCAGTAGAGAGATTGGCTGTGCTGCGCGGCCGCCTGCATGCCGGCCCCGCTCACCGTGCGCACCGTCAGCGGGATGCGCGCCTTGCCGCCGAGCATGTAGCGGAGCTTCGAGGCCTGATTGAGCAGCGGGTCGAGACAGGTGCCGAGGAAGTCCATGAACATCAGCTCGACGATCGGCCGCATCCCGGTGGCCGCGGCCCCGACGCCCGTGCCCATCAGCCCCATCTCGCTGATCGGTGTGTCGAGCACGCGATCAGGGAAGTGCTTCACGAGCCCCTTGGTGGTGCCGAGCACGCCGCCCATCTCGTCGATGCCGTCGCCGTCGCGGTTTCCACCGCCGGCCACGTCCTCGCCCATCAGGATCACGCTCGGATCCGACTTCATGGCGATGTAGATCGCTTCGTTGATGGCGGCGCCAAACGTCAGGATCCGGCTCATCGGGTGGCCTCGCCATACACGTCGGTGGTGAGTTCCGAGAGATCGGGGAACGGAGCCGCCTCGGCGGCCGTCACCGCGGCCTCGAGGATCTCGCGTACCTCGTGGTCGATGCGGCGCAGGTCGTCGGTGTCGACGAGACCCGCCTCGATGACGTGGTTCTCGAACCCATCGAGGGGATCGTGGTTCTGGATCCAGTCCTCGGCTTCTTCCTTCGATCGGTAGACGAGCGGGTCGCCGACGAAGTGGCCACCGAAGCGGTAGGTCTTGCACTCGAGCAGCACCGGACCCTCGCCGCGACGACAGTGATCAAGGGCCTCGTCCGTCTTCTCGAAGACGTCGAAGAAGTCCATGCCGTCGGCGATCAGGCTCTTCATCCCATACGAGGTCGCCCGCACCGCGATGTCCTTCACCGGGATCACGAACTCGGTTGGCGTGAACTCGCCGAAGCCGTTGTTCTCGACGACGTACAGGACGGGCAGCTTCCAGTTCGCCGCCATGTTGAGCGATTCGTGGAAGGAGCCCTGATTGCTGGCGCCGTCGCCGAAGAACGCGACCGCGACGTGGCCGGTGCGCCGCAGCTTGGCGGACAGGCCTGCCCCTGTGGCCAGCGGGATGCCCGCCCCCACGATCCCGTTGGCGCCGAGCATGCCCCGGTCGAGATCGGCGATGTGCATCGACCCGCCCTTGCCCTTGCAGATGCCGGTCGCGCGACCGAACAACTCGGCCATCATGCCCGCGACGTCGACCCCCTTCGCAATGCAGTGGCCGTGGCCGCGATGGGTCGAGGTCACGATGTCGTCGTCGGACAGATGCGCGCAGACGCCGACCGCAACGGCCTCTTCGCCGGTGTACAGGTGCATGAAGCCACCCATCTTGCCGGCGGCGACCAGCTCGCCGAGCTTCTCCTCGAAACTCCGGATCGTGCGCATCTTGCGATATGCGACGAGCAGTTGGTCGCGATTCAGATCCATCTGGCGAACCCCTCCGCGAAGCGCATCATGCGGCCCGTCCGCTCGACGCGCGCGAACCGGCGCTCCGGCGAACGTCCAGCTGGTTCTGCCGGGCCAGCGCTTCGAAGTGTGCGCGTGCGGCACCGGTCGTCAGGCCGAGCAGCGTGGTGGTGGCGTCGAAGATCGCCGCGGCGCGAAAGGCCGGGCCGGAGAGCCGCCCACGCGCCCACTCGAGCGACGCCATCTCGAAGTGGGCCCGCAGCCGCTCGGCCAGCACCGGTCGCAGCGCCCACGAAGCGAGTTCGCCCGAGGCCTCGAGGTCTGCCAGCCCGCGATCGATCTGTTCGGCGAGCGCACGCACCACGTAGCGATGCGCCGGCCCCGCATTCTCGGAGCCTCCCAGCACGAGCAGCAGCGACCGGTAGTAGCGCGGGCGGCGCACCAGCTGGCGGACGGCGGTCTCGATCACGCCGATCAGATCACCGGGCTGCTTCGCGAGACCCGCCACGAAGGGCTTCGTCTGCTCCTCGACGGCGGCGAGCAGCACGCTCTCTTTGCTGCCGATCAGGTTGTAGATGGTCGGCACCGTGAGACCGCTCGCGCGGGCCAGTTCGCGCATCGTGAGCGCCTCGTAGCCGCGGGTTTCGATCAGGCTGCGCGCCGTTTCGAGGATCCGCTCGCGGCGCTCGGCCATGCGTGTTTCGAGGTTCGACACTGCTCTCGTCCTTGTCTCTCGTCCTGGGGTCCTTGGGGCCCGCATCCACAGACCTCTTGATTGAAGCATTTGAACACGTTAAAAACAATCCCGGGATCGCGGATCGACGCGTCGACCCGGCGCGTCGCGACCGCAGCGATCGGAGGGCGCCGTGGAGCATGGATCCGGGCCGGGCGCCGAGTCGCTCGCGCAGTACAACCTGTTCGATCCGGGTGTCGCCGAGAGTCCCTTCGTCTACTACGCGGCGCTGCGCGAGCGGGCACCCGTCTACAAGACGCCTCTCGGCTTCCATCTCGTCAGCACCTACGGGCTGTGTCTCGAGGCGATGCGCGATCCCGAGCGCTTCTCGAGCCGCTTCGCGGCTGCCATGGGGGGAGGCATGGGGGGCGCATCGACGCCGAGCCAGGCCGACCTGCCGGAGCGACCGATCCCTCCGACCGAGACCCTGCTGACCAACGATCCGCCCTCGCACACGAGATTCCGCAAGCTGGTCAACAAGGCGTTCTCGCCGGCGCGCGTGCAGCGCCTCGACGCGTACGTGAACGAGATCGCCCGGAATCTGATCGATGGTTTCGCGGGCCAGCGCCGCATCGAGCTCGTCGAAGCGCTCGCCGTGCCCCTGCCGCTGACGGTGATCGCCGATCAGCTCGGTGTGCCGCGCTCCGACATGGCCGACTTCAAGCGCTGGTCGGATGCCTCGGTGGCGCCGCTCGGTGGCATGATCTCGAAACAAGAGCAGATCGAGTGCGCCCGTCTGGTGGTCGAGCTGCAGCACTATCTGGCCGATCGCGCCGACGAGCGCCGCCAGCATCCGACCGATGATCTGCTCTCGGATCTCGTCCACGCGAGCGTCGATGGGGTGTCGCCGCTCTCCACCGGCGAGGTGGTGAGCGTCGCGCAGCAGTTCCTGGTGGCGGGCAACCAGACGACCACGCACCTGATCGCCGCGCTGTTCATGTACGTGCTGCAGGACGAAGCGCAGCTCGCGCTGCTGCGCGGCCGTCCCGAACTCGTCGCGAACGCGGTCGAAGAGGCGCTGCGCTGCGAGACGCCGGTGCAGGGGATGTGGCGCGTCACGACGACCGACGTCGAACTCGGCGGCGTCATGCTGCCGAAGGGCAGCTTCGTGATGCTCCGCTACGCGGCCGCGAACCGCGACCCGGCGGTGTTCAGCGATCCGGAACGCTTCGACGTGCAGCGCGAGAATGCCCGCGAACACCTCGCGTTCGGGCACGGCATCCACTTCTGTCCAGGTGCCGCGCTCGGCCGCAAGGAAGCCGCGGTCGCGCTCGCTTCGATGCTCGAGCGCTTTCCGAGGCTCGCGCTCGCACCGGGCAACGACTTCGCCCATCACCCGAGCATGCTGCTCCGCGGACTTCGCCGACTGGACGTCGACCTGCTCTAGAGGGTCGCGGGACGAGCACAGCGGAGGGCGAGGCGGGGTCGGGGGGAGAGGGGGCTGTTCAGTCAGAAGCCCATTCCTTCACAGCCCCCTCTCCCCCCGACCCACGGACCCGCGTGGTGGGCGGACGGCAGGGCGACGGTCCGTGCTTGCTTTTGGGGGGTGCTGTGCGGGCGGGTTGACTTGGGCGCGGTGCTCTTTCATATTCGGACTTCCGAATATGAAGCCCTCCGACCTGTTCGCTGCGTTCGCCGATCCGACTCGCTTGCGGATCCTGAGTCTTCTTCATCAGCAGAAGGAGATCTGTGTCTGTGATCTGTGCGAGGTGCTCGGGGTGCTTCAGCCGAAGGTCTCGCGACACCTGGCCATCCTGCGTGACGCGGGTCTCGTCGACGTGCGTTCGGATGGCAAATGGAAATTCTACGCGCTGGCCCAGCCCGCCACTTCGCTTCAGCGCACGCTGCTGCGTTGTGTCGGCAGTTGTCTCGGCGAAGTCGAAGAACTGGCGGCCGATCGCGAGACCCTCTCGGGTCTCGAAACCCGACTTCGCTGCCGATAGCGCCACCGGAGAGTTCGTCCCCCGATGAAGAACCGGACCTACAACGTGCTGTTCCTGTGCACCGGAAATTCGGCGCGCAGCATTCTCGCCGAAGCGATCCTGAATCGTGTCGGCCGGGGCCGCTTCCGCGCCTACAGTGCGGGCAGCCGTCCGAAGGGCGAAGTCCATCCGCTCGCACTGGAGCTTCTGCGCTTCGCGGGCGACGAGACCGCAGCTTTCCGTTCGAAGAGCTGGGATGAATTCGCACGGGCTGGTGCGCCGGAGTTCGATTTCATCTTCACCGTGTGTGGCAACGCGGCCGCGGAGCAGTGCCCCGTCTGGCCCGGCCATCCGATCACGGCGGATTGGGGGACCGAGGACCCCGCCGCAGTCGACGGGCCGCGAGAGCAGCAGCTCCAGGCGTTCCAGCGCGCCTACGCGGTGCTGAATCGGCGGATCGAACTGCTCGTCAACCTGCCGGATGCGTCGCTCGATCGACTCGGTGTGCAGAGCCGCCTCGATGCGATCGGCAAAGTCGATGCGCCATCCAGCGAGGAGCGCTGATCGAAATGCCGAATCGAGCGGACGTGGCGAGGCGCGACGAACCGGGCCCGGCGGATCGACGGATGCACGGCTTCGAACGCCTGCTCAGTGTCTGGGTGCTGCTCTGCATGGCGGTGGGCGTCGCACTCGGACGGATCGCGCCCGGGCTCGCGCGATCCCTCGACGGACTCTCGATCGACATCGATGGCGCGCCCGTGGTGTCGATCCCGATCGCGATCTGCCTGTTCTTCATGATGTATCCGATCATGGTGAAGATCGACTTCGCCGAGGTCGTGCGGGCCGGGAAGACTGTCCGGCCGGTGCTGCTGACGCTGTTCGTCAACTGGTGCATCAAGCCCTTCAGCATGCTGGCGATCGCGACCTTCTTCCTGGGCACGCTGTTTCTCGGCTTCATCGGGCCCGAGGCCACGGATCTGGTCAAGCTGCCCTTCGGGCTCGACCTGGCCGAGGGGACCCGTTACGGCGCAGGCCTCGTGGTGGTGCAGGACGGAATCAAGCTCCTCGAGGTGCCGCTGTGGAGGAGCTATCTCGCGGGCTGCATCCTGCTCGGTGTCGCCCCGTGCACCGCGATGGTGTTGGTCTGGGGCTATCTGGCGCGAGGCAACGACGCCCACACCCTGGTGATGGTCGCCATCAATTCACTCAGCATGCTGTTTCTGTATGGCGTGCTCGGAGGCTTTCTGCTGGGCGTCGGTCGCCTGCCCGTTCCGTGGCAGGCGCTGCTCCTGTCGATCGCGGTGTATGTCGCGATTCCGTTGGTTGCCGGATTCTTCTCGCGCCGCTGGATCATCGCCGCGCGCGGCAAGCAGTGGTTCGACGAGAAGTTCCTCCACCTGCTCACGCCGATCACGATCGGCGCGTTGCTCATGACCCTCGTGCTGCTCTTCTCGTTCAAGGGAGACGTGATCCTCGCGAACCCGCTGACGATCGTCTGGATCGCGATCCCGCTCACGCTGCAGACGCTGCTGATCTTCGGACTCGCCTATGGGCTCGCCAGGCTTTCGGGTCTCCGATACGAGGACGCCGCCCCGACGGCCCTGATCGGAGCGAGCAACCACTTCGAGGTCGCGATCGCCACGGCGGTGATGCTCTTCGGGCTTTCGTCGGGCGCCGCGCTGGCGACGGTCGTCGGCGTGTTGATCGAAGTGCCCCTGATGCTGGCTCTCGTGCGGTTCTGTGTGAAGACCCAGAGCTGGTTCGGCGGAGAGGCACGGCCGCCGCGCTAGCCTCGGCTCGTGATCGACCTCCCGAACCTGCTCGCGCGCGGTGGATTGCCTTCCCTCGACGCCCCGGACGCCGTCGATCGCATCACGATCACCGGCGCCGATCCGATCCTGGCCACGGCGTTTCCGATCGGTGAACTCGCCGCGACCGCACTCGCTGGCGGCGGTGTCGCGGCGGCGCGTCTCTGGCGCTTGCGCGGTGGCGAGCCGCAGACGGTCTCGGTCGATGTCCGTGCCGCCGCCGCGTCGCTGCTCGGCTTCGTCCTGCAATCGAAGGCACCGGGTCGCGACGACGTGCCGATCGAGCGGCTCGCCACGGCGACCACCGCCATCTACATGTGCGGCGACGGGCGGTTCATCCATCTGCACGGGGGATTTCCGCATCTCCATCAGGGCACCCTCGAGTTGCTCGGATGTGCGGGCGATGCCGATTCGATCGCCGCCGCGGTGGGCCGGTGGAAGGGGGTCGATCTCGAGCAGGCGCTGGCAGACCGCAGGCTCTGCGGCGCTGTCGTGCGCACGCCCGACGAGTGGCGCGAGCACCCTCAAGGACGTGCGCTGGCAAAGCTGTCGGCGATCGAGCTCGACCGCATCGGCGAGGCACCGCCCGAGCCGCTGCCGCGCGGCAAGCGTCCGCTGTCGGGCATCCGCAATCTCGATCTCACGCGCGTGCTTGCCGGGCCCACCTCGGGCCGCACTCTGGCTTCGTACGGGGCAGACGTCCTGCGGATCGCGTCGCCGCATCTCCCGAGCATCACGCCCTTCGTGATCGACACCGGTCACGGCAAACGCTCGGCGTTTCTCGATCTGCGCGAGCCCGCCGCTGCCGAGCGACTGCGCGGGCTCGCCCGTCGGGCGGACATCTTCACCGACGGTTATCGCAACGGCGCGCTCGAGCGGCGCGGCTTCGGCGCCGAGGCGCTCGCCGAACTTCGGCCGGGCATCGTGGTGGTCGAGCTGTCGTGCTACGGCGACGTCGGTCCCTGGGCGTCGCGCGCGGGTTGGGAGCAGCTGGCGCAGAGCGCTTCGGGACTGGCGCATCTGCAGGGC
>JANOFF010000133.1:0-11735 GCA_031413515.1 bacterium
GGCGATCCATTCGAGCTGCGTGTGGCCGGGTAGCTCATGGTCGACAACGGTAAACAGCTTTTCGAGCTCAGCGGGAATCTGAATGACCGGGGCCAGCACGACGACAAAACATCGGCTGCTCTTTCCGTGGTGAATCTGCCGTACGAGAGCCTGAATGATCTCCGTGGCTCCCAGGAACCTGTGCAGGCTTTCAAAGACCACGAGGGTTGTTGCGGCACCGATTGAGACTTGTGGAAGAGCCCGGATGACAGCGAGCGGATCCTGGGTATCGGTCACGCCAGGAAGTTCGACCGGCTCAAGTGGAAACGTCATGCCGCGGTCGCAATCCCAGGTCGCGAGTCTCCAGGTTTCAGAGCGGCAAAGGGCGGTCAGTTCTCGGGTCGCTTCGGCGGGTTCCTGGGTTTGAAGCCAGATTGCCGAGAACGCTGCCTGGACGAGTTCGCGGAGATTGGAGGTGAGCGTGGGCGTGGTGGTGGGTTCTCGGGTTGTCGTGTTGGGTTTGGGTTTGGGCATGTGGGTTCCTGTGGGTGGGTGGTGAGGTGGAAGGAACGGTCGGCCGGTAGACTCATGGCTCGCTTCGACACCAACGTCTACGAGGTCATCCGATGAGTGCGCCGCCGAATGCTGTCAGGTGGTTCGAGATTTACGTTCAGGACATGCCGCGAGCGAAGTCGTTCTATGAGCACGTCTTCGGCCGCACGTTTCAGCAGCTCTCGAATGGCGGACCTGATCAGCCGGAGATGTGGGCGTTCTCGGGTAGTCCAGATGGTTCCGGTGCTCCTGGTGCGCTCGTGAAGATGGACGGCTTTGACAGCGGCGGGAACTCGGTGATCGTCTACTTCGGATCAGACGACTGCGGCAAGGAGCACGCCCGAGCTCTTGAAGCGGGCGGTCAGAGCATCAAGCCAAAGACGCCCATTCCGCCGTTCGGGTTCATCGCGCTGATTAGTGACCCGGACGGCAATCGGATCGGCATTCACTCGATGGCGTAAGTGCAGGCGAGAAGTCGACATGAGCGACGGCGAGAATGGCCCAGGAACCTAGGCTTTTGACACGCCCATGCACCCGATTCAGACTCGCATACCATCATTGGTATCGCGTGGTGCTGCGCCCTGAGGACTTTTGACGTGTTTCGCTCGTACCTGATGGTTCTCCGGCCTAGCGGCGCGGCTTGGTTGATGACGTTGCTGTTGTGCACGACCGTCGTTCAGGGTGACGAGGGAGCAAATAGCTCATCGGAGCAAACCGAAACCCCTCATGGGGCCGAGGACGGCGGACCGGCCTCAGCCGATATGGCCTCGCCCGTGGCCACGCGGATATGGCGGTCACACAGGACAACTCGCCAACCTGACCTCCGAACTGCGACCGCCCGCTATGAGCCAACGTTCGTACTGAGCCCCGAAGGTCAGGCAATTATCAAGGCGCTCGACCAGCCACTCCCAGCCGAGGGGCTTCGGCTTCCAGATGGAGCCACCCTTGAGGACTTCCGGGTGTGGATTGCCGCGACCTATGGAATTCCCACGCAGATCGACCATCGCAAGCTCAAGGAGGAACTCAACATCAATCCTGAGCAGCCAGTCGTGGCAAAGCACGGTTCGGCATGCAGTCTCTGGACGGCCTTGAAGCTTGTGCTCGATGAGTTGGAAATGACCGTGAATGTCCGGAACGACGTTCTCGTGCTGACACCGCAATTATCCGCAGAGCAGGAACTTGTGACTGCGGTCTACTCGATGCCTCTCCCGTACGTTGTCGCAGGCAACCCAAATCCGGTCATAGATATCATCCAAAGATTCGCTGCTGCCTCTTCGTGGGACACAGTTGGTGGCCCTGGATGGTGTCGTTGGGAGGAAACGAAGGGCGTGATGATCGTCGGCCAAACACTGGCGGTTCATCGGGACGTGGGCACCTTGATGCGGAGCTTCTACGACGCGGGCTTCACCAACGGGCCAGGTCCTGTGCCCGAAGGAACGCCATTGCAGATTCATCGGATGAATGACCCGTCACTGTCGGCGGCGATCATGGCTACCGTTGTGCCCGTGTGTAACGCGGCACTCGGTACGGCAGGTGACTCTCGGGCCAAGCTCACGCTGATCGGAAATGACCGCATAGTCGTTCAATCAGAAAGTAGGTCGTTTCACTCATACGCGGCTGGATTCATTCACTCGATGAACGGCGATGAGCAACCGGGCCGTGTCGGTTCCCTACAGCCGCAGCCGGACGCTAGGCGAGCAACAAATGGCTACCGCCCCATCTATGCCGTGAGCCCACTGGAGGCCACCGTGATCGCTGCTTTGGAGAAGCCGCTCCCAAAGGCCGGGATTCATCTCGATGACGACGCCACGCTTGAGGATCTCCAAGCTGCTGTGGCCAAGACGTACGGGATTCCAGTCCGCATTGATTGGCAAGCCCTTGAGGATGCCGGGCACGAACCCCCAATGGAAATCGGCGCGGTCCACCTGACGAACGGCACCCTTTGGACAGCCTTGAAGAATGTGTTGTCAGCGATTGACATTGAGCCCACCGTGAGAGACGAGGCACTTATCCTGACCACGCCTGAGGGCGCCGAAGACGTACAAATTACGGCCGCGTATCCATTCTCGCCCCGTATAAGCAACGCGAACTCCGTCGCGGAACTCATTCAATCGTGTGTTGCGGCCGAAACGTGGCCGGTTGGTGGTGGCCAGAGCTCCATTCGAATCATGGATCAAGAAAGAATGCTGGTGTTGGAGCAGACGCTTGAAGTGCACATGTTCATCAAGGAGTTCTTGCGGACCGTGTTCGACACGGGCTGGTCCGAGGGTGACAACCTGACGCCTGGCCACCCGATGGTGAATGTCCACCGCCTTGTCGACACATCTATCGCCAAAGACCTCGTCGCGAATCTTGTGCCGCTGTGCAACGCCACTCTCGGAGTCATGGGAGATCCTGATGCGACGGTCACAATCATTGGCGGGGATCGCCTAATCGTACGGTCTATAAGCAAGCCCTTCCTGGCATATGTCGCCGAGCTAATCCATTCTCTGGACGGCCTCGAAGATGACATGACAGAAGCAGAACGAGAGAGTCTGAAGAACAACGGGTTCTGTTGGGTCGCCCGAGAGGTCTATGGCCCAAGCAACCCGCGCTGGCTGCGATTCCGAAACTGGCTTAGGACAGACGCTCCTAGGTGGTTCCGTGATGCGTACATCGCCTACGGCCAGGATGCCGCTGCTTGGATTCGCGACCGGCCAATCGCGAAGGCAATTGTTCGTCAGTTCATGAACGCGGCAATCGATGCCCGCTGAGTGTGAAGAAGGTCTCGGTGGCGAGCGCACGCTGGATCGGCGTCTAAGTAGGGTGCACCGGTAGGGCAGGCGGCTTGTGAGTCGACCGAATGCGTTGCTCGGCGTTCATTCGATAGCGTAGGCGAATTGGACGAGTGTCGCGTAGTCGCCTACACCCCAATCTCCTCCCGTCGCCCTAGCATCCAAGGCTCGGGGTGAATCTTCGCGAGCCAGTCAGCCACCGTTGGGATACGCCCCAAGTCTTCGATGACGTGCTGCTCTCCGATGAACCGCACGGGAAGAACCCTGCCAGTCGAGAGGGTGATCGTGGTGCCGAAGAGAGCCTCCAGCATGAAGATGCCCTCGCTGTGATGCCTGAGAGCCCGGTGCCGAAAGTCCGCTAGGTGGCTCTTGGAGGCGTCAAGCCATTCGTGCAGCTTCAGGTACTCGTCAGACTCGCCACCGTACTTGCGGGAAGAGCTGACGGCGTGGTGGTAGGCGTGAGCCATCAGAGCGTGTACTCCTCGCATGAGTCATTGGTCTGGACGTAGTTCTCCTGGTGGTTGATCGTGACGGTGCCGGCCTGGACATCGATCCGGATCTCGCCTTGTCCGCCATCGTTGACCTCGAAACCAGCGGGCAAGAAGTCATGGAGTACGTCGTCGAGTGAGCGAGCCTTGGCAGATCGAGACTCCGGCACCGTCATGAGCTGGTTCTTGGCATCGAAATACTCGACCGTCTCGATGCAGCCAGAATCGCCGTAGCCTGAGTAGCGGGACTCGACCGTCGCGACTCCGTGCTTCTTGAGCCGTGGAATGATCGTGCGTTTCAGGGTGGCTTTGGCTGCCTCGATTCGTTCCTGTTCGTGGCGGTGCATGTCGGCAAGTAGCGTCGCCATGTAGCTGTCGTCTGGTGTGGCCATAGATATCTTTGTCCTGGTGTGAGGGTGAAAGTGGGTAGTGGTGGATGGCGGAGACGTTTTCACCTCCACCATCCACGCACTGACCTCGCGTGAAAGGCCCCGTGATTACTGGCCCTGCTGAATCTGCTGTCCGACGCTGCCCTGCCCGTAGAACTCCGGCAGCAAGCTTTCTCGGCCGGCTACACCAAGGGCCCGCTCCAGCTCTTTGGTGGCGTCTTTGCACGAGGAGCCGGTGAAGCCCGACGTCTTGATGCTCGTGGCTCCTTCGGGCGACACGGTGATCTCGATGGTTTTCGTTGGGGTGGTCATCAAGCGGTACCTCCCACTCGAACCGTCACGCGAATTGAGCCGTCTTGGAGCTTGGTCTCAGAGCACGTGTGGCCCTTCTTCCGCGCTTCGATCTTGGCCTTTTCGACGGCATACCCCTGAAGAAACGAGTTGAGGTGACGTTGCTCGCCCCAGTGGCCTTCGTAGTTGTCGTACTTGATCTGGCCCGTCTTGAGATCGCAGACGACCGGATAGCACCACTTCGGAAGGTAGACGCACAGGCCGGTCGCTGTGCCCGAGAACATCTTCGTGGTCTTGTGCTCAGGCGGTTCCAGTTGCAGCCGAGAACAAGCTGACCGGACTGCCTGCTCGTCTCGGATTTCGGTTTTGATTTCGACTATGTGGCTCAAGGGTTATGGGGTCTCCTGGGGTGTGGTGGGGTGTCGGCTCAGAATGGTCGCGGCTCGTTTGGGTCTTCGGGCGTGTCATCTGGCCGGCCTTCGTGGTCTTGTGCGTGCGCGTCTTGGCTCTGGTCTTGCGTGTCTGGCTCGTCGTCTTCCGGCCTATCGGCATCCCCTGAGTTCGTGCCATCAGGGAGGCCGAGACGCGATTGGGCAACGAGTCGAGCAGCCATTCCTGGGTCGTAACATGTGGTCTTCAGGTGCGATTCAAGAAGCAACACCTCGGCTATAGCGCTGTCGCTCTCTGATGACCCCGCATACGAGAACTGCGCGAGCCTCAAGGCCGCCCAGATAGCAAAGGCGACAAGGAGGATCGGAGCCGCTGCCAAAAGTGCCTGCCCAAAGAACCTGTCTCGGGCAGCAGCTTCGTTGACTTCACGGTGAGCTTGGATTGCCCGTTCGCGACTTTGGGCTGCTTGGTCGTGCCTTTCGGCTGCCTGGGCACGCTCTTGGTCGATGCTCTGGCGTTCCTGCGACAGCGTGCTTTCCAGCTCCGCGAACGTCCGAGTCTGTTCGGCTTGTTCGTGGCGGGCGTTCTCAGCAATACGGGCTGCTTCGCGGACAGCCTGCATTTCTCGTTCGTTGTCAGGGCAGCCGGTGAGCACGATCGCAGAAACGAGAAGTAGCGCCCGAGCGACCAAGGAAACCGGAAACGTAGACCGGTGCGAAGGTGGGGCAGAAGAAAGCGGATGGCCAGGTACGTGAGCATGGTGTGGGTGCCGGTGATGGAGTGGTTCAGCGTCGATAGCGGGGGGTGTGGTTCTTGGTGGCATGGGTGGGCGAGTCTCCGGTGGTTCTGAGGTAGAGGGTGTGGAGCGAGGTCAGCAGTCGCGCGATGAGCATTTGGCAGGCTCTTCGCAGGCGCATTTCACGAAAGCAGAGGACGATCAAGCCAGAGGCGACGAGACTGACGACGATGAGGGCGGTGAAGGCGGTGGTCATGAGGAACGATCTCCGGGGTGTGAGAACGGGGCGGAATGAAAGCGCGCCTGGAAGAAGGAGTGCGCGGGGGAGAGAACTGGAATCACCGAGCCGAAGGCGTGGGCTCAGAGGCGACGGACAGGAGCAAGAATCAGTCGAGCTTTGATGGCTCGATTCTGCTCACTGAATATGCCGCGAAATGGGCAGGAATTTAGGGCGGAACTGTCGTTGGTGGTCTCGCGTTCGTCACCCTCGGAATGCCCACCAGATCGCGACGCCGAGGCAGATCACCGCGGTCACGATAACCCACAAAGGTTGTCTGCGGGTCGGGTGGTCTTCCGCAGAAATGTACCTCTCGCAGTATGGGCAACGTGGTGAGTCTTCGACGATCTCCCGGCGACAATAGGGGCATGGGACGGTCGGCTCGTCGTCTGAGTCTTCCGTGTCGTCGCCGTCATCCAAGCCGTCGTCCCACTCGTCATCGTCGTCTGTGTCGCGGTAGGCGCTCATGCCGGGGTCTGCTTGTTGCCCTCGACCGGTTTGTGCGGGCTCACTGGGAGAGGTGTCAGGATCGATCGCATGGGCTTGGTTCCTCGTGGGGCGGGTTCCCGGGATGATAGGCCACCAAAGCGGTCAGCGAGGCAAAGGGCGGGGACCAAATCGCGAAAGTGAGAAAGTGAGAATCGAGAGGTACGGCAACCCATATTGGCCGCCGCTACTCGCAGGGCGGTGGTGGCGGCGGCATCTGGTTTCCATGGCCGAGCTCTTCAAGTCGCCGGTAAAGCGAGCTCTCGCTCTTGCCCGTGTACTTCATCCACTCGAACGCCCGCTCGTTGCGGCAGCATGTCGTGGCATAGAGGTGTGCTGCTATCCGGCGCTCGGCAGCAATCTGATCCTGTCGAGACATGTCCCGCAGTTCGTGCTTGGGCACGATGACGGTTTGACTGACATCCGCGTGAACGAGGTCATGCCAATGGGACTCGCTTTCCTCCGCCTGCCATTGCTGAAAGTCGGGGAGGGCCTTGTCGACATAGAGCCGCACCGATGGCCGGACGCCGGCGTTACGACAGTCGGCCAGCAGGAAGTCGGCGACGGCGAGTGCATCGGGTACGGACACACCGAGTTGGGCGGTGCCGGCGATCTCAAGAATCTGGGCTTCAATTTCTGCTTCGCTAGGGCTGTATTCCATCACGTGCACGCGGTCACCGAGAGCACGGACCGCATGGTTTTCCCGCGTCCCGAGCGGTTGGTTGCTGATGGCTACGATGCCGCCCGTGAACTCCACTTCCTGGGCGTCGCCGGCTTTGCCGTACCGGACAGTGGTCACACGACTGGAGCCAGACTGCCTTCCGAGTGCGGCCAGAAAGATCTGGAGGGCCGTCTTGTCCCGAAAGAGAGCATTGACGTCATCGAGCGCGATCACCGAATCGCGGTGCTCGGCGATCAGCTCGAACAGCCCCCGCGTCGTGATATGCCCATTCGCATAGACGGGGGATGGGCCGAGGCTGTCGAGGGTGGTCCGCACGAGAAACGTTTTTGAAGTGCCAGGCGGTCCATAAAGGTAGGCGCCCTTGGCCCTGCCTGATGCGACACCTCGAAGGCGATCGCGGATCAGGGAATGCTTTCGGTGCAGACTTTGAAGAGCCGATGAAGCTGTAGACATAGAATCTCCTCGATGGGTTGTTTCTTCGGTATCCCGAAGAAAAGGGGAATCCGGTCCATCGGAGGGGCCCAAACGGGCTCAACAAGATGTACTCGCGGCGTCGGTCAAGTACCGGAATCGCGAGCGCCTCAAAATCCAACGAGGCGATGTCCTTTTGGGACAGGTCGCGGCATTTAGCCTCGACCGGCGGATCTTACCGCGCGTTTGGACTCCGTGCCATCCCCGGGCCTGATGAACACGTTCCGGTTCCATCACGAGCGAGCAAGCTGGGCCTGCTTTCCGTGAACGTCTGTTCCGGGGTCATCGGACACTTGCGCAACGTCTGGCAACAAGCAACTAGGGCACAGACGGGGAGGGGCCGCGGTATCTTCATGCCTCTGTTGCCAGGCGGCCATCAACCACACAGCTTTTGCGGGTAATTGAGGCGGGCCGATAGGGTTTTGACGTGGTCGAATCACGCTTCTCTCGATACGGATGGATGGTGGGCCTGACGGCGGCGGCTTTCGTCGTCGGCTGGCTTGTCGTATCGCTTGGAGAGAAGCCCAGCGGCACCACGATCAGCGAAGAGTTGGTGCAAGAGCCCGAACGACCGCATCCACAATTGAAGCTCCCGAAGGACGCCGCACGTGGGCCGATCATCCCGGGCCTTCAGCAGGGAGCGGTGCCGCAAGGGCTGGCATATGACGTTGACCGGGGCTGGCTCCTGGTGTCGATGTACCGCGAGCAACCAGAAGAGGCCCATGTCTGCATTCTCGACGTCCGCACAGAGCAGTTGGCGCGGTGCTTGACGCTCACCAACAAGGACGGCTCGCGGCTAACCGGTCATGTTGGCGGTCTTGCGGTCGGACGGGGCTATCTCTGGATCGGGAACGGCGACGTCTATCGAATCCCGTTGGCGGCACTGGCTGAAGACGTTGCTCCTGGTCGTGTGGTTGCCGAGCGGGTTTTCAAGGCGGAGTGCACGGCGTCATTCATCGGGGTGCATGACGACGTGTTGTGGGTCGGCGAGTTTGTCCACGAGTCTTTCATTGACAGCAAGTATCGAGCGAACCCGGCACACGTGATCCGAGAAAGCGACGGGACCACTGTTCGGGCCTGGGCTTGCGGCTACAGGCTCGACGCGGAGGGGCAACTGACGGCGACCAAGGCTCACGCCGGGCGACTCATACCGGACGCCGTGATGGGCATACCGGAAAAGGTGCAGGGTATGGCTGTTCATGACGGCCGGCTGTATCTGAGCTGCTCCTATGGCCGTGCGAACCCGAGCACGCTTCTTGCCTACGCGTATCCGATGACGGCTGATGGAAAGAAACCAGATCGCCATGTCCGCTGCGGTGATTCAGAGGTTCCGTTTTGGCACCTCAAGGACGCCGATCGGGTTCCCTGGGGCTACGACAAGTTTCCGCCGATGAGTGAGGGGATCGCCGTGTGTGAGGGCAAGTTGGCGGTGGTGTGCGAGTCCGGGGCTGGCAAATACTTGAACGGCGGACTGGGGCCTCTCGATCGCGTGGTTTATGTTCCCCTGGCCGACCAAAAGCCGTGAGCGCCGAAGCCAATCCGAGTCTTCAATGATATCTATTGGCACCGACCACCGACTGGCTGACCCGGAGCCACTTCATGGGCTTTTGCGGGTGATGGACGCGGGCCGAAGGCGTGGTTCGTGATCGCGAGGAATACGAAGTAGGCCCCAGGGCTTACTCGTGTGCGTGTTTGTTTCGCCCCAGCCCCCGAACTATTCTCCGGGGGGTCGTGTCCACATACTCCCAGGAACCAAAAGCAATGGCGAAGGCGAAGGTCAACAAGAGCGACGTGATCAGAAAGATTCTCAGCGACATCGGAGCTATCGCTAAGGACGCTCCCGAAGGATGGGCTAAGACCGTCACGACCAAACTCGAAGCAAAGGGCATCAAGGTGTCGGCACCAATGATCTACCAGCTGCGAACGCGAGAATTGGAAAAGGCCGGGATCGTGGTGAAGGCCAAGCGCGGAAGAAAGAAGGCTGCTGCAAAGGTGAAGGCAGTGGTGGCTTCAGTACCCGCAGCAAAGACGAGCGGCAAGTTCGACGCCCTGTTCGCGGTGAAGAAGTTGGCGAATGAGCTTGGCGGCCTGGAGCACGTGGAATGGGCCGTCGACGTTCTGAAGCGGCTCGTCTGATAGCTCGCCCCAACAATCCCGCATAAGCCCTTCCTGGTCCGTCTCATGAGAGAGGGCCAGGGAGGGTTTTGCTGTTTCCGGGCTCTTGTATGAGAAGCCCGTATGCCCGTCGCAATTGACGGCAATAAGGGTTCGGCCAGGCTCGCTTTTCTGTCCCTTGTGAAATCCGGCCTGCCCGATTCTCCATTGATATCTACTGGCACCGACCACCGCCTTTCTGATCCTGACCCTCTTTCCGCGACCTCGTATACGGCCGCGGGATGAAAATCCGATATGCCGCCAACGACACGCAAAACCCAACCCAAATCCCGATCCCAACACCCACACCAAAAAACCCTCGGGCAAGATCCGGTCATGCGTCAGGTCATGGCTGCTGTCGGGCCACTTCCTGGCTTCTATCGCGAACGCACCGACTTCGAGACGGTTTGCCGGATCATCACCGGGCAGCAGCTTTCATACGCAGCGGCAACAACGATCTGGAAGCGCGTCCGGGCCCTTCGTGAATCTTGGCACCCTGAAACCGTAGCCCGCATCAAACCCACCACCCTGACCACATGCGGCCTAAGCGGAAACAAAGCCGCGTTCATTCTCGAAGCAGCCAAACGCGCCACCACCAACGACCTCGACTTCGCGCTGATCCGTACCTTGCCCGATGAAGAAGCCCATGCCCAACTTCTTTCCATCAAGGGGTTCGGGCCATGGTCGGTCGAGATGTTCATGATCTTTGCCCTCGACCGCCCAGATATCTTCTCAGTTGGTGACGCCGGGATACGTAGGGCTGTGTGCTCGCTCTACCAGGTGCCAAAAGCCAGATACGAATCCAAGGTGCTCAAGCTCGCGGACACCTGGCGACCGTACAGGAGCTTTGCGTGCAGATATCTTTGGGGCTGGCTCGATGTTGCCGCCAGAAAGAAGGGCCCGTAAATGTGTGGCCGGTTCACGCTCTCTTCATCTGCCGCCCGTATTGCCGAGGCTTTTAGCGTAGAAGCCCCGGCCACCCTTCCACCCAGATTCAATATCGCCCCTTCGCAGCACGTTCTCGCCGTCAGAGAGAAACACGCTGCCACAAAGCCAACCACACGCGAACGCGAACTGGTCACGCTTCAGTGGGGATTCGTACCAATGTGGGCCCGTGATCCCGCTTCTGGCAGCCGGATGATCAACGCACGCTCCGAAACAGCCGCAACCAAGCCAGCCTTCAGAGCCAGCTTTCGTTCACAGAGGTGCTTGGTCGTCGCGGATGGTTTTTATGAGTGGCAGGTAGACCCCGATACAGGCAAGAAGCAGCCCTGGTACATCCGTTTGCGATCCGGTCTGCCATTTGGGATCGCCGGCCTTATGAGTCACTGGAAAAAGCCGGGGAAGCCAGCTATCGAGTCGTGTGCGCTGCTGACCTGTGAACCGAACGAGCTCATGGTGGCTATTCACGACCGTATGCCTGTCATCGTCCCGCCAGAAAGCTTTGACGCCTGGCTCGATGGTGAGGAGGGCGCCGAAGGCAGGATATCGGGACTGCTGCGGCCATTTGATGCGGCCCAGATGCTTGCGTATCGGGTCAGCACGCTCGTCAACAGCCCGCGACACGACTCAGCGAAATGCGTGGAGCCGGTTTCAGAGATCGCGGGGTAGAGGGTGCGATCTGGTGCTGCGTGTTGCGGTCCATCCCACCACGCGTACCTCAAGCAGCCTGGAAAGTGGTGGCTAGTTGATAGGAAAGCCGGGTTCAGGATGGCGGGTGGGTGAGTACCGCGTTTTGGGATCGTAGGCGGTCGGAAAGTCGGGAGGCAGAATGTGAATTGGTGGGGCAGGGGAACGATCGGGGGGGCAGATAAATTTCACTGCCGGGCGAAATTGTGGCCAGGAAATCATCGGTCTCGCCATTGATATCAAAGGACGAGCCCCCCAAAGAAACACCGTCCAGGAGCAATTTTCACTTCCAGCCCATTTTACGAAATTCTAGGAAAGTTAAATTCATAACGTAAAAAAAGCCTGATCAGTGGGCTGTTTTGCGTGGTCTCCGAGGGCAAAGAATGCGGTTTTGCGCCGAGATACTGGGTTTCGGGAGGGTCAAAGTGAAATTTACG
>JANOFF010000134.1:0-10650 GCA_031413515.1 bacterium
TTGGCGTACGAGATGGGCGATCCGCGCGCGTATCTCGGCCCCGACGTCAGCGCCGACTTCACGAGCTTCTCGATGAAGGAGGACGGCCGCGACCGCGTGCGCGTCCACGGGGTACGCGGCGCGAAACCCACACCGACGTACTCGAGGCTCCCGAGATCGAGCGAGACGGTCTCGATGTCGGCCTTCGGATGCAGGGCGAGGATCCGGGCGCGGGCATCGCGGGCGCGCTGATCAGAGCGACAACCGAGCAGGATTCGTGCACCGCGTCCCGCGAGCACGCGGGCGGCCTCGTAGCCGATCCCCGTGTTGGCTCCGGTGATCAGGATGGTCTTCCCGCTCTGGTCGGGGACACTCGCCTCGGAATACATGTCGCTCATCGATCCCTCCCTCATCGCGGGCAGGTCGACACAATAAGACATGGGGCGTGAAGGCGGGGACATATCAGCAGATCGGTGCGGATCAGACGGTCGTCTCGAGCGCCGCGGGTGCCGAGCCTTCGTCTCCCTGCGTTACCCTCGCGGCATGACTTCGAATGAATCGACTCGATCGACCCACAAGACCTTCTGTCGCTTCTGCCACGTCTTCTGCGGCCTCGAGGTCGAGGTCGAAGCGGGTCGAGTGGTCGCGGTGCGCGGCGATCGCGACAACGAAGTCACCCGCGGATACACCTGCCAGAAGGGTCGAGCGGAAGTCGAGCGGATCCATCATCCCGATCGCCTGCTCGCCCCGCGACGCCGCGACGCAGACGGCTGGACGACGCTTTCGAAAGAGGCCGCCCTCGACGAAGTCGCCGACAAGCTCATGCGCATCGTCGAACGACACGGTCCCGATGCCGTCGCGATCTACACCGGATGCGGTGGCCACCGCACCTCGGCAGGCGGTCCGTGGTTCGTCCGACGCTGGCTCCAGGCGCTCGGGTCGAGTCGCATGTACACGTCGTTCACGATCGATTCGCCGAGCCTCACGATCGCGGGCAACCGCTTCTTCGGAGGGCTGGTTCCCTGCAACCTGCTCGATGTCGAACGCGCCGACTGCGTGATGTTCGTCGGCACCAATCCCGCGCGCTCGCATCAGCTCAACATGGCGCAGTCCAGTCCTTCGGCGCGCATCCGCGATGCACGCCAGCGCGGCGCGAAGCTGATCGTCCTCGACCCGCGCAAGTCGGAAGTCGCCCGCACGGCGGACATCCATCTGCAGGTCAAGCCGGGCGAGGACGCGACAGTGCTCGCGGCGATGATCAAAGTGATCCTCGATCGCGGTCTGCAGGACCATGCCTACGTGGCCGACTATGTGAGCGGTGTCGCTGCGCTGCACGAAGCCGTCGCGCCCTTCGATCTCGCGTATGCGGAACGGCGCAGCGGTGTTCCCGCCGAGTCGATCGAACAGGCCGCGATCACCTTTGCCGAGGCGCGCACCGGGGGAGCGGTCAGTGGAACCGGTCTCCACATGGCGGGGCACCACAACCTGACCACGCAGCTCGTGATGACGCTGAACGGCCTGTGCGGACGCTACGATCGGGCCGGCGGCATGACGCGCAGCGAGGGCGCTCTCGGGCATCGCTTCACGCCGGAGTCCGGACCGATCCTGCCCGGCAGCCAGCCGCCGGTCTCGCGCATCCGTGGCATCTCGGGAATCAACGGCATCTTCGGTGCCTACGACGAACTGCCCACCAACACGCTGGCCGACGAGATCCTGACCCCGGGCGAGGGGCAGATCCGCGCCCTGATCGTCAACGGCGGCAATCCGGCCCTCGTCTTCGCGGAGGCCGAGAGGGCGGGCCGCGCCCTCGAAGAACTCGAGCTGCTCGTCGTGCTCGACCTGTTCGAATCGGCGACCGCCCACCATGCCGACTATGTGTTCGGTGTGCGCCATCCATTCGAGAGGCCGGACGTCTCGAAGTTGATGGATGCCACCTATCCGTTCCCGTTCGGCCAGTACACGAAGGCGCTGATCGATGGTCCCGAGGAGACCCTCGAAGAGTGGGAGGTGTTCTGGGAGCTGGCGGCCCGCATGGGGCTGCCGCTGCGCGTGGGTTCGCTGACCGCAGCGATGAAGCCGAGTTCGGACCAGCTGCTCGACGAGACGTACCGACACGCGCAGGTACCACTCGCAGAACTGCGCAAGCACCCGAGCGGCTTCGCGTTCGGCGAGCGTCACCTGCAGGCCGGCGGCGTGATCCCGAACATGATCGGCCACCCCGACAAGAAGATGGCGGCCGGCCATCCCGACGTGCTCGCCGAGCTGCGCGCCGTGCGGGCCGAAGAGATCATCGCGGGCGGCGGCTATGCGAAGGGCGAGGACTTCGCGTTTCGCATGATCACGTACCGGATGCCCGAGGTGTACTGCTCGCAGGGCCAGAACCTGCCTTCGCTGGCCCGCAAGCGCCGCTACAACCCGGTGCTGATGAATCCCGACGTGATGAAGGAGCGCGGGCTCTCGGACGGCGACAGTGTCTTCGTCGAGAACGAGCACGGCTGCGTCGAGGGGATCGTCGAGGCCAGCGACCAGGTCGGGCGCGGCACGATCGCCTTCGCGTTCGGCTGGGGGAACCCGGCCGATCCGCGTCCGGTCCGCGAGCGCGGCTCGAACGTCCAGGCGCTAACGTCGGCCGAAGCGCGCCACGATCCCGTGACCGGACTCGCGCTGCAGAGCGCGATCCCCGTCAACGTACGGCCCGTCGCTTCGGCGAGCAGCGCCATGCCCTGAGTTACGGGCGAGCGAGCGGGCGACCGCTCACTCCGGCTCCGACGGCTCAGCGCTCGCGGGTGCATGCGACAGCTGCGCGAGCCCCGAACGCACGTGCTCGATGTCTGCCTCGGGCAGATAGTGGGCGAATGCCTCGCCGTAGATCTCCCAGACGGTCACGAAAAGCGCGCCGAGGATCGGTCCGATCAGGAATCCGGTCGCGCCGAAGAGCAGCAGACCCCCGAAAGTCGACACCAGGATCAGCAGTGCGGAGAGTTGGGTGTCGCGACCGACGAGCCGCGGTCGGAGCAGGTTGTCCACCGTCCCGACCACGGAGAGACACCACACGGTCAGTCCCAGGGACTCGAGGACCTGCCCGTCGAGATAGAGCCAGATTGCGGTGGGAACCCAGATCAGCGCCGTCGCGAGGCCCGGGATGATCGAGAGCACCGTCATGATCGTGGCCCAGAACACCGATCCTGGAATACCCACCCAGTAGAACGCCACGCCTGCCAGCGAACCCTGTGCGACACCGACGGCCAGCATTCCCTTGATGGTGGCGCGACTCACCGACGAGAAGCGACCGATCAATCGCATCTCGTCGACACTGCGCAGTGGCATGTAGTAGAGGATCCGCGTCAGCATCGCGGCCCCATCGCGGAAGAAGAAGAACATCGCGTACAGCATCAGGAACAGCATGGCGACGAAGGCCGCGGTGCCGCGTCCCGCGCTGGCGAGGGCGTCCAGCACGAACTGGCCGAACTGGCCCACGAACTCGCCGAGCTTCGACGCGATCTGCGCCTCGTAGGGAAGCAGGAATCTCGGCAGATCGTTGTGGGGCAGCAATCCGTCCGGCCCGGCCAGCAGGCGTGCTTCGATCCAGGGCTGCAGCGACTGTGCGATCTCCAGCGCCTGTGTGGTCACGATGCTGACGAGCAGCAGCAGCGGTCCGATGATCAGGACGAACACACCCACGACCATGACCATCGAGGCCAGGGACTCGCGCCCCCCGAATCGCGCGACGAGCCAACGATACGCGGGGTAGCAGAGCCCGGTCGTGATCGCGGCGAGCAACAGCGTCGTGATGAAGTCGCGGATCATCATCGCGAAGCCGAGCGAGATCAGCCCGACGAGCAACAACAGGAAGGACATCCTGAATCGGTCCACATCGAAGCTTGTGTCTGACATACGGGCTCCTCGCCTGGGGCGTCGCGTCGACGCGATCGCACCATACTACGCGGCGGGCCGATCGATGCGCAGGAAGTCGGCGATCGATCCAGCCTCTACACTGCCCGCGATGCCCCTGAGACCCGAGATCACTCCGGCTCCGCGAAACGCGCCCGGTGCGCTGCCTTTCGTGGGCCACGGCCTGCGGATCCTGCGCGACGCGACCGGCTATCTCGCCCGCGAACGCAGCCGCAGCGGGGACACGTTCGAGACCGACTTCTTCGGCCGACGGATCCTCTGGGTGTTCTCGCCGGTCGGTGTGCGCTCGCTCTGGGCGCTCCCCGAGCGGAGCGCGAGCAAGGGCGCGGCCGACGTCGAGATGCTGCGACAGAAGGTGCCCGACGAATTGTTCGCGGGGCGCCGGACGATCCCGCACATGCTTTTCGCGCGGGACGACGTCGCGCGATACCTCGCGAACCTGGAGCGCGCGGTCGATCTGTCCTGCGACGAACTCGGCCCGCGTGGCCGGCTCGAGGCGTTCGCCTGGACGCGGCGTCTCGGACACCGCGTCGGCCTCGCGTCCTGGGCGGGCGTCGAAGCCGCGGAGCCGCGCTTCCTCGATCGCCTCGTGCCCTGGCTCGAACGACTCGATGGCGCCGATGCCTTCGTGCATCCACAGCGGATGCTCTGGACACGCCTCTCTGGAAAGCGCGCCGAGCGCCAGGCGCTACTGGCCCTCGACGACCTGCTCGGTGAGGTGCTCGATGCCCGCGAGCGTGTCGGCGGCGAACGCGACGATCTGATGGCGCAGATCCTGGCAGCCTGGCAGAACACCGAGGGCGACGAGCGTCGCCGCGGCATCGCCCGCGACGTCGTGCTCGTGCATCTCGCCTCGATGTCGAATCTGTTCGCCGCGATGGGCTGGACGCTCGTCCACCTGCTCGACCATCCCGACGTGCTCGAGCGCGTGCGCGGCGGCGAGCCGGGACTGATGGATGCGTGCGCGAGCGAATCGATCCGCCTGATGCAGCGCTCGGTGGTGCTGCGCAAGGTGCTCCGCCCGACCGTGTTGCAGGACGAACACACGGAATACACGGTCGCGCCGGGCGCCTTCATCGCGACCATGATGTCGGTCACGAACCGCAGCGCGGCCGCCGGTCTCGAGCGCTACGACCCGGCGCACTTCGCGGGACGCCGATTCGCGCTGCGCGGCAGCCTGCCGGTTCCCGAACTCGTCACGACGTTCGGACACGGCGCACACAGCTGCCCCGCCCAGTCGTTCTCGCTGCGCAGCATCGCGCACGCCGTCACGACGCTCGTGCAGCGCTTCGAACTGACACCGCGCTACCGCGATCCGCAGCCGCTGCGACGCCAGCTCGGCGGCGTGGCGCGCGCGGATCGGGCGTGCCGGGTCGAGTACGTGCGCCGCGGCGCCCAGCCTATCCTCGCTCCATGACGTCCCGGACTTCGTGGCTCGGCAGGATCGCGCTATTCGTCGCGGCCATCGTCGTCGTCGCGTCCGTCGGCGAGATCGCCCTGCGTGTCGTGGCCTGGCGCTCCGAGCGAAGTGCGCGCGAGGCCCGGGCGGACTGGCGCCTCGCGCATCCCGAATCCGCCGAGCTTCCCGAACTTTCCGGTGTACTCGCCCTCGCGCGCCAGAACGTCCACGGGATCTACAAGGGCGTCGTGGTGCGCACGGATTCCCACGGCCTGCGCGGTCCCGATCGCCCCGCCACCGCCGGGCCCGGTGCGCTGCGGATCGTGATCGCCGGAGATTCCTTCGTGTTCGGCTCGGGGGTGGACGAAGCCGACGTCTACGCGAGCCGACTCGGTCCGCTGCTCGACGAGGCGCAGCCCGAGTGGCGTCACGAGGTGATCAACGCCGGACTCGCCGGGGCGCACATCGAGAGCGTGATGGATCGCCTCGAAGTCGCGATCGCCGCATACAGTCCCGGCCTGTACGTGTATGGCTACACGCTGAACGACCTCGAGGGACCCGGCTACGAACTGTTCGAGCAGGACGCCCGCACCCGCGAGTGGCTGACCTGGTCGGGAGCCCATCCGCTGTTGCTGGTGCGGTACGGGGTCTGGCGATTGCTCACCCTCGGCGGCTCGCGCGCACCCGAAGACGACCCCTATGCGCGAGAACTCCGGCGCAACTACTTCGACAACGAGGCGGCGATCGCGCGACTCGGCGCCGGCCTCGATCGTTTCGCCGCGCTGACCGGGCGCGATGGCGTCTGCGGCCAGGTGCTGATCCACACCCACCTGACGAACCTCGACGCGCAGCATCCCTTCCATCCGATGTATCGCCGGGTGGCCGAGATGGCGAGCGCGCGCGGGCTCGGCGTCACTTCGACGTTCGCCGCGTTCGAGAGTCACGATCCGCAGACGCTCTGGATCAATCCTCTCGATTCGCACCCGAACGCCGTGGGCCACGACCTGATCGCCCATGCGCTGGCCGACGATCTGGTCGCGCTGCCCGCCGAGTGCTGGCATCGAGCCGCCGAGGTGGGTGCGGGAACCGCGAGATGACGACGCGGACGGACAACCTGCCCGGCAACAACCTCTAGAGACCGCGCATCCGGTAGATGGCGCGCAGCCGCACACTCGAAAAGACGCGGCCGTCGGTCCGTCCGTAGATCGTCATGTCGACGTCGACGAACTCGTGGCCCTTCTTCTCGAAGAGATCCGCGATCGCGGCCTCGACGACGAGTTCGCTGCCCGGCGGGGTGGCGCGGTACGCCTGCGCGTGCGTCTCGAGATGCAGCCATGGGCTCATCTTCACGTTCGCGCCGAGCAGCCAGTTCGTCAGCCCCAGCACGAAGGCGGGATTGGCGAGGCGATCGCGGTGGAAGACCGGCGCCATCTCGTCGGCGGCCTTCAGGTACGTGGTGATCTCGGCGTTCTCGTTCCAGCGGGCCGGCATCGCGCCGAGCCCGCTCGAGCGGAGCCGCTCCATCCCCTCGCGCGTGGCGACGGGACGCTCGCTGTTTCGCGGCAGGATCGGGTCGCGTCGGATCCGCGGCGGCTCGGGGGCCCGCTCGGGAAGCGACACACTGGCCGATGCGCAGCGCGTGCCGCGATCGTCGAACAGCACCGCCTCGTAGCGATCCGCACTCGCGCGCTCGACTTCGACGCGGAATCGCTCGCCGTGGTAGACGGGCGAGTGCACGACCGCATGCGCCTGCCCGCGCTCGAGCCAGTCCCGTCCCCATGCGACGGCGGCGGGATGCAGCAGATAGGCGGAGACGACGACGCCCGGAACCAGACCACCGCGAAACCCGTACGCCCGGGCCACTTCGTCCGAGTGGATCCGGTTCTCCGACTCGGGAACGGGGTTGAACGCCAGGCCTTCGAACGACTCGGGCAGCGGCATGAGGGGCAGCGTAGCCACGGCCCGGCAGGCTCGCTGTCGCGACGGGAATCCGCCTCTCGCCGACCGGGCTGAGGGTTGGCCGGATCCAGCGCCATCGCCAAGAGGGCCGGGTCCCGTTAGCCTGCGCGCCGGGAGGAAGTCCAGATGACGTCACGAAGCACGGGGTTCGGCTCGCTCGCGTGGGTATTGCTGCTGGCTCCACTGCTGGCGGGAACGGTCCACGCGCAGGATGGCAAGCCGGCCGGAGCCGCACCCGACAAGCCCGCTGCGGCCGGTCCGGCTCACCGGATGGGACCGCCGAGCCTCGCGGACATCATCGATCGCCAGGCCGAGCGCCTCGGCCTCGACGCCGCCACGAAGGCCAAGGTCGACGAGGTCGTGGATGCCGCGCAGCCCGAGATGGAGAAGCTGCGCGAACGGCTCCAGAAAGAGAATCAGACGATGGGCGAGTTGCTGGCCCAGGACGCTCCCGCACTGGACACCGTGATGAAGCAGGCCGACGCGATCGGAAACTCCGAGACCGAACTCCAGAAGCTTCGGCTGCGCACACTGCTGAAGGTCCGCGCCCTGCTGACGCCGGAGCAGCGCGCCGAACTCCTGAAGATGCAGCAGGATCGGCGAGGCCATCGAGGACCGAGGCCCGGCGGCCCGCCGCAGTAGGGCAGAAGGAGCGCTGAAGGACCGCTTCAGTCGCGCAGTCGCTGTGCGTATCCGGGCGGGCGACGGCCGTGCTCGTCGCGCAGGTCGAACTCCTCGGCGAGATCTTCGACCCACGCGATCTTCCCGCTGCGCGCCATCAGGTCGTCGGCGCCGAGCAGCGCGACCGCGGCGCGGCCGACGAACAGCGGCGTCTGCGCGTCTCGCAGATCCATCCCGCGCTTGCCCATGCTGTCTTCGATGAACTCGGTGGAGACGATGCCCGGGTAGAGGGAGACCGCCGCGACGCCGCGCTCGCGCAGCTCGTGGGCCATGTCGGCGGTCAGTCGATCGAGGCCCGCTTTGCCCGCCCCGTACGAAGCCGAGAAGTGGTAGCGCTGCCCGCCCGGTGACGAGACGTTCAGGATCGCGGGGACCGGCCCGCTCGCGGGCTCTTTGCCTGTGATCTCTCTGGTTGCGATCCCTCTGCTTGCGATCTCTCTGCTTGCGAACAACAGCGGCGCGGCGTGCCAGCTCGCCACGTAGTGGGCGCGCAGCCCGATGCCGACCTGATCGTCCCAGATCCGGATCGGGTGATCCCAGAAGCCCCCGCCCCAGGCCGGCGGATCGGGAATCTTGTAGACGTTGTTGATCAGCAGATCGAGGTGCCCGACTTCGGCGCGCACCTGCGCGAAGACCGCTGCGATCTGCGCATCGTCGCCGTGATCACAGCGGATCGGGCGCCCTTCGCCGCCCGCATCCTTCACCGCCTGGGCGGCCGCCTCGATGGTGCGATCTCCGGCACCGCTGGTCCGGCCGGTCACATAGACGGTGGCCCCCTGCTCGCCGAGCGCCCGGGCGATCCCCTTGCCCACACCGCGACTCGCGCCCGTGACGAGCGCGACCCGACCTTCGAACGATCGCATGCCTGGTCTCCCGAGCCGTTCTGGCTGGTCGGGACGCTAACACGAGCGCGCCTCGGCGAAGCCCGGGCGGCGCGGACGCGAGCGAGGAGCGGATCTCTTTCTTGAAGATCCGGCCCTTCTCCATGCCAGTGGGAGCCGATCCCCTGCGTTCAGCTCGACCAGGCCAGCTCGTAGCGCTGCTTCTCGAGTCGATGACGCGGTTGCAGGGCGAGCAACGGCTCGAAGCCCGTGCCCGAGAGCGCCGCATCGACCTTCGCGCGATCGGGCGCGGCGAGGGCGTGATACGCGTCGAGGCTGCGCTGCACCATCCAGAGTGTGTAGGGGCGCGCGCCCGCCTCGAGCGGCACATCGCGGAATCGCGCCTGCAACCCGCCGATCGCGCGCGGCGGGGGTTCGCCGGCCTTGGCGTGCACGCTCGCCCAGGCGTCGACGGCCTGCACCGCCGCCACCAGCATCGGCACACCCTCGGCCATCACGCGAAGCACGGGTCCGAGGGTTTCGGGCAGTGCGTCGCTGGCCGTCCAACCCTTCTGATCGAGGGGTGGCCGATTCATGCGCTCGATCCACGCGCAGACATGGAACGCCGTCGAGTAGAGGATGCGCGAGGGCACCGCGTCCCGGAACAAGTGGCCGTACAGGGGCCCCATCAGCCCGCAGTCGCCGAGCGACATCGCGTCGCCGAGCAGATAGCGATTGGCCGCGAAGTGGGTCGACAGCGCGGCCAGCAGATCGCGGGTGTGGGCCTCGATGGCGGGAACGGTCTTCGGAGTCACACCGAGGAAGGGCAGCGTGCCGGACATGCGCTGCGCGAACTTCTGGCCGGCGGCCGCGCGGCCGGCCGGAGTCGAGAAGTCGATCCCGACCTTGCGCACACTCTCCTCGAAGTTCCAGCGATAGTGCATGGCGGGCAGCAGGCCGACCTCGTCGCCGTACAGCTCGAGCAGGAACGCCACGATGCGCTGGACCGGCGTCGTCGGAAACAGCGGCGGCTCCGGGTGCAGCTCTTCGAGTCGATCGAGGATGTCGCTGGTGTCCTGCCAGAGTTCATCCTCGGGTGTCACGACCACGGGAAAGAAATTCAGGCCGGTTCGACGCTTGATCTCGAGCACGTCGGGCAGGACCTCGCGGTACCAGAGACTCTTCTGCGGAAACACCGGCCGCAACTTGCCCGAGAAATACGACACATCGTGGGCGTGGAAGATGTAGGGACCGCTCTGTGACATCGATCATTCCTGTCGTCGCGCAGACGACTGCGGGGGGTGGGGGGCGCGCGCGTCTTCTCGGTCTTCGGTCGGTCCGGTCCCTGAGGTGAGGTGAGGTGTGTCGGGGATCCGACGAATGCTCCGGTCAGCCGGTGCGCGGCAACCACTCGGGCAGGTCGTGTCCGAGCGGCACGGTCGGCCGTTCCCAACCGGTCGGCGTGCGGGAGAGTTGCACGACCGGCGCCAGATGGCTGACGGGTCCCCACGGCGTCTCGCTCGTGATCTGCAGCGACGCGGGATTCGCCAGTCCGGTTGCGGCCCCTGGATCGCGATCCGCCCCGGCTCGCAGCAACCACTGTGCGGTCTGACACAGCGAGACGCGTACCCGCCAGCTGCCGCCCTCCGTCGCACGACGACGCAGCGCCTCCATCGCGCCCCAGGCCGCGAGATAGCCGGTCGTGTAGTCGGTCACCGCGGCGGGCAGCAGGGCCGGTCGGGCGCCCGTGCCGAGACCGCCCTGCAGATGCGCCAGTCCCGAAGCGCTCTGCGCCAGCTGCTCCCAACCCGCGCGCGACGCCCAGGGACCGACGTCGCCGTAGCACGACAGCTCGACCACCACGATGCCCGGCCGAAGTTCGGCGAGCGCCTCGGCGCC